>DATIZQ010000077.1:0-60225 GCA_035517015.1 Candidatus Acidiferrum sp. | reverse complement strand
TTTCCTATGGGGTTGCGATGCGCACCCGGGAGATCGGTATTCGCACTGCCCTCGGCGCGACGCGCCTGGATGTCTTGAGGCTGGTCGTGCAGCATGGCATCCGCCTGGCCCTGACGGGGGCCGCGTTCGGCATGGTAGGAGCCTTAATTCTCGCTCGCCTGATGTCGAGCCTTCTCTATGGCGTCAAGCCCAGCGATCCGCCGACATTCCTCGCGGTGTTCGCGGTCTTGGTGGGTGTGGCGCTCGTCGCCAGCTACATCCCGGCGCGCCGAGCCACGAAGGTCGATCCCATGGTAGCGCTGCGACAGGAGTGAGTGAGCGAGTGAACCTCTGCCGAAAAGGCTCAGAATGCCAGCGGCAGCGTGCGGCTGATATCTCTCACGAGCGCCGCCGTTTACCGACGGCTTGCCCGGCACGGCCCGATCATTCCGCCGATGCGGCGCTTCCTCCCTAGGCCGAGTACCCCGCCAAGCGATTTCTGTCCGGCTCGCCGGCCATTAACCCGAAGCATGAGTCTTGACAAAATGTCAGATTAGATTCAGTCTAAATTGTTAATGGACGCCGAGGCGATCAAGAGATCCCTGGAAGGCTGCGGGCTGCGGTGCACGCCGCAGCGCTACGCCGTGATGGCCTTCCTGATGGAGCACACCCGTCATCCCACCGCGGCGGAAATCTTCGAAGCCGTGAATCGCGCCGATCCGCGCTGTTCCAGGGCCACGACGTATAACAATCTGCGGGACCTGGTGCAGGCGGGTCTGGTGCGGGAAGTGGCCGTCGAGGGCCGCGCCGCGCGATTCGATGCGCGAGGCGTGCGGCATCACCACTTTATCTGCGACCGCTGCGGCAAAGTCGAAGACTTGCAGTGGTACGACGTGCCCAGGCCAGCCTCGGGGTCCCTCGGGAAGCGGAGGATTCGCGAGTGCGAACTCATTTTCCGGGGGTTGTGCGCGAACTGCGGTCCGCGGCGCGCTTCCCGTTCCGTGTCGTCGCCATCGGGACATCGGACTCACAGCCCGCACCGGCAAGCGCGGCCGGCGGCGATGGCACAAACTAAAAAGCAAGGAGGAGACACACATGGGTAATCAACTCACCCCCACCGCGGGGGCGCCGGTTCCCGCTGATCAGGCGCAACCCTCGCCAACCGAGGCGAAGTGCCCGGTCATCCACGGCACCACGAATGTCGGAATGAGGTCGAACAGCGATTGGTGGCCGAACCAGCTGAACCTCAGGATTCTCCACCAGAACTCGCCCAAATCCGATCCGATGGGCCAGGCCTTCAACTACGCCGAGGAGTTCAAGAAGCTTGACTTCGACGCCCTGAAGAAGGACCTCCAGGCGCTGATGACGGACAGCCAGGACTGGTGGCCGGCGGATTTCGGCCACTACGGCGGACTCTTCATTCGCATGGCGTGGCACGCCGCGGGCACGTACCGCATCGGCGATGGGCGCGGCGGCACCGGCACCGGCCAACAGCGCTTCGCGCCGCTCAACTCTTGGCCGGACAACGCGAACCTCGACAAGGCGCGCCGGTTGCTTTGGCCTATCAAGCAGAAGTACGGCCGGCAGATCTCTTGGGGTGACCTCATGGTTCTGGCCGGTAATGTCGCCTTGGAATCGATGGGGTTCAAAACCTTCGGTTTCGGCGGCGGACGCCCCGATGTGTGGGAGCCTGACGAGGCCGTGTACTGGGGCAAGGAGGAGACCTGGCTTGGCGACAAGCGCTACACGGGCGACCGGGAGCTCGAGAATCCGCTGGCGGCCGCGCCGACGTATGGGAGCCCGAAGAACTTTTCTGGGGTCCCGAGGGGACGTGGCTCGGCGACGAACGCTACAGCGGCGAACGCCAGCTCGCGGAGCCGCTCGGCGCGGTACAGATGGGCCTCATCTACGTGAATCCGGAAGGGCCGAACGGCAAGCCGGATCCCCTCGCGGCGGCCAAAGACATTCGCGAGACGTTCCGTCGCATGGCGATGAACGACGAGGAAACGGTCGCGCTGATTGCTGGCGGGCACACCTTCGGCAAAACCCACGGCGCCGGCGATCCGAAGCTGGTTGGCGCCGAGCCCGAGGCAGCGCCCATTGAAGAAATGGGCCTCGGCTGGAAGAGCCGCTACGGCACAGGCAAAGGGAAAGACGCGATCACCGGCGGCCCGGAGGTCACCTGGACGCAGACGCCGACGAAGTGGAGCAACTACTACTTCGAGAACTTGTTCGGCAACGAATGGGAGCTGACCAAGAGCCCGGCGGGCGCCTATCAGTGGCAAGCGAAAGGCAGCGCCACGCCGATTCCGGATCCCTTCGACCCATCGAAGCATCACGCGGCAACCATGTTGGTGACGGACCTCTCTTTGCGGGTCGATCCTGTCTACGAGAAGATCTCCCGGCGCTTCTACGAGCATCCGAATGAGTTCGCAGACGCGTTTGCCCGCGCGTGGTTCAAGCTCACTCACCGCGACATGGGCCCGCGTGCGCGCTATCTCGGCCCGGAGGTCCCGAAGGAGGAGCTGATCTGGCAAGACCCTGTTCCGGCGGCCGATCACAAGCTGATCGACGCGAAAGACATCGCAGCGCTGAAGGCCAAGATCCTCAAATCCGGACTCTCCATCTCCCAACTCGTCTCGACGGCTTGGGCCTCGGCGTCAACGTTCCGCGGCTCCGACAAGCGCGGCGGAGCGAACGGCGCACGCATCCGTCTTGAACCCCAGAAGGACTGGGAAGTGAATCAACCGACTCAACTGGCGAAGGTGCTGCGGACGCTCGAAGGGATCCAAAAGGAGTTCAACAGCTCGCAGCCCAAGGGCAAGAAGGCAAAAAAAGTCTCACTGGCCGACCTCATCGTCCTCGGCGGCTGTGCCGCGGTCGAGAAAGCTGCCAAGGCCGCCGGGCACGACGTGAAAGTCCCCTTCACGCCGGGGCGCACGGACGCGTCGCAAGAGCAGACCGATGTGGAGTCATTCGGCTATCTCGAACCGGCCGCGGACGGCTTCCGCAACTACGAAAAGGCCAAGTTCAGCATATCGGCAGAGGAGCTGCTGATTGACAAGGCGCAACTCTTGACGCTCACGGCGCCTGAGATGACGGTTCTCGTCGGCGGCCTGCGCGTCCTGGGTGCAAATGCCGGGCAGACGAAACACGGCGTTTTCACCAAGCGGCCGGAGACGCTGACGAACGACTTCTTCGTCAACCTGCTCGACATGAGCACGGAATGGCGCCCTTCGAATGGCTCGGGAGGGGTGTACGAGGGGCGTGACCGCACGACGGGCAAGACCAGGTGGACCGCCACGCGTGTGGACCTGATCTTCGGTTCGCACTCCCAACTGCGTGCCCTTGCGGAAGTCTATGGGTCCTCGGACTCGAAGGGGAAGTTCGTGGAGGACTTCGTGGCCGCATGGAGCAAGGTGATGAACCTGGATCGCTACGACCTTGCCTGAGCTCGTCGGAACAAGAGAGCTGTAGACTCGGCCGAACCCCCGTTCCCGTTGTCTGGATGGGCAAGACCGAAGGGCGCGCTTTTCTTGGTTCGCGCGGACTGGATTGCGTGAGTCGTCCGGCAGATGTTCAATTGTCTGTCTGGCTTCTCGCGCCTGCCTTTCGAAGGATTGCCATCATCGGACACCAATTCGAGAAAGCCGACTGGAACAAGTTCAAGCCGACGAACGCCGTGAACAGATACCAGTAAGGGCTTAGCCAGTGTCCCAAGGCGAGAGAAAGCAGGACGAACGCGCCAGCGATCATCCGGAGATAGCGTTCTATGGTCATGGAATCAGCTCCTTCTCAACTGACTTGTCGCAGGGCAAGGTCCTCGCCCTGTGGCGCAGTCGCGTGCCGGCTGCGCTGGCTGAGGTAATACAGAACAGGGACCGTCATGCGAGACAAGACCGTCGAAGCCACTTCGCCAGCCATCAACGAAATGGCCAGCCCCTGAAAAATCGGATCGAAGAGAATGACGCTGGCGCCGACAACCACCGCGGCCGCCGTCAGAAGCATGGGACGGAAACGAACGGCTCCTGCATCCACCACCGCGTCCTCGAGCGACATTCCATGCGCGCGGCGCAGCTCGATGAAGTCGACGAGGATGATCGAGTTTCGAACGATGATGCCTGCGCCGGCGATAAAGCCGATCATCGAAGTGGCAGTGAAGAACGCGCCCATCAATGCATGAGCCGGCAGAATGCCGACGAGCGTCAGCGGTATCGGGGCCATGATGACCAACGGCGTCTTGAACGACTTGAACCAGCCCACGACCAGAACATAGATCAGCACCAGGACGGCGGCGAAGGCCAGGCCGAGATCGCGGAACACCTCCACCGTGATGTGCCACTCGCCGTCCCATTTCATCGAATAGTGATCCAAGCTCTCCGGCAGTGTTGTGCCCATGTACTGCCTCACGCCGTAGCCGTCCGGTGGTCGGATCTTGTTGATCGAATCCTTCATTTTGAGGATCGCGTAAACCGGACTCTCGATTTCGCCTGCGACATCGCCCGTGACGTAAACGAGGGGCCGCAAGTTTTTCCGGTAGACGCTCGTGTCAATCGTCGTCTTCTGGACGTCCGTAACTTCACGCAGCGAAACCTGCTCGCCCGAAGCGCCCGGAAGCTTCAAGTTCTCGAGATTCTCAATTGCCGACCGGTCG
Source organism: Candidatus Acidiferrum sp. (assembly GCA_035517015.1). Lineage (GTDB taxonomy): Bacteria > Acidobacteriota > Terriglobia > Acidiferrales > UBA7541 > Palsa-295. The sequence continues at coordinate 55,592 of DATIZQ010000077.1, read as the reverse complement.
GGTCGCGACAATCGGACTTCGATCGGAATGTCTTCGCGTGACGCAGGATCGTGCAGAAGCCCCGCGGATGCTCCGCTGAGCCCGATCTGTACCGTCTTGGCCACTTCCGCGGCAGACACACCCTGCAAAGCGGCCTTGTCCAGGTCGGTCTTCATCTCGTACTTCGTTTGCGGGTCCTCCACGTACCAATCGACGTCGACCACCCCGGGGGTTTCCTGAAAGATCCTCTTGATCCTGGCGGCGAGTTCGATCTGACCTCTGTAGTCCGGTCCGTACACTTCGGCCACCAGCGTCTCGAGCACCGGCGGCCCGGGAGGAACCTCCGCGACCTTGATGCGCGCTCCAAACGGCGCCGCAATCCTGTCCAGTTCCGGGCGCAGTTTTCGCGCGATTTCGTGGCTTTGGGCTTTTCGCTCGTGGCTGGACAGGAGGTTGACCTGAATGTCGGCCTGGTTCGGTTGACGCCGCAGGAAGTAATGTCGCACCAAGCCGTTGAAATTGTACGGCCCGGACGTGCCCGCGTAGATTTGATAGTTGACTACCTCCGGCTGGCGGCCCAGGTAGTCGCCGAGCGCTTGCGCCACGCGAGTCGTCTGCTCGAGCGGCGTTCCGTCCGGCATGTCGATGATCACCTGGAACTCGCTCTTATTGTCGAAGGGCAACATCTTTACCTGCACCCACTTCAACGGAACGAACGCCACCGCGGCCAGCAGCAGCACGACGACGCCACCCAGAAAAGCCCATCGCCGCTTGGAATCCTGAATCAGCGGGTTCATCAGGCGGCGATAGAAACGTGTGGTCCACCCTTCCTTCTCGTGGCCGGAGCCTGAACGGTCCGCGTAGTGACGCAGCAGGCGCAGCGCAGCCCAGGGCGAAACGATAAACGCCACGATCAGCGAAAACAGCATCGCCGCAGACGCTCCCACGGGGATCGGCCGCATGTACGGGCCCATTAAGCCGCGCACGAACGCCATCGGCAGAATGGCTGCAATCACGGCGAACGTCGCGAGGATGGTCGGGTTGCCGACTTCATCCACCGCCTCCACGGCGGTGTCCGCAAGGGGCCGCCCGCGATTCTCGGGCAATCGAAAATGGCGAACGATGTTTTCTACAACCACGATCGCGTCGTCCACCAGAATGCCGATGGAAAAGATCAGCGCAAAGAGCGTGACGCGATTCAGCGTGTTGCCGTAGAAATAGAAAACGGCCAGCGTCAGGGCAAGAGTCACAGGTATGGCCAGCAAGACAACGCCGGACTCGCGCCATCCCAGGGCGAGCGCTATCAGCAGGGTGACGGACAGAGTCGCGAGAAGCAGGTGTTTTAGGAGTTCGTCCGATTTGTCCTTGGCGGTCTCGCCGTAATTGCGGGTCACGGTGATCTTGAGATCGCTGGGCAGCGTACCCCGGCGCAAAGAGTCAACCGTTTGCAGCGCTTTTTCCGCAAGCATCGTCGCGTTTGCGCCCTTGCGCTTGGCGACCGTAATTGTGACGGCCGGATACGCCGCGTTGGCGGCGTTTCCGGCCGCTCCCTCGCCGCCGGCAAACAGCACGTAGCTGTCCGGCTCGGCTGGGCCGTCCTCAATTTTGTCTGCGACGTCTCGAAGGTACACGGGCCGGCCGGAGTGCACTCCCACGACGACCTGTTTCAGCTCCTCCGCGCGCGTAAAGAAGTTGCCCGCTTCGACTTGAAACTCTTGATTGCCTTGCGCGTAGCTGCCCGCCAGATTGCGCGTATTCGCGGCTCCGAGCTGCGTGAGAACGGACACCGGCGTCAGCCCGTAGGCGGAAAGCCGTTGCGTATCCAGCACCACGCGAACCTTCCGCGTCTGCCCGCCGATGATGGCCGTTTCAGAGACGTTGTCCAATTGTTTCAGCGAGTGCTCGAGTTCACCCGCGATTCGCCGCAATTGATAGGCGTCGTAGTTCTTTCCCCACAGCGTCAGGGCGAGAATCGGCACGTCGTCGATCGAGCGGACTTTGATGATCGGCTGGGACACGCCTTGCGGGATGCGGTCAAAGTTCGAATAGAGCTTGTTGTACGTGTTAACGATCGCGTCCTCTTCTTTCGTCCCCACGTAGAAGCGCACGATCACCATGCTCAGCCCCGGATGGCTGATCGAATAGACATACTCAACTCCCGGAACCTCGCGCAACAGCTTCTCGATGGGGATCGTCGCGCGCTCCGCGACTTCCTGGGCCGATGCGCCCGGCATTTGCACAAACACATCGAGCATGGGCACAACGATCTGCGGCTCTTCCTCGCGGGGTGTCTTGGCGATGCTGAACGCTCCGAGGAGAAGCGCCGCCACGATCGCCAGCGGCGTCAGTTTCGATTGAATGAAGGCGTGCGCAATCCGGCCTGCCAGTCGCAGTGCCCGCGTCTCGGGAGCCGGATTGGAGGATGTCTCGCTCATGGCTGCATCGCGATCCGCTTGCCGTTGAATTCGCGTTCGCCCGGCGCGGCAATCAGCCTTTCGCCGCTTTGCAGCCCGGAAAGCACTTCGACTTGCCGGCCGGCGGTCCTGCCGAGGGTCACGTAGCGCAACTCCGCCACGCCGCTCGCGTCGGTCACGTACACTCCTTGTAGTTGGCCGCGCTCCACCACCGCGGATTGAGGAATCAACAGCGCGGAGCGCTCGCCGCGCGCGAATCGCGCCCTTCCGAAGAGTCCTGAGCGCAGGCGTTCACTTGCCGGCAATCCGATCTTCACGAGGAAGCTGCGGCTCGCCGGGTCGGCAGCGGGAACGATCTGCTCTACCTTGCCGGACACGTCGCTGCCTCCGAGCGCGTCCACGGACACCGGCACCGTTTCGCCGGTGTGGACAATATAGATGTCGCTCTCGTCCACCGTCGCCTCGAGCCGGTACCCGTGCGTATCCTCGACCGTGAAAATGGGCATGCCCGGAGAAACCAGCGTGCCCGCATCAGCTCGTTTCTCGGTCACCACTCCATTGAAGGGAGCGCGAATCTGCGTGTAGCTGAGTGAGGTTCGGGCTTGCGCGAGCGCTGCGCTTGCTTGCGCTTGTCCGGCCCGCGCGATGTCGCGCCGTGCCTCGGTGGCCTGGTTGCGGGCTTTGACCTCATCGAATTCCTGCGGGCTGACCGATTTCTTTCCGTAGAGTTCCTGATAACGCTTCAGCGTGGTTTGAGCCAGCGCGAAATCCGAATCCGCTGCGGTGACGTCCTTTTCGGCGGCGGTCACGGCGGCGGCGGCTTGCGCCATGGCGGCGCGAGGCTGAGCATCGTCGATCGTCGCGAGAATCTGTCCCTTGGAGACTCGGTCGCCTTCATGCGCCATAATTTCGACGATGTTTCCCATGATCTGGCTTGCCACGTGGCTTGTTTGCGCGGCGCGCACCGTTCCGACCTCTTCCAGCCAGTCCGGAATGTTTTGTTGCTGTGCGACGATCACGGCGACGCCGCCGACTGCTTCGGATTGCGTGGCCTCAGAGCGGCGATCGCCCGAGCACCCGGTAAGCCCTGCGCCCAGGCTCGCTGACAGGAGAAGAGCCGCGGCAAGCGATTGGTTCTTGAAGTTCATGGTGTCACCACGGGAGAGTGAGAACTCAATCTTCCGCTGGCCAGTTCCAGGCCAGCGAAGCTGGTGTAATAACGATCGACTGCTTCCCAGTAATTCATTTCGCTGCTGCGTGCCGCTTCCTCCGCAACGAGCAGATCGGTAATGGTCGACAGCCCCGAATCGTAGCGATTCTGGTTGATCCGCAAGCCTTCCTTTGATTCCGCGACGGACGCGCGAGCCACTTCGATCTGCTGCTTGGCTGTGTCCACGTCGTAGTAAGCGCGGCGGACCTCCAGCCGAATTTCGTTCGTCGCCATTTCTCGCATGGCGGCAACCCTTTCCTGCACCGCTCGCTCGTGAGCGAGCTGCGCCCGCTTCGCTCCTCCCTGAAAGAGGTCCACTTGCACTTCGATTCCAGCCACCCAGTTGTTGCCCCCTCCGCCTCCAACGAGAGACGCGTTATCCGCTTCCCAATCGGCAAACGCATTCACTCGCGGACCGAACGAAGATTTCGCGATCGAAACGCTTTGCTGCTGCGCGGCTTCTTCGGACAAGACCCGCTTCAGGTCGGGCCGCATCTCCAGCGCCTGTTTCTCCGCTTCGTCGAGCGGTGTTGGAGGGAGAGTCTTCTCGGCGAGACTGTCCGTTGGCTCGAACCCGCTTCCCGTCGACACGCCCATGGCCGTGCTCAGCTGCATCCGCGCCAATGCGAGATTGTCTTGCGCGCGGATCAACTCCTGCTTGCGCGTTGCCATCCTCACCTGGGCGCTCAGATAGTCGGATTCCACCACGATTCCGCTTTCGAACCGGCTCTTGCTCCGGTCGAGAATCGACTGCGCGGTCTGCATTGCTTGCTCGGCGACGTCCAGCTGCTTCTTGGCCAGCAGTGCGGCGTAGTAGGAGTCAATCACCCGCAGCAGGATCTCTTGATCCGCGCGTTCGAGTCCGTGTTGGGCGGCATCCTTCATGCGTTCCGCTCGGTTCACGCCGCGCCAGCTTGCGAACGAATCGAACAGGTTCCACGTCCCGCCAAACCGCGTCGCAAAATTGCCGAACGGCGTCGGAGTGTTCAGCACATTCAGCCCAAAATCGGAAGCATTGAACCGCTGCTGTCGCAGCTTGCTGCCAAAAACGTATACCGGGTCGTTGCCAACAGTGGCGGTCTCGGAAAACCCGATCCGCGGCAGCAAAGACGAGCGGCTTTCCCTCACGTCGGCCTCGGCAGCCCGCGTGTCCGCGAGCGCCGCTTTGCGCTGCGGGTTCTTCTCCAGCGCGATGTTCACCGCCTGCTGAAGCGTCACAGGAGAAGGCTGCGGCGCGTCCTGTGCGCGCAGATCTCTCGGCTGGCCCAGCCAAAGGAGCGCCACAACCAGAACTGCCGCCCCGTGCTTTCGGTAAGTGTTTGAAGTCATGTGAGGAATGCCTTTCCGGGAACCGGTTGTCACCTCTCGACATTCGCCGGAACTGGCCTCATCCATTCCGTCGTCTCTTGGACGACTTCGTACGTCGTGTGCAGAGCAGCCGTCTGCTTCACCATGGCGCCCACCGAGCAATACTTCTCCTCCGACAGCTGAATCGCCTGTTCGATTGCGCCTGTATCGATTTCAAAGCCCGTGACAACGTGGTGGATACGGACGCTGGTGAACACCTGTGGGGGACGCTCCGCTTGATCCGCCTCCACTCGCACTTCGTAGCCGGTGATCTTCTGGTGGTACTTCTGGCGAAGGATCGTAATCACGTCGAAGGCTGTACAGCCCGCCAGCCCTACGGCAAGCAATTCAATCGGCTTCGGGCCGGTGCCTCCCGCGGCGTCGTCGAGAATCATGTGATGTTCGGTCCCAGTCGTTGCCACAAACTGGCGATTCGCCCTAAGTGCCTCAGTAAGCTGGACTTTTGCGCTGATCATTGATTCCTCCCGTGCGCGGTGGTCGGCTCCTGCCTCTGCCACACACCGAATGAATGCAAACAGTGGCGATCTGTTACAGGAATGTTGTGCGGATTTTCAGCGAGTAAAGGAGAAGGTTGGCCGCGGTCTAGGTGCGAACGGATTCTCTGACGACGCGAGTCATGGTGCGCTGGTATTCGGCCAGCAACTCTCGTCGAAGCCTGGCGGCGCGATGGGAGTCCGGCGGTTCAGTCGGGGCTGTTCGGCAAAGCTGGATCGATTTTTCCAGGCTGCTCAAGAAGGCCTTGCAGGGCTCGCACCCGTCCATGTGCTTTTCGAGTTCTTCGCACAGCGAGTCATCGAGCTCGTCGTCGAGATAGTCCGACAGCTCGGCGAACATCTGTTTGCATCGTCTCTCCCGAGGCTTTGCCGGAGCGGCCGCCGCCGTCGCCGCCTCTCGCCGAACGGCGTGGCCTTGGCGCGCGAGTTGCTTTCGAACGAAGAGCCGCGCGCGGTGCAGTCGGACGCGGATCGTCCCCATACGCAGGCCGGTGATTTCGGCGATGTTTTCGTCGGAGAGCTCCTCCATGTCATGCAAGACCAGCACCAGCCGGTAGTCCGGCGGCAACTTCTGCACAGCCTCCCTCAGGCGTTTGCCGTTTTCGCGGCGCATTAGAGAGGTTTCAGGAGTGACTTCCTTGTCGGCCGGCAGATTTTCGAGTTCGCCTGCCCTCGGCATCAGGTCTTCCAGTGAGAGAGCCTCCGTGGGCGCAAACTTGCTCCTGCGGCGGCTCATCAGACAGCGATTTTTCGCGACCTTGTACAGCCAGACCGCGAGCGCTTTTGGGCTATCGAATTTAGCCAGATTCGGAACTGACTTGAGCAAGACTTCCTGCATGGTATCTTCGGCGTCCTGCCGTTGCCCGCAGACCCTCATGCTGAAGGAAAACACGGTGCTCTGCAGGAGGGCCAATGCCTCTTCCAACGATGCGGGATCCTTGCGCTGAATGAGTTCGAGAACCTGCTCGATGTCGGCTCGCACGATTCAACTGTAGCACGCTGGGCGAACTCGCGGACGTGGCCGCGCGCTCCGTCCCGGCCAAATTACTTTCCGCGCGCGCCATTCTCTGGTAGCATCAACGTTCGCGATATTTCGAGATTCCTTTCTGGAGCAACGTCAAGAATGGCACTCGCTTGTGAAATCTGCGGCAAAAAGCCCAGCTATGGCAACACCATCAGCCACGCGCACAATGTCCGTCGCCGCCGCTGGAACCCAAACCTCCGGCGCGTCAAGGCGGTCATCAATGGCGTGCGCAAACAGGTCCGCGTCTGCACCGCCTGCATCCGATCGGGTCGCGTGAAGAAAGCTGCCTGAAGCAGTTCCCGCCGGGAGGAGCTCTGGTTGAAGCAAAGAGTTCTAATCCTCGTAGCAGTGGCGGCGTGCGCCCTCGCGTCGTGCAAAAAGGAAATGGCGCCGGGTCCCGACGTTTGGGCCACCGTCAACGGCCGGGAAATCATGCGCGAGGAAGTGGAGAAAAATCTCCGCTCCCGGATGAATCCGGACTCGCCGAGCCCTTCCCACGAAGAAGCGCTGTCGCTCGAGCTGAGCATCCTCGATGAGCTCGTCAACAGCGAGATCCTGCTCCAGCGCGCCGCCAAGCTGAACCTGGTCGCGAGCGACGCCGAAGTCGAAGACAAGTTCACGGCTTCGAAGAGTCCCTACACCGAAGAGGAATTCCAGCGCAAATTGAAGGAAAGTGGCCTGACGGTTGACGACCTGAAGAGCGACATCCGCAGGCAGCTTTCGATCCAGAAACTGCTCAATCGCGAAGTGGCAGCCAAGATTTCGATCACGGATCAGGACGTCGCCGATTTCTACAACGCGAATCGCGCCCAGTTCAATTTCGTCGAGCCGCAATATCACATCGCCCAAATCGTCGTCACGCCGCGGCCCGATCCTTCGGTTCACAACGGCAAGAACGACAAGGCCGCAAATGAAGCCGAAGCCGGACGCAAGACTGCGATGCTGTCGCAGAAGCTGAGCGCCGGTGCGGATTTCACGCAGCTCGCCCAGGACTATTCCGAGGACGGCACGGCGTCAACCGGCGGCGACCTCGGCTACAACCCCGAATCGTCTTTCAACCGCTCCGATCCTGTCCTCAAGCGAACGGTTCTTTCCTTGAAACCGGGCGAGGTGAGCCGCCCGGTTCAACTGAAGGACGGGCGCTACGTCATCATCAAACTGATCGCCAAGGAGCCTGCCGGACAGCGGCAGCTGTCTGACCCGCAGGTGCAGCAAGGCATCAGCGAAATGCTTCGGAACCGCAAGGAGCAGCTCGTTCGCGCCGCCTATTTGACCGAAGCGCGCGACGAATCTCACGTGACCAATTATCTCGCTCGCATGATCCTGGAATCGTCCGGCAAGCTCCCATCCGCGAAGTAGCTCCCGCCTAGTTCACAATCGCAACGCCCTGCCCTGAATTCACGGCTTGTCCTTCGGCAACAAGCAGGCGCTCCACCGTTCCCGATTTCGGCGAGCGCACCTCGTTCTGCATTTTCATGGCTTCGACCACCACGAGTCCCTGGCCGCGCTCCACCGAATCCCCCGGCTTCACCAGCACGCGAATCACTTTCCCCGGCATCGGCGCCGCCACTTGTTGGCGCCCTTCGGCCTCAGCGGTCGCTCCGCGGCAGCGGCGCCATTGGCGCTTATCGTAGACGTCTGCGGAGTATTCGCGTCCCGCGATGGAGACGCGCAGCGCGGCGCCCTCCGATTCGACGCGCACCTCAAACGATTGACCACCGATCAGGATGGAATAGACTCCGCGTGCGATTTCGACCGCGTTCGCATCCAGCGCGCGCCCATCGATCGTGAATCGCATCTCGCCGTCGACGCTCGAGAATTCGACCGCTGTCCGCCGGCCGCCGATTTTGGCTTCGATCTTCAAGTTCGTGGGACCATCCGGGAAAAGTCCTAAGCGTCCGGCGCGCGATTCAATTGGTCGCGCCGCCCTTCTGTCTTCCATTGTGATTCCGCCGTACTTCGGCCATTGGCGCTATGGGGCGACGAACCGGCGTTGCGCGAAGCATGCCACATCGCGAGGGCAATCGCCGCCGCATCCCCAACGGAATCTGAAGCGCGACTACGAGCCTCCGACGTCGGAGATTGTTGCTTGAGAAAGTCGTCGAGCCAGCGCGTGTGAATCTCGCCTTCTCGAAAATCGGGCGAGTCCAGAATGCGCTGGAACAGCCCGACGTTCGTGCGAATTCCGGTCACGTAGTATTCGTCCAGGGCTCGCTTCAAACGCGCAATCGCCTCGTCGCGGTCGCTTCCCCATGCGATCAGTTTTCCGAGGAGCGGATCGTATTCGTTCGGAACGGTCCACCCGGCATAGATACTTTCGTCGACCCGGATTCCGGGACCCGTCGGGACGCGGCGTTCCAGAATCTTTCCCGGCGACGGGAAGAAGTTGTTCTCCGGATCCTCGGCGTAGACCCGGCACTCGATCGCATGCCCGCGCAGATCCACATCGCCCTGGCTGAAGGGCAGAGGCGCCCCGGCGGCAATGGCGATCTGAAGCTTCACCAGATCGAGTGACGTCACCATCTCCGTTACTGGATGCTCCACCTGTAGCCGCGTGTTCATCTCTAGAAAATAGAAGTTGCGGCTCGCATCAACCAGAAACTCGACCGTGCCTGCGTTGGTATACCCTCCGGCCCGCGCGAGTTTCACCGCGGCGTCTCCCATCGCTCGACGCAGGTCCGGGGTCATAATCGGCGAGGGCGCTTCCTCGATCACCTTCTGGTAGCGCCGCTGCACCGAGCATTCGCGCTCGCCGAGGAAGACCGCGTGACCGTGATGATCCGCGAGCACCTGAATCTCGATGTGCCGCGGGCGAACGAGATACTTTTCAAGGTAGAGCCGCCCGTCGCCAAAGGCGTTTTGCGCTTCGGAGGCGGCGTCGCGCCACGCGGATGCGAGATCGCTCTCCTGCTCGATCGTTCGCATTCCTTTTCCGCCGCCGCCCGCAACCGCCTTGAGAACGACGGGAAATCCGGTCGCACGAGCCGTCGCGAGCGCTTCGTCGAGCGTCTGGATGGGTTCGATCGTGCCGGGGACGGTCGGGACGCCCGTTTCGCGCGCTAATTGCCGCGCGGCCGTCTTCGATCCGAGCCTCTGCATCGCTTCGGCGGATGGTCCGATGAACACGAGACCGGCTGCCGTGCAGGCGCGCGGAAGCGCGGCATTTTCCGCGAGGAATCCGTATCCGGGGTGAACGGCGTCGCATCCTGCCTGGCGCGCGACTCCGATGATCTTGTCGATCGCGAGGTAGCTCTGACGGGACGGAGCCGGTCCGATCGGATACGCCTCATCGGCCAGGCGCACGTGCAGCGAAGCGCGATCGACGTCACTGAATACGGCGACGGCGCGAATGCCGAGTTCCCGGCACGACCGCAGGATGCGTATGGCGATCTCGCCTCGATTGGCAATCAGGATTTTCCGGAACATGCGGTCACGATGAACGACGCGAAATCTTAGCATGCAAACTTCGCGGGCGCTTGGTAAGCTCCGGTCGAGCGGAGTACGATGGCGCGCTTGAGCAGGTCACCCAATGAGCGGAACGAAAATGGCGAGTGAGCAGGACCAATGGAAGCGGGCCGCGGCGGAAGCGGCTTCGAGGCTGGTGGAAGATGGCATGGTAGTCGGCCTGGGTTCCGGCTCGACTGCCTCGCTCTTCGTAAGCGCGCTGGCGCAGCGAATCGCTGAGGAGCGGTTGCGCATCGTGGGCATTCCCACATCGGAGCAGACGGAACGTCAGGCTCGCAGCTTGAAAATTCCGCTGGCGACGTTCGCTGAACAGTCGCAGATCGATCTCACCGTCGACGGGGCCGACGAAGTTCAGCCCGGAACACTGTTCCTCATCAAGGGCCATGGCGGCGCGCTTCTGCGGGAGAAGATTGTGGCGTCGACCAGCAAACGAATGGCGGTGGTCGCGGACGAGACCAAGATCGTCGACACGCTCGGTTCGCTGGTGACCGTTCCGGTGGAGATCGTTCCGTTCGGATGGGAAGCGACGGAGCGAAAGCTGAAGGCGCTGGGCGGGAACCCGTCGATGCGCATGACGATCGACGGAAAGCCTTTCGTCACGGATGGCGGCCACTACATCTTGAACTGCGCGTTCGGGCCGATGCCGAATCCGAAGGAAACGGCGCATCATCTCGATCATGTTGTCGGTGTCGTCGAGCACGGTCTATTCTTGAGTTTTGCTACCGAAGCGATTGTCGCAGGACGCGACGGCTTGAAATTCCTGAAGAAGACTCCGGGGTAATCTTTGCTCTTCTCCTCAGTTCCGGGTCGCGCCGTTGTTCGGGTACACGGCGTCCAATGCACCCCACAAGGCCTTCAAGCTGCGCTCCGCGACGCATAGGACCGCGACGGTATCGTTGTCGTTTTGCTTTACCGTCCCCCGTTGCCGCTTCTGTGATTCCCCCAAGCGCAAAACCCGGCAATCCTATGACGAAAGAGGAGCGCAAAGCCAGCAGAGAGCTTCGCAAGCCAAATAAGGAGTAAACGTTTACGCCCAATCTAAGGTATCGTACGCCCTCGCGCCTTTCTTGCACCTTGGGCATAGGAGACACATGCATCGAATTCCTCTTCTCACACTTGCCGCTCTCACTCTGCTGCCCGCGTCGTATGCCGCAGATGGCGGCGCGGCTTCGCGGGCAGGCCGGAAGCCCTCCATTCGCGCTAACGAGACTCGTGAGTCTGCCGCGCCTCGCGTACGCGCTATCGATTTCAAGAATCAGACCGTCGCTGTCGACGATCCCACGACGCCTGCGGAACGCAAGGTTGCGAAGAACGAGGTCTCGGGCCGCTGGACTCTGATGGCGGTGATCAGCCAGCCAGAGGGAGCACTCGCGGTGTTCGAGAACCTGCAAGACCGTACCGGAAGCATTTTGTTCGTGGGGACCCGAGGCGTCGTGCTGGAGCTGCCCAAGACTCTTGAGCCGACCCGTGTTTCGCCGGGGACGCTCTACCGCGGGCGCACGATGGAGGCGATTGCCGGTGCCAAAAGCGACGTACTCGGAGAGGATCTGCTCGCGGGCACGGGCGACCCGAATTACGACGACGTCGCTGCGGCGCTGCCGCCGTTGCGCGTGCCGGCGTTCATCGGCACAAACCGGTCGGATGACAAGCCGACCTTCGATTACGGCGCGTTCAGCGACGAAATCTACGTGGACCTCGGCAAACTGTTCCCTGAAATTCGGGAGGCGCGCGCAAAACACGACGTTTGGGAGGGTCTTATCGGAGGATGGCTGCCCGTGAACCGTTTCGTGTTTCCCGCCGCCGACCAGCGCTATTGGGAAGAGACGATGTTCGCGGAAGAGCCTGGCCATTTCTGGACTCAGCCGATCTGGTTCCGGGCGCTCCTGGTCGAGGGCGGCCAACTGAAGGAAGCGCATTACTACTATCACCATCTGCCGTTTCCTCCGCGAGGCGAACCGGCCGCCGCGGGTTTCTATGAGGCGTTGCTGAACGTCCACTCGGTGTGGAAGCGCGGCCTGAATCCGGCCATGAAGATCGACGTGCCGGACAAGAAGATTCTGGATTTCTGCCTGCACGCGCTGGCGCTTGAGAGAATCACGCGCGTCGGCGACCACCCGAAGTACGGCTATCCGCCGCTCGGCGGGATCAACGTGTTTGGCGGCTATGGCTACAACAACGTGGACACGTTCCAGGACACGTTCAATACGAGCGTCGACGTGTTTCTGGAATGGGGGCTTTCGGGAATTGCGGGGCGCTACATCGACGACTATTTTACGAATTCGGTGCGCGACGACGGCTCGGTCGACACGCGCGGGCCCGAAATCGGCCAGTACGGGAAGATGCTGACGGAGGTCGCGAAGTACTGGTCGTATACGAAGGACGTGAAGCTGATGCGGAAGCATCAGGAAAAGATCGAAGCCATCGTCCGCTTGTTCTTCCTGTTGCGGAAGCAGGCCAAGGAGCTGCCAGTCGACGACATCTCGTATGGAATTATTCGCGGCTGGTCCGAGCACGACAGCAGCCTCAAAATCGATCCGTACCGGTTCATGCAACCGCACTTCTCGAACAACGCGGAGGCGGCGCGCGGCTTCCACGATCTCGGCAATGCGTGGATCGAGATGGGGCGCAAGACGGGAGATGCGCATCTTGCCAGGGAGGGCCAGCGGCTGCTGGCCGAATCCGAGGCGATGAGGAAGGATATGGAGAGTGCGATCGCGAAATCGATCGACCGTTCGAAAAATCCTCCGTACCTTCCGGCAGTCGCCGGGGATCATCCCACGTACGGCAAGGAACGGGCCTACGCGGAGATGCTGGAATCCGGCGAGATCACAGAAGCACAGGCGCGGATCATCCTGGATAATCTCGCCGCGAACGGCCAATCGCTCTTCGGTCTGCTGCGATACGGCGCGAATATCGACGGGTTCCTCGATTACGGTCCGGCGTATGTTCGCATCGAACGTGATTGGATTCGGGAATTCCTTCTTCTGTACTACGCGCACATGGCGCATATCTATTCGCCGGGCGCGTGGACGGCGGTGGAAAGCTCGAAGATCGACGGGACTCTCGGGGGCCCTTACTGCGCACCGGCTGAGGTGGCCATCCCGACTTTTACGAAGTGGATGCTGGCGTTCGAAGATCCGGACCAGCCGATTCTGTGGCTCGCAAAGGCGACGCCGCGAGCGTGGCTGGCGCAGAGCCAGAAGATCTCCGTCGAGGATGCGCCGACGCGGTTCGGAAACGTGAGTTACGACATCCGGTCGAACGTCGGCGAGGGCAAGATCTCCGCTGTTGTTCGCCTGCCCGAAGGGTACGCCGCAACGACCAAACTTCGCGTGCGAGCCCCGGAAGGAAAGACGATGCGCGCCGTGACGCTGAACGGCGCGGCCTGGAAGGACTTCTCTCCGCAAGAAGAAGCCGTCACAATTCCGCCGCGATTCAAAGGCGAAATCAGAATCGAAATCTCCTACTGACGCGACACTCCCGCCGTGTCCGGCGGGGTTTGCCGCCGGCGCGAGACCGCTCGTTATCGGCAACATGTCAGAGCGGGATGTTGCCGTGTTTCTTCTTCGGGTTGACGTCGCGCTTCGTTTCGAGGGAGCGGAGAGCAGCGATCAGCTTCGCGCGGGTCTGCGCCGGCTCGATGACGGCATCGATGTAGCCCCGTTCGGCGGCGACGTACGGATTCGCGAAGCGATCGCGAAAGTCTTCGATTTTCTCGTGGCGCAACTTTTCGCGGTCGGCTTCCGGCGCGCGGTCGAGCTCCCGTTTGTAAACGATATTCACGGCGCCTTCGGGGCCCATCACGGCGATTTCGGCCGTCGGCCAGGCGTAATTGATGTCCGTGCGGATGTGTTTCGACGCCATGACGCAATAAGCGCCGCCGTACGCTTTGCGTGTGATAACCGTGATTTTCGGCACCGTCGCTTCGGCGAACGCGAAGAGAAGCTTCGCGCCGTGCCTGATGATTCCGCCCCATTCCTGTTGCGTGCCGGGCAGGAAGCCGGGAACATCCTCGAACGTGATGAGCGGAATATTGAAGGCATCGCAAAAGCGGACGAAACGCGCACCTTTTACGGATGCGTTGATATCGAGCACGCCGGCGAGATAGGCAGGCTGATTCGCGACGATGCCGACCGGCCGGCCGTCGAGCCGCGCGAATCCGACGACGATATTCTTCGCGAAGTGCTCGTGGACTTCGAAGAATTCAGAGTCGTCGGCGACGGCATGAATCGCGTCCTTGATGTCGTAGGGCTTCTGCGGATCGCCGGGCACCAGCGAATTGAGCGCGGGAATAGCGCGGTCCCAGGGGTCGCTGGTAGGCCGGCGGGGCGGATCGTCGACATTATTCGATGGGAGGTATCCGAGCAGCTCGCGAATCATGGCGAGGCATTCAGCGTCGTCGCGCGCGATGAAATGGGCAACGCCGCTTTTCTCGTTGTGCGTCATCGCGCCGCCGAGCTCGTGCTTCGTGACTTCTTCATGCGTGACCGTCTTAATCACGTCGGGGCCGGTGACGAACATGTAGGAGGTCTCGCGCGTCATGAAGACGAAGTCGGTGATCGCGGGCGAGTAGACGGCGCCGCCGGCGCAGGGTCCGAGGATCGCGCTGATTTGCGGGACCACGCCGCTCGAGAGCGTGTTGCGGAGAAAAATGTCGGCGTAGCCCGCGAGCGACATCACGCCTTCCTGAATGCGCGCGCCGCCGGAATCGTTGAGGCCGATGACGGGCGCGCCCTGGCGTATCGCGAGGTCCATGATCTTCGTGATTTTCGAGGCGTTCGCCTCCGAAAGCGAGCCGCCGAAAACGGTGAAGTCCTGCGCGAAAACGTAGACGAGGCGGCCGCCGATGCGGCCGTAGCCGGTGACGAAGCCGTCGCCCGGCGGGCGCTGATCGGCCATGCCGAAATCGACGCAGTGGTGGCGGACGAACTTGTCGAGCTCCTCGAAGGAGCCTTCGTCGAGGAGCAGATCGACGCGCTCGCGCGCGCTGAGCTTGCCCTGCTTGTGCTCGCGGCGCTCGGGGCCGCCGCCTGCTTCGGCCTCGGCATTGAGCTTGCGAAGGGCTTCGATGCCGTCGTCGTGATTTGAATGAGTGGGCATTTTGGGGTCAGGCTTCCGAACCGGAATCTGCCACCGGGGAGGCGGATAGATTAGAAATTTTCAAGTGATTGATTTGCGGGAAATTAGGTCGAATTCTAATCTTCAGAGGGCAGATTAGAACACGAAACAAGGGGGCAAGGAAGCAGAGAGGCAGAGAGAATCGAGCCTCGCGCACCGCCGTCCCCAACCGTATATTAGACATGGTGCCGGCCCTGTGTTTTCAACGAGTTAGGGCGGTTTCTAATCCCCGTACCGTGTATTAGGAGTCGGGGCGATGCGGCAAGGAAGCAGGGAGGCAGAGAAGGCCCAGCCTCGGTCGTCATCGTCCGTCGCCATCGCATCGCACCCTCCTTTCAGAGCTCATTTTGTCGAGCACAAAAACGATTCACGCTAGCACGAGAACAGCGAGTTGAACAGGTTCAAAATCGGGATAGTAGTCCTATAACCGTGGTTTGGAAAGTTGAAATGGGGCCGGGAGATTCCTTGCCGCGTCCTCACGCCAAAGTTGTCGTAGCATTGGTTCCGGAAGAGCCAGACCGTATGCCGCCTTGTCATGAAACTGTTGAGCAACAGGGATTCGCTATTGTCCCAGATGTCCTCGTTGGCGACGACATTTCCAAGCTTGCGGAGAGCTTCGCTGATGAGCAAATCCAACGAAGCAGAGCAGGCGTGCGCCACGCGTTGAAGCATCCGGCGGTGAAGGAGATGGCTCGCGATGTGCGACTTCTCAAGATCGCGCGAAGCATCTTGGGAAGCGGTGCAGTTCCGTTTCGAGCGACGCTATTCGATAAGTCGCTTGAGTCAAACTGGCTGGTTGTGTGGCATCAGGATACTGCGCTGCCCGTGCGGACGAAGCAGGAGATACAGGGTTGGGGGCCCTGGTCTGTGAAAGACGGGGTGACATACGCGCACGCTCCGGTCAGTGCTCTTGGTCGGGTTGTAGCGTTGAGGATTCACTTGGATGATTCGACGGCGCGAAATGGTCCGTTGCGAGTACTTCCAGGGACTCACAAATTAGGCGTCTTGAGCGACGGAGCGATTCACGGGCTAGTTGGAAGCGTGTCTCCCATAGAGTGCCTTGTCGGCCGGGGTGGAGCGGTGGTGATGCGGCCGTTGATCGTCCATGCGTCATCGAAGGCGCGATCCGAAGAGAGGCGCCGCGTTCTTCACATCGAGTACGCCGCTTCGTACATCACGGAGGACGGGCTCGAATTGGCGGTGGCCTAGTGATCGAGCGGGCCGATTTGAATTTGAGAGAAAGGCAAGAGAGCCGGCGGGCCGTCGCATTTCGGCACGAATTCCCAGGGCTAAAGCCCGAGGTACCTTGTAGAGCTTCTTTCGGGCGGCGTAAGGCGCCGCCCTCCCCCGACTGAAAGTCGGGGGCTCCCACCCCGAAACCCGAAATCCAAGACCCAAGACCGAAAGCCTCAAGTCTGAAGGTGCGAGGCTGCGGGCGGTGAAAAAGGGCGCAGCGAACAGAGCCCTACCGAACCCCACCATCGCCGGGTCGGTAGTGGCAGGCGGGCGGGTCGGCGGCGGCGTTGGCGGCGGACGCGACGGGGAGAGGCTGCAAATTGTATTTGCCGAGGAGCGCATTCACGGCTGGGAGGGATTCGGCGTTTAGTTCGCGCCATTCGGCGAGGCCCCTGTCGAGCGCGCGGCAAGAATCCTCCATCGCCGCTTGCGCCGAATCGGACGGCGCGCCGTCGCCCACCTGAATCATGAAAAGAATGCGCGCGAGATCGCGATTGACGGGTCCGACGCCCGGAGCGGCGAAGTTTCCTTCCTGAACAGCGGCGATCTTCTCGCCCAAATCCTTCACGGCGTCGGCTGCGTCCTTGGCGGAGGCGTTGGCCGAGAGCGCCTTCTCCCGATCGTCGACTGCGGTGCGAAGTGCGGTGGCGGCGTTGAACGCGTCCGTGCTGGCCTGCAATCCCGCGACGATTTTCCGGCCGGCGTCGAGCTGCTGTTCGAGGCCGGCCTGGGACACGTGAACGCGCGGATCAAGCGTGACGGTGAGCGGCTGCTTCATCAGCACGTCATTGCCGATGAGAATGACTTCGTACTGCCCGGGCGTGACGAACGGGCCAAGCGTCTGCTCGCGCGGCGTGTCTTCGGGAATCGCGTGATCGGAGAGCGTGTACTCGACGTAGTCGAGAATGTTGCCGTAGTAGCTGTAGTTGAGCGCGGCGGGGGGATCGTAGCGCAAATCCCAGACGAACCGATTAAGGCCGACGCTCTTCGAGAGAGCAGACTGAGGGCCGAACCAATAGTTGGGCACGTTCTTTGGAGTTTTGTCCTCCGGAGGGGCGAGGCTGGTGAAGCGGCGGACGAGAGCGCCTTTCGAGTCGTGAATCTCAAGGGTGAGCGGATTCGCGGGCGCGGATTTCAAATAATAGTAGAAGACGGCGCCGTCCGGAGGATTCTTACCCGCGGGCGTTTCGGGGGGAAGCGGAGTTTCCTGATCATTGTCCCAGCGGACGCGCATCGCGGCGGCGGGGCGCAGCAGATACGCATTCGAACCGGCGATTTGCGGGCCGGCCTGACGGAGCGGCGAGAGATCGTCGAGAACCCAGAGAGCGCGGCCATAGGTGGCGGCGACGAGATCGTTGCCGTGGACGGCGAGATCGCGGACGTCGGTGGTGGGGAAGTTGAGCTGAAGCGATTGCCAGCGATCGCCGTCGTCGAATGAGACGTAGACAGCGTTTTCCGTACCCGCGTAGAGAAGGCCCTTGCGCACGGGATCCTCGCGAACGACGCGCGCGACCCAGCCGCGCTCGAGACCGTCCGTAATCTTCTGCCACGTTTGTCCGCCATCGTGTGTGCGATAGATCCAAGGAGACGAATCATCGCGGGTTGCGGCGGCGACGTAGGCAGTGTCCACGTCGTGGCGCGAGGCTTCGAGAATCTCGACGGCGGTGCGCTGGGTGAAGTCGGGCGGCGTGACGTTTTGCCACGTGATGCCGTCATCGAGCGTGCGCTGAATGAGGCCGTTGCTCGTGCCAGCCCAGAGAACGCCCTGCTGAACCGGCGAAGGAGCGAGCGCGGTCAACGCGGCGGGGCGGGCAAAGGCCGGACGTTGGGCGGCGTTCTTTTCGTTTGTGGGCGCAGGCCTTTGCGTGAGGTCGGGGCTGATCTCCTGCCAGCTATCGCCGCCGTTCAAAGTTTTCATCACGTACTGCGTGCCGAGGTAGAGCGTGTGCGGATCCTGCGGCGAAAAGACGAGCGGCGGCATCTGCGAGGCGTGGTACTTCGCAGTGCGGACGAAGACGTGCGTGATCTGCCCGGTGACTTTGTCGAACTTCACGACGCTGCCGTACCAGCCGCCGGAGTAGACGATGTTGGGGTTGAGCGGGTCGGGCGCGATATAGCAGAACTCGAAGCCGCCGATCGAAAACCAGTCGCGATACGTGATTTCGCCGTAGTCGCTGCGAGCGGGCACGGCGACCGTGCCGCTATCCTGCTGCGCGGCGTAGGCGATGTAGGGAAATTGGTCGTCGGTGGTGACGTGGTAGAACTGGCCGGTCGGCTGGTTGTACCAGGAACTCCACGACTTGCCGCCGTCGACGCTGACGATGCCGCCCTGATCGACGCCGAGGAACATGCGGTCGGAATTCTGGGGATCGATCCACATGACGTGGTAATCGTCGCCGCCGGGCGCGCCTTTGTAGGCGACGAAGGTCTGCCCGCCGTCGGCGGAGCGATAGGTGGTGGTCTGCATCACGTAGACGACGTCAGGATTTCGCGGGTCGACGTAGACGTGGCAGATGTATTCGTTGCCGGTGATGCGCGGGTCCGTGGTGATCTTGCGCCAAGTTTCGCCGGCGTCATCGGAGCGGAAAAGGCCGGGCGCGGCGATGAGAAAGACGCGGCGGCCGCGATCTCCGGGCGCAACTGCGAGGCCAACGCGCTCGAGAGGATTAGCGGGAAGGCCGGTGCCGGGAAGCTGCTTCCACGTGGAACCTTCGTCCGTGGATTTGTAGATCCAGGCGGTTTGCTCCTTCTCTTTTCCTGGCTCGGGGGGCGCGCGGAAATCGCGCGGGCGCCACATGCCGGCGTAGAGGACGCGAGGGTTCGACGGGTCGACGGCCATGTCCGAGATGCCGGCGAAGTCGTCCTTATAGAGGGTCTTCGTCCAAGTCTTGCCGCCGTCGGCAGTTTTGTAGACGCCGCGCGCCTTACCGGCGGCAGCGGTGCCGAGAATCGGATGGCCGAGAACGCCGACGATGACGATGTTCGGGTCGCGC
Organism: Candidatus Acidiferrum sp.; assembly: GCA_035517015.1. Lineage (GTDB taxonomy): Bacteria > Acidobacteriota > Terriglobia > Acidiferrales > UBA7541 > Palsa-295. The sequence continues at coordinate 36,291 of DATIZQ010000077.1, read as the reverse complement.
GGATCGACGATGACGGCGCTGATGTATTTCGTGTCGTCGAGGCCGATGTGGGTCCACGTGGCGCCAGCGTCGGTGGACATGTACATGCCGTTGCCTTCGGTTTGCTCGCCCGTGCCGACGTAGACGATGTTGGAATTCGAGGGCGCGACGGCGATTGCGCCGATTGAGGCGACGTGCTCTTCATCGAAGATCGGCTTCCAGACGCGGCCGCCGTCGGTGGTCTTCCAAACGCCGCCGCCGGGCGTGCCCATGTAGTAGACCGCGGGATTGCCGGGGACACCGGCAACAGCAGAGACGCGTCCAGCGCGATACGGACCGATCAGGCGCCAGCGCATGGCGGAGTAGAGGCTGGGATCGATCGGGCCGGCAGCGGTCGATGAAGTCGGACTTTGCTGGGCGTGCGACGGCGCGAGCGTCATCCAAAGCGCGGCGAGAAGGACAGCGGCAAGAGGCAATGTGCGCGTGCGAAGCGAGAGTGCAGAGGGATGCGAGAACAAATGACGAATCAAATGAGCAGCTCCAGAAAAGAAAGATAGAGTTTACCACCGCTGCCGCGAATTCGCGGATCAGCCGCCAAGGGTAAAGGTAGTATCGATGATCATTTCGCGACGGATCGGCGTTGCCCCGCACACCTCTGGGTGGTATTTCCAGTGCGAGATGGCGGAAACCGTGGCCGATGCCAAAGAGGTGTCAGGGGCTGACAAGACCTTCAGATTGCTGACAGAGCCGTCCTCTTCTATGACCGCATATATCCTGACGATGCCCTGTATGTGATTCAGCTTGTCCTGCTCTGGGTAAACCGGAAAGACCTGACGGGCCTCACTGGCAAGGGAAGGAAGCTGCGGATTGGCGCACGTTCCCCATGGCTGAGACCCTTGAAACGGGCGAAGGTCGGTGTCGCCAACGCCGATTGGAGAAGTGATGTCGGTGACCGTCAGGACCAGCAGCGGTTGATGCCCCATCATCAGCTTGATTTCTTTGGGAAAGCCCTTATCGCCAAGTTTCAAGTAATCATCGAAAGATGCGTCTGTTACTTCGTCTCGGTCCGGCCAGCGCACGTCGGCCAGATATCCGGTTGCAGCGTCGATGCAGATTTCGTCTTTCGCGTCTGGCCACTGCCTGCGATCGCTTTCGTGCACGACGCACTCGAGCTTTCGACCCTTTTCCCGACGCTCCTTGATCTTGTTGTTCTCTTGTTGGGCGCGACGTCGCAGATGGGAGACAACATCGAGCGCGTCCGAGAAACGATAGATCGGAAACAGCTCAAAATTGATCGAGCGCTGCTGCCAATACTTGCCCACGTCACCGACCCTGATGCGAATGTATCCCGGGAGCCTTATCTCTTCCTTCCATCTAGCGTCGGAGGACCAAAGCAAACGGTATGATCCCTGGTAAGACTTCCCTTTCTCATACAACTCTAAGTTACCGGCCAGCAGGAAAGGCGGGGAGCCTGGAGCTCGAACATCGCTGAGATCCGCAGCCTTCGTCAGCAGTTGCGCGGCGTCGGGGACGTTACTCTCAGCACCGGGGCTTATCGCGAGGGCCAAGAATAGGCAGAGCGCAAAGACGTTGCATGTTCGGTTTGTGAGCGACTGAACGCTTTGGCAGCGGCCCATCCTCGCTTTCCAGCGGGACGAAGGATACTACCATCACGAAGAGCGGAATAGAGTGTGCTAGTTGAGGCCGGACCAATCGTCGGCGAGAAGGATGGAGTTGCTGGGGTTCGAGGGGTCGTACTTGACGCTCGCGCTTTGGCCGACGGAAATGCGCTTCAGGTGCGCCTGCTCTTCGAGGCCGGTAACGTCCTGGGCGGTTTCATAGGTGACGCCGGAAATCGAATACGAATAATAGAGAAGCTTTGGCGAGCCGTTCACGGCAGCGGCGGCGCGTTTGCCGGGAGCGCCCGGCTGTTTTGCGGGCGGCTTGGCGACGGGCGGGGGCGAGGCCTGGCCTTCGTCGACGACTTCGAGGATGTGGCCTTCGACGATGCGGCCGACGCGATTCAAATAGGCGCGGCGCTGGCGCTCGAGTGCGCCCGCGTCCTGCGGCTTTTTGCGAAAGAGGAAGTAAGCTCCCGCGGCGGCCAGGACGGCGAGTCCGGCCATGGGAGCGACTTCACCCAAGTCTGCAAGCAGTGCGATCAACGCGCGCCTTTGCGCATCGCCTCCGCTTCGGTGATTTCACCGAGGGTGCCGCGCGCCTTTTCCCAGTCTTTCAGGAATGCCTCGAGGCCGCGGTCCGTGAGGGGATGCTTGAAGAGCATTTCGAAAACTTTGTACGGCATGGTGCCGATGTGCGCGCCCATTTTCGCGGCTTCGACGACGTGGAGCGGGTGGCGAAGGCTCGCGGCTAAGACCTGCGTCTTGAAGTTGTAGGCGCGGTAGATTTCGAGAATTTCGCGGAGCAGGCCGAGGCCGTCGATGGAGATATCGTCGAGGCGGCCGAGGAAAGGGCTGACGAAATACGCGCCGGCCTTGGCGACAAGCAGCGCCTGCGACGGCGAGAAGACGAGCGTGATGTTGACGCGAACGCCTTCGCGAGAGAGCGTGCTGAGGGCGCGGACGCCGTCGGGAGTCATGGGAATTTTGGCGACGATGTTGGGATGCCAACTGACGACCTCGCGCGCCTCGCGCAACATACCGTCGAGATCGGTAGAGACAACCTCGGCGTTGACGACGCCGTCCTTCACGATGTCGCAGATTTCGAGAATGAGCTCGCGGAAGGGCTTCTTCTCCTTCGCGGCGAGCGTAGGATTCGTCGTGACGCCGTCGAGAATGCCGAAGGACGCGCCCTGCCGAATCTCGTCGAGATTTGCGGTGTCGAGGAAGAATTTCATCGAGTCACCCTTCAAGACCAAGATCGGAAACGCGATTGCGCAGAGTTCCAATGCCGCTGATGCTCACTTCAACGACATCGCCGGCAACAAGCGGGCCGACACCGGCGGGAGTGCCCGTCGCGATCACGTCTCCCGGCTCCAGCGTCATCACCTGCGCTATCCAGCGGATTATAGCATCAACGGAAAAAATCATTTCCGCCGTGCAAGCCGACTGTTTCCTGATTCCATTCACGAAGGTTTCGAGGGTGGCGTTGCGGAGGTCGAGGCTGGTCTCCAGGACAGGTCCGAAGGGGCAGAACGTGTCGAAGCCTTTGCCGCGAGTCCACTGGCCGTCGCGCTTCTGCAGGTCGCGGGCCGTGACGTCGTTGAGGCAGGTGTAGCCGGCGATGTAATCGCGCGCGGGCTCTCCGGCGGGCAGGAGGGAGCAGCGGCGGCCGATGATGGCGGCAAGTTCACCTTCGAAATCGACGCGCTGCGAGATCGAGGGCAGAACGATGGGTTCCTCGGGTGCGATGACCGCGGAAGGTGGCTTCAAGAAAATGAGCGGCTCTTTGGGCGCTTCGTTGCCGAGCTCCCTGGCATGGTCGAGATAGTTGCGGCCGACGCAGACGATTTTGCTGGGAGTCGAAGGAGGAAGGAACTTGATTTCGCTGAGGGGCCATTTGCGGCCGGTGCGCTCACGCGGACCCCAGAGGTCGCCGGCAATTTCCCAGACGAGGCCGCCGTCAATGAGGCCGGAGAGCGCCTGGGGATGAACGTCCTGCGAAGCGGCGCCGAGATTCGTAACGCGCAATTCGAGGGGCTGAAAACGGCAGAGCTTCATCGCTGATCGGAGGGTGTCTCCGAAGTGCGGCGGCGGCGCGGCGCGATCGGATGGCGGCGCGCAAACAGCACCATACCTCCCACCCAGGAGCCGACGGCGATGACGCCGTAGATGACGGCCCCTTCGATGAGAGCCTGAAACGGGGTGCGGAGGACGTCGAATAGGTCCTTGAAGACCATTCCAGCGATATCGTAGGCGACGACAAACATCAGCCAGCCGATCATGGCCGAAGCGAACAGGGATAGCGGGTTGTTGAGAAAACGAAAGACCGGAATCAGCATGAAGAGAACGAAGAGGCTGTAGGAAGCGGCGTTGCGCTCCAGCGCGTAGGTCTCGAGACCCGGGATACGATTCGCCGCCACGAGCGCTCCCATCATCACGATGATCAAGAGCGTGCCGGTGTAGAGTCCGGTAACGAGCGCCGGGTGGCCTGACTGCCGGTGCGTTCGATCCTCGGCTGGAAGAAGATCGGTCATGGATTCGGCTGACTCTCCGCCGGAATTTCACCAGAGACGGATGGGCTGGGAGAGCTCTCGTTCCCCGAACGGTCCACCGCGGTGACAGAGTAGAAGTGCCGGTGCCCGGCGACAGGGGGAATATCACGAAACGCCGGGGTAGGCAACAGTTCCGAGTTCAAGCGCGTTCCCAGAGAACCCTCTCCGTCACTTCGATAGACGTTGTAACCGGCCAGGTCGGTTTCAGGGCTAATTGCCCAGGAGAGCTCGAGGTGTGCGGCGGCATCTCCGATCGCCGGGACAAAAATGACGACGAGGCCTTGCGGCGCGGACGGGGCGACGACGTCGCGGACCGTGATGGTCGCGAGATTCGAATCGCTGGATTCGAGGTCGCCGGCGGGCGTTTCGATCACGCTGCGGGCGGAGTACGCGTAGGACTTGCCGAGCTCCGCCTGGGCATCGTCGTACGAAGGGGAGTCGCTCTTCCCGATCTCCACGAGCTGCGCGCTTCTGTGCGGCGCCGCTTCCGGCGTCGGCTGCACCGTGCCTGACGGGGCTTGGTTGGCGGCGCCGGCCGATGGCTCGACTTCCGCGCGGTAAACCCGATATTGCTTGATCGCCGGCACCGGGCCGACGGGCGTCTTTTGCGGCGGGGTCCAGGCCAGCGCGACGCCACCGGAGCGAGCTACCTGGGCGCTCAGGTCGTCGATCGGCTCGGGCGCGGGGAAGATGCGCACAGCGGCGACATTCGAGTCGGGGGAAGATTTTTTCGCGGAGGCGCGCGTGCGGACGACATAGTGCACGGTTTCGTCCGGATGGTTGAAGTCATCGGGGCGAAGGACGTCGACGTAGCGAACGCGGCCGTCAAGCTTGTAGCGCGCGACCATAGCCGGCGGAATTGTGACGAGGAGCGGCGGAGATTCGTGCGCGGCAGACGTCTCCGGCTGGGCCGGGCTTAGCGGCGAAAAGAGAAGATAGATCTCGACGGCGGACGCTTGTTTCAGGGGTCTATGATCGACTGTTTCGGTCGGCAGTGTGAACGTGAGCGTGACCCCGTTGCCCGACTGCTTCGCGGCGAGATCGGTGATGGCCGCGGGGACCGGAGCCTTGCGTTCGAGAGGTTCGCCGGGAGAGGCACAGCCGCTGAACAAGGAGGAAATCAGGAAAATAGAAAAAAGAAAATGGCAAGGCCGCATCCGCGTGAGGTGACTCTCGCGTACCCCTTGTCCGATCTTCATTTTCGCTTTTCTACAGGATGTAGCGGCTGAGGTCCTGATCTTTGACGATGTTCGCGAGCTGCTTCTGCACGTAGGCCGCGTCGACCTTGGCGGTCTTTTTCTTCATCTCCGGCGCCTCGAAGGAAATCTCCTCGAGGACTTTCTCGAGGATGGTGTGCAGGCGGCGCGCGCCGATATTTTCGGTGTGGTCGTTGACGGTGGCGGCGAAGCGGGCGATGGTGGCGATGGCGTCTTCGGTGAACGTCAGCTTGAATCCCTCGGTGTCGAGCAAGGCGGTGTATTGCTTGATGAGCGCGTTTTTCGGCTCGGTGAGAATCCGGATGAAGTCGGCTTCGGAAAGCGAGCCAAGCTCGACGCGAATCGGGAACCGCCCCTGTAGCTCCGGGATCAGGTCGGAGGGCTTGGTGGTGTGGAAAGCCCCCGCCGCGATGAACAGGATGTGCTCGGTACGAACCATGCCGTAGCGCGTGTTGACGGTGGTGCCCTCGACGATCGGAAGAATGTCGCGCTGCACGCCTTCGCGCGAAACGTCCGGGCCATGGCCCGACTCGCGGCCCGCGATTTTGTCGATTTCATCGATGAACAGGATGCCCATCTGCTCGACGCGATCGACGGCGATGCGCGTGACCTGGTCCATATCGATCAGGCGGTTTTCCTCTTCCTGAATCAGGTAATCGAAAGCCTCGGCGACCGTCATCTTCCGCTTCTTTTTTTGCTGGCCGAACATGCCCGAGAGCATGTCCTTCACGTTGATGTCCATTTCCTCGACGCCCTGGTTCGTGATGATTTCGAACGCGGGCATGGCGCGCTCGCGGACTTCGACTTCGACAAGACGCTGATCGAGCTTGCCTTCTCGAAGCTGCGTGCGAAGCTTTTCGCGTGTGCGCTGCAACTGCTCCCGGCGTTGCACTTCGGTGGCGGGAGTCGCGTCGGCGGGCATGGGGGAAGAAGGGAGCAGGAGATCGAGGAGGCGCTCTTCGGCGGATTGTTCTGCGCGCTCGGCGACTTCATCGAGCTTTTCCTCGCGAACCATGTCGATCGAGGTTTCGACGAGGTCGCGGACCATCGATTCGACGTCGCGGCCAACGTATCCGACCTCGGTGTACTTCGACGCTTCGACTTTCACGAACGGGCAGCCCGCGAGACGCGCGAGTCGGCGGGCGATTTCCGTCTTGCCGACGCCGGTGGGCCCGATCATCAGGATATTCTTCGGGAGAATGTCCTCCGCCATCTCAGGCTGCAATTTCTGCCGGCGGACGCGATTGCGGAGGGCGATGGCGACGGCTTTCTTGGCGGCATTCTGCCCGACGATGTATTTGTCGAGCTCGACGACGATTTCGCGCGGAGTCAGCTCGTCGAACGACGGCAGCGGCTCCGTTTCAGCGGCCTGCGAATCACCCGACAAATAAATCACCATGTCTTTCTCCGACTTTCCGGTCATAGCTCTTCGGTACTGAAGTTCGCATTCGTGTAGATGCAGATCTCGCTGGCGATGCGCATCGCCTCCGATGCGATCTCCTTGGCGCCGAGTTTCGTATTCTTGGCCAGAGCGCGTGCCGCCGCCAGCGCATAGGGCCCGCCGGACCCGATTGCGATGATGCCGTCGTCCGGCTCGATCACGTCCCCATTGCCGGAGAGCAAGAAGGTCGACTTGGCGTCGGCGACTACCAGCAACGCGTCGAGGTGGCGCAACGAGCGGTCCGTGCGCCACTCTTTCGCGAGTTCCACCGCTCCCCGCGCGAGATTACCGTGGAACTCCTGCAGCTTGTTCTCGAAGCGCGCGAATAGAGAGAGCGCGTCCGCCGTGCTGCCGGCGAAACCCGCGACGATCTTGTCGTTATACAGCCGCCGCACCTTCTTGGCGTTGTGCTTGATGACGCCTTCGCCGAGCGTCACTTGGCCATCGGCGGTGAGCACAACTTTGCCGTCCTTGCGCACGCAAAGAACCGTTGTGCCGTGCATCGGTTGCGATTTCCGCGTCATTGCCATCCGCCGATTATACCCCGCAGGCACAGAATGAGCCACCGGGCGGAGGGAACCCGAAAACTCACTTGGTCATCGCTCGTCTACGTGACGCCGATGCGCAAGCAGTCGTAGAACGAATCGAGCTCAGCGGGCTGGGTGAAGATGTGGGTCGAAACCCGGAAATGGTCGGGGCCGCCGGCGATGCGCATGTTGCGCTTGCCGCACTCTTCGACGACGCGCGCCATATCGCCGTTCCATTTCTCCTTGTTCAGCTCGAATGTGACCATGCCACCGTAGAACGAATCGGCGCTTGCGTTGACGATCTTCAGCTGGGGATAGCTCGCTACGCGATCGTGAACCTGCTTCGCGAGCTCGTGGATGCGCGCGTAGACGACGGCGGCTCCCAGTTGCTGATGGAAATCGATCGCGGCCTTCAAGCCGACCATGACGGAAAGGTTCGAAGTGCCGATCCACGAGAACCGGTAGGCCTTCATGTCGTAATTGTTCCAGTTCGCCGTGGCGATGTTGACCCACAGATCCTTGAGGCGCTCCTTGCGAACGTAGAGGAAGCCGGTGCCCTTCGGCGCCATCAGCCACTTGTGCGGGCTCGAGCCGTAGAAGTCGCAGCCGATGTCGCTGATGTCGAGCGGAATCTGGCCGATTACATGCGCGCCGTCAACGTGCGTCAGGATGCCGCGCTCCCGAGCCATTGCACAAATTTCCTTCGCAGGAAGAACGACGCCCGTAGCCGTGGTGATATGGCTGAAGAAGATCAGCTTCGTGCGGGGCGTGATGGCCTTCTTGAAGCGCTCGACGATCTCGTCGGCGGACGCGGGCGGCTTCGGGATTTCGACGTAGTTGAGCTTGATTCCGTGGCGCGCCACGCGCTGATCCAGGGGGCAATGGCCGCCCGGATGCTCCTGATCGGTGAGAAGGACTTCGTCCCACATGTTGAGGTCGAGCCCGTTGACGACGATGTTGTTCGCTTCGGTGGCGTTGCGGACGAGCGCGAGTTCGTCGGTGCTGACGTGCAACAGGTTGGCGAGCGCGGTGCAGGTCTCTTGAAGGTGCGTGTTTTCGTCGTAGCCGAACCACGGGTACGGCGCCTCGCGAAATTCCTCGGCGGAGAGGATGTGGTCGATCATCGCGCGCACCACCGGCAGCGGCGAGCATCCCACCGAGCCGCAGTTCAAATTGATGTGGTCGGGCGCGAGGAGCCACTGGCGGCGCAAGTCCGCCCAATAGCGGTTCGGATCGCTCGCGAGAAGATCCTTCGATGGCAGCGGCGGAGGTTGATCGCAGAAGGCTTGCTCCGCCTGTTCCGCGCGCGCGACCGGAACTCCGAGCAGAGTCGCCGCAACCGCAGCACGTCGAATGAACTCACGCCGATGAAGCATCGTCCCTCCTGGCTAAAGAAGGCGACATTATGCTCCTCGGGCGTCGCTATCGCTACAGAAACGCAGAATATTCGCGCGCGAAGAGTGAGCAGCCGGGCAGCCGCGCCTCAAATCATTCGTAGCGCAACGCAACCATTGGATCGACGCGCATGGCGCGCCGCGCCGGCAGATAACTCGCGAGGAGCGCGACGCCCGTGAGAAGCAAACACGCGGCTGCAAATGTGATTGCGTCCGTCGAACCCACGCCGTAGAGCAGCGAAGAGAGCACGCGCGTGCCGGCCAGCGCGCCGGCAAGTCCGAGCGCAAGCCCCACAGCCGTCAGTCGCAGACCGTACCGAAGAACGTCGTACATGACGTGGGCCGGCGTTGCGCCGAGGGCCATGCGGATGCCGATGTCGCGGGTGCGCTGCGCCACGACGTAGGAAAGAACTCCGTAAATCCCGACGGACGACAGTAGGAGCGCGATGGCGGCAAAGACCGCAAGCAGGAACGTGTCGAAATGCGATTCCTCGAGAGTCCCGGCAATCTTCTGTTGCATCGTCGAGAGGCCGTACATCGGCACGCCCGGCGCGGTGGACGCCACCATGGTGCGCAAATCGTTGGCCGGAAACACACCGCCGCGCGTTCGGACCTCCACATCCATGGTGCGCCCGAGCCAATCCCAGGCGGCAGGCGGCATCTGCGCGAGCGGGAGATAAAACGCCGGCTGGACCTGGCGATCGAGGCCTCGGGCGCGGACGTCGCCGACAACGCCAACAACTTCGTGCCAGACGGGATCCAAGCGGCCTTTCGGTCCAGACTCGCAGCACGCGAAGCGTTTGCCGATCGGGTTTTCGCCCGGCCATAAAGTGCGAGCAAGCGTTTCGTTGACGATTGTGACCAGGGTTTTTCCGCGCGTGTCCTGCGAGGTGAAGTCGCGTCCGGCCTTTAGAGGGACGCGGGCGGTGGAGAGGTAGCTCGGCGAAACGATTTGCAGTTGTGCGTCAACCAAATTCGCGAGGTCAAACGGCTTGCCTTCTGGGAGAAGGCCGTTGCTGCTGCCACCGCCGGCGAGCGGCGCCCGGGAAACCACTGCCGCCGATTGCACGCCCGGGAGGGCGGAAGCCGCTTCGATCATGCGCTCGAACGTGTGCTGAGCGACGACCGGATCGTGATACGCGGCGTCGGGAAGTCCAACGCGCCCGACAACCAAGTTCGCCGTGTCGAAGCCGGGATTGACACGCGAAACGAGGAGCGCGCTGCGGATCAGCAGCCCGGCTCCGGCCATCAGGATCAATGCCAGGGCAACTTCGGCAACCACGAGCCCGCTGCGAATTCGATCGCGGCTGCCGCTGGAAGTGCCGGCGCCGCCTTTGAAGGTTTCACTGAGCCGCATCGAAGCGGAGCGCAACGCGGGTGCAAGGCCGAAAAGGAAACTGGAAAGCAGAGCGACGCCGCAGGCAAACGCGAGCGCGGCTGCATCGACGCTTGACTCGCCAAGCCGTGGCACTCCGGCAGGCCCGTTCGCGACGATCCATGACACGCCCCAGAACGCGAGCAAGATGCCAACGGCGCCGCTGACCATTCCCAGGACGGCACTTTCCGCGAGGAGCTGCCGCACGATGCGCTGCGGAGAAGCTCCCAGAGCCGCGCGCACGGCGATTTCTTTCTGGCGGCCACGCGACCGGGCTAATTGCAAATTCGCGATGTTCGCGCACGCAATCAGCAGCACGAATCCGACGGCGGCAAGCAACATCCGCAGCGCCGAGCGCTGATCGCCAAGGAGAGCTGTCGTCAACGGCAACAGACGAAAGCCGCGGTCCTCGTCGTCGATGGGGTACTGCTTCTGCAATCGCAGCGCGATGACGTTGAGTTCCGACTGCGCCTGGGCCAGTGAAACGCCGGGCTTGAGGCGGCCCATCACGTTCAGATAATGATCGTCGTGATCGGCAAGCTGCTGCGGTGTGAATGCAGCGGGGACCCAGACATCGCTGTTGTACAGCAGCGGGTCGAACGTCTTCGGCATGATGCCGACCACGGTATAGGACATGCCGTTGATGCGCAGGACCTGGCCGACAATCGCGGAGTCCGCATGAAGCCGATTGCGCCACAGCCGTTCGCTAATGACGACGACGGGCGCGTGGCCGGGCTTGTCTTCGTCCGCGGTGAAGGCGCGTCCGGCAATGGGCCGCACGCCGAAAGTGGCAAAGTATTCTGCAGTCGCAATTTCGCCCTCAACGCGCTCAGGGGCTTCCGGCGTCGCGAGGTTGAAACTCGCGTCATTGGACGCGCAAAGCGTGGTGAAGGAAGTGCTCTGCTGACGCACGTCTGCGAAATTGCCGACCGACAAATTGGAGAAAATGTCGCGCCACTGCTCCTGCACGTATGCAACGCGCGAGGGCGCTTCCATCGCCAATGGCTTCAGGAGGACGGCGTCGACGACGCTGAAAATGGCAGTGTTGGCGCCGATCCCCAGCGCCAGGGTCAGAACGGCCACGGCGGTAAAGCCGGTCGATTTTCTCAAAATCCGCAGGCCGTAGCGCAGGTCTTGCCAGAGCGCTCCCATCGATGCCCCCTTGCGTTCTCAGAAGTCTCGGCAACTCGGATTCCAACGGTATCTCGGGCAAGCTCTTGGTTCAATGAAACTTAACGACGGCAGAATGGCCGGTTGCGCGGCTTGGTGTCCGATTGTGGGAAGGTCTTTGCGAAATCGTACAGGAAGATTGGAGATTGCGACTCTCAGTCGCAGTTACTGGTCGCTCTTGTCGGCAGTGCTTTTGTCTTTCTTGTCCTGCTTCTCTTGCTTTTTCTTCTCTTTTTTTCCGACTTTGTCCCAGCGCTGGTCGAGCGATTCCTGGGTGAACAGCGAGTCGGAAAGGTTCGTGTTGTACTGGCACTTTTCGAAGAAGACCTGGTAGACCTTTATCCCGTTGCGTTCGCGCGTGATTTGAAACGGCGTCTGCACGCCGTCCATCGCGTGGTACAGCGAGTAGTATTCGACTTCCTGGCTCTTGAGTTGCGTACCGGGGTCGCGAATGTCGACGGTCTTGCGAATGGGAAGGTGCGTGGAGCTGGCGAAAGCAATCCGGATCGTCCTGTTCTCGCTGTCGATGAGCTCGATCCAGTCGGCCTCCTTGAGGTCGACCACATCGGTGCCAACATAGCGCAAAATCATGTTCGGCTCGTGGACGCGGTGGCGCAGGATGTTGTCGATGTCGATTTTGATGTCTTCTTGAAACCGGGCCACGTCGCTCGCAGCGGCTTCGGAGACACCTCCGCGATCCAGAACCCAGCCCTTGTCGTTATTGAAGACTTCAATCAGATTTCGTTTCGGAAGGTTCTCCGTCCGGTCCTTGAGCGGCGGAACGGTATAGTCGATGAATGTTTCAAAGCCGTTGAGGTCACCCGAATGGCCGAACTGGCTGAGTTTGCCGGTGCACGTGACGTCGCGGACGTTCAAGTAGGCCTGGCCGCCAAGCGCGTCAATCGCCTGCTGAATGATTTGCTTCGCCTTGGCCGCGCTCTGCTCCGGCATCAGGACTTCTTCCTGCGCCCGTGCGACGGCCGCGGCCGCGAGCCACGCCAACGGCAACAGGATACAAGCCGCGAAAATGCGCCACGTCATCCGCAAAGGACTGAACCTCCGTTAACGTTGATTACTTCACCCGTGATGAAGGTTGCCAGGTCCGAAACGGCGAACAAAATGGGACCTGCGATTTCTTCCGCCGTGCCTATGCGCTTCAGGGGAATCGGGACGAGCGCGCCTTGCAGGCCCTTCTTGTTTCGGAGGACGGAAGCCGACATATCGGTGTCCACCCATCCCGGCGCAACGCAGTTGACCAGAATGTTGTGCCGTCCCAGTTCCGTCGCCAGTCCCTTCACCAGACTGATAATAGCGCCCTTCGTCGCTCCATAGTGCGTGTGGAAGGACTCGCCGCGCTGGCCCGCCGTCGAACTGAGGGCCACGATCTTCCCGCCGCGCTGCGCGATCATATGAGGTGCCGTGAAATGGATCACCGCGTAGACGCTTTTCAGGTTCACGCGGACCATCTCATCCCATTCGTGCTCGGTGAGTTTTTCGATGGCCACATCTTTTTCGTTCCATACGCCAGCATTCGCTACCAGGATATCGATCCGTCCGAGCCGCTCGCGTGTGAATTCGACCAGACGCTTTGCGTCGGCCATCTTCCCGAGATCGGCCTTGAGGGATTCGATGCGCGTCCCATGCTTGCGGGCTTCCTGCTCGACTTGCGACGCCGCTTCGCGATTCTTGTAATAGCTGAAGACTACGTCTGCGCCGGCCTGCGAGAAGAGCTTCACGGTCGCGGCGCCTATCCCTCGCGAGCCCCCGGTAACGAGCGCGGCCTTACCCGCCAGCGAAATCATGTGCCCCCCAGGAAGAAAGTTGAGAGTTCAAAAGCAAACGCAGGAGAACTACTGCCGAACGGAAGCCGTCAAGTTCTGCGCCCGTACCTTTCGGCCGGCGGCTACAACCTCGCGAAACAAGGCCTGCGCCAGCGGGTCCGTTTCGATCATTCGCTCCGGATGCCACTGGACGCCCGTGATCCAGTTTTCATCGCCGGTCCACTCCACTGCCTCGACGACGCCATCGGGCGCTCGCGCCGCCACGCGCAAGCGGCGTCCCGGCTCAAGGATGGATTGGTGGTGCGAGCTGTTGACCCGCGCACCAACCGAACCTGCGAGAGTCGCCAGACGCGATCCCGGTTCAATCTGAGCTGCATGAAACGGTTCGGGCACGCCTTGCTTTCGGCCCACCCACTGATGCTGAATTGCCGAGTGCAGTTCGCTGGCGATGTCCTGGATCAGCGACCCGCCCAGAAAGACATTCAAACTCTGGTTGCCGTAGCAGATTGCGAGCACGGGTTTGTGTTCAGCAATGGCGTGTTCGAGTAAGGCGAAGTCGGTCTCCTCGCGCTTGAGATCCGCCTCGGCGCACTTCGAGTGCCGCACGGCGCCGAAACGAGAAGGATCCACGTCCGAGGGGCTGCCTGGCAGTACCACTGCATCCAGGGATTCGGTGAGGCGCCGCAGGTCCGATTCCGCGAGACGAAGGGAGACTTCGACCGGGTCCCCGCCAGCCCGCCGAACGGCCTCGAGGTACATGTCGTAGCGGCTCCGATCGGCCGTAAGTTCTTCTTTTAGTGTCCGATAGGGGACGCCGACGCGCGGCTTAAGGGCGGGGTCTGTGCTCATGGGAAACTCATCCTATCATTGCAGGGGCGGCCCGGCAACCGCCGCCGGCGCGAAGCAAACCGTGAATCCGGTCGGAAATACCGCTCAACAAAATGCGTTCGATTGACAGCGGAACAATTCCAGATGCCCGAGTCGAGGGTGAATCAGACTCCCGCCGGGAGCGCGACCATGGGAGACCCTGCGGCTGGTGACGGCGGACGCGAGGCGGATCTTCTCGGCGGATGCGTCTTGAGCCAGAGTTCGAAGTTCTCTCTCATTTGGTCGATGTGGTGCGGAATATGACGTTCCTGGAGGCCGACCCAATGTTCGAGGCTGATTCTCCCGTCGCGCGGGTGCTCCACGGTGTTGGCCCAGATGCTCTCCGGCATCGCGACCAGGACTTGGTACGTCATCTTGCGGAGCCGGCGAACGATCTCGAGGGCCTCGCGCGTACTCTGGTGGAAATAGCCGAGCGTTCCCGCCCAGCGCGCTGCGTCGATTCTGAAGACGGGACTGCCCGGCTCCGCGATAAAGCGCCGGCACCGCACGTAGGAATTGGCCTCGCTGTCTGCCAGATGAAGAATGATCTCGTGAATGCTCCAGCGCTCCGGAAAAGGTTTGTACAACCACATCTTTTTCGGAAAATGGCGCAGCGCCGTAGAAAGCAACGCAGGCGCGCGGCCAAACGACTCAAGCATTTGCCGCCTTTCGTCACGCATCATGACACCCTCCGGCCCTTTCAGTCCTTAGACGCACGGCGAGCATTCTTGGCTGCTTGCGTCTAAAACGATTTACGCAAAATCTTCGTTTTGGTTCCGTCAGTCAGAGTAATTCTCTGCGTGGAAGCTCGTGTATGTTCGGACGTGGGAAAGATGTTCGGGTCCGGGACACGAATGACGTTAGTCGAGTGGGGGAATCTCGAAGATGAACGGTGTTCCTGAGAGAACACTTCCCGTGAAGCTGCGGTGTGAACTCCAGGCTAAATCCGTTGAACGTGCAGATTAACGGGATGACCTTCTTGAGGCGTTCGCTGATCTCCCATGACGAGGAGATGCCTCTTCCGAGTGTACCTAGAGCCCCGATCCCGCGGCCGGCACGATCAGAAAAGAACGATTTGAATGAGGAAAAACAGGACCGTCATACATTCGAACAGTTACTCTGTGAGCACAATTTTGGGAATCAGGCCCTGACCGAGCGGCGCGAATGCCAGTAGCGGCGCAGGTCGCCGACGAGAAATAGAGAACCGGTGGCGATTACGACGTCCCCAGGCGCGGCCTCGGCCAGTGCGTGCTCTAGCGCGTCGGCCGGGTCCGCCACGACGATGGCATTGCGGGCAAGATCGAAGGTCATCTCGGCGAGCAGCGGTGCGGAAATCGCCCGGGACTGGCGCGGCTGAGTCAGAAAGACGCGCTCCGCGATGGGGAAAAGCAAGCCCGCGATTTCGTCTACCGCCTTGTCACGCATCGCGCCGTAAACCAGGAAAATGCGGCGCCCTGCAAAATTCTCCTCGCAAAATCTTCGCAATTCGCGGGCGGCCGCGGGATTGTGCGCGCCATCGAGATAAACAGCGGGTCTTTCGCAGAGCCGTTCGAGCCGCCCGGGCCACAGCGCTGCGGCAATTCCGGCCGCGATTGCTTCCATGGTTATGGGAAATCCGCGTTCGGAAAGAAGTCGTGCGGCGGTCGCAGCCGTCAACGCGTTGTCGATTTGGAACCTCCCGGCCAGCGCGGGTGCCAGAAAGATTTTGCGCGACACGTCAGTGGTCGGCGAAACGGCCGCACGATAGCAGCCTCCCGGGGACGCCGTGATCTCGCCGGTATGCCATTCGGCGTTCGCTTCGATGAGCCGCGCGTTCACTTCCGTCGCACGCTGGCGGATTACCGCGAGCGCCTCCGCGCGCTGAAGTGCGGTGACCACCCACGCTCCGAGCTTGATGATTCCCGCCTTCTCGGCGGCTATTTCTTCGATCGAGTGCCCGAGAAAATTCTCGTGGTCGAAATCGATGGGCGTCAGAACTGCGACCTCGGGCTCGACGATATTCGTGGAGTCAAGCCGCCCGCCGAGCCCGACCTCGTAGACCGCAAAGTCGATCTTTCGGTTGGCAAATGCGACGAAGGCGATTGCCGTGACGCATTCGAAGAACGTCGGATGCGCGGCAAGGCCGCCGGACGCCATTAGCGACTCGATCGCGGCGTGAACTCGGGTCCAAGCCGCCGCGAATTCCTCGTCGGAGATTTCCTCGCCGCCGATCCGGATGCGTTCGTTGATCCGTTCGAGGTGCGGCGAGGTATAAAGGCCGGTGCGAAGGCCGGACGAGCGCAGGATGGATTCGAGCATCGCTGCCGTCGAGCCTTTGCCATTCGTCCCCGCGATGTGCGCGCAAGGCGTCGCGCGGTGCGGGTTGCCGAGCTTCGCCGAGAGGATGCGGATGTTCTCGAGGCCGAATTTCTGGACGCGCGCCTGTTGTGGCGCCGCGAGTTCGCGTCCTAGCGCCAGAAGTGAACGGACGGATTCTTCATAATTCATGCGGGATTGAGGAAGAAGTCGAGGGCTCGCGAGATGTAGGTCTTCATTTCCTTGCGCGAGACGACGGCATCGAGGAAGCCGTGCTCGAGCAGGAATTCCGCCGTCTGAAAGCCTTCAGGCAGCTTTTGCCGGATGGTCTGCTCGATAACGCGCGGCCCCGCGAAGCCGATCAGGGCGCCGGGCTCCGCGATGTTCAAGTCCCCGAGCATCGCGAAACTCGCGGTGACGCCACCGGTGGTGGGATCGGTGAGAATGGATATGAAGGGAACGCGCGCTTCGTCAAGCCGGGCGAGCGCGGCCGAGACTTTTGCGAGCTGCATCAGGCTGACCACGCCTTCCATCATCCGCGCGCCTCCCGAGCACGAGACGATGATGAGCGGCTGCTCTTGCGCCAGCGAGCGTTCGACGGCGCGAGCGACCTTCTCGCCCACCACCGCGCCCATCGATCCGCCGATGAAATTGAACTCCATCGAGCAGCAGATCACGGGCCGTCCGTTGATGTTTCCCTCCGCAGTCAGGATGGCATCGTTCATTCCGTATTTTTGCTGCGCATCCTTCAGGCGCTGAGCGTACGGCTTCGTGTCGGAGAATTGCAGGGGATCGCTGGAAGCGAGATCGGCGTCGTGTTCCACCCAGTGCTCGTCGTCCAGCAGCAATTCGAGCCGGCGCCTGGCTCCCAGCCGGAAATGATGCTCGCACTTCGGACAGACCTCCCAATTCGACTCGAGATCCTTTTTCCAGATGATCGCGCGGCAGTTGGCGCATTTTGTCCACATGCCTTCGGTGCGGACGCGCCGCTCTTCTACCGGCGTCGGATTCTCGATCGGCTTCTTGTCGCGCTTGAACCATGCCATGGCGAATGAGTTCCTAGTAGTCGATTCCGCGCTGCGCCAGAATCCCTTTCGTGTATGGATGCTTCACTTCGCGCATTTCCGTCACCAGATCGGCGGCCCCCACGAGTTTGGGATGCGCGTTGCGCCCCGTGCAAATCACGTGGACTCGCTCGGGCCGTTTTTCGAGTGAGTCTACCACGCGGTCGGCGTCGAGCATCTTGTAGCTGATCACGTAGTTGATCTCGTCGAGCACCACCAAATCGTATTTCTCGCTGTAAATCTGCTCCCGGCTGTATTCCCACGCTTGCTCGCACATGCGGACGTCTTCAGGATCGGTTTCGGCTCCGCCGATCTTCACGAAGCCTCGGCCCATGGGCCGGATTTCGAATTTGTCGTCGCCCAGCATTTTCGCCGCGTCGAGCTCGCCGTAGTGCCAGGAGCCCTTGATGAACTGCACCATCAAGACCCGCAAGCCCTGGCCGACCGCGCGAAACGCAGTTCCCAGGGCGCAGGTCGTCTTGCCCTTGCCCGGTCCCGTATAAACGATCAGCAGTCCCTTGCCTTCCGGCATCGATCGACTCGGAACGACAAATCCCAATACTGGCCGCGCCGCTGCAAAACGTCAAGGCGATGCGCCGGGCCAGTCAGGAAAGGTTCAAGTCCTCGCGGATGGTCTCGGCGACGGCCGTGATGCGTTCGCGCCCTTTTTCCGACATGTCGCCTTTGCCGTGCTCCCGCAAAACGAGCCAGACTCCGGGCCGATAGACGCTGGCGTCGTGGCAGATGGCGCCCGTGAGCTGCGCGATTTCAAGACCGCTGCCGTCCAATTCGCGCTGAAGAATCGCGCGCACCTCGTCGAGCAGGTCCTTGAAGCCCTGCGACGCGAGCATCGGATCGACGTCGCGCGGAATCGCTGCCCCCAGGTCCTCCAGGTCGTAATCCGGCAGCGGATTCTTGATCATGATTTCGGCGGACGCCGTGGGCGCGCCCTTATCGAAGCGGATGGTGATCGACATGCCCGCATTGTCTCAGATGTCAGGTCTTCTCCGCACTCGCTACCTGCCGCGCGCCCCCAGTGCGGCGAGCCGGCTTCACGCCGTCGGATACCGTGCGAAATTCGCCGCGATGTCGAGGCAGGCACTCCGGGTACGCCTGCTGCAGGAACTCGATCAGCTTCTCGCGAACGTAACACCGCAGGTCCCAGGCCGCGCCCGAATCGCGCGCGTCCATCACAGCGCGAAGCTGAACCGAGTGCTCGCTGGCATCGGTCACTTGAAGCCCGCACACTTTGCCTTTCCAGAGTTGGGTCGACTTGAGAATGCGCCTCAATTCCTCGCGGACGTCGCCCACGGGAATGGTGTAGTCCACCCAGACGAAAACGGTCGCAAGCAAATCCGAGCTCGTGCGCGTCCAGTTCTGAAACGGATGTTCGATGAAATAGGAAAGCGGAAGGACCAGCCGCCGCAAGTCCCAGATGCGCACCACCACGTACGTCGTGCCGATTTCCTCGATCCAGCCCCACTCGCCTTCCACGATGACGACATCCTCGATGCGGATCGGTTGCGTCAGGGCGATCTGCACCCCTGCCACCAGGCTCGATATCGTGGGCCGCATCGCCATGCCCACGACGAGGCCGATCAGGCCGGCGGAAGCCAGCAGGCTTGTGCCCAACGTGCGAATGGCGGGGAACGTCATCAGGATGGCACCCAGAGCGATCAGCACCACTGCGACGGCAACCACGCGGTGAAGGACGTAAAGTTGCGTCTGCACTTTGCGCGCGAGCAGATTGTCGGCGACGTCCACGCGGTACCGCGCTGTAATCATGTCCGCCAGCACATCGATCGCGAGAATGACAAGCCACGCGACCGCCGCGATCAGCCCGATGCCGACGATGTGCTGGAACGGGCTCATAACGCGATCCGGCACAGCGGAGATGGGCAGCACCGCGAGAATCGCGAGCAGCGGCAGTATCCATCGCGAAAGGCGCTCGCTGTGACGAATCAGCGACGTGAGAAACACCGTGCGGCCGTCGCCGCCGACACGCTTGAGAAGAAAAAACAGGATTTTGCGCACGGCGAGCGAGCAGACGATGGCGCCACCCAGAATGCCGGCAGACCAGGCTACGCCGCGCCAGTCGATCAAGATGGATTGCAACATTCGCATTCGCGTCCTCCTTTCGGAGCGTGAAATCGACCGGGCAAATCTATTTTGGGGCAGAGACGCGCCGGCGGGAAGCGCGATATCCGCGCGCGGCCCGATAAAAACCTGAGTTACCGTTTTTATTTCGGGTAGGGGTGGCCCGCGAGAATGGCGAAGGCGCGGTAGATTTGTTCGGCGAGCACCACGCGCGCGAATTCGTGCGGCATCGTGAGAGTCGAAAGCGAGATTTTCTGCATGGCGCCGGTGCGAAGTTCGTCGGGAAAGCCTTCTGCATCGCCACACAGAAAGACCAGTTCGCGCGTCCCACGGTCGCGCAGATCGCAGAGCCAGCGCGCGAACTGCTGCGACGTAAACTGCCTGCCCGCGGCATCCAGCAGCACGACGGCCGAGGCCGGGTCGAGCTTCAATTTGCGCATCGCCGCGGCGCTCGCTTCGCGCAACTCGCTGATTTCGATGTCCGCATAGTGTCGGATGCGCGCCGCGTAGTTGTCGACGAGCGCCCGGATTTCAGGCCGCCGCGTCTTCCCCAGCATGATCAGGCGGATTTTCAATTTGGATCGTATCAACGCTTCGGTTTTCTTCTTGACGGCCGCAGCTCGAGGAATTCGGGTTCAATCCAAACGGAATCCCACTTCCGCGGCCAGAGCTCAATAGTTCCATATTTGCCGAAACCTCGTACCGTGTAAACCCTTCCAATCATGTTCTTAAACAACTTTCGAGTTCCCAGCTCATCCCGCGTGCCCGGTCGGAAGCTCACGGGCGGCATTCCAATAACCAGAACTCTGTCCCCAACCTTGAATGTCTTGCGTTTAGCCATATATGCCAAATCAGTTGTTGCGACGACTCGCTTGGTTATAGCAATCCGTATTTCTTGCGTTTCTCGAGGAGCGTCTTGCGGCTGATTCCGAGTATTTCGGCGGCGCGAGTGATCTTGTAGTGCGTGTGCTCCAGTGTCGCGATGATGGCGTCGCGCTCGAGATCCTTCAAGGATCGCATCGAACCGATGCGCGCCTGGGCGTCGCCCGCGGCGTGCAGAATCTCCGGAAAATCTCCCGCTTCGAGCAGGTGTTCCTTCGCGAAAACCAGGGCGTGCTCGACGGCATTCTTGAGCTCGCGCACATTGCCCGGCCAGTCGTACGCCTGCAGCAGCGGCAACGCCGCAGGGTCCAGCATCGCCTCTGCGTGGCCGTGCACCGGACCGAGGCGCTCGAGAAAGTGCGAGGCGAGCGGCGGAATGTCCTCGCGGCGCTCGCGCAGCGGCGGGACAACAAGAGCGAGGACGTTCAGGCGGAAGAAGAGGTCGTCGCGAAAACGGCCGTCCGCAACCGCCTTGGCAAGGTCGGTGTTCGTCAACGCCATCAGCCGTGCATCCATGCGCAATGTTTCGTGGCCGCCCAGCCGCTCGAACGCGCGCTCTTCCAGAACGCGCAGCAGCTTCGCCTGCATACCGGGTGCGAGCGCCGCGATTTCGTCGAGGACGATCGTGCCGCCCTGCGCCATCTCGAGCCGCCCTGGCTTGCGCGTCTCGGCTCCCGTGAAGGCGCCGCGCTCGTGACCGAAGAGCTCGGACTCCACAAGCTCCCAGGGAAGGCTGGCGCAATCGATTTTCAGAAAAGGGGCGTCGCGCCGCGGCCCGTGCTCGTGAATCCATCGCGCGAGCTGATCCTTGCCCGTCCCGCTCTCGCCGGTGATCAGAACCGTGGTCGCGGTATCGGCGAGCTTTTCGGCGACTTCCAGAACGCGTTTCGACGCGGGATCGCAGGCGACCCACACGATGGCGGTGGCGCTCATTGCTGCGGCGAGTCGCCGCCGGAGCTGTCATGAAATTCGGCGGGAGGAGAAGGTGCGGGAAAATCAATGCGCTCGGCGGTGCGCCAGAGCCGTTCGAGATCGTAGTAGTGGCGCGCGCGCTCGCTGAAGATGTGCACGACGAAATCGCCGTAGTCGAGCAAAACCCATTCGGCGCCGGCTTTTCCTTCCCGGTGCGCCAGACGCACTCCCTGCGCCACGAGCCGTTCCTCGATCGCGTCACCGATGGCCTTGATTTGCGGCTGGCTATTGCCGGAACACAGCAGAAAGTACTCCACGAACGCTCCAAGGCCGTCAAGCTTCAGGACCGTAATGTCCACGGCCTGCTTGTCCTGGGCCGCTTCCACGGCCAGGCGAATTTCGAGGCGAAGGGGATTCAGAGTCACCGGTACAGGGCCTGCCCGAGAATGTATTCCTCCACGCGCGCGGGCACAAGCCCATGGATGTTTTTCTTCTGCTCCAGGCGGTCCCGCACCTCCGTGGAGGAGACGTGGCTTGAGACGGTCGTCAGGAGGTGAATCACGGATTTTCGCAGCTGAATCTTCTGCGGGTCGTGCGACGCGCTCCGGCCGAGCTTTTCCGGCGGCACCACGAGCCGCAAGGCGTCGATGCGAAAACCCGGGCGGCTGGCGATGATGAAGTCGCACAAATCCAGCAGCGTCTCGTAGTTCTTCCAGGTGGGAATCTCGAGGAATTGATCGGCGCCCACAATGAAGTAGACGTGATCATCCGGATGGTCCCGGCGAAAGCGGCGAATCGTGTCTACGGTGTAGAAAAAATGCGGCGTGGCGCCGTCCGCGGGCGCTTCGGCGAGCGACGGCAGAAAGCCGCGATGCTCGGCGCACGCGAGCGCGACCATGGCGTAACGGTGTACGAACGGCGTCAGCTCGGAGCCCGACTTGTGCGGCGGCCGCGAGGACGGAACAAAGTAAACGGCGTCCAGATGAAAACGTCGCTGCGCCGCCTGCGCCACGATGATGTGGCCCGCGTGAACCGGATCGAACGTCCCGCCAAACAGCGCGACGGCGCGGCCGTGTCCGGCGCTGTGGCCCGTGCCATGCGAGGCCGCGTGCGTCCCGTGAGCCCCATGCGTCTTATGCGCCGGGTGCGACGTCAATTCTCCCCCCGACGTGGCGCCGCGGAAGGTTGGTCCACAGGCGGAGCCGGCACAGGTTCGGCTGCATCCTGTCCGGTTGCTGGCGAGACCGGCTTCGGAATCCGCTCGAGCCTGTCGGCCATCGCGCGGACCAGCGGCAGAATGCCCTCCCCGGTCGCCGACGAGATGGCGTGAAATTCCAGGCCGCGCTGGGCTGCGTACGCCAGCAGTTTTTCGAGGCGGTCTCGGTCTGTGGTCGCGTCGAGCTTGGTGGCAACGACAATCATCGGTTTCTCGGCGAGCTGCGGGCTGAACGACGCAAGCTCATGCTCGATGATCTCGAAATCCTGCACCGGGTCGCGATCGTTCGCGTCACTCGTGTCTACGAGATGCGCGATCAGCCGCGTTCGCTCCAGATGCTTCAGAAAACGCGTGCCGAGCCCGGCGCCTTCGTGCGCGCCTTCGATCAGGCCGGGAACGTCCGCTACCACGAACGTGCGCCCGGTGCCCGGCGCGGCGTCAGGATCGGCCGACACCACGCCCAGGTGCGGCTCGAGCGTCGTGAAAGGATACGCCGCAATCTTGGGGCGCGCCGCTGAAATCCTCGAAATCAGCGTTGACTTCCCGGCGTTCGGAAAGCCGACCAGCCCCACATCAGCGAGCAATTTGAGTTCGAGGCGAAGGTGGCGTTCCTCGCCGGGCTTGCCGTCCTCGTGTTCCCTCGGAGCCTGGTGCCACGGCCGGATGAAGTGCGGATTCCCGTTGCCGCGTCCGCCGTGTCCGCCGCGCGCCGCCTGAAATCGCTGTCCCGGCTCGGTGAAATCGAAAAGCTGCTCGCCGGTTTCCTCGTCGAAAACCACCGTACCGACGGGAACCGTCAAGACGGTCGGCTCGCCGGAACGTCCGTGGCATTTCGAGCCCTCTCCATGCCGGCCGCGCTCGGCGCGAAACTCGCGGTTGTACCGGTAGCGCAGCAGCGTGTTGTCGTGCGGGTTCGATTCCAGGTAGACGTCGCCGCCGTTTCCGCCGTCGCCGCCGGAAGGTCCCCCGCGCGGCACATATTTCTCGCGGCGGAACGCCATGCAGCCGTTGCCGCCATCGCCGCCCTTGACCATGATTCTTGCTTCGTCAACAAACACGGAAGGCTCGCTCTGAGAATGCTATTTCGCGCAGCATACGCTAGCGCCTGAGGAAAAGACAGGAGCGCGGCGTGCGCAGGATGAACGCCATAGAGGATTCGGGAGGGTCAGTCCGCCGATGCCGCAGCCTTGGATTCGGGTGCCGATGCTGCGGCTTCTTCCGTCGGGAGGACGCTGATGAAGCGGCCGCGTTCGCCTTTATCTTCGAAACGAACCACGCCGGTGATGAGCGCGAATAGGGAATCGTCTTTCGCGCGGCCCACGTTCTTGCCCGGCTTGTAGCGGGTGCCGCGCTGGCGAATCAGGATGCTCCCGCCCGAAACGAGTTGCCCGCCGAATCTCTTGACCCCGAGGCGCTGCCCCTGCGAGTCGCGTCCGTTTACGGAAGACCCGCCGCCCTTCTTATGTGCCATGACGAACCTCTATGCGAGTGAAATGTCGCTGACCTGAACGGCGGTGTACCCCTGCCGATGGCCGCGCTGGATTTGATACTGCCCGCCTGTCTTGTACTTCAGCACCTTGAGTTTGGGGCCGCGCACGTGCTTGACGATCTTCCCTGTAATCTTGGCCTTCGCGGCGTCCGCTCCCGTCAACATCTTCTTTTCGTCCGTGCGGACCGCCAGAATATCGTCGAACGTCACCTTGCCGCCGACCTTGCCTTCGAGCCGCTCCACCTCAATGGTTTCGCCCGGCTCCACTCGGTACTGCTTCCCGCCACTGCGAATCACCGCGTACATGCTGCCTCCAAAGGCTAGTGACAAACGCCCATTATACGGGCTCATCCGTGCGGACGTCAACGAAGTCTCGCCGGCCCTCGTTCTCGGGTTCGCACTCTCTCGCCCGTCTCAGGAATATGCCTGCCTGCACGTCTCGTGCTCCCGGCACGTCGGCGGATCGTTGGTCTTGTCGATCAGGATGTAGTTGTGGCACGAAGCGCAGATCACGCCGTAGATCGTTTCGCTGAACTGCTCGTGGCCCGTCTTTGATGTGTGCTCCGTACGCGCCTGCTCGCGACTCATTGCCATCGGATACCTCCGGCTACGGCTTCCACTTCGGCGACGATGTGAACTGATACAGCGGGTACACCTGCGCGAACACCTTGGCGGCTTCGCGATCGAGCCCGTTCAGGGACGCACCCGTTGGCCGGAATTTCCGCCGGACGATCCACGCCTGGAGTTTCTTCCATTGCTCCGGCTCAGTCGGCCACCCGTTGCGCTTGGTCCACTCACCCTTTTCGCTCGAGTACCAGTAGCTTTCGAATTTGGGCGCGAGCCGCCGTTTCTGCCGCGCAATCCATTTCGCGTGGTCGCGTCCGCGCGCCCGGCCAATTTGAACCAGCCGCGACGGCTTGCCGGCGCCATAGATTCGAAATCCGCAGGTCACGACCTCGGCGGAAACTCCAACATACAGTTGACCCCCGTCTGCCCCGGGCTCCGCGAAGAAAAGATACATCTGCGCGCGGTAGGGTGTCTTGTCCCGCGCGAACCGGATATCGCGATTGATGCGCGAGAAATTGTCCCCTGTGCGGCCGCTCGTCACGAACCGCCGGTTCAACTTTCGTGCCGAGGGTGCCAGCCGGTCGTGCAGCCTACGCAGCGGCTCGACCACCGACGCGCGGTAGCGCTCGCGATTTGCGTCCATCCACACTTTCTGATTATTGAGGGCCAATTCGCGGAGGAATTCTACGGTGTCTCTCAAGGGGATGGCTTCGGGCTTCATCGTGAATGGCCGGTCCAAAAGTATAGCGCATCTCAGGTTGCGGTCGCGGTCGTCGGCTCCGCGCGTTCAAGAGGCGAATTCGCGTTCACATCGGTCAGGCCTTCCGGAGCCTCCAACAGGCGCGCGCGATCGCCCAGTCCTCCTGAGCGCGTATCACGAGCACGGGCACTTTCGAGTTCGACGCCGCGATGTTTCTGTCAGGGCGTGCGTGCCGATTCTTCCGCCGATCCAGCTTCAGCCCCAGAAATTCGAAAGCGTCGCAGGTCGCGCTCCTCACCTCGGCCGAGTTCTCGCCGATGCCCGCCGTGAAAATCAACGCGTCGATCCCGCCGAGCGTGGCAAGCATGCTTGCAATCTCCGCGCGCAGCCGGTGAACGAAGATGTCGAACGCCAGCCGCGCCCGCGCGTTGCCTCGCTTGCTTGCAGACAGCAAGGTACGCATGTCGTTTGAAATTCCGGAGATTCCCAGCAATCCCGACTCATGGTTCAGGACGCGGTCCAGTTCTTGCGCCGAGTAACCATGCGTCCGGATCAAATAGGTCAGAATGCCGGGGTCGAGCGATCCCGGACGCGTGCCCATCATCAGCCCATCCAGCGGCGTGAATCCCATCGTCGTGTCGATGCTGTGGCCTCCCCGAATGGCCGCCAGCGAGCAGCCGTTGCCCAGATGGCAGCTGATCAACCGCAGTTTCTCCGGATTTCGCTGGAGAAGCTGCGCAGCGCGCGCGGCGCAGTATTCGTGGTTGATGCCGTGAAAGCCGTACCGCCGGATTCCAGCCTGGAACCACTTGTACGGCCCCGGGTATACGGAGGCTGGCAAAGGCAAGTCATGATGAAACGCGGTATCGAACACGGCGACCTGTGGCACACTTCCCAAAAGCTTCTGGACCGCCTTGATTCCCTCCGCCGCTCCCCGGTTATGCAGCGGTGCCAGCGACGCGAGACTCTCGAGCTTGCGAATTACGTCGGAAGTCACTCGCGTCGGCTTAAGAAATTCGCGGCCTCCATGAACGACGCGGTGACCCACGATCGCGATCTCGCGCCGGTCTTGAATCGCTTTTTCTGGGCCAGACCAAAGATCGCGCAGGATCGAACGGGCGGCAGCACCGTGTGATTTCACCGCCGATACTGAGGCGCCCGCGGCACCTCCTCTTCGGCGCTTTCCCCTCTGCCAGTCCTCCCTCCAATCCATCTGCCGTTCCCAAAGAGGCGAGGGCGGTTCGGACGGCGGTGCGGCGGCAATTTCATACAGGCTGCACTTCAGACTGCTCGAGCCCGCATTCAGAACCAGTATCTTCATGAGCTAGTACGGCCACTTCCAATCGCGAACTTCGGGGAGATCGTCGCCATGCTCGTGAATGTATTGGCGGTGTTCCACGAGCTTGTCGCGCACGAACTGCTTGAAGTGTGCGCCCACCGCCTGCAGGCGCGGCACCCGATCGACCAGGTCGCCCGCCAGATGAAATCGATCGAGGTCGTTCAACACCGTCATATCGAACGGAGTGGTCGTGGTGCCCTCTTCCTTGTAGCCGCGGACGTGGAAGTTGTCGTGGTTGGTGCGGCGATACGTCAACCGGTGGATGAGCCACGGATAACCGTGATACGCGAAGATCACGGGCTTGTTCATCGTAAATATGGAATCGAATTCGTGATCGGGAAGCCCGTGCGGATGTTCGCTCGAAGGCTGCAGCGTCATCAGATCGACCACGTTGACCACCCGCAGCTTGATGTCCTTGAAATTCTGCCGCAGCAGATCGACGGCTGCCAGCGTCTCGAGCGTTGGAACGTCGCCCGCGCACGCCATCACCGCGTCGGGTTCACCGCCCTGATCGTTGCTCGCCCACTCCCAAATCCCGACTCCGGCCGTGCAGTGCTTGATGGCGGCGTGCATATCGAGGTACTGCAGCGCCGGTTGTTTCCCGGCGACGATCACGTTCACGTAATTCCGGCTCTGCAGGCAGTGGTCCGCGACGGAAAGCAGGCAATTCGCGTCGGGCGCCAGATAGACGCGCACCACGCTGGCCTTCTTGTTCATCACGAAATCGATGAACCCGGGATCCTGGTGGCTGAAGCCGTTGTGGTCCTGCCGCCAGACGTGCGACGTCAAAAGGTAATTCAGCGAAGCCACCGGCCGGCGCCACGGAATTTTCGACGCCGATTCCAGCCATTTCGCGTGCTGGTTGAACATCGAATCCACAATATGAATGAACGCCTCGTAGCACGAGAAAAATCCGTGGCGTCCTGTCAGCAAATATCCTTCGAGCCATCCCTGGCACATGTGCTCGCTCAATACCTCGAGCACGCGGCCGTTCGGGCCCAGATGGTCGTCCGTCGGCACAATCGGTTCCGCGAACATCTTGTCGGTGACCTCGAGGATCGCGTCGAGGCGGTTGGAAACCGTTTCGTCCGGTCCCACTACGCGAAAGTTTCGCGGATTCGCCTTCATGATGTCGCGCAGGAATCTCCCGAGCACGCGCGTTGCTTCTGCGATCTCGGTGCCCGGCTTCGGGACGGCCACCGCATAGTCGCGGAAGTCCGGAGTGACCAGGTCCCGCATCAGCAGCCCGCCATTCGCGTGCGGATTCGCGCTCATTCGCCGGTCTCCGGCGGGCGGTAGCCCCGCGAGTTCCGCAACCAGCTTCCCCGCCGAGTCGAACAATTCTTCCGGCTTGTAACTGTGCATCCATTCTTCGAGCTGTTTCAGGTGCTTCGAATTCGTCTTCACCTCGGCGATCGGAACTTGATGCGCCCGGTACGTTCCTTCCACCGGCTTGCCATCCACAACTTTCGGCCCTGTCCATCCCTTCGGCGTGCGGAGGATGATCATCGGCCACGCGGGGCGTGCGGAAAACCCCTTCGACCGAGTTTCCTTCTGGATGGCCTGAATCTCGTCCACAATCGCGTCGAGCGTCTCGGCCATCCGCTGGTGCATCGGCTCCGGCTGATCGCCTTCGACGAAATACGGCTTGTAGCCGTAGCCGTCGAAGAGTTCGGTGAGCTCTCGATCCGTCATGCGCCCCAGCACCGTGGGGTTGTTGATCTTGTACCCGTTCAGATGCAGGACCGGCAGCACCGCGCCGTCGCGCGCCGGATTCAGAAACTTGTTCGAATGCCAGCTCGCCGCCGCCGGACCCGTTTCGGCCTCGCCGTCGCCCACCACGCAGCAGACGAACAGGTCCGGGTTGTCGAAAGCCGCGCCGTACGCGTGCGCGATCGAATAGCCTAGCTCGCCGCCCTCGTGAATCGAACCGGGCGTTTCCGGAGCGCAGTGGCTCGGAATCCCGCCCGGAAACGAGAATTGCTTGAAGAGCAGCCGCAATCCCTCCTCATCCTGCGAGATATGGGGATACAGCTCGGTGTAAGTCCCTTCGAGATACGTGTTGGCGACGATTCCGGGCCCGCCGTGTCCCGGCCCGGTGACGTACATGAAATTCAGATCGCGCTTCTTGATAATCCGGTTGAGGTGCACGTAGATGAAATTGAGTCCGGGCGTCGTGCCCCAGTGCCCGAGCAGCCGAGGCTTGATGTGTTCCGGCTTCAGCGGTTCGCGGAGCAGCGGGTTGGCATAGAGGTAGATCTGTCCGACCGAGAGATAGTTCGCCGCGCGCCAATATGCGTGCATCGTGCGCACTTCCTCGGCGGAAAGGGGACCTTTCGAGCTTCTTTGAGTGCTTGCAGCGGTATCAGGCATGGCAGGAAATCCTCTGCGGAGAATTCACGCCGGTATGATTTACGACCCAACGATGATAGCGCCGTTGCCGCACTCCGGTGTTACAGGAAAATGAACCCGCCTCTCGTTTTCCGAGTTTGAAGGAAGCAGAACGCGCCGCGCCGTCGTAAAATGAGCCTGGGATGAACTGTCGCGCGCCAGTACGTTGGCTCTGCCTTGCTGTCCTTGACCTCAGCGGTGCGATTCCGGCAGCGGCGCAAGGCTCGACCGGCCAGCCGCAGGAAAGTCCCGCTCGCCCTCAGGTGGAGCAGTTGATCCGGCAGGCCCACGCCGATGTCGCCGTCGCATTCCGTTCTCTCGACGGCAGCCAGCAACTCTTCATCAAGGCCGACGATCCATTCCCCGCCGCGCCCGCGCTGATCCAGATTCCCGTCATGATCGAGCTCTACGCCGAGGCGCAAGCGGGCACGCTGCGCCTTAGCGACACTCTGACCGTGCACAACGAGTTCCGCAGCTCCCTCGACGGCAGCATCTATCACCTCGATCCCAAGACCGATCCGGACCAGGATCTCTACAAAATGATCGGCAAGCCGATCGCGCTCCGCGACCTCTGCGAGCACATGGTCGCGCGCAACAGCAGCCTCGCCGCCGATCTGCTTATCGAAAAAATCGGCATCGACCGGATCAACCAGCGCATCGACGCGCTGCACGCCGGCGGCGTCCAAATCACGCACGCGCTCGAGCCCCGCAAGCCCGGCGATCCGAAGCCCGACGATGCGGCGTCCGCGCGCAGCGTTATGGAATTGCTTTGGACGCTCGCGAAAGGCCAGGACACCGGCGGCGATTCCGGCAAGGAAATGGTCGGCATGATGGCGCGCGCGGCATCGGCGCAGCCTCCCACGGCGGGGATGCCGGCTGATCCGCGAGTCCGGCAAAGCGTCTCGCTCGTCGGGATTAGCGATCAGGCGATGATCGTCTACGGCCCGCATCCGTTCGTCGTCGCGATTCTGGTGCGCGGGATTACGAATCGCGAAGCCGTCGCGGAGCTCGAAGCCCTCATCGAGCACGCGCTCGCCGCAGGGCTCAGCGCAACGCCCGCTTCCGCGCCCACGCAGCCGCGCTGACCCGCCCTCGGAGCGTCCGCTTCGCCCCTTCTCGTAAATCCTTCCATTTCATCGACATCGCTGCGCGAATCCTGAACTTCAGGACAGTAGATTCCGCCGTCTCGCTTGGAGTAGCCTTTTACAAAGTCACTTGGACGCTTTCTTGGGAGAAAACTACCGTGTTTTGTGAACGCTGCGGTTTGAACTTTCTGCCAAGGCAGTCGGTGTGTACGCGATGCGGCTCGGCCGCCACGCGGCACTGGCTCCAGCTCATCGGCCTGACCACGCTGATGCTGGCCTTCGCCTGTAATTCGCTGGTAGCGTGGTACTTGCTGCCGCGCCACGCCGCGAGCCACCAGGGCCAGTCGATGTTCCACGCCTGGTACTGGCTCGACGACAAAATCGCGCGCTACGGCTGGGTACCGCTGGCCATTGGCCTTCTGGTGTGGGACTTCCTCGTCTTGCGAGGCTCGCGCCGGCCGAAAATCCGCGGCTGGGTCACGCGCAAGCTCCTCACCTTCTCCCTCGTTGCCGGTGTCACTCCATTCATTCCCACGTGGGTGCCGGCAGGCCAGCCGTCCCAGAATTTCCTCCAGACCATCCGTAGCCACCCGGGAATGCCGCTCGCGCTGGCCTGGGGCGTGGTTGTGATCGTGATCTCACTCGTGTGCATGGAAGCCGAAACGCGCGATTCGCTGCTCGGCCAGGGCAAAGTGCTGAGCCTCGTCGGCCTCGGCACGCTCTGCATGCTCCTCGGCATGACCATCTGGGGCTGGTCCGTCACCTAGTCGCCCGCTACGCCTTCGCTGTATCTTTGAATGTATCGCTGCCCTTCAGGGCAGCATCTTCTCGATGTCAACCTGGATGTGGCGGCTTTCGCCTTACGCCTCTCTCCAATCGGGGCACCGCCGTTGTGCCCCGCGTAGCGCCGGCTTGCCCTGAGTCTCGAAGGGCTTGCCCTGAGCGTAGCCGAAGGGCGTCTCGCCGGCTCTTTCGCCTTTGACTTTCTTTGAAATTTCAAATTTCCAATTTCAAATCCGCCCGCGTTCGTCCTCAGGGTGGAAGCCCCGGACTTCAGTCCGGGGAGCACGGCCTTTTTACCCTGACATAGGAAGGGTAGGCCGTGCGAAAAGAAGTCTGGAACCGAGAATCAGGCTTTCGCGCCGTTTGCGTCCCGGCCGTTCTTACCGGGAAGCCCTGGGCCCTTCGCCTTTGACTTTCTTTGAAATTTCCAATTTCCAATTTCAAATCCGCGCTACTTCAGCGTCAGGTCCCCCGCCCACAACCGCGCCACCAGCTTGTACTTTCCGTTCCCGGTCTTCTCGAACGACCGGAAGAGCCCGCCATGAAATTCCCCGAACGGCCGCGCGCTGATGTCCCCGGACGTCACCGACGCCTCCACGCGCGCATAATCCGCCGGATCGCCGACGCTGATCCTCAAATCGCCCGCGCGCAGCCGGATATCCTTGTCGCCCGTGATGCCCTCCACCTCCACGTCCCCGGCTGGAATGCGGACCACGAGATTCGAGTTTCTTGGCACTTTGACCGTGATGCTCACGTCGTTGTGCGGCCCGCCCGAAACGTCCAGGTCGCCCGAATTGCCGGAGCGCTCGAACCGCGCATGGATATCGGTCGATTCCGTGCCTTCGCCGCCGCCGATGCGGACGGTCACCTTGTTCTCA
The DNA here is from genome assembly GCA_035517015.1 of Candidatus Acidiferrum sp. Classification (GTDB taxonomy): domain Bacteria; phylum Acidobacteriota; class Terriglobia; order Acidiferrales; family UBA7541; genus Palsa-295. The sequence goes on along the minus strand of DATIZQ010000077.1, from coordinate 4,668 downwards.
TCGCTGCCGACGATGTGAATCTCCGCCGACCGAATGTATAGATTGAGCTGCCCGCCCGAAGGAAAGTCCGTCGCGAAAGGATGGTGCGACACATCGTCGACCTGCATCTTGTTCTGCGCTGCCGCCGGAATCGCCAGCACCGCCGCCGCCCCCACCGCCGCAAGTACCGCCACCGCATACCGCGTCGAGACCATAGTCCCACCTCTCATCTGGAAGTCTATACGCACTCCGCGCCCCCAAGGTTCCGGGGTCGGAACGATCGAAAACAAGAGCCGAAGACTAGGCGCGTCGCGTGCTGATTACACGCTGTGGCCCACTTTCAGCTCCAAGGCTATCGGGCCGGGGCGCGGGAGCTATGGCACGCTCGGGGTAGTTGCACTAGTACTACTCAACTAAGTCCTCATGTAGCTAGGCGAAAGAAATCCCGCTGGAATCGAAAGACGACCAGTGGACCCGCTGCATCCCCCTACCGCAATTACTTGATGCTCCTGCCACCTTCGTGAGAGAATAGATTGGTTAGCGGGGTTCGCTGATTTCGCAGTTCCGGCCCGCTCACGAGGAGTTTGCCGGTGAAAAAGAACGAAGGCGTACTTCCTAAGTTGTTGCGCACTCCCCCCCAACCTACCGCCCGGCTTTCCCAACTCATGTATGGACTGCAACCGCCTACGTCTGGGATCCCGCCGGCTCCGGATTCGGTCCGAACCCTTTCGGAAATGATGTACGGATTGAAGCCATCTACGATCCCACCGGCCCCAACTCTCCCAAGTGGATTAAGACTGCCACCACCCCCGCCGGTGCTTCGCGATCGCGTTGTCTCCTCAACCGGTATAGTCTTTTCGGACGGACTTCGGAACAGGTCTTTTTCTGAGCCGACCGCTCTCAGCATTTTCAACCCTCCTCGTCTGCCCATGCTCCCCGGTGTATACGCGATCCTTGTGTTTGACCCAACGGCACATCCCGAACCATTCCGCGCGGTTTATTTCGGGCAGGCCGAAGATCTAAGTGCGCGAGTTGTGCGTTCGCATGAGAAGTACAGCGAATGGACGCGCGCGGCTGGCGGCGCTCAGCTGCACGTGGCGTATTATCTGATGCCGAATAGCAATGAGCCTCAGCGATGCGCCGTTGAACAGGGCCTCATTTCGCACTATTCACCCGAGTGCAACGACAAGTTCAACCCTTGGGTTAGAAGGGCACTGAAATACTAGGAGGTCTCCATGAGGCGAGGCGTGTGTCCAAATCACGGTGTTGTTTCCCCATTCTATCAGGCTGGCAGCCCCCTCGCGGGCGCCGCCGCAATGGGCACCCTCGCGCACAATCTGTCGAAGGGCGACCCACTGATTACGCTTTTGTTCGCGGGCGTCGGTTGGTGGCTTGGTTCGCAAACGGCGAATCACTGCCCGCAGTGCGGCGCATTACTGGAATTTGTTGGAGACATCAATCCGCTTTTCGGCCAAGTGGGAGACTCGGAGACCTAGAATGGGATTAGACCTCGTGAACCTGGATGCGACCACGCGGGCGTTTATGCTTCAGGAAGTCGAGCGTGACGTCGCAGAAGACAAACTCTATTACAGCCCCCGGCTGAGCCCTGCCGGGAGACAAGCTTATCCGGAGGTCTTGCGCAATGCCGTGCGAGGTGGAACGGACGGCAACCTTGCTGCTGACCTGCGCACCCCGGGCCTCTTGAATGCGACCGAAGTGAGACGCAAACCAAAAGGTGGAACTACGGTCGCGCAAGTGCCGATTACTGCTCCAGAGACACTTGCGGAAGGCGAATTCAATCGGTTTTACGCACGGGGATTGTGCCTTCGTGCGACGTCACAGGGCGCAGATTTCCTGCTGGTTTATCGTGCTAAAGAGGTTGCGGATCCTCGTCCTGAATCGGTGGCGTTGATTGGGAAAAGCCTCCCCGCGAAGCAGCTGCTCGAAGACCTTCGCACTAGCGTTGGGGCGGATACGGCCCTTGGACTGCCTCCCGGACCAAACTCCGGCTTGAGCGTTCGGCTTCCTTAGCGAATATCTTCTTTGCGCGGGCGCACACGTTCCCTCCCTAGTTGCGTACGTGAACACGCTTTATAGACTCATACGTGTGGTCGGGTCTCACCTCTGTTTCTATTTCAACATACGTTCCGGGCTTCAGGGCGGTTAGCATAGGTGACTGATTGACTCGGACTGTGGTTGTTATGCCGTCGCGCCTGAAACTAAAAAACCACATGGGACCCGGTGTACTTGTGTACCAGTAATCCAGAAACTCTCCTCCGTACTTTCGTTCATTGCTGTTCGGGGTGTGGCCGAGCGACGCCTTCCTGTGGACCCACTCCCAAAACCATCTAGATAATGCGTCTGTTGCCTTCTTGAAGACTGCGTGAATCGCCTTTGCCTTAATAACGGCGTAGAGCGTGAGTATTCCCGCGCCTGCCCAAGCGAGAAAACGAACTACGAACGGTAATGCTAGAAATGAGCGCCACATGTCCTGAAACACTACAACTGGTTAGCTTCCTCCGGCAAGCGTCAGCTCCGACAGCCGAGTTTTAGCCATGGTACCAGCCGGGTGCGCCAGGGTTTCTCCGCTCAGGACCGTAAGCCTCTCCCAATCAATCATCCTCGGCCGATAAATCCACCCCTCGCGGGTGCCCCACGCTCCCGTTTTTGGAGCGTGAGTGTTTTCGGTCTTGACACCGCCTGTGGCCCTTCACCTTGCTTACCATAGCAAGCAGAACGCACAACCTCCGACCCTCTTTCTCCCCGTACCCCTAGTACTGGGTCTTGAAATCGCCCCTTAACTGTGATATAAGGAATCTATCCTTAACAATTAGAATAATTAATTGTGTGTGCGCCGGGTTTCAGGGTTTGTACTTGCAAACCCTGAGATGAAGACGTCTGCGCCCTGGGTGTGCCCAGGAGTATCGATGAGAGGAGGAACGATGAAGCGGGAGCCGTTGATAGGGAGTCGGGTCGCGGGCCACGGGTCGCCGATCGCGGCATTTCTAATATACAGTTCCGCGATTAGAAATCGCAGTAACTCGTTGAAAACACTAGGCCGGCACCATGTCTAATATACAGTTGCACGCGATTCCGACATCCGCGGGCCGCTCCTTGCCTCCGCTTCCTGATCTACTTCTAATCTATCCCTAGAAGATTAGAAACGGACTCAACCCCATGAAAACACACAACATAAAAATTTCTAATCTATCCCTCGCCCGGCTCAACGCGCTCCGCGCTGCTATCTCCTTTGCTTCCTTTGCCTCTGTCTTTTTCTTTGGAACTGGTGGGGCTGGGGAGAGTCGAACTCCCGACACGCAGTTTAGGAAACTTTTTGGGACCGTTTAGCTAACTTGTTGAACGGAGGGCAGAAACCCTTGCAACCCTTTCAGTGTCAACAGGTTTGATTCATGTAGGGTGTTGATCTGAGGCGTGGCGAGCTAGGCCGATTTGTATGTGGGGTACCCACAAAAGTCCCCACAGGTCTGTTTCGCTTTCCTTAAACGCGCTCTCATAATTCATAAAGTCGCATCCAGAGCCCGCACCCACTTCGCGGGGTTCCTGCCCTTCCTTCCGCTTCGAGCTTAGTTTCTTGATCGCTCGGTATACGCAGCAGCCACTAAACGCTGTGCTTACTTTTCTGAGCGCACTTATCCACAGGATTGCGAATGTCTGTGCAAAAGATATGCAGCTTTTTACTTGACAGAGATATAACGCACACCTTATAGAAGTCGCGGTTTGGAAACGAAGTGACCGCGCGCGGGAGGCGAATCGTGAAGAGAATGTTCTGGCTGTATTCGCGTTTGTAGCTCTTCAGGCTGTCTTGAGCACTGGGGCGAAGGCCCAGTCAGGGACGGTGTGCATCAAGTGGTGGGCCTGCGGCGCGTACTCGCTGTACAACACCACATGCTATCCCATTCCGCGATCGGATGCGTTCAACTGCCAAGTCTACGGTCCGTGGTCGATGGTTTGCGAAGTCGCGGTGCCGTGCGGGATTCCGAAAGTTTGGTGTCCCACATGTGGCAAGTGGGTACCGGCGGCGTCATCTCCTATCAATCTGACTAACGGCAACACATACATCCAGGAAAATGATGTCAGCGTTCCCGGACTCGGCGGCGGTCTGCGAGTCGAGCGAACCTGGAATAGCATCTGGCCAAGCACGACTGGATTCCAGAGCGGCATGTTCGGCTTAGGCTGGATTTCGACCTACGAAGAGCGGGTCTTCCAGGGCACGGGGGACGCGAGCGCATACATGGCGTATTTGCGCTCCGATGGAAGCTTATGGTACTTCTCAAGCAGCGGGACTCTGGTAGCCCCCGCAAACCAAAGCGTGACGCTAACGCAGTACGGAACGCAATATTGGCTAATTAGATTTCAGAACGGCGAGCAGCGAACCTTTAGCTATACAAGCGGCTCACTAACCTCCGTTATCGACCGTAACGGGAATACGACGACACTGACCTACGATGCCGGGAATCGGCTGACGACCGTCACCGATCCTGCTTCTCGGCACTTGTACTTCTCCTACGGCAGCGGCTGTCAAAGCCTCTGTATTAGTCAAGAGAGATCCCTTACAGGTTCGGATCGAGACGGCTGAGCGAGTTCGCGAACTCGCTCAGCAGGAGTTTTCCCCTTGAGAGCAAGATGGGGCCGATCCTCGTTGTATTCCTTCTCCCAGCGTTTGATCTT
>DATIZQ010000076.1:0-2130 GCA_035517015.1 Candidatus Acidiferrum sp. | reverse complement strand
ACGCGCGCGGTTCGCTCTTCGATCTTATTGTTCGATTGCACCACGGCATCAAAATAGCCTTTCGAAATATAGAGTGAGCGCAGGCGATTCAGGTCCGACTCCACGGCATCTGCGTTGAAAGCCGGGAGCAATCGCCAGGCGAACACCCGCCGGATTCGTAACGAGCGCATGGTACGGCGTACCTCGTGGCTTTTCAGCCCAAGGTCGCCACTGAATGCGACTTCCTTCACCTCGACGGGTTTGCCGGGATGCACGGTCAGATGCAAGTCGGCCGCGCGGCGCGATATCGGAACCAGGCGCTCGTCGACGCGGGCGTTCACGTAACCCTCGGCGTTGAGCTGCTTGCGCGCTTCCAGAGCGATTTCGTGCGCGCGCCCCGCATTCACGGGCGTACCTTCCGCGACTCTGGGATGAAGGCCGAAGCTCGAGGGCTCGATGCGGATTTCGTGCAGCGAGAGAGCAGGCGATTCGGTGACCAGAAACCGGACGGAAAGTCCGCCCTCAGCCGGCACGGCCTCGACGCGGATGTTGCTGAAGCGGCCACTCGCCCACAACTCGTGCACGTCGTGCGCTACGAGCCCGGCGTCGTAAGGCCGGCCCGCCTGTGTTGTCAGATTCACGGGAAGCCGCGTGCCTGCGACAGCCACCGACGTGACGATCGCGGGCGGTTCGAGGGCCAGAGCAGCAACGCCGGCAATTACATAAAACGTCAGGATGCGGCTGGTGAGCTGGCATTTGGGGGAACAGTTCGGCATCGTGCCCACAGAAGCGGCACGCGTCGGTCCAAAGCCGAGCTGGTAAAAACTTCAGAGCCGCTGAATGTGGATCGGGCCGTCTCCGGTATGCACCACCAGCGTTTGACCGCCGCCGTTGAGCTTACCGCGAACCTCGGAGCCCCCGAACGATCCGGACGTGGTGACGGGAAAGTCGATGGTGATCTTACCGTCGCCGGTGTGGACGTCGAGGTCGGCGGCAAAAGTTTCAGGAAGCCGAAGAGTTACATGGCCGTCACCGGTGTGAACGCGCCAACTGCCCGCCATTTTCGACCCGGCGCGCGCCTCGGCTTCCACGCTTCCGTCTTGAGTCTCGACATCAAGACGCTCCCAGCGGCCACTTACACGAATGCGGCCGTCCCCGCTCTTGGCCTCCACTACCCCGTCGATCGAGTCTGCTTCGATGGCGCCGTCGCCGGAAGAAAAATGCAACTCGCCTTTCAGATCCTGCGCCGAGATTCGGCCGTCGCCGCTGTGGATTTGCGCGCTCAGTTCGCGCGGCACCAGCAATTCCAGGTGTATGGAGCGGTGGCCGAAGCTGATGTTGAGATGCGGCACGCGCACGTCGATCTCCACGCGGTTTCCATTCTGCCGCTCGACAATCCGCACTTCGGAGTCCGAGATTTTCCAGCCTTGCGTGGTCACCCTGGCGTCGATCTCGTTTCGTTCCGAGGGATGGATGCTCACCGATCCATCGCCAACATCGATCCGCAGGTCCGGCTTGCCGGAGACGGGAAAAGTCTTGTGCCATTCGTCGGCAAAGATGAGCGGAGCGAAGAGAACCGGCACGATGAGAAATCCAGTCCAGCACATTAGTCGCATGCAATTCTCCTTGGTTCAGGATACGAAAGCCGGGGACGGAACGTTCGGTGGCTAATCGCGAAAAATGCTTAACGTCTGCACCGCGGGCTCGGGCAATTCCTCGAATTCGAGCCTGCCGATTTCCAGATCATCGAGCCGGCCCTTGCGCACCTTCAGCCAGATGGCCAGCAGGATGAGGAACAGCCCCAGCGCGGTGCGCGGACTTTCCAAAGCCCAGTTCACGATGCTGCTCAGGATGGAAACATAGACGCCGACCGCGATTCCGTAGAGCAGCAACGTTTCGACCACCGGCCGACGGCCGGGCAGATAGGAAGAGGTGAAGGGAACTTTCTCAAACCGGACGAGCAGCGCCTCCATCAGGATGAGAGACGGCAGCAGGCACAGAATGGCCGCGGCGAATGCCGTGCCGGGACCCAACAGGAAGATCTCCAACGGCAGGGTGACCAGCGCTACGGGTGCGACGGCGAAGCAAACGAGGAACTCTTCGACCGCTGTGAGAAACGGCAGCCGATTGCCAGCGTCGTTGACGCGAAAC
>DATIZQ010000075.1:0-41488 GCA_035517015.1 Candidatus Acidiferrum sp. | reverse complement strand
TGCGTTGCCGTGCGCTAACTCCGCGGTCAGGGCGGCCAGGAGAACCGCTGCCGCGGCCCATTCCGCGGCAGCCGCTACCACGCGCTTCCATGGGAGGTAGCTGAATATCACGACCGGTGCGATCAGGCCGGCGAGCGGAGTGTTGCGGACGGCGGTGTAGTAGGCCGCACCGAACGCAACGAGCAGCATCCAATCGACTGCTCTGATCCCCGTGCGGCGCCAGATCAGCATGCCAAGCGCGGCGGCCAGCAGGAGCGTAACGAAGGTTGGCGGCCACCAGGGCACCTTCTGCCACTCGAAGAGCGTACGAATCATGGCGCTCTCCCGGTAAGCCGTGAGGATCGTCAGGCCTCGAAAACCGTTCGGGTTGATCCCTGAGATCAGAAAGCACAGCGCCGCGATCAGCCATAGCCGGCGATCCTGCTTGCGCAGAAGCAGGCTCTCCGCGACGTGCGCAACCAGCACCACGAAGCCAAGGATGTAGCCGCCGTGGCAATTGGCCCAGATCAGAAAGATCGGCGGCAACAGCCAGAGGCCCCGTCGAAATTCGAGGATCAGCAGCGTTGCGGCCAGAAAGAGATTGGTGAACTGGTAGGCGCGGTCCGACGTAAAGACGCCTGACAAAAAGGCCGTAACGAGTGTTGCGGCTAACGCCCGGTACAAGCTCCGGCTGCGATGATAGACGATCGTGCCGGAAGTCGCTGCCAGCAGGGAAAGCGCGAGAGCGCGCAGCAGGACGACTCCGGGGAATCCCGCAGCGGCATACAAGAGGTAAAGAAGTAACTCCGCCAGCCATTCGAACTTGAGGTTGTAATCCCGCATCGTTGCCTCATGCGGCAGCGACGCCGTACCCATATAGGTCGTGAACGAGAACGGGTCCGGCACCGCCAGGGAGCGATGTTGCGCAATGTACTGGCCTGTCTTCAGCGTCCACCAGGTATCGGAGTCGGACGAGGCGCTGGAGAACCAGCCGAGCAGGAGCAACCCGGCAAGCGCAAGCACCACGGGTCGAATCCACGGCGGCCCTGCCGGGGATTTGCCGCTGACCGGACGGGAGACTGCCTGTTGAGCGCGGCGGCGGGCCATGCGGGAGAGTGACAATTTTAGCAGGAAAGCAATGCCGTACCGTCCGTGCGGCATTTCCTCACACGCCGGCCTTCGCTGTCTGTTTGCGCACGATTATTCGCAGAGCGAAGTTTGCCCCCGCTCAAAGGTACATGGTATAGTCAAAACGCGTTTGATAAGCTTCGCGCAAACCCGGCCGAGTATATCGTAAGCTGAGCTGCTTGTGTGTCCTCCCCGATAAGCCCGCTTTCAAATTGACAGGAGACTCGAGTGAAGAACATTTTTGTAGGCAACCTGGCCTTCAGTTGCACGGAGGAGGCGGTTCGCGGCCTCTTCGAACGTTACGGGCAGGTTAACAGCGCACGGATTATGACTGACCGCGAGACGGGACGCTCTCGCGGTTTTGCGTTTGTCGAAATGGAAAACGAAGGCGAGGCGGATCAGGCGATCTCAGCGCTCAACGGCTACACTCTGGACGGCCGCGCACTCAATGTGAACGAAGCCCGTCCCAAGCCGGAGCGGAGTTTCGGCGGAGGCGGTGGCTTCGGAGGAGGCCGCGGACCCGGCGGCGGCGGACGCCGTCCCGGCGGTGGCGGCGGACGGCGCGAGCCGCGCTGGTAGACGTCAGAGTCCCCGCATTCCGTTTTCGAGAAACGCCCTGAGCCGGTGACTCCGGCTCGGGTGCCTCAGTTTGCGCAGCGCCTTGGCTTCGATCTGCCGAATGCGCTCGCGCGTCACCGCGAAGTTCTGACCCACCTCCTCGAGCGTGTGCTCGCTGCCGTCTTCCAGCCCGAAGCGCATCTTGATAATCTTTTCTTCCCGCGGAGTGAGTGTCTTCAGTACCTGCGCGGTCTGCTCGCGCAGGTTGAGGTTGATCACCGCGTCCGACGGCGAGACGCCGTTGTGATCCACGATGAAATCGCCGAGGTGCGACTCTTCCTCTTCACCGATCGGAGTCTCCAGCGAAATCGGCTCCTGCGCCACCCGCAGCACCTTGCGCACTTTCGAGACGGGAAGCTGCAGGCGCTTGGCTAATTCCTCGTTGGTCGGCTCGCGCCCCAGCTCCTGCACCATCTGCCGCGACGTGCGGATCAGCTTGTTGATCGTCTCGATCATGTGCACCGGAATTCTTATGGTGCGCGCCTGGTCGGCGATGGCGCGCGTGATCGCCTGCCGCACCCACCAGGTGGCATACGTCGAAAACTTGTAGCCGCGGCGATATTCGAACTTGTCGACCGCCTTCATCAGGCCGATATTGCCTTCCTGAATCAGGTCGAGAAACTGCAGCCCCCGATTGGTGTAGCGCTTGGCGATGCTGACCACCAGGCGGAGGTTGGCCTCGATCAGCTCCTTCTTGGCAACCTCGGCTTCCTGGTGCGACTGGGTAATGATCGCCAACGTCCGGCGCAGCTCGGCGGCCGGCCCGCCGAAATCCTCCTCCATCTGCTGAAGCTTCTGGCTGAGCGTACGCTGCTCTTTGCGCAGGTCTTTGATGCCTTCCGCGCGCGCCCCCGGCCACGTCTCCAGCTTGCGCTGAAGCCTGGCGAGCTCGGCTTCGACCGGCTTCATCTCCTCGACCGCGCCTTGCAGCTTGTCGATCAGGTGCCGGATCACCGGCGACTGGAACTTCACGGTCCGGCACTGCCGCGAGGTTCGGACGATCAGGCGCCCGAGCTCCCACAACTGCCTCCGGTACTGCTTGGGCTTCATGCCTCGCGGAATGGCCTGCAGCTTCTGCCGGCACTGGAGGATCTTCTTGTAGTTGCGGGCGATTTCCTCGGTGACGCGCGCGAATTCGACTCGCTTCTCTTCCACCAGCTCGTCGGTGAGGATCGGATCGTTGATCTGGATGACTTCGCGGGCGAGCAGAATGTCCTGCGAAACCTCCTCGCCCATCGCCACGATTTCCTGAATCACCAGCGGCGCGCGAAAGAGGCTTTTCAGCACCGTGTTCTGGCCGCGCTCGATGCGGCGCGCGATCTCGACTTCGCCCTCGCGCGTGAGCAGCGGAACCGTGCCCATCTCGCGCAGGTACATGCGGACGGGATCGTTCGTCTTCTCGAGCGTACCCGGCGTCAAATCCAGTTCGCCGTCTTCCGATCCGGCTTCTTCCTTTGTTTCCGTGGTTTCCGCGGAGTCCGCTGCAGCGAGCGCAGCTTTCGCGGTCGACAGGTCTTCATACACATCGATGCCGTACCGCTCGAATGTAGAAAGCAGATCGTCAATTTCTTCCGAGGAATGAACCTCGGCCGGCAGGATATCGTTTACCTCATCGTAGAGCAGGTAACCCCGCTCCTTGCCCATTGCGATGAGCTGTCGTACCTGATCGTATTTTTCCTCAAGAGCCAACGTCACGCCTTTTCCCCCTCGCCAGGACGAGCGACTTGCGCAGAATAGTTCCCAAGCACGAAAGGCCGGGACCGCACACCCCGGCGTGCCTGTTCAGTGTATTTGGACGGATATGATTTAGAACGAACCCGCGAACTTAGCTCCGCTCCCAGAGCCCGCGCACGACTCGCCCGCACCGACACACCTATATGATGCGCCAAACGCCCGAATCGCTTCTTCTGAAACCCTACGAGGATACAACAGCAAGCAACCGGGCGTCAACGCAATGCCGCAAGGGATACTGGGGCCGCAAAGCCGACCGTAAGAAGGACAAGAGGCGTGGTTACGCCGCGCCCTGCTGCTTTCGGGCCAGCCGGCGGCGCAGTTCCTCCTTTTCGCCTAGCAGGCGGAGCAGCTCCTCCTTCGGGGGTTGGGACTGGATCTTCCTCTCGAGCTCGGCCAGTTGACCCGTGATCTGGCGACCGCGAAGGAAGTCGAGGCAGCTTTCGGCAGCCTCCCAGGTACCCTCGGGGGCGGAGTCGAAAAGAATCTCGAAGAGGAGCCGTCGATCGCGGTCGTCGAGCGCAGAGGCCAGCGTGGCCGGATCGGGCTCTTCTCCGACTTTCGTGATGAGCACCTCGAAGATTCGTTCCGTCTCGAGCCCGCGGTGGAGCGCCCCGGCCACAATCTCCTGCGCCAGCTTTTCGCGAAACCCCTGCGCCTCCACGAGCATGCGCACGAGTTGGCGCTCCGCGGGCTTGACGACGGGCGTGAGCAGCTCGGCTTTGGGCTTCACCTCGCTGCGGCGTTCAGAGGCGGCGCGACGCAATGCCTCGCGCAAGACCGGCTCGTCCACGCGCAGCTCCGAGGCGATGCGCGTGGCCCACTCCGAACGCAACAGGCGATTCGGAAGCCGCTGGACGTAGGGCATCAGGAAATTGAGTGCCGCGAGTTTCCCCTCGGCCGTGGTGCGGTCCATTTTGCGCGCGCGGCCGATCAGGTAGTCGAGATAGGGCGGGGCCTGCGAGAGCAATTTGCGATAGGCGTCCGCTCCCTGCTCTTTGAGGAACTTGTCCGGATCGGCGCCGCCGGGCAGCGAAAGAACGCGAACGTCGAATTCCTTCTCGAGAAGGAGCGCCAGCGAACGCTCCGTGGCGGCCTGGCCCGCGGTGTCCGGATCGTAGTTGACGACGATGCGCCGCGTGAACCGCGAAAGCAGTTTGGTTTGCGGCTCCGCGAGGCTCGTCCCGCAGCTGGCCACCACGTTTGCGAGTCCCGCGCGCGCCACCGCAATCGCGTCCATGTAGCCTTCGACGAGAATCGCGAAATCGCTTTGGCGCAGCGATTCCTTGGCGCGGTCCAGGTGGTAGAGCACGTTGCTTTTCGAGTAGACCGGCGTTTCGGGCGAGTTCAGATATTTCGGCATGTCGTCGCCCATCGCGCGGCCGCCGAACGCGATCACTTTCCCCGATTCGTTCGCGATCGGAAACATGATGCGCCGGCGGAAGCGGTCGTAAAGCCGCCCGCTTTGGTCGCGCGAAAAAAGGCCGGAGCCATCGAGCAGCTTTTCGGGATATTTCGATTTCAGGTGACGAAGCAGCGCGTCGCCCGAAGACGGCGCAAACCCGAGCCCGAAACGCAACATCGCGTCGCGGTCCAGCCCGCGGTCTTCAAGGTACGCGAAAGCGACTTTTCCTTCTGCGCTGTCGTGCAGCTGCCGCGCAAAAAACGCGGCGGCTTCGCGGTGCATTTCGACGAGCGCCGTCCGCTGCTGATTTTCGCGGCGCTCTTCGGGCGAACGTTCGCGCGGGCGTGGGATCGGAATGCCGCATTTCTCGGCGACCGTGCGCACGGCTTCCGGGAACGTCGATTTCTCGAGCTCCATCACGAATTGGAAGACGTCGCCGCCAACGCCGCAGCCGAAGCAATGGTAAATCTGCTTCACGGGGTGCACGGCGAACGACGGCGTCTTTTCCTGATGGAACGGGCACAAGCCCGTGAAATTCGCGCCGGTTTTTTTCAGGCGGACGTATTCGCCGATGACGCGGACAATGTCCGCCTGCTGCTTGACGCGTTCCGCGAATGAACCCGCCTCAGCCATGGTCTGACAACGGAAAAGGGAAGAGAGAAAGGGGAAAAGGGAAACCGGGGACGTTTCGCCTGTTGTCCGCTCTCATTTCCCGTCTTGTCCGCGTGCCTGCAGTTTCTTGGTCGATCGTATGTAGCCGTTCACTAGTCGAATCGCACTCATTGCCCTCGAGTCGAGCGCTTCGTACCGCTCCCGTGAAATGTAACCAGCATCGAGAGCCGTCGTCAAATGGTCACGCAGCTCGTATAACGAAACACGGCTTTGACCTCAGAATTGCAGGTTTTCCTGATAGGAATATCGGCCGTATCCTTCAGCCAGGTTCGCGGTCACAGAAATCGCGGCGCGTCTGATCTGCGCCACGAGTGCATAGGTTTCTTCCTTGGGGAAAGTTGCGACGGCCTGATATAGCTCGGCCCTTGGGCCGCGCGCGAACTTCCAGGTCTCCAAATCCTTGAAGTCTAGAATCTCTTTGCGCCCGCCTGACGCACGGCTTTCACCATTTTCCGTTTTCACTTTTCTATTTTCCACACGCGTTTGGTCACGATTTCAACTCGGCGACGGTGATTGCGGTGCCGCCGCGGTCCTCGGCTTCGGCGTGAATGCTCTCAACAAGCGGGTGCGAGCCGAGAAATTCGGCGAGCCCGCGGCGAAGCGCGCCCGTGCCGTGCCCGTGAATGATGCGAACGCTCGGCTTGCCCGCAAGGGCCGCGACGTCGATGAATTTGTCGACGCGGTTGGCGGCTTCTTCCACCGTGCAGCCGATCACGTTGATTTCGTCTGCCGCCGCTTCGTCGCTGGGCTGCGTGTGTACCGTGATGCCTTGCGGGCGCGCCGGCCCGGCGGAAGGCTTCGCCGGTCGTGCGGCTGTGTCGTCGAAGCCCACAATATCGGCCAGCGGAACCTTCATCCGCATCGGCCCGGCCTCAACTTCGGCATTCCGCCCGTCGTGGCGGCGAAAAATCAGCGGCTGCTTGAAATTCCTGACAATCACGCGCTGCCCCGCCGCGAGCATTTCCGCCGGAACCGGCTTGCGCGGCGCTTCGGCGCTCGCGCCCAGATCAACCTGAGAGGAAGCAAGCGTCTCGACGACGGCAGCATCGGCATCCGCGCGAGCTTCCGATTCGGCTTTGCCGAGCCGTCGGGCTCCCTGTTTTTCGAGCTGAGCGCGCAACGCGCGGTCCTTAATGTCCTCAGTGAGCCGCGCCACTTCGCTCTCGAGCCGTTTCTGCGCTTCCAGGAAATTCCGCTCAAGTTCGGCGATCCGCTTTTTCTGACGGTCGATCCATTCGCTCTGAAGCGAACGCCGCTCGGCTTCGAGTTGCGCCAGCTCGTCCCGCGCCTGGCGCTTCAACGCCTCCATCTCGTCGCGGCTGCGATGGAGGTACGCGATCAAATCCCGCGCCTCGCGCGATTCGGGCGAAAGGCTCGCCTGCGCATGATTCACTACGCGCGCGGGCAGTCCGAGCCTTCGCGCGATTTCGATTCCGCTCGAAGTTCCCGGCACGCCGACGAGCAGCCGGTAGGTGGGCCGCAGATTGGTTTCGTCGAATTCCATCGCGGCGTTCACAATTCCGGGCGTCGCCGATGCGTAGGCCTTCAGACGATCGTGATGCGTCGTCGCCAGTGTGAGCGCGCGGCGGGCGCGGAATTCCTCGAGAAGCGCCACAGCGAGCGCCGCGCCTTCCTCGGGCGCGGTTCCCGTGCCCATTTCATCGACCAGGATCAGCGAGCGGTCCGTAGCGACTTCGAGCATCGATTTCAAGTTCAGCATGTGCGCCGAGAATGTGGAGAGATCGGCCGCAATCGACTGTTCGTCGCCGATGTCCGCCAGAACGCGATCGAAAACCGGAAGCTCGGCGCTTTCGGCCGCTACCGGAATTGCCGACTGCGCCGAGAGTGCCGCCAGCCCGACGGTCTTCAGCGAAACGGTTTTGCCGCCCGTGTTCGGGCCGCTGACCACCATGATCGTCTCGTCTCCCCCAAGGCCGAGGGTGAGCGGAACAGCCTTCCGGCCATGCGGGCGCAACGTGGCGTCGAGAACAGGATTGCGCGCCGACTCGAGGCGCACCGAATTGCCCGCCGAAAACTCCGGCATCGTGCAATCGAACTCACGGGCAAAGCGGCCGCGAGCGAAAATGGAGTCGAAATGCGCAATCGCGGCCGCTGCAGCCTCCAGCGGACCTCGTTCTAAGCGCAATCGCTGCGTGAGTTCCTCGAGGATGCGCGCAATCTCCCCAACCTCGTCTTCGCCGAGCTGTACGAGGCGATTGTTCAGGTCGATCACTTCGAGCGGCTCGACGAAAACCGTTTGTCCCGTTCCGCTGGCGGCGTGGACGACTCCCGGAACCTCGCGGCGTTCCGACGCGCGCACGGGAATCACAAAGCGGTCGTTGCGCAGCGTGATGTAGTCTTCACCCGCAGGTTCGCCGCGGGCGCGCAGGATCGCTTCGAGCGACCGCTGGATTTTTTCGCGCGCCTGAGCGATTCCCGCTCGGATGCGCTTCAGTTGAGGCGAGGCGTCGTCGCTGATTTCGCCGTTCGGAAGCACGGCGCGGCGGATTGCAGTCGAAAGATGACGAAGATCCGGAAGCACACGGGCACGTTCGGCCAGCAGTGGAAACTTGGCGGCATCGTTCTTGAACGTTTGGCGGACGCCACTCACTGTTTCCATCAACGACGCGGCATCGAGCAACTCGGCACTCGAAAGCACCAGAGTCGGAATCGCCAGATGCGCGAGCCACTGTTCGGGATCGGCGAGCGAACCAAAACCGAGTTCGGAACCGGCGCGGAGATAAGCGGCTGCTTCCTGAATGAGCGCGAATTCGCTGCGCAGCGATTGAGCGTCTTGGCTCGGTTCCAGACCTTGAACGGCGCGGCGTCCGGGCGCGCACGTGGCGAATCCGGCGACGATCGCCTTCAGTTTGTCGAATTCGAGAAGTTCCTGTGCCGGTCGCGACACGTTGCTCTCTGCAGAGATTGTAGCCCGGTTGTCTAAAGGATGGTCACTGCGGGCGCTTCCGGCTCGCAGCCCGCGTGGCGAACTGCGCGGCCAGGTATGCCGCCGCGGCCGCGGGCGACGTCGCCAGGTGAATCAGGGGCTCGCGGCCCTCTCCCCATCGCGAATCGCCGCCAACTTCGACCTCGCGCACGCATTCGACGACGGGACGCCAGAAGCTTCCGAGCGCAACGACGGGCTTCCTCGCCATGACGCCTTTGTTCAGCATCTCCCACACGACTGAGAGCTCAACCAGCGTTCCCGTGCCGCCGGGGCAAACGACATAGCCGTGTCCACGCTTGATCAGCTCGAACAGCCGGTCCTGCCACGATTCGACGCGGATTTCCTCGTCCACCCATTGATTGGCGCGTGCGCGAAAGAATTTGGCGGTTACGCCCAACGTCGGGCCACCTGCTTCCTTTGCGCCGCGCGAGATCGCTTCCATCACGCCGCCATAGCCTCCACTGCAAACGGCGAAGCCCTTCGCCGCCAGCTGCCCGCCGAGTTCCCGCGCCTCCTCATAGTGAGGATCGCCGGGTCGCGGACGCGAACTGCCGAACACCGTCACGATTTTGGCCGCCGATTTCACTTCCTCTTCTTGCCCGCAGGCCCGAGCGTCTGAACCATAGCCACACCGATTGCGTCCAGCGCCGCCGTTGCGTCGTGGCCGTGCTCCGTGTCGTTGTTGCCGAAGATCGCGAAGACCAGATGCTCGCCGCGCTCCGTGGTCGCGTAACCCGACATCGCCCGCGCGTGTTCGAGCGAGCCCGTTTTCGCCTCAAGCGTCGCGGGACCGGAGATCTGCTTCATGCGAGTCTGCAACGTGCCGTCAACGCCCGCGATCGGAAGCGTCGAAAGGAACTCGTCGCCCCAGGGCTGATGCGCCGTGTATCGCAGCAAGGCCACGGCCGCCCGCGGGGTCACGAGATCGTCGCGCGCGAGACCGGAGCCGTCGTACAGCATCACGTCGCCGTCGGGAACTCCGGCGGCCTTCAGAAATTCCTGCTCGATCTTGAGTCCCGCTTCGGTGGAACCGAACCCGGCTTTCTCCCGAGCGACGTCGCGCAGCAGCAATTCAGCGTGCAGATTTTGGCTGATCTTGTTCGTGAGCCGGATGCTTTCGATCAGCGGGGGTGACACGTGGTCCGCCAGGACCAGCGGATTCGAGCCCGCCGCGCTCGGCATCGGCGGAGGAGGAGGCGGAGCATACCCGCTGCTGTCGCTCGTTTGCGGCGCCGGCGCGTGCACCACGCGCGCCACGCCCGTAACGCGAACGCCGCGTTGCTCGAGCAGTTGTTTCAGAGCCTGCGCCGCCGTTTCCGCCGGCGCGGTCATCGCAAGATCGAGATCGGCGGGCACGTGTCCCAGCGGAATTGTGCCTTGAAGGAGCAGAAAACTCGGCCCGGGCTGCCGCATCACCGCGAAGTATGGGTTGCCGCCCGGCGGCGCCGTGGTGATCTGGTTGCTCAGCGTCGCGAGTGCCACCTCCGGTTGAACCGTGAGTATCGCAGGATCGGCCTCTCGCGCTCCCGGCTCGACGTGAACCGAAATCGTGTTGTCGTTGAAGGCGATCGCGCTCACGGGCGCCCCGAACTCGAAAAACAGGTCGCCGACCGACCAGCCCTCCGGATAGGGGTCGTAGGGAAGATAGCTGTCGTCCGCGACGATATCGCCGTCGACTTCCTTCAGCCCCTTGCTGATCGCAGTGTCGACCAATTCCGCCAGAACCTTTTCAGCAGGCCCATCGCGTTCGGTCTTCAGCTGGTAGGGGAACTTCCGATTCGACAGGTCGGGATCGCCGCGTCCGACAAACACCAGGTCTCCCGCAAGCTTGCCGTCGGGATCCGGCGCCGCCGCGGATTCGAGCGTGGTGTGGAACTGGTAGCTGCCGCCGAGCGTTGCGAGCACCAGAGCCGTCGTGAAAATCTTCGCATTTGACGCGGGCATGAAAAAATGGTCCGCGTTCAGGTCGTACAGCACTTCTCCTGTATCGCGGTCGGCTACCAGCACGCCCCAGAAGACGCGGTTGGCGTGCGCGTCCGCGAGGGCTGCGTCCACGCGGGCGCGAAAACGAATCGCGTCGCGCCGCGGCTTGCTTTTTGCTATCGCGCCTGGGGAGACGCGCGGATTCTGCGAAGAAGAGACTGTGCGTTTGTCCGCGCCCGACGCAGCGAGTACGGCGCAAGCCAGCCATAACACGGCTGCCGAGGAAACTGTGCGGTTTTTGGAGAGCATTCCGGCTTTTCAGCGGTCCTTTCGTCGAGCACTCGCGACGCAAAGCTTAGGATTATAGTCCCTTCGCCTCAAAGCTGGTGCGGCAGCACGAGAGTTGCGCTCCGCCCGGAAAACTCATTATGATGACAGGTGCCAGAGAATTCCTGAGGAGAGAGACGATGAAGAAGCTACTTTGTCCATTGCTGGCGGTTGCGCTCATTATCCCGGCCCTCTTCAAGTCCGCTTCCGTTCGGGCAGACGACAAGAAGGAAGCCGACCGGCTGGAGAACGCCGGCCAGGTGATGCAGGAAATTCTGAACATTCCCGACGACATTCCGCAGGATCTGCTCGACAAATCCGATTGCGTGATCGTGATGCCTTCGGTGATCAAGGGAGCGATCGGAATCGGCGGCAGCTACGGCCGCGGCGCGATGACCTGCCGCAGCGGCGATAACTTCCAGGGTCCGTGGGGAGCGCCGACAATGATGGCTCTGGAAGGCGCGAGCTTCGGATTCCAGCTCGGCGGGCAGGCGACCGATTTCGTCTTGCTGGTTATGAATCAGCGCGGTGCCAGCGCGATCCTGAGCAGCAAAGTAAAACTCGGAGCCGACGCGGCGGCGGCGGCCGGACCGAAAGGGCGCAATGCCCAGGCGGACACGGACGTCACGATGCGCGCGGAAGTCTTGACGTACTCGCGCTCCCGAGGCCTGTTCGCGGGCATCTCGCTCGAAGGCTCGACGCTGCGCCCCGATAACGACGCGAACGAGCGGGTCTACGGGAAGAAGATGGACGCCAAGGAGATCGCGCTGCACGGCGCCGTTCCGATTCCGGGCGCCGCGAGGCTCCTGATTTCCACGCTGAACAAGCACAGCCCCAAAAATCTTTCGAAGTAACCCCACATCCAATCGCGCGCCGGGGGACGAACGTGCCCCCGGCATGCGGGTGTGCCGCGCCGGCAAGCGAACAAGGGCCCCGGTTTATGCCCTTGACTTCTTGACCAAACATGACCTATGGTCATCTTTGAGCGAAGGTCATCAGCCATGAAGCCGATTACACCCATCCGAATCGAACGGCGGCCGAGGGGCGCCTCCAGGCCCCGCTCCAGCCGCCGCGAGCGTCATCGCGCCGAAACCCGCGAACGCATCTTCCGCTCCGCCCTTCAGCTTTTCGCTGAGCGCGGCTACCTACAGACCACGGTCGAGGACATCACCGAAGCGGCGGATGTCGGCAAGGGAACCTTTTTCAATTATTTCCCCACGAAGGAACACGTGCTCGCTCAGTACGGCGAAGAACGGGTTGCGGCCGTGGAGAGCGCTTTGCAAAGAGCGCGCAGCGGAACGGAATCCGTGCTCGCTGTGCTAAAGGAACTGGCCACCGATCTTGCCGGCCAGTCTTCCGAGAGCCCCGAGCTTCTGCGGGCCGTTTTTGCGGCGAATCTGTCTTGTGCGCCGGTGTTGGTCGAACTGCAGAAACGCATCCACCGCGCGCGCCACCTTCTCGGAGAAATTCTCGCGCTCGGACAGGAACGAGGCGAGATTCGCCGCGATACGTCGCCGGGCGAGCTGGCCCGGCTCATCCGCCTGATATTCATGGGAGTCACGATGGCGTGGGCCGTCAATCCCGAAGGTCCGCTGCGCCGGACCGGTGAGGACGTTTGGGACCTTTTGTGGCCCAGCCTTACGCCCCATGAAACGCATGGCGGAAAACGTCACAAGCGGTGAGTCCCGGGAGGCTTGAAAGTCATCCCATTTGGAAAGCACCCAGAGGAGGCAGTAGGTGACACTTGGTTCTATCGTTCGACGGAAAGCAATCATCATAGCGGTGGCGCTTCCGATGCTGGCCCTCGGTGCACACGCGCAGGGAACGAACGCCCCTGTAGCGCCTGCCTCTCGGGGTTCGTATTCGGGTAGTGTGCCCACGAAGCCTGTTCCAGGAGTTCTCCCGCTCTCACTCGACGACGCGATCAGCCGGGGCTTGAAACAAAATCTCGGCATCCTGCTTTCGAGCGCCGATGTCACGTCGGCCCGCGGCCAACGCTGGCAGCAATTGAGTGCGCTGTTGCCGCACGTGAACGCGTCGCCGTACGTGGACGTTTCGCAGGTGAACCTGAAGGAGTTTGGATTCAATTTCACGGCCCCGGCCGGATCGGGCTTCAATATTCCCAGTATCGTTGGACCGTTCTCCTACTTCGACGCGCGCGCGAATCTTAGCCAGCAGCTATTCGACTGGAAATCGATTGAGAACGCGCGCGCCTCCGCCGAGCGCGTGAAGTCGAGCGAGCACACGTACAAGGACGCGCGCGACCTGGTCGTCCTCGCCGTCGGCTACAACTACTTGCTCGGCATTGCGGATGAAGCGCGGATTGAGACTTCCGAGGCGCAGGTAAAGACCGCGCAGGCGCTCTATCAACAAGCCAAGGATCAGGTGTCCGCGGGAACGTCCCCGGCGATCGACGCGCTGCGCAGCCAGGTGGAGCTGCAAACGCGGCAGCAACAGCTGATTCAGGCCAGGAATGACTTCGCGATTCAGAAGCTCACGCTGGCTCGTGCGATCGGCCTCGCGCCCGGACAGGAATTCGAATTGACCGACAAGTCTCCGTACGAGCCTGTCGCCGGCCTGACCGTGGAGGAAGCGGAAAAGCGCGCTTACGCGTCGCGCTCCGACTTCCAGGCCGCGCTCGCGGACGTACGCGCGGCCGAGTACGCACGCAAGGCCGCTTCCGCGGAGCGCTATCCGTCCCTCGGCTTCACGGCCGACTACGGCGTTGCGGGACAGCATGCCGATTCCTCGCACGGCGTGATGGACGCTCGCGGCACCCTAACGATTCCCATCTTTCAGGGTGGCGCGATTCACGGCGACATCCTGCAAGCTCAGGCGCAGCTGGATCAGAACCGCGACCGCCTCGAGAATTTGCGCGCCCAGATTGATGCGGACGTCCGCACCGCGCTCCTCAACCTGCAATCCTCGTCCGACCAGGTTGCCGTCGCAAAGAGCAACATCGACCTCGCGCAGCAGACTTTGGCGCAGTCGCGTGACCGCTTTTCCGCCGGGGTCACCGATACGGTCGAGGTGGTCCAGGCAGAAGAGCAGGTTGCCAGCGCCAATGAGCTGTACATCTCGAGTCTCTACAATTTCAATTACGCGAAAATCGCTCTGGCCCGCGCGTTGGGCACCGCCGAACAAGACGTGAAGGAATACTTCAAAGGACACTGAAACCATGCCATCGCGAACGGATACCGAAGTCGCTCCCAATCCTCCGGCTGAAAATGCCAAGCCGCCCGTTTCTTCGGAGGTGCACTCCCCGGCGGCACCTCCACCGCCGGCTGCCCAGAATTTCCTTCGCACGCGTCCGCGCGCGCGAATGCTCTTGATCGGAGCGATTCTCGTGCTCCTGGTCGGCGCCGTTTTCGCGTGGCGGTACTTCTCGAGTTACGAATCGACGGACGACGCCCAGGTGGACGGCCACCTGATGCCGCTCAGCGCGAGGATTTCGGGATACGTCGCGAAAGTGAACGTCGACGATAACCAGTACGTGACGGCCGGCACCGTCCTCGCGGAGATCGACCCGAAAGACTACCAGGTGGCGGTCGATAAGGCGCAAGCGGATCTGGCCGACGCGATCGCAAACGCACAATCACTGAACATCACAGTGCCGATCACGCACGTCAACACCAGCAGCCAGATCACAGCGTCGGAAGCGGACGTGGTCAACGCGCAGGCGGGAATCTCCGCGGCCCAGCAGCAATATGACGCCGCTCAGGCTCAGCTTGCTCAGGCCCAGGCCAACGACGTGAGGGCGCAGAATGACCTGGCGCGGTACAAGCAGCTCGTCGAAAAACAGGAAGTCTCGCAGCAGATGTACGACCAGGCTGTGGCAGTCGCGAAGTCGAGCACAAGCGCAGTGGCCGCCGCTCAAGCATCCGCCGCCGCCGCGGAACAGCAGGTCGGCCAGGCAAAAGCCAGGCTCGCGCAGGCCGAAGCGAACTTACAGTCTTCACAGACAGGCCCTCAGCAGGTTGCATCGAGCCGCGCGCGGGCCCGCTCGGCCGACGCCGCCGTGCAGCAAAAGCAGGCCGCGCTCGAGGCCGCGCAACTCAATCTCAGCTACACGAAGATTTACGCGCCCGTCGACGGCGTGGTGATGAAGAACGCCGAGGTCGGTATGAACGTGCAGCCGGGCCAGCAGTTGTTTTCGATCGTGCCGCTCAATGATGTGTGGGTCACCGCAAACTTCAAGGAGACCCAGTTGCGCTACATGCACCCCGGCCAGCGCGCCGAAGTCCAAGTTGACGCCAACGGCCGCACCTACAAGGGTCACGTCGACAGCATCGCCGGCTCCAGCGGCGCGCGCACAAGCCTTCTGCCTCCGGAAAACGCCACGGGCAATTATGTGAAAGTCGTGCAGCGCATCCCCGTGAAAATCGTGCTCGAGCCGGGAGAAAACAAGGATCATTACCTTCGCCTCGGCATGTCGGTGGAACCGAAAGTCTTCGTAAAATAACGTGAATTCTCCGGGCTCCAACTCGCAGCCGCTACAACTGCGTCCGGGCGGCGGCCCGCCGGCGGTCAATCCGTGGATCATCGCGCTGACGGTAACGCTCGCCACCTTCATGGAAGTGCTCGACACGAGCGTCGCCAACGTCTCGCTGCCGCACATCGCGGGAAGCCTGTCGGCGGGCACCGATGAGAGCACGTGGATCTTAACGTCCTACCTCGTCTCGAACGCGATTGTGCTTCCCATGAGCGGATGGTTTTCTTCGCTCATCGGGCGCAAGCGCTTTTACATGTCTTGCGTTGCGCTCTTCACGATCAGCTCGTTCCTGTGCGGCCTGGCTCCCAGCCTGAGCATGCTCATTTTCTTTCGCGTGCTGCAGGGCGCAGGCGGAGGCGGCCTGCAGCCGAGCGAGCAGGCCATCCTCGCGGACACTTTTCCGCCGCGTCAACGTGGAATGGCCTTCGCTGTCTATGGCATGGCGGTCGTCCTGGCGCCGGCAATCGGGCCGACCCTCGGCGGCTGGATCACTGACAACTTCAACTGGCGCTGGATCTTTTTCATCAACATTCCGGTCGGCATCCTCTCTTTGCTGCTCACCAACCGCCTGATTTCCGACCCGCCGTATATGCGCCGCGAAAAAGCGAAGACCTTCCGGATCGACTACATCGGCCTCAGCCTCCTCGCGCTGGGGCTCGGCACTCTTCAGGTCGTTCTCGACAAGGGCGAGCGCGATGACTGGTTCGGCTCGCATTTCATTCTGATTATGACGATCGTTTGCGTCGCGTCTCTCGTCGCCGTCGTGATTTGGGAGTGGTTCCACGACCATCCGATCATCGATCTCCATCTGTTCAAAGATCGCTCGTTCGCCATCGGAACGTTCCTGATGTTCATGGTCGGATTTGCATTGATGTCCAGCACCGTGCTCATACCCCTCTTCCTGCAGGCGATGATGGGCTACACCGCGCAGGAAGCCGGGCTTGCGCTGATGCCCGGAGGATTCGCCATCATTTTGGTAATGCCGCTCGTCGGATTCCTGCTGGGCAGATACGATGCGCGCAAGCTCTTGCTTTTCGGCTTCGGCATGCTCGCGATCTCGCTCTTCTACATGACGCATTTCAACCTGTATATCGACTTTCGCCACGCCGCGGGAGCCCGCCTGATTCAGGCAATGGGCCTCGCGTTCCTGTTCGTTCCCATCAACACCGCTGCCTATGCGTTCTTGCCGAGAGAAAAGAACAACCAGGCCTCCGGCCTGATCAACCTCGCCCGTAACGTGGGCGGGAGCGTGGGAATCTCCTTCGTCGTCACAATGCTTTCGCGCCGTGCCCAGTTCCATCAAGCCGCGCTCTCGGGTCAAATCAGTTCCGGCAATGGCGCCCTGCAGACGATGCTCAAGGGTGCAAATCACATGCTCATGTCTCACGGTTCAAGCGCCTATCAAGCCTCGCACCAGGCCTACGGTTTGATCGCCGGAATGCTCGGCCAGCAAGCCACCATGCTCGCCTACATCGACGATTTCTGGCTCGTCGGCATGGCAGTTGTGGTCATGATTCCGTTTATCTTCCTCATGAAAAAAGTGAAGCCGGGCGGCCCGATCGCAGTACACTAATTGTTGGCCTGTGAAGATCCGGATTATTACCGTCGAACGCGAGTATGGCAGCGGCGGAGCCGCGATTGCGGAGAGGCTTGCCAACCACCTCGGTTGGAAACTCTGGGACCGCAACCTCACGGAGGAAATCGCGCGCGTCGCAAGAGTGACCCATGAAGCCGCGTGCCGTTGCGACGAGCGCGTCGATCCCCTCCTTTCACGCCTTTTTCGCGTCTATGCCCGTGGAAGCTACGAACGAACCCTTCCCGTCACCGAAACGCAGCATTTCGACGCGGACACCATGGTGAAGATGCTCCACAAAGTGATCGAAGAAGCCGCGTCCAAAGGCAACTGCGTCATCGTCGGGCGCGGCGCCCCCTACATCCTCCGAAACCGGCCCGACGCTTTCCACGTTTTCATCTACGCCCCGGCAGAAGAAAAAATCCGGCGCCTGAGGGCCATC
Organism: Candidatus Acidiferrum sp.; assembly: GCA_035517015.1. Lineage (GTDB taxonomy): Bacteria > Acidobacteriota > Terriglobia > Acidiferrales > UBA7541 > Palsa-295. The sequence goes on along the minus strand of DATIZQ010000075.1, from coordinate 24,251 downwards.
GGACAGGCCGAAAAAGAAGCGCGCCAGCTGATCGAAGAAGTCGACCGCGAGCGCGCCGCATTCATCCGACACTATTTCGGCAAGGAATGGCCCTGCCGCGCGCTCTACAACCTGATGATCAACTCGCAATTCGGCGACGGGCAGGTCATCGAAACGATCCTGCAAACCATCTCCGCGTTCGAACAACTTCACTCCCCGCAAGACGTCAAAGCCTCGTGACCTTTGCCTGCGCGCTTGCTGCGCTGCGTTTCTTCCCGTAATCTGATTCTTTTCGCGCGAAGCGAAGTTGTCGAGGCCACGGATGGTTTGCCCGATCTGTGAAAAGCGCCCGGCGAAGCGGTTCTGCCCCGCGAAGGGCGAAAAGATCTGCGCCGTCTGCTGCGGCACGGAGCGCGAGGCAACGATCGATTGCCCGCCGGATTGCTCCTACCTCGTCACCGCGCATCGATACGAAGCCGAACACCGCAAGCCGGTTTCAGCCGAGGAGTTTCCCTACCGCGATGTGGAGTTTCCGGTCGAATTCGTCTACGAACGCTGGCCCATTGTGACGGGCCTCGCCAGCACGATCCTTGCCTTTCAGGCGCAGAACAAGGAACTGAACGACGGGGCCGCGCGCCTTGCGCTCGAAGCGCTGGCGGAAACCTATCGCACGCTGGGCACCGGGATCTATTACGAGCGTCCGCCCGACGCGCCGATGGCTCGCGCGCTCTACGGCCAGATCGGCGGCTTCCTTCAGGAATTCCGCAAGCAGCAGACGGAGCGCGCCGGATTTCCTTCACTGAAGGACTCTGAAATCTTCCGTCTCCTCGTTTTCATGCTGCGCGTCTGCAAGCAGGAGACGAATGGCCGGCCGCTCTCGCGCGCCTTCCTCGCCTTCCTCCGCGAACGCTTCCCTCTCCCCGCCGCGGAGAAGGACGCCCCGCGCATCATCGTTCCGTAGTCGCGTAGCGCGCCATGCCGTCTGCGTGCGTGGCAATCGAAGATTGCTTGCTCGCGTGCAGTCTCGGACTCAACCGCTGCGCGGCCGGCGCCTCTCCCGCAATGAACGCGGCCAGACACAGCAAAGCGAGAGCCAGCGTGAACGCGGAGACGGTCTTGAGCTTCACTCCCTGGATCATCTTTGGCTCGTGCGGCGCCGCCGCCTTCACGACCTGCGCAAAATCCGGCGGCCGTGCAGTTCGACGACTCCCCGCGCGTGCCCTTCTCGTCGACTTCGTTCTTGCCATCGTTATTCTCCTCCCTGCAGGGCAAGCGCCAGTTGCGGCGAATGCCATTCTTGCGGCGAGCGCGGCTCCGGACGCGAGCCCAGGCCGTATTTAGCCCGCAGGCCGTCGACCAACACCTTGATTCGCTTGCGGTATTCCTCCGGGGCGTCGCCGTAACCGCGATAGAAGTCGCGATACTGCCGCGCGAGTTTCGGAAACTCCGCCTCCAGAAATTCGAGAAAGGATTTCCACGAAGACGGCATGAGAAACAGCACTCTCGCCGCGAGCCACTGCGCTCCGGAATTGCGCGCGGCGCGCACCAGCTCGTCGAGGTCCTTTTCGCGGTCCGTCAGGCCCGGCAGCACCGGCATCGCGTTCACGCCGACCGCGATTCCCGCCTCGCGCAGCTTGCGAATCGCTTCGAACCGCAAATCCGGCCGCGGCGCCCGTGGCTCGAGCAGCCGCGCTAGGCGCGGACGCACCGTCGTCACCGTCATATGAATCGTGATCGACGACCGCTCCGATATCCTCTTCAGCAGATCGATGTCGCGAACCACTCGATTCGATTTCGTCGTGATCGAAAGGCTCAGTCCCTCGCGCTCGGCCATCTTCTCCAGAATCGCGCGCGTCGTCCCGAACTCCTTTTCCGCGGGCTGGTAGGGGTCTGTGGCCGTGCCGATGGCAATGTGCTCGCCCCAGATTTTCTCCGACGAAAGATCGCGCTCCGCCAGCGCCCCGGCATCCTGCTTGACGTAAATCTTCGATTCGAAATCCGCGCCGTCCAGCTCCATGTATTCGTGCGTGTACCGCGCGTAGCAGTAGTGGCAGCCGAATTCGCACCCGCGATACGGGTTCACGGTCCACCGGAATGGCACCCGCTCCGAATTGCACTGGTTCAGGATCGATTTGACGGGAAGAAGAAAGTACTCCGTCCCGCGCTTGGCTTCAGCGCGGGGGGAGGAGGCGGCGAGGCGCGCAATGCCGACCAGTCCCGTAACGGGCTTCGTACTCCGGTCGGGTGCCGGAGGGGGCGCAGAAGCGCCGTTCGGGGACTCACAATTGCCGTGGCGAGCGGCTGTGGGGAAAAGGGTGAGACTGGTCTGCCCCGACGCGGGCCGTCGGCGACGAATCGTCGTCGGTACCGGTCGAAGAATGGGAGAAGTGGCCATTGAGAGCCTCGCCGCACGAACGCCATGATATTCGCTTTTGTTTCGCCATGTCAAGCGAAAGTTTCGCTATTTCTTCGCCTGACTTTCCGGGCAGGTTTTCCCCCATGAAATCCCGTCTTCCGGCCAGCATCCCTGGCGGACTCCGGCCGCTATACTAGTCGGACAAGCGACGAGGTACATTTGTGCCCGAAGTCGGCATCCTGATCATTGACGACGACATCGCCAGCCAGCGCGCGCTGAAAAACATCCTCGATTCCGAGGGTTGGCGCGTTCGCATCGTGCCGCTGGCCGCCCATGCCCTGCCGGAATTGGCCAAGGGTCAATGGGATCTCGTCATCGCCAACATTGCGCTCACCGACATTCGCGGCCCGATTTTCGCCATCCTGCGCGAGCTGGCTCTCGCCGATCCCCAACCCGGCGTTGACGACGAAACCGCCGCAAACGGAACGCAGGCTCAGCCGCCGCCCGAAAAGCTCCCCACGGGGTCGAACGGCGACTCCAATGGCGACGGGGGCGGCGATGCCAATGGCGCCCCGAACGGGAACCATCGCAAGCGCCTCCGCGTTCTCTACCTGGTCCCCGCGCTGGCGGCCAAGAAGGTGCAGCCCGTCCTCGAGCGCGAAGGCCTTCCCTACACGCTCAAGCCCTACCACTTGCATGAGTTCCTCGAGAAGGTCAGCGAGCTCCTCCTCGAAGCCGGCGCCATCGAAGATCCTATCCGCAGCATGCGCGATTTTCGCGGCACCAAGAAACGCAAGGTTCGGCGCGCCAACCGCGATGCCCGCCGCGGCGCCATGTTCGCCTCGCGCGAGGACTACCAGATGACCGAGGAAGAGATGGTCGAATGGGAGCGCCAGGAAGAGGAAGAGCGCAAGAAGCGCGAGAAGGAACAGAAGAACCGCGAACACCTCGGCTGAGCCCTCCCTTTCGCCCCAGCCCGCCGCCCTCGAAATCCACTTGAATCGCTGCAAGAAATTCCTGCCCGCTCGTTCTCACACTGAAGGGCCGCGGCGGCCGTGTGGCTTGCGCCGGCGGCAATCGAGGAGGACATCATGGAGGGCAAGCAGCATCAGTTTTTTTGGCTCCTGGTTTTGGCAATCGCACTTCCCCTGGCGGCAATGCTTCTGGTCAACGGCGCCCGCGGCACCGCCGCCGCCGGCGGACCGAAAACCGAATCCGCATCCGGTTGGCGTCTCGGTCAGCCGGCCAGCTACGAGAACATGACCGTCTTCCCCGTCCTCTCGGCGGAGGACGCGGACACGAGCGCCTTCGAAACGCTCGACGATGCGCTCGCCTCGGGCGACGCCATCGTCACCGAAGAGAGCAATGCCATGCGCCGCTCGCGCGACGGCTCCGTCGAACCGTACGCGGGCGGCGCGCAGGTGAACCAGCTCGTCCTCATCAACCGCGGCAAGAAGCCGCTGCTGCTTCTCGCCGGCGAAATCGTCTCCGGCGGCAAGCAGGATCGCATCATCGGCAAGGACCGCATCGTCCCCATCGGTGCCAAGCCGCTGCCGCTCGACGTCTTCTGCGTCGAGCACGGCCGCTGGACCACCGGCGACAACAAATTCGCCGCGGCGCAGATGATGGTGCATCCGAGCGTCCGCGAAAAAGCCGCGCTCGACCAGAATCAGGGCGAGGTCTGGGCCGCCGTGCGCGCCGGCTCGACCGCGCAGGTGGCAACGGACTCGGTCGCGGTGGCTTCTCCCGGTGCCGCGCCGGAAATTTCGTCGCGATCGCTTTCCGCCGTCATCGAGTCCTCCGCGCCCACCGAGTCATATCGCAAAATCTACAAATCGTCGCCCGTCGGCACGTCCGTTGAGATTTTCGCTCAGGAAGTCGACCGCCGCTTCCGCCGCGTGACCACCGGCCTGAAGGGCGAGCGTGTCGTCGGCGTGGTCGTCGCTTACGGCGACGAAGTCGCGTGGAGCGACATCTTCGCTTCCTCGCAGCTCTTCGACGCCTACTGGCCGAAGCTGCTGCGCAGCTACGCCGTCGAAGCGCTCGCGCGGCCGCAGCGCGTCGAGAAAGTTTCGCTCGACGATGCGCGCGATTTCCTGCGTCCGGCGAAGGGCCACATCCGCGAGGAATCCGAGCCCGGCGTCTACGTCTGGCGCGAAGAGTCCGAGGGCCGCGAAGCCGCGATCGAACTCGAAGCGCTCGACCCGAAGCCCATGACGTTGCACTGGCTCAAGCTCCTGCGCACGAACTGACCTTGCCGCGCTTAGGGGGTCGGAGCTTCAGCTCCGACATACAGGCAGCCTCCTCTTCAGGGGTTTCAACCCCTGAGGCCACGCCGGGATCTTTGTGGGTCGTAGCCTTAGCCACGACATAGCCTCGCAAAATCGGCCCGGCTTTCGCGCCTTCTGGCTCCCGGTGCTTTGTACCGGGAAACCCTGGGATCCTCCATCCTGCCGGCGCCGTCATTTCCGCCACCGGCGCACTTCGCTGCGATCGGACGTCTCGGCTAATAGCTCCTCGGCCGTTTTGCTCAACGCAGGATGCCGCGCCCCCGGCGCAATTTCCGCCAGCGGCACCAGGACGAACCGCCGCTCCGCCATGCGCGGATGCGGTACATCCAACACCGGGGAATGAATCACTTGCTCGCCGAAGAGCAGCAGGTCGATGTCGATGATCCGCGGCCCTTTCGGCACGCGATTCGCGCGCCGCTCGCGCCCCAGTTCGCGCTCGACGGCCAGCAGCATCTCCAACAGCTCGCGCGGCGCCAAATCCGTCTCGCCCTCAACCACCGCGTTCAGGAACCACGCCTGCTCGCGGAAGTCGACCGGCTCGGTTTCGTAGAGCGACGACTCGCGCACCACCCGTACCCCGCGCGCGCCAAGCGCCGCCACCGCCCGCGCGATAGTCCCCGCGCGATCCCCGATGTTCGACCCCAGCGATAGATAGATTCGCGCCATGATTCCGCGTCCATAGTAGCAACCCGCGCCGCGTCTTTCCCCGGAAACGCCGATTGGCGGTCTTCGCCTTTCTCCGGAGACGATTTTGTACCGCCGGCGTCTCGCCGGCCAAGTTGCTTGTGTTCGACACCACCGACCTTGAGTCGCTTGAGTGCACGCTCGCCGCGATCTCATGCGCGCGAACGCCATAGTCTGCGTGAACTCGTGGATGTTTAGGGTGGGGGCCCTAGACTTCAGTCCAAGGAGGGGGTTGCATCCTGCGGGAAAAATTCGGCTACACCGAAGTTCGAAAGTCCTGCCCTAAGCCTCGGGACCGCGTCCCGAAGTGTCGGGAGATCGGCTCTCCGAAGTTCAACGACGAAATCCCACGTCAACGGCCGTTGCCCGGCAGCTTCTTCTTTTTCTTTGAGTTGCCGTGCATCGACACCAGGAAAAAGACGACCTCGAGTGAAGTTTGGCTCACGCTTGACGATTCTGTGGTCGGGCTGTATATACGGTCAGTACTTACTTGGCGAATTAGCTACAAAGGCGGTAAGCCAGCCTGCAGGGCCGGGCGGAGACCTGAGCCGATCCGTGACGAGGATCTCGGGCACCTGGCGATTCTAATTGGCCTTTACTGGCAAGTTGTCGGCATTCCATGTCGACTCGTCGAACAGGGATGGGGGAAACGCGCGAATGGACATAATACCGCTGGCCCGTTTCGAGGAAAAACTAAGTGAAGATCTAGAAGAGCTTCGCAGGGATACTCGGAAGGCCGCTTGGTCCGATTTACTGGCTCTTTGGGTGGCCCGTCACTTCCTAAAGCTGGACGACAACCAACTACGGCGAGTCTGCGGCATGCAAGGACCGGGGGAGGAGGGCATTGACCTCTTTTGGGTGGAGCAGGGAGGGAGAAGAGTAATTGTGGGGCAAGCCGAGGCCGGAGTCGACCTCAAGCTTAGCAAGACATTTTCCCGTGGAATTGTCGACAAACTGCGCCGTGCCGTTGCCGCTCTGAACGATCAGGAGCTGGCAGAAAACAGACAAAGCCCCATCGCGAATGCGATCGACGATTATAACGACGCCGTCTCGAAAGGCTACTCTGTCGAGTTTTGGGCAATCATCGGAGGTATCGCAAACAAAGGACTAGTGCGCGCGTGTAACCGTTTCCAAAAATCTGACCTAAGCAAATATCCCAAGCACACACTTCGCGTTCAAGACGCGGCGGCGCTCCTTACTCAATATTGTGCTGATGTGGAAAGACTACCGTATCCTGACATAAAGTTAGAATTGCCTCGCAAGGAGCATTTCAAACACGGAGAGAATTCAATATTGGCTACCGTTTCCGCCAAATCGGTTGCCAAGGCTGTCCTCGACACGGGCTTGCACATCTTCGAGTCTAACGCCCGCCTCCCGCTTCTTCGGAGTGAGATAAACAAGGAAATCGCTGCAACGCTCAACGACTCGGACGGCCGGAAGCACTTCTGGGATTTCAACAACGGCCTCACGATTCTCTGCAATGATTTTAGCCGCCCAGGCAAGAAAGTTAACCTGACAGGCGCGCAGATCGTCAACGGCTGTCAGACGGCATTTACCATTTCCAAGAACAAGGGCAACCTCGACGACGTCGAAGTCATGTGCCGGATCATTCGTCGGGTCGCCACCATGCAGTCTGACCGGATTCGGCGCGCAACAAACCTCCAGAACGCAATGTTGGAACGCGACCTTCGGTCAGGAGATCGCGTGCAGAAAGTGCTTCAAATGGGCTTCAGGCGGCGCGGCTATTTTTACGAGCGAAAGCGCGACGAGTACGAGAATTGTGTGGCAGAGCTGGGAAAGGTTAACGTTGCAGCTCAATTCCCCAAAGGCCCCATCGATAACCTGTACCTCGCCCAGCTTGCCCTCGCCTTTTGGCACGAGAAACCGGCTCCAGCGAAAATGCAGGTAAGGAAACTGTTCGTTAAGGCCCTAGCCCCGGTCGAGGAGGGGTTGCCTGAAGGCTTCTACGACATCGTCTTTCCCGAACATGTTGCAGCTGATGAGCTGCTCCTGCCGCTGCTGGTCTCAAAGTATCTGTATGATGAGTTTGCCATAGGGCACAGACCACAAGGTGCTATGCGGACGAGAAGGTACATGATCCGAACCCACGGGAATTTAACAGTCCTCGCACTCGTTGGCCGGGCCATTCGATCCAAGTATCGCTTGGAAATGCCCATGCGGGGGTCGAAGAAACAACTCTTGAGCAACCTACTCGTCCCCAGATTCGAAACGCACGGTGACTTCCCAGAGTACTTCTCCGAGTTTAAGCAAAGTATCAGAATATTGCTGGATGGATTGGATGGATGGGTCAACCGAGCAACCAAACGGCAAACTCGTGAGGAAGGGCGCGTCGATTTTAGGAAGATATTTGTTTCCGCATCCACGCATCAACACATCCTACGCGACCAGCGTATGGGGCGGGCGCTCAAGCGCACTCAGGCCCATATGCCCGATCTAAGCTGAATTTGAAGGTCGGAGGCAGTTGCGCACTACGCGCACTTCACCCTCCGCACATTTCGCACAGCTTCTCCACCGTGTTCCAGTTCCGTGTCGTGGTGCGTTGCGCGAGGACCTTGTCGAGCAAGTAGAGCTTCGCGCGCCCAAAACCGTCGGGGCAGTGGATGTAAATCTCGCGCCCAGCGACGTGAAAACGCTCCTTGCCGATCTTCGGCTTCATTGCCTCCATCGCCGCAAGCGCCGCCTTCGACGGAGCCTCCTGCAGAAACACCACCCCCAGCCGCGCGATGTCGATCCCCTTTTCCTTCATGAACGGATTCCCCGCCAGCGCCTTCGTCATTTCCGCCGCGGTTCGCACCATCACGGACACCGGCAGCCGCGTTTCCCCCGCCAGCTTCCCCTCGAGCGCCGCGCACCATTTCGCTGCCGGCCCTTCCGCCTCGAACACCACGTTCCCGCTCTGCACGTACGTCCGCACGTTCTTCATTCCCGCACCCGCGCACAATTCGCGCAGCCGCTCCATCTTGAGCAGGTTCTGACCGACATTCACCCCGCGCAGCAGCGCCACATACGTCGCCATAGCTCCCCTTCTTGCAGTAAAGGTTTAAACGTAGCGCCGCCGGCCTTCAGCGCGGCACTCACGCTGGAGGCGGGGTAATTTTTCCACAGTACTAGTCCCTTGACAAGCTCTGTTAACTGTGTTATAATCCACCTATCCTGAAAATCAGAATAATTAATTGTGTGCGCCCATTCGTTTTGGGCATGCGCTGGACGTGTGTCTATACACACGATTTTGGGGTCCGCCAACGGCGGAGAGGAGGCAACGGATGATAGTCGGACTTGTTCTAGCCACTTGCCACTCACTTGCCCAGAGGGGAACCGAGGGGTCACCAGTCACTGCATTTCTAATATACAGTTGCGCGATTAGAAATCGCTCTAACTCGTTGAAAACACAGGGCCGGCACCATGTCTAATATACAGTTGCGGACGCTTTCGGATCGCTTGGCTCCCTCTGCGGGCTCTGTGCCCCTGTGGCCAATCCTCAGCTCCGTCGCTCGCATTTCCCTGGCCGCCGAAGCACGAAGTGCGAAGGAGGCTAATCGCAACAGTTCAGGATTAGAATTCCGCCTAACTCATAGAAAACAAAGCCCCCTGCCAAATTCTAATCGCAACAAAATCGCCTTCTCGGAATCGCGGACGCTTTCAGATCGCTTGGCTGTCCCTGTGGGCTCTGCGCCTCGGTGGCCAATCCTAATCTGCCCGCTGAAGATTAGAAATCACGTTAACCGCCTCAAAATCAACACGTTGAAAATTTCTAATCTATCCCTGTCCCGGGGCGGGGTGGACTTGCGGATGAGGGGCGAAATCGGCGGGAGGGAGGGAGCCGATCTTGGTGTGGATCTCGTCGCGGCGATAGGTGTGCGTCTGGCGGCAGGAGATACACTTCACTTCGATGGTGTCGGGGGACTGCACGACGTGAGTGACCGACGGATCAAGCGCCCCGAGGAAGTAAAGAAGGATGGGACTCCCACAAGTGGGGGTTTTGCAGTCGACGACCCAATAGACGTAGTCGGTCATGCTGCCTCATTTTTCCGTCGCAAGCTTCGCTTGAGAGTAAGCCCTCGCGCGGCCGCCGTATAACAAGTATGGACGAACAAAATGGACTTGTCGAACGGCGCTACCCACGCTGTATATCCCGAGGCTTCGGGACGCGCAAGGCCGGGGCGCCCGCAAGACCTTACAAAGCAGCCACAAAGAGCCGGCGAGACGCCGGCGCTACAACGACGTTTTTCGGAAAGAGTCAAAGCAGAAAAAACAAAAGCGCCCACCTTTTGCAAAAGGCGCAAAAGATGGGGCACCCGCAAAACCTAACGCCAATCGGGAGATTCATCCCGGGTGACCCACGGGATGAGGAAGAGGTGGCGCTCCCGGGAAAATCAGAAGAGGCCGGGCTGGCGGCGTGGCGCGTCGATGCCGAGGTGCTTGTAGGCGAGGGCGGTGGCGACGCGGCCGCGCTGGGTGCGGTCGAGCAGGCCGAGCTGCATGAGGTACGGCTCGTAGATTTCCTCGATGGCGTCTTCATCTTCGCTGAGCGACGCGGCGATCGTGTTGAGCCCGACGGGGCCGCCGGAATATTTCTTGATGATGGTCAGCAGCAGGTTGCGGTCAACGTCGTCGAGGCCGTGCTCATCGACGCCGAGCATAGCAAGCGCGTCGCGGGCGACGCCGAGGGTGATGTGGCCCTGCGCGCGGACTTCGGCGAAGTCGCGCACGCGGCGCAGCAGCCGATTCGCAACGCGCGGCGTGCCCCGGCTGCGGCGCGCGATTTCAGCGGCGCCTTCTTCGTCGATGGTGATGCCGAGAATTTTCGCGGATCGCTGGACGATGCGCAGCAAGTCGCCGGGCGAGTAGAAGTCCAGCCGGTGGACGATGCCGAAGCGCGAGCGCAGCGGCGCCATGATGAGTCCCGCGCGCGTGGTGGCGCCGATCAGCGTGAAGCGGTTGAGCTGGTAGGGATGGACGCGCGCGCCGGGGCCCTGGCCGATGATCAGGTCGACGCGAAAATCCTCCATCGCGGGATAGAGAATTTCCTCGAGCGCGGGCTGCAGGCGGTGAATTTCGTCGAGGAAGAAAAAGTCGCGCGGGTCGAGCGAGGTGAGGACGGCGGTGAGGTCGCCTTTCTTCTCGAGCAGCGGGCCGGAGCTGACTTTGATGTGCGAGCCCATCTCGTTGGCGAGAATCGTGGCGAGCGTGGTCTTGCCGAGGCCCGGAGGGCCGTAGAGCAGGACGTGGTCGAGCGCTTCGCCGCGCGCGCGGGCCGCCTGAACGGCGATTTGCAGATTTTCTTTGACGCGATCCTGGCCGATGTAGTCGGCGAAGGTGGCGGGGCGGACGCTCGCCTCGATGCGGGCGTCTTCGTCGAAGGCGCGGCCGGAAACGATGCGATGGTGAGCGTCGGTCATTCGGTCCTTCAGTGGTTAAAACCCCTGAATCACAAAGCCAGCCTTATGTCGGAGCCCTTCGAAGCTCAGGGTAAACTGAGGCTCCGACCCGGCGCGGTACGCACCCTTTGCAAAACGCGCAAAGGATGGGGCACCCGCAAAATCAAGACAATTCTATTCGTCGCGGCCGGCGCGGGCGCTCTTTTGCATCGCGGAGCTGCCGAGAATCTGCAGCGCTCCGCGGAGCAGATGCTCGAAATCGGCGCCGGAATCGGCGCGCGCCTTCTCGATGGCCTTTTCCACGGAGCGCTCGTCGTAGCCGAGATTGACGAGCGCGGAGGCGACATCCGATTCAAGCTGCGACCGCGTGGCGGGCTTGCCCGCTTCGGGGACGTCGACGGCGACGAGCTTGTCGCGCAATTCGACGACGATGCGCTCCGCCGTTTTGCGCCCGACGCCGGGAATGCGCACCAACTGCGCGAGGTCGCCTTTGCGCACGGCGGGGACGAGCTGCTCGATGCTGATGCCGGAAAGAATTTTCAGCGCGAGCGACGGGCCGACACCGGACGCGGAAATCAGCAGCTCGAAGCAATGCTTCTCGCGGGCCGTGAGAAAACCGTAGAGCGAAAGGACGTCTTCGCGGACGTGCGTGTAGGTGAGCAGCGTGGTTTCCGCGTGCAGCGCGCCGAGGCCGGCGAAAGTGGAAAGCGGAATCTGCACCTGGTAGCCGACGCCGCCCACTTCGAGCAGAACCTGGTTGGGGCGTTTGTCGATGAGCTTGCCGCGAAGCGATCCAATCATGCCGAGCGATTATCGCCGAGCGGTGAGAGGGCGTCAACGAAGCGAGGCGCGGCGGCGAACGGCGCGAGCGAGTGGCGCAAAGTGAGGCAGGAGCGCGTCCGAAAATTCGTAGGCGCGCGGCAAAATCCGAAGATTCGTAGCGCGAGGCGCGCGGACATCGTTCGGAATCGAGACGGTGGTGTCCGCACGCGCAACGCGCGCGGGATTTTTGCGAACAGCGATTTTCTATCGTGTTTTATTGGGTTTTCTGCTCTCTGCGCGCAGACCGCAGCGTCTAAGAGAGGAGCAAGGGGCAAGCGGATACAAGGAGAAAAACCCAAATGTCTCGAACGGGAATCGGAACTGTTCTGGCAGCGGTCGCGGCGCTGGCACTCGCCTTGCCGGTGGCGGCGCGAAACAACAACGCAGGCAAAACTTCGAAATCAACCGCAAGCGCAACCGTCGAAATCCTGAGCGACGCAAACCTGGGAGGCACGCAGCTGAAGGCCGGAACGTACAACGTGAAGGCGGATGAAACCAAGGTCACGCTGTCGCGCAACGGCAAGGTGGTGGCGGAGGCTCCCGTGCAATGGAAAGAGGACGCCGCGAAGTCGCAGGGTTCGTCGATGGTGGTCGAGGCCGGAACGGTGAAGGAAATTCACTTCAACGGCAAGACGCGGTACGCCGAGCTCTCGTCGAGCGCCGGTGCGAGCAACGGCGGGCAGCGGTAGGACTCGCAGAACCGGAAATCGAGCGGGCGATGCCGCTACGGCGAGCGTTGCCCGCTTTTTGTTTGCGGCGATGGCGACGGCGGCGGCAGCTTGGCGGCGGAGTTACTTCGCGCCGTCGACGAGATCGATCGCGTCGATCACGCCGATGACGGCCATATCGATCGGGGAGTTCGGGCGGCCGACGGCGGTCATGGCGGAGAATCCCTCGGTGCTGAGGAGAACGCGGTCGCCGACGCCGGCGTCGACGGCGTCAAGGGCCAGGACGGCGTCGCCGCGATCGGAGCCGTCGAGATTCAGCGGCTGAACGACGAGGATTTTGCGGCCTTCATGCGAGGGCGCTTTCTGCGTCGCAACCACGTCGCCGATGACGCGCCCGATCAGCACGGTCAGACTCCCGTCCCCGTCCCCGCGCCCGGAATGTTCACGGAGTCGACGATGGCGACGATGGTGGCTTCGGTGGGAACTTCGCGCGGAAGAAAGGGAAAGCTGGCTTCGCGGCCACGGCACCAGTAGACGACTTCGCCGGCGCCGGCGCCGACGGAATCGAGCGCGACGAGCGGCTTGCCCTTTTCGCGGCCGTGGCGGTCAAGCGGCTGGACGATGAGGAGGCGCTGGCCGTCGAGCGCTGCGTCTTTCATCGTCGCGACGACGTTGCCGATGACACGCCCGAGGATCATCTATTTTCTGCGTGCGGCGAGTTCGGCTTCGTGGAGGGCGTCGAGCTGCACGGAATCGACGATGCCGACGATCGCGGCGTCGACGGGGCGGTCCTTGCACTCGGACGCCATGCGCGCGGAGCTGCCGGAAACGATGAGGACGGTCTCGCGAAATCCGGCGTCGACGGTGTCGACGGCAATCAGGTAGCCGGCCTCATCGGAGCCTTCCGGGCTCACCGGCTTGACGATGAGGAGCTTTTTCCCTTCGAGGCGCGGGTCCTTGCGCGTCGAGACGACCGTGCCGACGATGCGGGCGAGAAGCATGAGAGCGAATCAAAAGTCAGAAGTGAAAAATAAACTCAAACGCTGACAAATCCCCGGCGAAGGCGCTTCGCCCGAGTCGCGTGCCCGCGTCAAAGCGGCGACGCGTTCGCGGCTACTTCGCCGCGGCCATCGGGGTCTTGCCGATGGGCAGAACGTCCTCGAGCGACTGGTGCGGCCGCGGGATGACGTGAACGGCGATGAGTTCGCCCACACGGCGCGCGGCTGCGGCGCCCGCGTCGGTGGCGGCTTTCACTGCCGCGACGTCGCCGCGAACCATAGCCGTGACGTAGCCCGAGCCGATCTTCTCCCAGCCCACCAGCGTGACCTTGGCCGCTTTCACCATCGCGTCCGAAGCCTCGATCATCGCCACCAGGCCGCGCGTTTCGATCATTCCCAGTGCTTCGCCCATTCGTTACCCTCCGCCGAGCAGAGAAAAAGAGTCCGAATCAAAGCCAACCGCAGCCAAACCGCGCGGGCTAGCGGCGCTCCCGATCGCGCCGCACCGCTTCGTGGATCAACGCGTCGAGCTCGCGCCGCGTGAGCGTAAGCTGCTCCGCATCGCTCGTCGACGTCACCGGGCACTGCGCCGTGGTCGGCGCGGCGGTCTGCGTGCCGTAGCGCGCCCGAGCCGCGAGCAATTTTTCCACATCCCCGCCGGAAAGCAAGACTTGTTTGCCGAGAAGTTCGGTGACGAGGGCGACGCGCGCGAAGTGCTCGGTTGTCTCCATGCGGAAGAAGGCGGTCAGCAAATCCGGGCCGTACGTGACCACGCCGTGGTTGGCCATCAAGATCGCGTCGTAATCCTGCACCAGCGGCTCGATGGCGTCGGTCAATTCAGGCGTTCCGGGAGTGCCGTAGCGCGCCACCGGAATGCACCCGAGCGAAACCACCAGCTCCGCCAGAATCGCGCGATTGAGCGGAATCCCCGCGGCTGCGTAGCCGGTGGCCGTCGGAGGATGCGCGTGGACGACGGCGTGGATGTCCGGCCGACGGCGGTAAATCAGCAGGTGCATGGCGATTTCGCTCGAAGGATTGCGGCGGCCGCTCAGTTTGGCGCCGTTGAGATCGGTGATGACGAGGTCGTCGGGCGTCATCATGCCTTTGCTGATGCCGGTGGGCGAGGTAAGCACGCGGCGCGGGTCGAGGCGAACGGAGATGTTGCCGTCGGTCGAGGCCACGTAGGCGAGGCCGTGAATCCAGCGTCCGGCGGCGCAGATGTCGCGCCGGTGCTCGTCTTCCGTCTTCAGCGCGCCGGGCGATATCGAATCCGAATACACTGCCGCCTCCGCGACAAAATGCAGGCCTGAAATCCTAGGCGTAGATTCCGCGCAGCTTCAACGCGCGCGCCACGCGATCGATGGCCACGATATACGCGGCGATGCGGTTATTCACGCGATGCGCCTCCGCGTACCGGACCACTTCGTTGAAGCTGTTCTCCATCACGTCCTGCAGCCGCTCGTTGACTTCGCTTTCGCGCCAGAAAAATCCCTGGCGGTCCTGCACCCACTCGAAGTAGCTCACGGTGACGCCGCCCGCATTGCCGAGAATATCCGGTATGACGAAGATGCCCTTTTTCTCGATGATGGGATCGGCGTGCGAGGTGGTGGGGCCGTTCGCACCTTCGCACATTATCTTGCAATCGACGCGATGGGCGTTCTGCGTCGTGATCTGGTTTTCCGTGGCCGCCGGGATGAGGATGTCGCACGGACGGAACAGCACTTCCTGCGCCGTCATTTTCTCTCCGCCTCCGGGAAAATCCGGAAGCGGTTTCCGCTGGCCATAGACCCACTCGATGAGTTTCGGGATGTCGAAGCCGTTTTCGTTGTAAAGCCCGCCGTGAATATCCGCGACGCCCGTGATTTTGTATCCGGCTTCGTGCATCAGTTGCGCGGCCTGCGAGCCGACGTTGCCAAACCCCTGAATGATGACGCGACAGTGCTGGCGGTACATGCCGAGCTTATGAATGGCTTTGTTGCAGCAGATCATGATGCCGCGGCCGGTGGCTTCCTTGCGGCCCTGCGAGCCGCCCAGTTCGAGCGGCTTGCCGGTGACCACAGCCGTAGTGGCCTGGTGGACGTGCATCGCGTAGGTGTCCATCACCCAGGCCATCGTCTGGTCGTTCGTGCCAAGGTCCGGCGCCGGAACATCGCGTTCGGGCCCCAGCCATTCGGCGAGCTCGGCGGTGTAGCGGCGCGTGATGCGTTCGAGTTCGCCGCGCGATAGCTTCGTGGGATCGCAGATCACGCCGCCCTTCGCTCCGCCGAAGGGAATATTCACCACGGCGCACTTCCACGTCATCCACGCCGCCAGCGCGCGCACTTCGTCGATCGTGACCGTCGGCGCAAAACGGATGCCGCCCTTGCCGGGCCCGCGAACCGACGAATGCAACACTCGATAGCCCATGAATACTTCGAGCTTTCCATTATCGAGGCCGACGGGAATGTAGACCGTGATTTCCTTGCTCGGATATTTCAGATAACGGTAAACGCCGTCTTCGAGACCCAGTTTATGCGCGGCGGCTTCGAAACGAGCCTCCGCAGACTGGTAGACGTTCAGTTCATCTTGCGCGGCCGCAGACATGGCACCTCCCTCTGCTCTCGAAGTCACGGTGAGACTCGCGGCGCACCACCGCGACCGGCTCGTGGAGACGGCAGACATTCGGACAGCGCCGGTCAGTATACGAACAGGCGCACAAGGGCGCAAGAAACTCATGCTGGATTCCGGCGTTCCGCTGCGGAACATCTCCCGATCAGCGGCCGACGCGGCGGTGGACGAATTGATCGAGGAGCAACCGGCTCAGACGCTCGTGGTCGTGCCGAACAACCCCATCTTGCTGCACCAGGTCGCCGGTAACGTACTTCAGGCCCATGCGATCAAGCTCGGCGTATGAAGGCGCAACCTGCTCGGCGCCTTGCGCTCGATACCGGCGGAGCAGTTCCGGTTTGACGGTCGCGCGATTGACGACGGCGAAATCGAACAGTTTCTTTCGCGTGTGGTCGTAAATCGCGCGAACGTGATCGGCCACGGAATAGTGCTGCGTCTCGCCCGGCTGCGTCATCAGGTTCGCGACGTAGATGCACGTGGCGCGCGAACGCGCAATGGCGTCAACAACTCCGTCAATCAGCAGATTGGGGATGATGCTGGTATAGAGCGAACCGGGACCGACCAGAATCAAATCGGCCTCGCGGATCGCCCGCAGGACTTCCGGCAGCGGACGCACGCGCTGCGGCACGAGCCGCAGATGGCGGATGGGCTTGCGCGATTTCGAAATTTTCGTCTCGCCATCGACAATCGTTCCATCCTCAAGCTCGGCTTCGAGCGTGACGTTCTGCTCGGTGGAGGGGAAAATTCGCCCGCGAATGGCAAGCACGCGCGAGGAAACGCGAATTGCTTCGGGAAAATCGCCGGTGACGTTGGTCAGCGCCGTCAGGAAGAGGTTGCCGAAACTATGGCCTCCGAGGCTGCTCTTCCCCGGGAACCGGTAGGTGAAGAGGTGTGTGAGGAGATGCTCGTCCTTCGAGAGCGCCACCATGCAGTTGCGGATATCACCGGGAGGGAGAACGCGATACTCGCGGCGGAGCCGGCCGGAGCTGCCGCCGTCGTCCGTGACGGTGACGACCGCGGCCAGATCGGCGATCGGCCGTTTCTGTTCCTGGCGCCGGCCGCCCAGATATTCCTTCAGCCCCCGCAACACGGTGGAAAGACCTGTCCCGCCGCCAAGCGCAACGACGCGCGCAGGCCGATACCGGCGTTGCAAATTATTTTTCACTGGCAAAAAGGAAGCTAGCCGCCTGAGCTCTCCCGCTCAGGGTAGAGCAATTCGGTGAAGCGAGGATCTTCCTGCAAGAACGAGAAATCTTCGTCGTTCCGGGCGTGATAGCGGTTCTCCGGACGCAACTGGATCGCGATTTTCAGGTTCTCCATCGCTGAGTCGGCCTCGCCCGTCAGGCAATCGAGCGCCGCCATGGCGTAGACGATATGGTCGGCCTTCGGAGCTGCTTTGCGCGCGCGGTCAAAATGCTCGCGCGCTTCGTCCCAGCGGCCCAGGTTCATCAGCGCCACACCCTGCGTGTAGTGGTCTTCGGCCGATTTGGGGGCGACGGCGGGCTGGCGCGAAATCCGCTGGTCGCAGATGCGCAGATGCATGTTCGCGCGATCGACGAGTTCCTTGCTGGGACCCTCCAGGGCCCGCTCGAAAGATTGCTTCGCGCGTTGGAACTTCTGCTGCTGGAAATACTTGAGCGCCTCTTCATAGGCCTTCAACTGCTGCTGGCGCGCCGGGGCATCCGGGTCGGGAGGCGCGGCCTTGGCTTTCGCCGCCTTGGTTAAGGTCTTTGTTTTCAGAAGTTTATGACTTCTTGAAGAGCTGGTCGTCCGAATCGCGCGCCGCTTCATATGGCAAAACATAGCAAAATGAACAAATTGCGTCAATGTGGCCGCGAGAAGTCTTTTGCAGCCTGATACTTAAACGGATAAGCCGGTTCCGGCGTTCACATCCGGGGGCAGACGCCGAAAGCGCAACCAAAGTGGGCGATCCCGGTGGCTTGCGCCCGAACAAATCGGTTTCCAGTGTATAATCCCGCGCATTTGCAACTGTTAGGAGGCGCATGACTCCAGACGCAACTTCCACTGTCTGGGTTCCCGTGTGTTGTGGGCGCGTGATGCGCTGCAACATGTTCCGGCAAGCGGATGGCGGGGCTTATGCTGCCCTGGTCTGCACGGTCTGCAACAAGAACATTACGCTCGAACGGGAATCTCTCGCGGCGGCAAACAGCTACGGGGAAGGTTCGAGCGTTCTGAGTCTGGTCGGGTCGCCCAAACCACCGAAGGCAGACAGACGCAAGACGATCAGTGATATCGGTTCCGACGAACCAACACTTTAGCCTGGGCGGCTCGCCAGAGCCTATGCGCTCGAATGATTGGCCAGACCATCTCGCACTACCGCATCGTCGAGAAACTGGGCGCCGGCGGCATGGGTGTGGTCTACAAGGCCGAGGACGTCCGGCTCCAGCGCGCGGTGGCGCTGAAATTCCTTCCTGAAAATCTGGCGACGGACGAGCTGGCGCTCGAACGCTTCCGCCGCGAAGCGCACGCGGCGTCCGCGCTGAACCATCCCGGCATTTGCACGATCTACGACATCGGCGAACACGACGGCCGGCCGTTCATCGCCATGGAGTTCATCGACGGCCAGACGCTGCGCAATCATATCCACGGACAGCCGCTCGCCCTCGAAGAAATCCTGAATCTGGGGATTCAGATTGCGGATGCGCTCGACGCCGCTCACGCGCAGGGGATCGTCCATCGCGACATCAAGCCCGCAAACATTTTCGTGACGAAGCGCGGCCAGGCGAAGGTGCTCGATTTCGGCCTCGCGAAGCTGGTTCCCAAAGGCATTGGCGGCGATTCTTCCGTCGACCAATCTTCCGGACCGACTTCGATCGTCGGGATGATCTCCGGGACGCCATCCTACATGTCGCCCGAACAGGTTCGCGGCGACGACCTGGACCCGCGCACCGACATCTTTTCGCTGGGCCTCCTGCTTTACGAAATGGCGGCCGGGCGCCAGGCGTTCGGCGGAGGCACGGGCGGCATCATCATCGAAGCCATTCTCACGAAGCCGCCGGCGCCGGTGCAAAGCCTGAACCCCGAAATCCCGGCGCGGCTCGAAGAGATCATCGGCAAGGCGCTGCACAAGGACCGCGAGCAGCGCTACCAAAGCGCCGCGGAAGTTTGCGCGGACCTGAAGCAACTCAAGCGGAACGTGGATTCCGGGCACACCGTGGCGATGGCGGCGGCCACGTTATCAACCGCCGGCCGGCGCAAATGGGTGGCTATGGCCGGTGCGGCGGCGGGAGTCCTCGTGCTTGTCACGGCAGCGTGGCTCTTCAACGCGCGCAAGGCAAATGCGCTGAATCAAACGGACACGATTGTCCTGGCAGACTTCGCGAATAAGACGGGCGACGCGGTCTTCGACGACACGCTGCAGCAAGGCCTTGCCGTGCAACTCGAACAGTCGCCCTTCCTGAGCCTCGTCTCCGAGCAGCGCATCCAGCAAACGCTCCAGCTGATGGGCAAGCCCCGCGACACGCGTCTCACGCCTGAAGTTGCCCGCGAAGTGTGCCAGCGCACCGGAAGCAAGGCCTACCTGAGCGGCTCGATCTCGAGCCTCGGCAGCGAATACGTGATCGGAATCAGCGCCGTCAATTGCCAGACCGGCGATTACCTCGCGCAGGAGCAGGTCACGGCCGACCGCAAGGAGAACGTCCTCAAAGCGCTCGATGGAGCGTCTACAAAATTGCGCGGAAAGCTCGGCGAATCGCTCAAGACCGTGCAGAAGCTCGATGCACCCATCGAGCAGGCTACCACTCCGTCTCTGGACGCCCTTCAAGCCTACAGTCTTGGCCGCAAAGCCCTGTTGCTCAAGGGCGAGTATGGGGACGCGGAAAACCTGCTCGAACACGCCATCAGTCTCGATCCGAATTTTGCGATGGCCTACGCCACGCTGGGGACGGCGTACCACAATAGCGGTGAAAAGAATCTCGCCGCGGATAACACCAGAAAGTCCTATGAGCTTCGCGCGCGCGTCAGCGAGTGGGAACGGCTCTACATCGAGACGCATTACTATGAATTCGTCACCGGCGACCTTGAGAAAGCCGGCAACAGCTACGAGATTTGGGCGCAATCCTATCCACGCGAGCAGGTGGCGCGCAACAACCTGGGTGTCGTGTACCAGAATCTGGGCCAGCACGAGAGAGCTCTCGCGCAATTCCGCGAGGCTGGCGAGGTCGCGCCGCCGGACGCTCTCTACTACAGCAACCTTGTCGCCACCTACATCCACTTGAATCGATTCGACGAGGCCGCCTCCGCAGCCAGGCAGGGAATCGCGAAGAAACTGGATTCCGATGACCTTCATTTCTACCTCTATCAATTGGCGTTCGTTCAGGGTGACTCCGCCGGAATGACGCAGCAGACGCAGTGGGCCGCCTCCAAACCGGAAGCCGAGAGCCTGATGCTCTCCTACGTCGCGGGCTCGGCCGCGTATTCGGGTCAACTCTCGCGCGCGAGAGAGCTCTGGCAGGAAGCCATCACGTCCGCCGCCCAAGCGGGAGAAAAGGAAAAGGCCGCGGACTTCGCAGCCACCGCCGCGCTGCAGGAGGCTTTCTTCGGAAATGCGGCGCAAGCTCGCAAGGACGCCGCCAGCTCCGTCGCGTTTTCGAATGGACGCGACGCCGAATATCCTGCGGCGCTGGCCTTTGCCGTAGCCGGAGACTCGTCCCACGCGTCGGCGCTTGCCGACGACCTGGCGAAGCGTTTCCCCGACGACACCGTCGTCAAGTTCGACTATCTGCCCACCGTACGCGCGCAGCTCGCGCTCGCGCGTGGGGAGGATTCGAAGGCCGTGGAGCTGCTGCAGCCGGCCGTGCCGTACGAACTAGGCGTTCCCGGCCCAGCCAGTTTTTCGAATAGCTTGTACGCGATTTACGTTCGGGGGCTGGCTTATCTCCAGGCCCGCGAGGGCGCAGAGGCCGCCGCGCAATTCCAGAAAATCATCGCGGCGCGCGGCATCGTCGTCAACGATCCCATTGGCACTCTGGCTCAGTTGGGACTCGCCCGCGCGGAGGTTCTTGCGGGCGACACAGCCAAAGCAAAGGCCGCTTACGACGATTTCCTCACGCTCTGGAAAGCCGCCGACCCGAGCGTGCCTCTGAAGCAAGCGCAAGCCGAATCCGCCAGGCTGCCATAGCGGCTGCGCCCACCGGCCCGTAACAGGCACAAAAAAGGGAGCGGTTCGGCGCCGCTCCCCCGTTGCTACCGCTCTGAACAAATCTACTCAGGCTGCGCGATACCCTTGGAAACGGCCTCGTCGAGCAGTTCCTTCATTTGTTTGGTCGCCTGCCGCGCGAGTTCGCCCTGCTGGCGGCCCAGTTCACCCTGTTGACGCCCGAGTTCGCCCTGTTTCCGTCCGAGTTCGCCTTGCTCTCTGCCGATTTCGCTCTGCTTCCGCCCGGCGTCCGACTGGATCTCTCCCACCCGGCTCTGCAGCTCGCCAATCTGGCTCTGCAGTTCTCCGATTTCTTCTTGCGTTCCGCCGTTCGCGTTCAGCTCCTTCATCTTCGCCATCAGCGCCTGCATGTCCGCCGTCATGTCTGGAATCTTCACGCGAACCTGTTCCATCTTCTCGCCCAGCGCTTCCTGCTGCTTTCCAAGCGCCTCCTGTTGTTTCCCGAGCGCCTCCTGTTTCCGGCCGAGCTCTTCTTGCGGCTCCCAGAGTTTCTTGGCGCGGTCGACGGTCGCCTGGTCGCGGATGATGTACGATTTCTCGTCGCGCTCGAACCAGATGAAGTCGCCGCTAACCTTGCTGCGCAGCGATTTCGCGTGTTCGGCATCCTCTTCCGAGCCCGACATCGTCACGCCCTCCGAGCCTTTGGTCACGATCACGAACCGCGGCCCCCAATCCTCGTAGCGGCCCATGTAGTGATTCTGCGGAGGAACAGGGGCGGCCATGGGCGTCGGAAGCTCCGCAGGCATCGCCGCCACGGGCGCGATCTGAGACATCTTCGGCACCTGAGCTACGACGGGCACCGCGCCAACTGACGGCACCGCAACCGCAGCCATCGGAGCAATCGATTGCGCTGGAGGAGGCGTTATCGGCGCAATCGCCGAACGCGGCACGGGCGCCGGGCGCGGCGTCACTGCCGGCTGTGGCTGCGGCGGAGGGGCCGGCTCCTGAAAGTTGTAAACCGTCGGATGCACGGACGCCGTCAGCACCACCACCGGCGCCGCAACTGCCACCAGCAACACCACCAGCGACTTCTTCACTCGATTCGACATGGAACCCCTCCAAGAAAGAATTCGATCGACTCTTTTTTCCGCCTGCCCCGCTTTGGCCATCGACACTCCGTGCCACCAGACGCGCTGCTGCGCGCCTTCGAGAGCAGCGAAGAATCCGAGAAGCGTTTCCGCATAGCGCGTGCGATCCGCGCCGCTTGCCAGCGCCGCCTCGTCGCTCGCATGTTCCGCAAGATCGGCCAGATGCCGGTCGAGCCACCACGCGAGCGGGCTGAACCAGAAAAGCGCGCGGTGAATCAGCGCCAGCCTCTGAACCAGCGCGTCGCGCCGCGCCACGTGCGACGCTTCGTGCACCAGCACCGCTTCGAGCTCCGACGCCGCCCACGCGCGCCACTCCGCCGGAAACAGAATCACGGGACGCCGCACGCCGAGCGTCATCGGCACGGACACCACTTCGGATTCCGCCAGCCTCGGAACCGCCCGCAAGCTCGCCGCGCGCGACGCCGCCGAAAGAATTGCCAGCGCCTCAGAATCGTCCACCGGCGCAGCGGCGCGTTCCAGCCGCTTGCCCAATCCCATCCCGATGAAAACGCGCGCCAGGAAGAACAGCGCGATCGCGAGATACGCGGCGCCCGCTACCAGCGCCCACGGAATCGCGCGCGGCGCAGGCAAAAGAGCCGGAGCTGGCGCAGCGGCCGTCACCGACGCCGCTTCCTTCCAAGCCTTCGCGCGCTCATGCGGCACGCTCGTCGCCGCTGGCGTGGCCGTTCGGACGGCATGCTCGGCCACGTTCGCATGAACCACGGCACTCTGCGCGGCCGCAGTCTCCACCGCTGCGCCCTGCCGTTGAAAATTCGGCACCGGCACGGCCACCGGAATCGCCGGCGCGAGCAGCGCCAGCAAAGGCATCGCCAGCGCCGCGGCCAGCACGCCGCGCCACGCCAGCAGCTTCGTCGATACGCTCCGTACGCGAAACGCCCCGAGCGCCGCCGCCACAAAACATCCGAGGACCAGCGACCGCGCGGCCGGCTCCGCGAGATATTTGAGAAGCGTCGGACCCAGATTGAGAATGTCAGGTCGCATGGCTAGGCTTCCTTTGTTGTTGGATCGTTGCCCTTGGTTTCGGAACTTCCCGCCGACTTCTTCTGCATGATCTTGCGCGCCAGCCGCTCGAGCTGCTCCCGGTCTAGCACCGCGTTGTCGACCATACCTATCACCAACTGTTCGGCCGAGCCGCCGCAGAAGCGGTCGATGATGCTTTTCACCGCGCGGACCGCCACGTTCTGGCGCGCCTCGGCGGCGCGATAAATGTAGGTGCGGCCCTCGATCGAGTGCGTCACGAAGCCCTTCTGCTCCAGGCGGCGCAGAATCGTCCGCACTGTGGACTCCTTCATCGGCCGCGTAGCCGCCAGCGCCTCCCGGCACGATTCCGCCGAGCACGGCGCGTGCGCCCAGACGTAATCCATCACGATCTGCTCGACCTCGCCTAGGTTCTTTGGACGTTTTCGGTTTGTGTTAGTCATTGTAGCGCTACATCTTGTAGCAGACAGCCCCACCCCTGTCAAGCACAATTTTTTAGGGGGTCGGAGCTTCAACCCCTAAGGAGGAATCCTTCCCGCCCCTCGCCCCTCTCCCTCGCCCCTCCCCCTGCCGCGCATTGTCAATTCGGAACCACTGGCGCGCCAACGCGTTGGCCCCCGCCTGATGGCTATGTTATAAAGAGCCGCTGCCCCATTTCTGAGGGAACTTGTGCCGTTTATTAATTTTCCCGCGCGGGAAATTAACTGCAAACTTGTCTACTACGGTCCCGGCCTCGGCGGGAAAACCGCGAATTTGCAGTGGGTGTACGACCATACCAATACGAATCAAAAGGGAAAGATGGTTTCCCTCGCCACGGAAACCGACCGCACTCTTTTCTTCGATTTTCTTCCGCTGGACCTCGGCACCGTGCGCGGCTTCAAGACGCGCTTCCATCTCTACACCGTTCCCGGCCAGGTTTTTTATGAGGCGAGCCGCCGCCTGATTCTAAAGGGCGCGGACGGCGTCGTCTTCGTCGCGGATTCGCAGGAAGAGCGGCTCGACGCCAACCTCGAAACGCTCGACAACCTGCGCGAACACCTGAAGGATCACAACCTCGATTTCGCCACGATTCCCTACGTCCTGCAGCTCAATAAGCGCGACCTGCCCAACGCCATGCCCGTCGAGGAATTGAAGAAGCACCTGCTCGTGAAGGGTGAGCCCGCGCTCGAGTCTGTCGCCAT
>DATIZQ010000074.1:0-111933 GCA_035517015.1 Candidatus Acidiferrum sp. | reverse complement strand
GGGGCAAATATGAGAGTTCATTCGATCCCTCCGAGCCGGAAGCCTATCGGCGGGATGTGCCAAAGGCTGAAGTGCACATCGTCGACGGGGGCCATTTCGCGCTCGATACCGCGCCGGATGAAATTGCCCAGCTCGTTCGGGGCTTCATGAGCCGAGAAAGTGCTGCCGCGGCATGACAGTCGCTTGGCGATTTGATCCAACGGGAACTTTAGAAAGACACTAAGGTGGTCCCGTCCCCATCAAAGGAGCCCGACTATGCGCCCTGGCATCGTGCCCGGAGGTAGCTTTCCCGACTACGAACTGCCCGATCACACGGGCACGCCGCGCAAGCTCAGCGAGCTTCAAGGCGATGACCCGCTGATCCTTACGCTCGCGCGCGGCCACTACTGCCCGAAGGAGCACCAGCAGCATCTGGAACTCGCCGCGTTCTATCCGAAGATCGCGGTGGCGTACACGCAGATCGCCACGATCTCGACCGACGACCACCATACCCTTCAGGAGTTCCGCGCGTCCGTTGGCGCTCAGTGGACCTTTCTTTCTGACCCCGATCGAAAGGTGCAGAAGGACCTCGACATCCAGGAATACACGGACCCTGAACACAACCCGATGATTCCGCACACGCTCGTGCTCAAGCCGGGCCTCCTGATTCACAGCATCTACAACGGCTACTGGTTCTGGGGCCGTCCATCGGTCGTAGATCTCTGGCACGACCTGCGCGCCGTGACGAGCCAGATTCGCCCCGACTGGGACCTGAGCACTCCTGGACTCCGCGAGGCCTGGAACGCGGGCGACCTTTCGCCGTTCCACGGGTGGAACAAGCGGCCCGATGCGAAAGCAGCGTCGGTTGGACGCAACGAGAAACAGTAACCGCCAAGCATCAGCGCAGTGGGTTCGCGTGAGGACGAATCTATGGTTGAGGCGAGCGCAATTCTAGAATGCCGATCGGAGGAACCATGAGCACCGCAACCGTCGCAAGTACGCCACGTCGCGAACCCGCACTCCTTGGGCAAACCGTCGTAGTGATCGGCGGGAGCCTGGGCATCGGGCTCGAGACGGGCGGGCTGGCCCGCTCGGAGGGGGCCAAGCTGATCCTCACCGGCCGCGATCCGGAACGCCTGAAGAACGCGGCACGCGAAGTCGGCGCGACGAGCAGTACGGCGTTCGACGCCACCGACTTCGATCGCCTCGGAAAGTTTTTCGACGAACTGTCCACGCCGATCGACCACGTGCTGGTCACGGGTCCCGGCCCCTACTACGCGCCCCTGGCGGAGTTCGACCTGGATAAGGCACGCCGCGACGTTGAAGCTCATCTGCTATTGCCTGTGCAGGTCGCTCGGAACGCTGCGAGCAAGGTTCGCCCCGGAGGGACCCTGCTCTTCATAGGCGGCACGGGTGGCCGCCGCACGGCGGTGGGACTCGCGTTTATCTCGGCCCTCACGGCCGCGATGCCCGCGCTGGTCAAGAATCTCGCGCTGGAGCTTGCGCCCGTCCGCGTGAATCTGATCGCGGCCGGGTTTGTCGATACGCCGCTGTCGGCGGCGATCCTGGGGGACCAGTTGGACGCACGCCGTGAGCGGCTTCGCACGACGCTGCCGATCCGGCGCGTCGTCGGCCCGGCCGACATAGCTGCCCTTGCCGTCCACCTCATGACGAACACGGCGATAACCGGAGCAACATACGACATCGACGGCGGACAACAGCTCGTCGAGGGATGAGCTTGTGATTCATCCAGGTGAGCTCAGGTCTGGTTAGTCGCGTTACCGGGCAAGTGCCCGTCGCTAGACAGCGACGGGTAGTGGGAAGTGACAACGGGGGCTTGGGTGAGCCGTAGGAAGGATGTCGGCACGGGCGCAAAGGACGCGCACCCTTTGCAAAACGCCGCAAAGGGATGCGGCACCCGCAGAGTCTGAGGCAAGACAAGGCGGGAGGCTGCGCCACCGCCTTTGGACTAAGATATCCGGCTCGACCGCGAGGCCGCGGTCAAAGTCCTGCCCAGTTCGCTGACCAAGGACGGGGACCGGAATGCCGGCTTAGTTTCATAAGCAGGTTTAGGATACCGGGATGCCCGAACACGCGCAGATTCTCCCCGACACGCATTTCCTTGAGACCTTGATGCAAGACTTGCGCTTCGGCCTGCGCATGTTGCGCAAATCTCCGGGCTTCACCGCCGTGGCCGTGCTCACGCTGGCACTGGGTATCGGCGGGAACGCAGCAATTTTCACGGTGGCCAATGCGCTGCTGCTGCGGCCGCTTCCCTACGCAAATCCGCAGAAGCTGATGATGGTTTACGAAACAAATATCGTAGACCACCGCCAAGAGGACGTGTTTTCGTATCCATACTTTTCGCGATTGCGCAACCACCAGCATTCGTTCTCGGGGATCTCCGCGTTTGCCGGCGACGACTTCGACATGTCCGGACGCGGCGAGCCGCGGCAAATTGCGGCCGGCCGGGTGAGCTGGAATTTCTTCGACGTCCTCGGCGTGCGGCCAGCGCTGGGGCGGGATTTTTCCGCGAGCGAAGGACAACGCGGCGGCAATCGCGTGGTGATGCTGAGTCACCAGTTTTGGGTGAGCGAGTTCGGGGGAGCGCGCAACGCAATCGGGGAAAGCCTGATGCTCGATTCGCTCAGTTACACGATTGTTGGAGTGCTGCCGGCAGGATTCGCGTTCCAGCCTCTCGGCAACGACACGCAGATTTGGATTCCGCGCGAATTCGAGCTGAATATCGCCACGCCGGAGCACATTCAGGCGGGCATGGGATACCTGGAGGGAATCGCGCGGCTTGCGCCGGGCGTGAGCATCGATCAGGCGCGGTCCGAACTGCAAGTGCTGCATAACGACTATTGCCGCGACAATTCGAATCGGCCCGACGCCGATCCGAAGTGGCCGACAACGGTCACGCCGCTGCAAACGATGATCGTGGCGAACGTCCGCATGGCTGTGCTGGTTCTAATGGGCGCGGTGGGAGTGGTGCTGTTGATTGCGTGCGCGAATGTGGCCAGCCTGCTGCTGTCGCGCGCGCTGAAACGCAAAAAGGAAATTGCTTTGCGAATCGCGCTGGGCGCGCGGCGCGGCGTGATTGTGCGCCAGTTGTTTGTCGAAACTCTGCTGCTGGCAGCGCTTGGCGGCGCGCTGGGAGTCTTGGCCGGATACGCGGGCGTGCGGGCGCTGAACCGCGATGCAGTGTCGCAGTTGAGCGGAAGCGTCGCGATGGATTGGCGCGTGCTGTGTTTTGTGGCGGCGATTTCGCTGGTTAGCGGAGTTCTGTTCGGGCTGGTTCCGGCGCTGCAACTTTCAAAAACGGATTTGAATTCCGTGCTACGCGATGAAGGGCGGGGGCGCACAGGGACGCGACGGGCGGCGAGTTCGCAGAATTTGCTGGCCGTGACGCAAGTGGCGCTGTCGATGATTTTGCTGATCGGGTCCGGGCTGCTGATTCGCAGTTTCCTGCAACTGATCAACCTGAATCCGGGGTTCGATCCCACGAACGTTCTGACGATGCGAATGAATCTGCCGCCATCGAGGTACGGGACAAATGCGCAGATGGTCTCGTTTTACAACGAGGTGCTGCGACAGATGCAGTCGTTGCCGGGCGTGAGCGCCGTGGCGATTTCGTCGGCGCTGCCGCCGACCCCCACGCGGTTCGCACCCATTCTTGCGGAGGGCGAGCCCGTAGTGCCCGTCGCGCAGCGGTCCGGCGTGAACATCCAAACGATCAGTCCGGATTACGCGAGGGTGCTGCGTGTGGCGCTCGAGCGCGGGCGCGAGTTCACGGCCGAGGACGACCAGACCACGCCGACAGTGGCGATAGTGAATCAGGCGTTTGTGTGGCGCTACTGGCCGAACGACAATCCCATCGGGAAACATATTTGGCTCGGGCCGATCGTCAAGCCGGTGGAAGTGGTCGGCGTATTCGGCGATGAGAAGAATAATGGACTCGGCGAAGATCCCGCTCCGGAGATGTTTCTTCCCTATCCGAACCTTCCCTGGTCGCATTTGCGATTGAGTTTGCGCGGTGCGAGCGGAAACCCGTTGGGGCTGGTTCCGGCGGTGCGGCGACGGCTGGCGCAAATCGACAGCGATCAGCCGATCACCGAGGTGCAAACGCTCGAGCAGATACTCGAGCAGTCGCGCGCGCAATCCAAGTTCACAGTGGCACTGTTTGGGATTTTTTCCGCCGTGGCGCTGGTGCTTGCGATTGTGGGAATTTACGGAGTCATTTCCTACGCCGTGGCACAACGCACGCAGGAATTGGGCATTCGCATGGCGCTGGGCGCGACGCAAACGGACGTTTTGAAACTGGTCGTTGGCCGCGGACTGACGCTCGCGGGCGTGGGGGTTGCGATTGGGCTGATTGCGCCGTTCGCGCTGACGCCGCTGATGAAGAGCCTGCTATATAAAGTGAGTCCCGCTGATCCGGTGACGATCATTGGCAGCGCAATTCTTTTCCTGGTTGCGGCGCTGCTCGCGAGCTACATTCCCGCGCGGCGCGCCATGCGGGTCGACCCCCTGGTCGCGGTGCGGTACGAATAGCGCGAGACCGCGCGCAACTCTTCCTCGGAAAAACCTCGGCAAACATCACGGAGCCGAAGCAAGCTTCGGCGGAGAGAAAGCCCTTCGAAGCTCAGGGCGAGCGAGGAGTCCTTCGGCGTTGCCTCAGGACAAGCGAGCCCCGCACTCCCACGAAGGCGGGCGTCAGGACTTCCAGAAGGGGGAAGGGCCGAGAAGCTCCATTTCGCATGTGCGCCAGAACTCGGGATCGGCGTTGAGCTTGGGATTCGCTTCGACACTTTGGAAATAGAGTTCCATTTTCCCCGCAGGACAGAAGGCAATCAGCAGGTGAGCAGGAGCTGCACCGACGGACGAAAACGTGTGAGGGATGCGGCGCGGCGCCAGCACGGATTCGCCCGAGCGCAGACTGACGCGCTGCTTACCAACCTGGAAAGCCACTTCCCCTTGCATCACGTAGAACCATTCCTCCTGACTGAAATGGAGGTGAAGCGGAGGGCCGCCGGGCTGGAGATGGGTGTGCTCGATGATGAAGAGGCCGCCGTTGGTGTCGCTGCCGGCAACTTTGTAAAGAAGCGAGGGGCTGAAAGCCATGGCGTGGGGCCGGCCAAAGCGGTCCTCGCCAGCTCCAACGACGTGAACTGCGGCCGAGGGGGCCGGCACCGCGGACTGCGCTTCCACTTGACGCGCGAGGATTTCCTGAAGACCGGCAGCGGGCACGATCGAAGAAATGGCCTGGAGAAAAGAACGGCGTTGCATGGGGCTCCTTTGGCGAGCGGACCGAATGCGCAAGACAGGCCGCTCTCGAAAGTCGAGGGGATGCTAGGCGCTGGAGCGCCCCGGGGTCAAGTCCATGGCGCTGTTGCGGTGGGCGTGTGAGGTGCATCACCTGGAGCCATGACGCGGGTCACGGGAAGCGAGGGGTGATGGAGGTATGTTGCGAGCCGGGACCCAATCCCCGAGCAGCAGGCCATTCATCAACGGCGGAGTGCAGACTTGTCGAAGAAGGAGATTCTTATGAACGTGAAGCAACTGAAAATGCTGGCGGCGATCTTTGCGGCATTGATCCTCGTGATTTTCGCAGGATCGGCTCTGGCGCAGAACCAGGACGAAATGAAGGCGAGCAAGAAGGCTGAAATCGTACTCACCAAGGCAGCTCAGGTTGGCGGCGTCGTTCTGCCGGCCGGGCGGTATACTTTCCGGCACGAAGTTTCCCAAGGGCAGCACTTTGCAACGTTCGTGGGCCCCGAGGGTACGAAGTCAACGACCATCAAGGAAATCAAGTGCACGAATGAGCCCCTCAAACAGGCGGTGAAACAGACGTCGGTTTCCGTGGAGAACGTCGGCGGGGTGGATAAGATCACTCGTATCGAAGTCAAGGGTGAGAACGTCGCTCACATCTTCAGCTGAGCCGTGAGCCTGGCTAGCGAGCCAACTCAGGAGCAAAGACGAAGAGTGACACCGGACCGGGAGGCTGCGGCGCACGCCGCGCTTCCCGGTACCAGTCAACGGGACCGTCGCGGCGGACGTCCGGTATACGCTTACGGAGGCGGAGCGTTTTTGGGGGACGGCATAAGTTCGCCGGCCGCTTTATTCAGACGCCTGTCGCAGTCTTCCCACTCTCCCATCGTGCACTGACCCTTGCGGCAGTCAAATTCGCAAATGGCAGAGTCCTCCGGGACCTCCTGGACAATTTGGTTCCGGAGCCACTGCCAGATCCTGCGAATGGTTTGGATGTTGTTCAACCTGCCTCGGGCACGCGATCGAACCTTCAAAGCAACTCAGAGGTCTGGGATTGAGCGGGATTATACACCCGCAAGGAGTGATGGTCATCACGACCACCGGTGATGGGACGCAACTTCCTGCACGAAGTTGCAGCAGTATGTTTGGTTTGGGCTGCGTCAGGATCAGGGAGGCGGGCTTTGAAAGGGCTCGAACCACGCATGACTTCACTTCAAGCCAGTCCATTCATTCTGAATCTGGATAGCCCCGAGGCGACCCTCGAACGGGTGGGTGGGAAGGGCGCGTCGCTTGCGCGCATGGTGGCGGCCGGCCTTCCTGTTCCGCCCGGCTTCCACGTCACCACCGACGCTTACCGCCGCTTTGTGGATGAGAACCATCTCGGCGAGGGAATTCTGTCTGTGGTGGCACAGGCACAGGCCAACGACCCCACCACGCTCGACCGCGCATCGGAGCAAATCCAAGCGCTCATGGGGAAGGGCACGATACCCGGTGAGATCGCCGAAATGATACGCGAGCGGTATGGCGAGATGGGTGCCGATGTCCCCGTGGCGGTGCGTTCGTCGGCGACGGCGGAGGATTTGCCGGGGATGTCGTTCGCAGGCCAACTGGAAACGTACCTCAACGTGCGCGGCGGCGATGAAGTGGTCGATGCGGTGAAGCAGTGCTGGGCGTCGCTCTGGACGGGGCGAGCGATCGGTTACCGCCAGCGACAGGGGATCCGGCCGGAGGACGTCAGCATCGCCGTCGTCGTGCAGCAACTGGTGGCGGCCGAGGCCGCAGGGGTGGCGTTCACCGCGAATCCGGTGACAGGCGCGCGCGACGAAGTGATGATCAACGCGGCGTGGGGTTTGGGCGAGGCGATCGTCAGCGGGCGGGTTACGCCGGACACGATTGTCATCAACAAGCAAACGGGCGCGATTGCATCGCAGGAGATCGCAAGCAAAGAGGTCATGACGGTGCGATTGCGTGAAGGTACGCGCGAGGAGCCCGTCCCGGCCGGCAAATGCCAACGGGCCGCGCTGGAGCCGGCACAGGCCGCCGAACTGGCGCGGTTGGGCGTGAAGATCGAGCAGCTCTACGGCCAGGCGATGGACATCGAATGGGCGATGTGCGACGGCCACATCTTCATTGTGCAGGCGCGACCAGTGACCGCGCTGCCCGAATCGCACGCGACGCTCGAATGGAAGTTGCCGCGCGAAGGGCGGAAATACTGGCGGATGAGCGTGGCCGAATTGCTGCCCGATCCCCTTTCACCAATGTTCGCCACGCTGGCCTTGCCGCTGTGGAACCAAGCCCTGGAACAAATGGTGCAATCGATGCGCATGCGGCTTCTTATAGGCGACGTCGGGCTGGTGACGATCCATGAGTACGCTTATTACGACTTCAAGTTGACCGCGTGGCAATGGGCACGGCTGCTTCTGGCCTTGCCGGTGCTGGTGCCCAGAGTTGCGAGGATTATGCGATCGACCCAGGCGCGTTGGGCCGAGGAAACACGCCCGCGCTACGCGAAGGTATCGGGCGCATGGACTGCGCGCGACTTGGCCGCAGCGCCCGCGCAGGAGTTGCTGGCGGG
Source organism: Candidatus Acidiferrum sp. (assembly GCA_035517015.1). GTDB lineage: Bacteria > Acidobacteriota > Terriglobia > Acidiferrales > UBA7541 > Palsa-295. The sequence goes on along the minus strand of DATIZQ010000074.1, from coordinate 104,108 downwards.
CGCGCGCGAGATCGTAGCAGCAGCGGCGAACTACTATGTGAGCATCCAGAGGGTCCTGGGAGCTGTGAATGCGAGCGAAGCGATCTTTACAGATGTTTACAAACGGCTGATCCAGCGCAAGGGAGATCCGTCGGCGCCGACTTTCCTGCTGGGTTTCGATAGCGCGCCGATCCGCGCGGAGAAGTCGCTCTATGATCTTGCCATGTGGGTGCGCCAGCAGGGCGAGCTCGCCGGATATCTGGCGCGGACGACCAGCAAGGACATTGCGGCGGCATACGCATCGCAATCGACGCCTTTGGGCGACGGCGAACGCTGGGGCGAATTCGCCGGCCGCCTCACGGAACATCTGAATCATTATGGTCACGCCGTCTATGACCTGGATTTCGCCAAGAGCCTGCCCGCTGAAGATCCGGCAGCGCTGATTGAAACGGTGAAATATTTTGCGGCGGGACAAGGCCGCAGCCCGCACGAACGGCAGGCGGCGTCTGCAGCGGCGCGGGAACTGGCCACTGAATCGGTGCTGGCGCGCCTGAGGGGATTGCGGCTGCGTTTGTTGCGGGGCGTGCTCCGGTGGGCGCAACGCTGGACACCGCGGCGCGAAGACGCGCTCGCCGATGTTGGCCTGGGTTGGGCCGTGCTGCGGCGGATGTTGCGGGAAGTGGGCGGCCGGATGGCCGCGGCGGGCGCAATCGCGGAACGCGACGACATCTTTTGGTTGAAGTGGGAAGAGGTGGAGGAGGCAGCGCGCTTTCTCGATGCTGCTCAGCCCCTGGGGAATCATTGTCGCGCTACAGCAGAACGTCGCGAGACTTGGAAGCAGGCGCATGCCGTTACGCCACCGGTCGCGCTGCCGCTTAAGGGCGGTGGTAGGCTCTTCGGCCTCGACGTCAGCCGCTGGATGCCCGCACGGCCTTGGCAGACGGAGAGCAATATGATCAAAGGGATTGGCGCTAGCCCGGGCCGCGTGGCTGGCGCGGCCTGTGTGATTCACGGTCCTGAAGAGTTCGACCGGATGAAGCCGGGCGATATTCTCGTCGCCAAGATCACAACGCCGGCGTGGACGCCGCTGTTCGCGATGGCGTCAGGCATCGTCACGGATGTGGGCGGCCCGTTGAGTCACAGCTCGATTGTGGCGCGTGAATACGGCGTGCCCGCAGTGCTGGGGACCGGCGTGGCCACCCACCGCATTCACGGCGGACAGCACATTGCGGTGGACGGCGATGGCGGTGTGGTGACGTTGAGTCGTTGAGACAGGCTTGCTTCCGGTCGCAGGAGCCGGGCGCTCCTCAAGGGTGCAGTCTTCGGATATGATGGCCTGCCGAGCGGTTTGAAATTCGAGACCTGACATTTGAGAGAGAACCAAGAGCAACGGCAGAGGCCGAAGAGAGAGCTTTCCGCTGCGCGCGCGATGGGCGACATCCTGCTCTACGGGGTGTGCGGCGGCGCGCTGATCGTGATTCTGAAGCTGACGGAGTATCGGTTCCTGGTGGTCGAGCATTCGGTGGAGATTTATGTCGCGCTGGTTGCCGCGCTGTTTGCCGGGCTCGGGATTTGGCTGGGGCTGACGCTGACCAAAAGGAAGCCGACGGCGATTCTGCAGGAAGTCCCGGCGCAGACTGCGGGCCCGTTCGTGGCGGACGAGAGGCGCGTGAGCCAGCTTGGGATCACGGCGCGAGAGCTGGAGATTCTGGGGCTGATAGCCGCCGGGTTGAGCAACCGGGAGATTGCGGGGCGGCTGTTCGTCAGCGAAAACACGGTGAAGACGCACTCGAGCCGGCTGTTTGACAAGCTCGGCGCGAAGCGGCGCACCCAGGCCGTGCAGATCGGAAAGAGCGCCCGGCTGATCCCGTGACGTGTCCGCCCCACTCGAAAGTGTGATTTTTCGCCCGCCAACGCAAAATCACCCGAAAGTGTGACGACATCGCGCGCGCACTGCCGCTACAGTCCGGCACGCGAAAGCAGATTTCGCGAAAAGGAGAGTTGAATTCATGAAAAGGACGGTGCTGACTTTCGGGCTGATTTCGGGCGCGATTTGCGCCGTGGGGATGCTGACGACGGTCCCGTTCGCCGACAAGATCGGCTTCGACAAAGGGGAAATCCTCGGATACACGATCATCGTGTTGTCGGCGCTGATGGTGTTCTTCGGGGTGCGGTCGTATCGGGAGAATGCCGGGGGCGGACTTCTGACGTTCGGCCGGGGGTTCGCGGTCGGCATCTTGATTACGCTGATTTCCAGCGCGTGCTACGTCGGGACGTGGGAGGTCATCTATTACAAGATGATGCCGGACTTTGCCGACAAATATGCCGCCCACATGGTGGAGCGGGCGAAGGCGTCCGGGGCGAGCCAGCAGAAGATGGATGAGATGGAGCGGCAGGCAAAACAGTTCAAACAGATGTACGACAATCCGGCGATCAATGTGGTGCTGACGTTCACGGAGGTATTTCCGATCGGGCTGCTGGTGACGCTGGCGTCGGCCGGGATTCTGCGGAAGAAGGCGCGGGGGCCTGAGAGCTAGACGCAGTTAAGGCGGACTGCGAGTGCGGCGGCGTGGCTTTCGAGACGGAGCGGTGCGACGGCGCTGGCACGGAGGCGCGTTTTCTCGTACCCTACTACACGCGCCGTCCGGCGCCGGGTGGTTCCGACAGGGGAAATTCGAATGGCAATTGAAAAAGTAGGCGTGGTGGGTTGCGGCTTGATGGGTTCGGGAATCGCGCAGGTAGCGGCGCAGGCGGGGTATCCCGTGACGGTGCGCGAAGTGTCGCAGCAGTTTCTCGACAAGGGCCTGCAATCGATCGAGAAAAATCTCGGGCGGCTGGTGGAGAAGGGAACGGTCAGCGCCGCGGACCGCGACCAGATTCGCGGGCGCTTGCGCGGCACTACGAACGTCGACGACCTGAAGGATTGCGGCATCATCATCGAGGCGATCATCGAGCAATTGCCGTCGAAGCGCGAGCTGTGGTCGGCGCTGGACAAGATTTGCCCGAAGAGCGCAATTTTCGCGAGCAACACTTCGTCGCTGTCGATCACGGAGATGGCGACGTTCACGCAGCGGCCCGACCGTTTTCTGGGCTTGCACTTTTTCAATCCGGTGCCGGTGATGAAGCTGGTGGAAGTGATTCGCACGATCGCGACGGACCCGAAAGTGTTCGACGAAGTAGTGGGGTTCGCGGGGAAGCTGGGGAAGACGGCGGTGCGGACGACGGACCGGACGGGGTTCATCGTCAACCGGCTGCTGGTGCCGTATATTCTGGACGCGGTGCGGGCGCTGGAAGAAGGTGTGGCGTCGATCGAGGATATCGACAATTCGATGAAGCTCGGCTGCGGGCATCCGATGGGTCCGCTGACGCTGCTCGATTTCGTCGGGCTCGACACGACGTATTACATCGCGAACATCATGTTCGACGAGTTCAAGGAGAGGCGCTTCGCCCCGCCGCCGCTGCTGAAGCGGATGGTCCTGGCCGGGTGGAACGGACGCAAGGCCGGGCGGGGATTCTACGATTACAGTGATCCGGCGAAACCAAAGCCGACGCAACTCAGTTGACAGAAAAATGGAAAAGGGAAAATAGAAGGGACCGATGGCTTACGAAAACTTGCTGTATGAAGTCAAGGAACAGATCGCGCGGATCACGTTCAATCGGCCGAGCGTTCTGAACGCGCTGAATCGCAAGACGATGGACGAGCTTGGCGATTGCCTGAACGCGGCGCGGCGCGATGATTCCGTGCGCGTCATTATCCTGACCGGCTCGGGCGAAAAGGCGTTCATTGCGGGCGCGGACATCAACGAACTGGCGCAGCGCACGCCGGTGGACGGCAAGGAATTTTCGCTTTACGGGCAGGAGATCATTCATCGCCTCGAAACGATGGGTAAGCCGTCGATCGCCGCAATCAACGGATTCGCGCTGGGCGGCGGATGCGAACTTGCGCTGGCGTGCACGATGCGCATCGCGAGCCGCAACGCGAAGCTCGGGCAGCCCGAAGTGAAGCTCGGCATTCTTCCCGGTTACGGCGGTTCGCAGAGGCTCGCGCGGCTTTGCGGTAAAGGCGTGGCGCACGAATTGATTCTGACGGGCGACATGATTACGGCGGAGGAAGCGCTGCGCATCGGACTGGTGAATCGCGTCACGGAGCCGGCTGAATTGCTCGCGACCGCAGAAGCGATTGCGCGAAAAGTGATCGCCAACGGGCCGCTCGCCGTGAAGTATGCGATGGAAGCCGTCGAGCACGGAATGGAAATGACGCAGGAGGAAGGCCTGTTTCTCGAAGCTACTCTTTTCGGGCTTTGCTGCGCGACGGAAGACATGCGCGAAGGAACGCGGGCGTTTCTCGAAAAGCGCCCGGCGAAGTTTCAGGGGAAGTGAAGATGCCGAATCGCACGCCGGCCGGAACGCGAGGGGAACTGAACGTGGTGGGACTGCGTTTCGGAATCGTGGTAAGCCAGTTCAACAGCTTCATCACGGAGCGGCTGCTGGCGGGCGCCCTCGACGCGCTCGAGCGCGCGGGCGCGGCGGAAAAACAGCTCGAGATCGTCCGCGTTCCCGGCTCCTTTGAAATCGCGATCGCCGCGAAAAAGCTGGCGGCGACGGGCCGTTGCGATTCGATCATCTGCATCGGGTGCGTGCTGCGCGGCGAAACTTCGCACTACGATTACGTGGCATCGGAAACGGCGCGCGGGATTCAGCTCGCGCAAATCGACAGCGGCGTGCCGATGATTTTCTGCGTTCTCACCTGCGACACGCTCGAGCAGGCCATCGACCGCGCCGGGCTGAAAAGCGGTAACAAGGGCTACGATGCCGGGCTTGCCGCGATCGAGATGGCGCACCTTGTCCGCAAACTCACCAAGAAACCGGCGCCGACGGGCGCCGCCCGCGGCTCGCGGCGCTAATATGTTCTTTGGGTTCCGCGCATCATGACACTTCGCCACAAGTCCCGCGAATTCGCGCTGCAAATGCTCTTTGAATGGGATATGACGCGGCAGAAGCCGCCGCGCGTGGAGCAGCTTTTCTGGAAGTCCGCGCGCGCCGCCGATTCGACGCGCAAGTTCGCGAATGAGCTTTTCGAAGGCGCCGTTTCGCAGGCGGATGCCACGGATGAGCTCGTCGCAAAGCTTTCCGAGAATTGGCGCATCGAGCGGCTCGCGGCGGTCGACCGGAATATTCTTCGGCTCGCCATTTACGAGCTGCGGTTCGGCACGGCGCCCGCGAAGGTGGCGATCGACGAGGCACTCGAGCTTGCGAAAAAATTCTCGTCGGCAGAAGCACCGGCGTTTCTCAACGGGATACTCGACGCCGCGCTCAAATCGCTGGAGTCGAAGGTTTAGGGAAGTTCTTCTGTAGCGCCAACGAAACTGCCGAGATAGTCAGGCGTCGATGTGCGCTTCGAGGATTCGGACGGCGGAGCCGCTCACTTTCGGCACCAGCCGTCCGCGATCCGCGGTGACCTCGACGCGAATCTGGCTCGGGCGCCCCATTTCGACTCCCTGCGTAATCATCAGCGTTTCGCCGGCGCGCAATTTGTCGTTGCGCACCAGGTAAGCGCCGAGCGAGCCGCCCGCCGATCCCGTCGCGGGATCCTCGATAAGCCCCCAAGGCAGCATCCCGCGCGCAAACGCATGCCCCGCGTTTTCGATGGCGAAGCAGTAGGCCATCGACGCGTGGCTCGAGAGCAATCCGGCCAGCGCGCGCAGGTTCATGTGGATCTTCTTTAGCGTCGCCCGGTTCTTTAGCGGCACCATCAAATTGAAAATTCCCGTCGAGACGAAGTCCACGGAGAGCGCCGGATGAAAATCGCTCAATTTCAATCCAAGCGCTTCCGCCAGTTTCGCGCGATTGATTTTTGTGGGCGCGAACCGCGCGGGCTTCTGCGTCATGGTGACGAAGGTGGGATGCCCATCGCGAAACGTGAACTCGACCGGCAGAATGCCGGCGCCGGTCTGCTGCAGCACGTGTACGCGCCCCTCCGACGATGCGGGGACGACTCCGAGCTCGGCCAGCAGAAACCAGGTTCCGATGACGGGATGGCCCGCGAGCGGCAATTCGCCGGTCGTCGTGAAAATCCGCAGCCGCGCCAGGGCGCGATTGTTCGTCGGCTTCTGCACGAAGACCGTCTCGGAGAGATTCATCTCGCGGGCAATCGCCTGCATCGTGGCGGCGGAAAGGCCGTCGCCGTCGGTGATCACGGCAAGCGGATTGCCGGCGTACGGCTTCGTGGTGAAAACATCGAGTGTGTAAAGTCGCCGCTTCATGGGTCGCCTTCCCGTTCCGGTCTAGATTCGCTCCAATTTTGGCACAGTCCTTTCGTTTCGGACGTTGCCGGTGTTGAGCGTCGTCTTGGGCTCGAACAGGACAATATGGACCTCCTCGTCCGCGACGGGCAAGTGCTCGACACCCTTCGGCACGATGATGAATTCGCCGGGCAAGACCATCACATCGCGGTCGCGGAAGCGCATGCGGAGGCGTCCCTTCACGACGAGGAACAACTCGTCCTCGGCGTCGTGGTGGTGCCAGACGAACTCGCCCTTGAGTTTCACGACCTTGACGTAGGAGTCATTCAGCTCGCCGACGATTTTCGGGCTCCACTGCTCGGTCACCTTCGACAATTTCTGTTCCAGGTTCACGGCTTCCATTTGAATCTCCCGGTTTGACGAGACGCCTTGCCGAACGAGGCGGTTGAAGGTTCCAGCGAGGCCCCGAGACTTCAGGGCCGCGTCAGAGTGCGCGAACGGTTTTCACGACTTCGTCGAGGACGCGGCGCGTGGTTTTCGGCTCCGTCGTTTCCGAATAGATACGCAGCATGCGTTCGGTTCCGGACGCGCGCACCATCGCCCAGCCGACATCGCCGAGATACACCTTAACGCCGTCCAGATTCTCGCGCCGCACGATCGGCCAATCGAGCAACCGTTCGACCTTGCCGTTCGCAAAATGCTTCAGCGCTTTCTCTTTTTGCCCCGGCTTCAAGCTGAGGTCGATGCGGCCGTAGTGGTGCTCGCCGAATTCGCGATTCAGCATGGCGACAAGCTGGCCGAGCCGCTTCCCGTGCCAGGCCATCACTTCGGCGAGCAAAAGCGCATTCACGCTGGCGTCGCGCTCGGGCAGATAGAGTTTCGTTCCGATGCCGCCGCTTTCCTCGCCGCCCAGCAGGATGTTGCTTTCGAGCATGCGTTCGCAGATGTACTTGAAGCCGATCGGCGTCTCGAACACGTTGCGCCCGAATTTTGCGGCGATTTTGTCGATCATCTTGGTCGTGGAAAAGGTTTTCGCGACATCGCCCGTGAGCTTGCGCGTTCCGGCAAGGTGCCAGAGGAGGATCGAGAAAATCTGGTGCGACGTGATGAAGGAGCCGTCGGCGTCCATGGCACCGATGCGGTCCCCGTCGCCGTCGAGTGCGAAACCGGCGTCGTACTGCCCGCCGCGCAGCGCCTGGCGCAGCGCCTCGACGTGCGGCTCGATCGGCTCGGGATTGACGCCGCCGAAAAGCGGGTCGCGCGTGCCGCGAATTTCGTCGCACTCGATTCCGTTGCGGCGGAAGAGATCGCGGAGCAGGCCGCGTCCCGCGCCATGCATCGGATCGACCAGAAAGCGGAATTTCGATGCGCTCAGACGATCCCAATCGACCAGCCCGTTCAGCGTTTCGAGGTACGGCGTGCGAACGTCGAGCGAATGGAGCAGATCCTTGCGCGGCGGAAGCGCGGGAACCCCTTCCCTAAGGACGCGTTCGAGCTCCGATTCAAGCTGCGAGACGATTGCGGGCGAAGCCGAGCTGCCGTAGCTCGCCTTTAACTTGATTCCGTTCCACTGGTAGGGATTGTGGCTTGCGCTGATTTGAATTCCGGCGGCTGCGCCGCGCTGCCGCACAAGAAGGGAAACGGCGGGCGTGGGGCACGCGTCCGCGGCGAGCCAAACGGGAGTTCCCGTGGCCGCCACCGTCTCGGCGGCCACGCGCGCGAAGCGCTCGGAGCCGAACCGCGTGTCGAATCCGACCACGACGCCGCGGTCGGGCCGCTCGGCGCGAATCACGTAGCGGGCGATGGCGTGCGCCACTTTGCGCACGTTATCGTACGTAAAATCTTCGGCGATGATGCCGCGCCAGCCGTCCGTGCCCAATTTTATTTCGGTCATCGCCCTGCAGTATAAGCGATGATCTTCGTTCGGAGAAGGTAGCCAACGAAGCATGGAAGCGCCGCGGTCGTCACTCGCATGGGGCTGGCGCGGCGGCCGCAACGAACTTCACTGCTGTTCGGGCAACACCGGAAGAGCCGCAACGTTCACGCTGGAAGGGTCGTCGCGCAGCTTGATGTAGAGCAGTGTTCCGTTCGGGCGAGGAACGGTCAGCGCATTGACGACGAACCCGAGCGGGACGGGAACCATGTGCGCGAATCCCGCATCGGACGCTACCGAATCGATGAGGAACAGATTGGTCCCGACCAAGGTGCACGGTTGGTCGGGAGCGTCTGGACAACGGACTTCTTTCAGCGACGGGATGCGAACGAGGCGGGCGAGCGGTTGCCAATTGCCTCTGGCGCCGCGGGCGCTCACGGGCCGGAAGCGAAGTGCGCCAAAAGCGGACGGCCCGAAACTCTTCAACGGGTCCAGAACGGCCAGGATGGTCTGCTCGTCCTGAAGAACGAGGCTTCCGTCAGCGACGGTGAGCATCACGTCGGATGAACCGTCTTCCGTGGCGACTTCGATTTTCTCCGTGCGCGGAAACTTGTCGGGTATCTCGGTCTTCAGGAAGAAGGATATCCGGCCGTCCTGCGGAAGCTGATCCTGGTTGGCGAAATGAATGGCGGAGGGCGTGGGGCCAGCCTCGATCGTCTTACCGAATAAAGAAACCTTCGGCCGGGGAGGCGCCAAGGTGGTTTCGAGGTCGAGGACACGTCCGTCCTTGAGCGCGACGTAAGCAACAAGCTTTTCGTCCGGTTTGGTGAGACCGGCAGGAGGATCGTTTGAAGCGAGCAGAGGCAGTTCGTCCTTCTGATCCTCGCGCGAGAGCTTCCCAGGAACAAACTTCACTCCATCGAGCTTGACGCTTTCGACCTCGTCAAGCCGCGTTCCGATCAAGATGCCTTCGCCGTCGCCTGTATTGATCGCGAACTGGTCGAGGTGGGCGGCCTCCGCATAGGCGAGGAGAGGAAGGTTGTCCGGCTTTGCCAGATCGAATTGCTTGACCTTCAAGGTCACGGGGCCGCTAGTCTCGTCCTTCAGCGGCACTTTCACTTCCAGCTCATCCGGCTTCAGCAACTTCCAGGTGGCTGCGACGTCCTTGCCTCGACCATCGTGGAGCACTACCGACTCGGCGCAGACGGCGCACTCCGATTCGAGATGAAATGTGTCCTCGCGCCCGATGATCAAAGCGTCCTGATCCGCTGCCGGAACAGTCCACTTCACCTCATGCGCACTCCGGAGGTTGAAGCTCGGCCCCTCGTAACGCTCGAATCCCCAGTAGCCGCGAAGCGTTCCCTTCACTTGAGAATCGAGCGCAGCGGCAGGGAGCGCGCGCGCGTCGATAAGGAATCCGCCGCTCGCGGCGTCCACAGCGGCAGGCAGGTCGATTGCCTTCCCCAACTTGGTGGAGAGATGGAGGACAAAGTCATGCGCGAGGCTCGTTGAGAAGACCAGCGGCGCTCCCTCCGCGGGAAGAATCAGCGGGGTCTTCTGGAGGCACAAGACTCCGTCAGGGCTCACCGCCCGCAGAGGCGGTAGTTGCGCCGCTTCCACGGCCGGAAGGCCCACGACCAGAACCGACTTCGGGTTGTTGAAGGACGGTGGGCTATTCAGGCGAAGGCGAATTTCGTCCTGCCGGGAGAGGACGAGCGCCGGAATATATTGATACTCAGCGGTGTGGAGATTCCCCAGGATGCGCGCCAAGTCCACGACGGACCCGACGTAAGGGCTAAAATAGCCGCCGCGGGCGAGCGGCGTCGCGCTCACCGCGCCGATCAGATCGGACGAGGGACCCGAGGTGAGCGCATCGACCATCGATTGAGTGTGGCCGTCGTCCAGCACAAGCTGATCCGTGTTTTGCGCCAAGCACGGAGCTTGCTGTTCGGTGGGCTTGTCGAAGCATTCCTGATCGAGCTTGATGCTCAAGGTCCGCGCGAGCGTTTCGGAGCGCTCGTGAAGGGCTTTCGGGTTAGCGTCCGAAGTCTGCTTGACGTCGTCGAGGTATTTGTCGAGCCGCGACCGGTCGAGACTCGCCTGATTCAAGTCCTGCGAGGCCCGCACGAAAACTCCGGGCCTGGCGCGGACGGCGCCTCGGAGCGTGCTGAAGTCCCCGCCTGTCTCCGGAGCAAAGAACAGTAGCGCCTGCTGCGCGCCCGCAGGGACGGTGACGACGATTCCTTCCTCGCTCACTTTCTTGGTCCAAGTCTCTGCTCGCGTGAACCAGCTCTCGGGCGGCGGGTTCGTGGAGCCGCGAAGAAAACTGACGATCATCAGGTAGTGGACGGATTGGCTCTCGGGAAACTCCGGATGAATCCAGAGCCGGTCGCCCGGCTGAAGATTCGCGACCTCAGATATCGGCAGCGTCTTGCCCGCGCGAGTGACGGTCATTTCCAGGTGTGGTCCGGCGAGATCAAAGGCTGCAGAGCCCGCGCGCGCGGCCTGTGTTCCCAGGATTACGAGGGCAGCCAGAATGAGAAAGCGAAATCGATGCAGGTCCCGATGCGCCAACATTATGATTTCACTCCTTTGGACTGTGTATGGTCGCGCCGATTCCGAATGAAGATCCGCCTCGGGAATTCGAGCGCTCTAGGTCGAACAAAAGGAGGCTGCGGACAACCCATTCTAAACGGGAGGCAGCCCGCCCGCCGTCAAATTTTTTTGATGCGTTGTCTTTCCGGTTTGCTGCCAAGACTGGCCAAGACGGTGCGTTTGGGAGTAGCTTTCTATCCGCGCCGCTCGAGTCCACCGGCAACGCGATCGGACGAAGGCGACGGGGGAGGATGAAGCACATGCTCAGCCGACTTGCGGTTTTCTATGTGTGCTGGACGTTGTGTGCTCCGGCGTTTGCGCAGGATACGATCATCGTTTCGAGTTGTCCGCGCGAGCCGACGCTGCCAGTGACGTTCCAGGTCGACTGCTCTCATGTGGCAGATCCCGCGACCAAACAACTTTGCAAGCCTTTCGCGGAAAATCAGGCGTGCAAGGTTTTCTTTGCCTACAGAAAGATTACGGGGATCAACCTCGAAGAGTCCTGCCCCACAGTCACCTATACGATCTACGACAAAGACAAATGGCCGCATCAGGCTGGTGAGGCAGGCGGTGATTCCGTTGGATGCGGCGCGGAACTGATGACGGATTATTCCGTGCTGCTCAAATCGCAGATCGGACCGTATGACGTCCACGAAATGCTGCATGTATACCAGACGCCTCTCGGAGCTCTGCCCTACGCGCACATCCTTTTCGGGCCCTCGATGACCGAAGCGCGGCGGGAAATTGGGGACAACAAGGGGTACTGGGATGCGATGACGCGGCTGAAGGTCGACCAGAAGAATACTGAAATGGAGTTTCAGAAAAGGACTGTCCGCCCTGAGGACCAGTGCCGCGACGCTGAACTGTATACCGAGACGAGTCTTTACCTGAAAGATCCGAGGAACGTCGAGTTGTTCTATCGAAAGCTGGTGCGCGGCCGCCAGAGAGACATGGCCGACCGCCAAGCGCGCTTCAATCGAATGTACGACTTGGTGTCCGGCGGCACGGCGAGGGATTTCCTGGTGTCACACGGATGCGCGCCGTTTTAGAGGAGAGCCTTCCTTCGGCGTTCTTCGAGCCATTTCACGATCTTGCCGACGTCTTGCGATCTCTCGCGCGAGCAGAGCAGAACGGCGTCGTCCGTTTCGACCAGCACGAGATCGCGCACGCCGATCGCCCCCACGAATTTCTTCGGCGACCAGAAGTAATTGCCGTTCGCGTCCAGCGTGAACGACGGCCCCGCCGATACGTTTGTTTCCGTCGCGTCCGCGAGCAATTCGTAGACGGCAGCCCACGAACCGATGTCGCTCCAGCCAACGCTGGCGGGGATCACGGCGACGCGGGGACCGTCTGCCGCGGTCCCGCCCTGCGAGGGAAGGCCGGACTGCGAGCGCGTGGCCGATTCCATCACGGCATAATCGACGGAGATATTCTGAAGCTTCGGATAAATTCGCCGCAATTCGGAAGTGTAGCGTCTGGTTCCAATTGCTTTGCTCAGGTCGGACAATCGCGAGTGCGTGGCCGGCAGGTAGCGCTTCAAGTTGTCGAGGAAGGTCGAAACGCGCCAGAAGAACATCCCCGCGTTCCAGAGATATTTTCCGGACGAGACGTATTCTTGCGCCGCGGCTCGCTCGGGTTTCTCGGTGAACCGCTTCACCGCGTGGGCCCTGGCGCCGGCTAGACGATCGAACACCTCTCCCTTTTCTATGTAGCCGTATCCCGTGTCCGGGCGCGTGGGCCGGATTCCCAATACGACGAGGCGTCCCGGCGCACGCGCGACAAGGAGCGCGGCGCGCACGGCATCCCGGTACCGGACGGGATTGGCGACGTAGCTGTCCGATGGAAGAACCGCCATCAGGGCGTCGCCTTGCTCATGCGCGAGATGGATTGCAGCAAGGCCGATCGCGGCGGCAGTGTTGCGTCCGACCGGTTCCGTCAAAACGTGTGAAGGATCGACTCCTCGGAGTTCGCGCCGAACGGCGGCGGCTTGCGCATCATTCGTCACCGCCCAGAAATTGTGCGCTCCGAAAACCGGCATGAGACGGTCCAAGGTCGCGCGCAGCATGGTTGTCCGGCCGACGATATTCAGGAGCTGCTTCGGCGTGCGAATGCGGCTGCGCGGCCAGAAGCGAGTTCCGCGGCCGCCGGCAAGCAGCACGGCGCACGACGCGAGTCTTTCTTGCTCGGCGCTCATGGGTACACCAGCCGCGACCAAGCCGCCCGGGCGACGCCGCGCTCCGCGAGCCGCCGGACGAACTCATTCATGTCGGTGGGCACGTAGGTGCGCAGCAGGGAAGTGCGCGAGCGGGGCGAGAATTGATAGGCTCCAAGCGCCGCCGGGATCAGCCAGAGTTGCGCCGGGGCGTACTCGGCGCGCTCATCACCCCATTCAATGTTTCCGTAGCCTTCGAGAAAGATCACGAGATCGAAATGCTCGTGCGACGTTGCCGCTACGATTCGTTCGGCGAACTCCCACTTTTCGGTCGCGAAGTAGCGGCAAGCAACGAAGTAGGTTTCGGTTACGGCTCCGCGCTCGATCCGCAGCGGCTCGAGCTTTCCGCCGCTCTGCGCGCCGAACTGCATCACCTCGAGCGCCTTCTTGATGTGGAGCTCGCGTGGCTTGCCGGACGCATCGCGCCGATTGTAGTCGTAAACGCGATAGGTCAAATCCGAATATTCCTGAATCTCGCAGAGCACAAGCCCCGCGCCGATCGTGTGAGCCGTTCCCGCGGGCACGAAGACGGCGTCGCCGGGTTGCACGGGCACGCTCTCCAGGCAATCCTCCGCCGTGCCGTCGGCGATCGCGCGCTTGAAACGATCGCGCGTCACGTGGGACTTCAGTCCGACGAGAACTTCCGCGCCCGGCCGCGCGCGAAGCGCGTACCACATTTCGGTCTTTCCGCGGCCTCCGGCGGCCGCTTCGTGGCGCGAGGCGTAGGCGTCGTCCGGATGGACCTGCACGGAGAGTTTGTCCTCCGTGAACAGGAATTTAACAAGAAGCGGAAAGGGCGCATCGTGCCCGATGGCCGTGCCCTTCCATTCGGCGGACATTTCGGTCCATGCCTCTCCGAGCTTTCTGTCCGCGAAGGGGCCCGCGGCAAACCGGCAATCGACGGCGCTCATCCAGGCTTCGCCGATGGGTTCCGTCAGGTTCGACTTCTCAGGAAAGAACGGCGCCAGCGAAACCGCGCCCCAGGGACGCAAACTGAAGACCGGCTCCAGGCGCGCCGGACAGGGCTTCACGTTCCTCGACCGAAGAAGCGGCTCAGGCGGTGAAGGCCTTCCTCGATTCGCTCCATCGACGTCGCGTAGGAGAGGCGCATGTGTCCCGGCGCGCCGAACGCTTCGCCCGGCACGACGGCGACGTGCTCGCGTTCGAGGAGTTGCTTCGCGACGGCCGTGTCGTCCGGGACGTCCTTGCCCATGTGCGCGGAAACATTCGGGAAGACGTAAAACGCGCCGTCCGGAGCCGTGCACGTGACTCCGGGGATCGCGCGAAGCCCCAGGAGAATCCGCTCGCGCCGTCGCGCGTACTCGGCGAGCATCACGGCCACGGAATCCATCGGGCCGCGCATGGCCTCGAGCGCGGCGTACTGCGCGATCGAAGTGGGATTCGACGTCGATTGGCTCTGCAGCTTGGTGATCGCTCCGATGAGCGGCGCCGGCGCAAGCGCATAGCCGATGCGCCAGCCGGTCATCGCAAACGTCTTCGAGCACGAGCCCACGATGATCAGCCGCTCCTTCGAGTTCGGTACGCTCGCGATGGAATACGGCCGCGCGCCGCCGTACACGAAATGCGAATAGCATTCGTCGGACATCAGCCACACGCCGCGGTGCTGGCAGACCTCGAGAATCCGCACGAACTCATCCTGCGGGACCACCGCGCCCGTCGGATTGCTCGGCGAATTGATGATCACGACGCGCGTGCGCGGCGTGATGGCGGCCTCGATCTGGTCGGGCCGCGGGCAGAATCCGTCCCGCTCGTGCGTCGCGACGAACACGGGCGTCCCGCCTGCGTATTTCACGATGTCCGGATAGCTCACCCAGTACGGCGCGGGGATGACGACCTCGTCGCCCGCGTTCACCAGCGAGCAAATCGAATTGAAAATCGCGTGCTTGCCGCCCACGTTGACGACGCATTCCGACGCCTCGTACGACGACCCGAGATTCGCCGCATGCCATTCGCAGATCGCTTGTCGCAGCGCGCCGATTCCGGCCGCGGGCGTGTACTTCGTGCGATTTTCTCCGAGCGCCTTGATCGCGCCGCGCTTGATGTGCTCCGGGGTGGGAAAATCCGGCTCACCCGGGCCGAAGTCGACCACGTCGGCGCCGCGCGCCTTAAACCGCTCCGCTTCCTGCATCACCGCCAGCGTCGGCGAGACCGTGATTCGATTCACGCGGTCCGCGAACTGGATTGCTTCTTCGAGCTTCATTCCTGTCGCCGGTTCCATTCTGTTGCCTTTCTCCCCGGATTCCTCAACTCACCTTCGCGCGCAGCCGTTCTTCGACGATCGGCGGCACCAGGCCCTTAATGGGCCCGTGCAGCCGCGCCAATTCTCGTACGAGCCTCGAGCTGACATAGCTGTACGCCTCGCCGGGCATCATGAAGACGGTTTCGATCTCAGGTTCGATGTTCCGGTTCATCATTGCCATTTGCAGCTCGTACTCGTAGTCCGAGACAGCGCGGATACCGCGCAAAATCACGCGCGCGCCCTTCGACCGCGCGTACTCCATCAACAATCCTTCGAAGACGTCCACTTCCACGTTCTTCCATTCGTACGTGACGGCCTCGAGCATTTCGATGCGCTCGCGCACGGCAAAGAGCGGATCCTTATCCAGGTTGCGCGCTACCGCGACGATCAGGCGATCGAAAATCTTCGCTCCGCGCGCGATCAGATCGAGGTGCCCGTTCGTCACGGGGTCGAACGAGCCCGGGTAGACCGCAGTCACGCGATTGGCGGCCGCCGATTCCATCGCGTGGATTCTAACCTAGATATTCGGGTAGCGTGCCGACAAAAATCCGCTCGCTCCGGCCAAGTTGGGACGCTTTCGAGATGCGTTCTCTTGCGTCCCTGCGCCGGGCTCGGGCCGGTGCGATTCGATGAAACCTCCGCGCTCCGCGGGCCGTCCGAGTAACGTCCGAAGAAGTCCCGCAAGATACGCACTACAACACTTGGTGTTTGCGAAAGGAGCAGGGGGATGAAATTGAATCATGCGCTTGGTCTCGGACTCGCCGTTTTGGTCGCCACCGCTGGGGCGTCGGCGCAGGGGAACCCGCAGCGTCCGGGGCGCGGTGAAATGCCGCAGGAACGGTCGCAGGCAGAGGGCGCGAAAGGCCAGGAGCAGAAGCACCTGCCCGCGCCCGAAGAGAAGACTTCGGTGACGCACCACAGCGCGCGCATCGGCGGCCAGGAAATCAACTACACGGCGACGGCGGGAACCTACGTCATCAAGGCCGACGACGGCACGCCGAAGGCGGTCTTCTTCTACGTCGCGTACACGAAGGACGGCGTGCCTGACGCTGCGAAGCGTCCCGTTTCGTTTGTTTATAACGGCGGCCCGGGTTCGGCCTCGCTCTTCACGCACATGGGAATGGGTCCGAAGCGCGTGGTTCTCACGCCTGATGGCCACGGAATGCCCGCGCCGTACACAATCACGGATAACGAGGATTCGTTCCTCGACGCCACCGATCTCGTCTTCATCGACGCCGTGTCGACCGGCTACAGCCGTCCGGCACCGGGAGAAGAGACGAAGCAGTTCTACGGCATCGTCGAAGACGCCAATTGGTTCGCCGACTTCATCTACCAGTACATCACGCGTAACGAGCGCTGGGATTCGCCGAAGTTCCTGATCGGCGAAAGCTACGGCACCACGCGTTCCGCCGAGCTTTCCGGCGTCCTGCAGGAGCACCATCAAATCTATCTGAACGGGATCGTGCTCGTATCCGCTGTCGCGTTTTCGAGCTGGGGCGCCGATGACCGCTTCGAATTCTTCCTTCCGACTTACTCGACTTCGGCGTGGTATCACCACCTTCTGCCGCCCGACATGCAGGCGAAGAGCGTCGACCAGGTGGCGCAGGAGGCGCGCGAGTTTGCGCACGGCGAGTATGCGGCCGCGCTGCAGAAGGGTGACCAGTTGTCGCCCGGGGAGCAGCAGAAGATCGTCCAGGACCTCGCCCACTTTACGGGGCTTTCGCCGAAGTTCATTGAGGAGTGCAATCTTCGCGTGAGTCCTTTCCGCTGGTTCAAGGAGCTTGAGCGCGATAAGCGCCGCACCGTCGGCCGCCTCGATTCCCGCTTCGAGGGCATTGACGCGGATGCGGCCGGCGAGCGGCCCGAGTACGATCCGAGCGAAGCCTCCTACGAAGGCGCGTTTGTGGCTACGTTCCAGGATTACATTCGCCGCGATCTGAAGTGGGAGAGCGACCAATACTACACGGTCTCGGCCAACGTTCGCCCGTGGGACCGCGAAGGCGATACGAGGGTCGCGGAAGTCCTGCGCGGCGCCATGACACAGCAGACGCACCTGAAGCTGCTCGTCGTGTGCGGCTACTATGATCTGGCCACTCCGTTCGACGGCATCGAGGAAACCGTGAGCCACATGGGCCTCGACCCGGCGATCCGGAAGAACGCGAGCTTCGACTATTACGAATCGGGGCACATGGTTTATATCGACGACCACGCGCGGGACAAGCTGCACAAGGATATCGACGGCTTCATCAACGCAAGCTATCAGCATTGATCGGTGGCGGAAACCGCGGGGGCGGGGTGTCTGCTGGAGCCAAGGGCGCCTCGCCACCCGATCTGCGCCGTTCCCCGTTCAGCCCCCGAATCTTGCAGTTGAGACCCCAAACTGGCCCGTTGGCTGAGCCCGATTTGACATCCCGGACTAAAATAGTCGTGTTTTAAGACGTTGCTGGTGTTCGGGTTGGCTGCTCCGAGCCGGCTTGACACCGGGGGCACGGCGGCCGTAGAATTAAAGTGCGACTGATTCAGTCGTATATGCATCTATGATGAAGCTGTCCAAGAAGGCGGACTACGG
Source organism: Candidatus Acidiferrum sp. (assembly GCA_035517015.1). Taxonomy (GTDB): domain Bacteria; phylum Acidobacteriota; class Terriglobia; order Acidiferrales; family UBA7541; genus Palsa-295. The sequence goes on along the minus strand of DATIZQ010000074.1, from coordinate 86,378 downwards.
ACTCATTGCCCTCAAGCACCTGGCGATGCACAGCGGCGCGTCTTGCAGCGCCTCGGACATTGCCGAGGTTTACCGGATTTCGACGCCCTTGATGGCGAAGGTCCTGCAGAAGCTGGCCAAAGGTGGAATTGTAGTGGCGCGCTACGGCTCGAGCGGGGGCTACACGCTGGCGCGCGATCCTTCGCGGATCACGGCGCTGGACGCCATCAAGGCCATCGATGGGCCGCTATTCATCACTTCCTGTGTGACGTCCCACGGGGAGTGCGATCTGACCACCACATGCTCGATCCGGGAACCGCTCCGCCGCGTGAACGAGAGCATCCTGGAAGTGCTTGGGAAAGTGACAATTTCACAGATGACCGACGAGGCGCCGCTGTCCGAGGTCGTCGAACTAAGGGTTTGATATCAGCTGAGGAGAAACGAATGGCAATCAAGCTTCCAATTTATATGGACAATCACGCGACGACCCCTGTCGACCCGCGCGTGCTCGAGGCCATGCTGCCGTATTTCACCGACAAGTTCGGAAACGCGGCGAGCCGCAACCATGAATTCGGCTGGCAGGCGGAAGAAGCCGTCGAAAACGCCCGGGGACAGATCGCGCGCCTGATCAATGCCACGCCCAAGGAGATCATCTTTACGAGCGGCGCCACCGAGTCGACGAACCTGGCGATCAAGGGCGCCGCGGAGATGTACCGCGAAAAGGGCAATCACATCATCACGCAAGTCACCGAGCACAAGGCGACGCTCGATACCTGCAAGCGCCTGGAAAAGTACGGATACGAAGTCACGTACCTGCCGGTCGAGAAGGATGGACGCATCAATCTGGACGACCTGCGCCGCGCGATCACTCCGAAGACGATCCTGATTTCGATCATGTACGCGAACAACGAAATCGGCGTCATCCAGCCGATCGCGGAAATCGGCAAGATCGCCAAGGAAAAGGGCGTTTTGTTCCATGTCGACGCGGTGCAGGCCGTGGGGAAGGTCCCGGTCGACGTGCAGAAGGACGGCATCGACATCATGTCGATTTCCGGGCACAAGATTTACGGCCCGAAGGGCGTCGGCGCGCTCTACGTTCGCCGCAAGAACCCGCGCGTCCAGCTCGCTTCCCAGATCGACGGCGGCGGCCACGAGCGCGGGATGCGTTCCGGCACGCTGAACGTGACGGGCATCGTCGGCCTGGGCAAGGCTTGCGCGATTTGTCAGGAGGAGATGGCGGCCGAATCGCAGAAGCTGAGCAAGCTGCGCGACCGGCTGAAGGATTCGATCATGACGCGGCTCGACGAGGTCTACATCAATGGCTCGATGGAGCATCGCCTGCCGCACAACATCAATATCAGCTTCGCGTACGTCGAAGGCGAGTCGCTGCTGATGGGTATCAACGACATCGCCGTGTCGAGCGGTTCGGCCTGCACGTCGGCGACGCTCGAGCCCAGCTACGTCCTGAAGGCGCTCGGCGTGGGCGAGGACCTGGCTCACACGTCGATTCGCTTCGGAATCGGCCGGTTCAATACCGCGGAGGAAGTGGACTACGTGGCCGATCGCGTGGTGGATACGGTGAAGCGTCTGCGCGAGCTTTCGCCGCTTTACGAAATGGCGAAAGAAGGCGTCGATATCAGCAAGATGAAGTGGGTGGCTGCTTCGGATTCGCACTAAGGGTGGCACGAGTTTCGAACTAAAGGAGCAAATGAACCATGGCTTATTCGGACAAGGTGGTGGATCACTACAAGAATCCGCGCAACGTCGGTTCGCTCGACAAGAGCGATCCGAACGTGGGCACCGGGCTCGTGGGCGCACCCGAGTGCGGCGACGTGATGAAGCTGCAGATGAAGGTGAACCCCGAAACGCACGTGATCGAGGAAGCGAAGTTCAAGACGTTCGGCTGCGGCTCGGCGATCGCCAGCTCTTCGCTCGCCACGGAGTGGGTGAAGGGCAAAACCGTGGAGGAAGCCCTCGCCATCAAGAACACGGACATCGTTCGGGAGCTCGCGCTTCCGCCGGTGAAAATCCACTGTTCGGTGCTGGCCGAGGACGCGATCAAGGCGGCGCTTGGCGATTGGAAGAAGAAGCAGGGCCAAGCCGACGCAAAGACCGCCGAACCCGCCACGGCGAGCAATTGACGCGAGACGCGGCCCGACCGGCTTTAGGGCGCGGAGCCAAAACCCTGGTCGTGGAAACGTCGGCCGCGAATCGCGGGTTGCGGATTTTCTATGATTCACGTTACTGAAAAAGCGGCAAACAAAATTCGGCAGTTGCTCGTCAAGGAAGGCGTTCCGGCCGAATCGGGCGGGCTGCGCGTGGGCGTCCAGGGGGGCGGCTGTTCGGGGTTGAGCTACGCCATGCGGCTCGAAACCGAGGCGCGCAACCGCGACAAGGTGTTCGAGGAAAATGGTGCGCGCATCTTCGTCGATCCGAAGAGCTATCTCTACCTCAACGACACCACGCTCGACTATCAGGAAGACCTGATGCGGCAGGGCTTCGTCTTCCAGAATCCGCAGGCAGCGCGGAGTTGCGGTTGCGGGAGTTCTTTCACGGCGTAGGAATCCTCCGGAATGGCGTGCGCCGAGCCGGGCTTGAAACCGCAGGAACGTGAAATGCTATGAGTGTGACGCAAACAAAAGCGGAGTCGAAGGCCGCGGCGAAGTGCTGGAGCTGTCACGCGCCGGTGGACGGCCAGCATTTCTGCCCGGCATGCGGCAAAGTTCAGCCGCTAGCCGCAGACACGGACCACTTCGCGTTTCTCGGCCTGCCGAAGAAAGTGACGCTCGATCCCGCGTCGCTCGAGGAGCAGTTTCACAAGCTGAGCTGGAAGCTGCATCCCGACAATTTCGTGCGGTCGAGCGAATACGAGCGCGATCTCTCGCTCGAGCGTTCGTCGCAGCTGAATGATGCGTACCGCACGCTGCGCGAGCCGGTTGCCCGCATCGAATACCTGTTGTTGCATCTCGGCTTGCGCAAAGAGGGGACCAAGAAGCAGCAGGCGCCGCCGGAGCTGCTCGAGGAAGTGTTCGAGCTGAATGAGTCGCTCGATGAATTGCGCGAAGCGCGCGCCGGAGGCGGCGACCTATCGAGCCTTCGCGAACGGCTGGGCGCCGCGCAGAAACATTTTCAGCAGAAGCTTGCGGAACTGGATGGCGAGCTCGCGGCCGTCGGCCGCGAATGGGACGCGGCGCTCGACGCGAATGCGGATGAATCGAAGCGCGCGGCGCTGCTGGCACGCATGAACGAGATTCTCAATCGCCGCAGCTACATCCGCAATCTGGTGGCGAGCGTGGCGAACGAGCTTGCGGAAGTCTAGCGCGCAGAAGGACAGCATGGGACGCGTAGTCGGAATCGATCTTGGAACAACGTTTAGCCTGGTCGCGTACATCGACGTGCAAACGGGCGCGCCGAAGTGCATCCCGGGGCCGTACGGCTCCACGCTTTGCCCGTCCGTGGTCAGCGTGGACGATGACGGAAAAATCATCGTCGGCGAACCGGCGCGGCAGCGCCTGCTCACGCAGCCCGACCGCACGATCTATTCCGTCAAACGGCTGATGGGCCGCGGCGTCGAGGACGTGCAAGACGAGCTGAAAATCTTTCCGTTCCGCATCGACGCCAAGAGCCGCAACGTGATTCGCGTGCGCCTGGGCGAAAAGGCGTTCACGCCGCCGGAGATTTCGTCGTTCATTCTTCGCGAGCTGAAATCATGGGCGGAGAATTATTTCAAGGAGCCGGTGGACCGCGCGGTCATCACCGTGCCGGCATATTTCAATGACGCGCAGCGGCAAGCCACGAAGGACGCCGGGCGGCTTGCGGGGCTCGAAGTGCTGCGCCTGGTCAACGAGCCGACGGCGGCGGCGCTGGCGTACGGCTTGCACAAGCAGAAACGCGGCCGCGTGGCCGTGTACGATTTCGGCGGCGGGACGTTCGACATTTCGGTTTTGAAACTCATCTCGACGACTGAGGGCGACATTTATCAGGTGCTGTCGACGAACGGTGACACGCACCTCGGCGGCGACGACATCGACAACGCAATGATGGACCTCGCGCGAAAGGGGATTAAGAGCGGCCTTGGCGTTGATCTCGATCCGCGCGGCGAGGCCATCCAGGGATTGCGCAAGGACTTAATCCGCGCGAAGCACGACCTCTCGACGGTGGGGAAGGCAGAAGTCCAGTACATCGCCAAGGGAAAGACATGCGTTCTCGAATTCACGCGACAGGGGTTCGAGGAGCTGATCCAGCCGATCGTGCAGCGGACCATGGGGCCTGTGAAGCATGCTCTGGCCGACGCGAAACTCGCTCCAAGCGAGATCGACGAAGTCGTCCTTGTCGGCGGCTCGACGCGCATCCCGCTGGTCCGCAAGACGGTGGGCGACTATTTCCAGCGCGCGCCGCACTGCGAGCTGAACCCCGACGAAGTGGTCGCGCTGGGCGCCGCGGTGCAGGCGGACATTCTCGAGGCCGGCGTGAAGAACATGCTGCTGCTCGACGTGACGCCGCTTTCGCTCGGCATCGAGACGATGGGCGGCGTGATCGCGAAAATTATTCCGCGCAATTCCACGATTCCGGCGAGCGCGCAGGAGCTGTTCACCACGGGCGTCGACAACCAGACCGCGATCGACGTGCATGTCCTTCAGGGCGAACGCGAACTCGCGAAGGATTGCCGATCGCTGGCGCGCTTCCAATTGAAGGTCGTGCCGGGTCCGGCGGGGCTTGCGCGCATCGAAGTGAAATTCCTGATCGACGCGAACGGCATCCTGCAGGTGGCGGCGCGCGATTTGAGGTCGGGACAGCAGCAGAGCATCGAAGTGCAGCCGAGCTACGGCCTCTCCGACAATGAGATCGAACGGATGCTCGAGGAGTCGATCGATTTCGCCGAGCAGGATTTCGCCGAGCGGCAGACGATTGAGGCGCGCAACGAAGCCGAAACCATCCTGCACGCCACCGCGAAGACGCTGTCCGATCCGCGAGCCGAGGAACTCTCCGCGGAGGAGCGCCGCACGATCACCGAGGCGGAGGCGCGTCTGCGGGACGCCGTGGCCAGCACGGATTACAAGCTGATTCGCCAGCGCATCGACGAGTTGAACCAGGCCACCACGCACTTCGCCGAGATATTGATGAACGGTGCAGTGCAGACGGCGCTCCAGGGCAAGCGCCTCGAGGAAGTTTAGGCGCCGGTTTCTAATCGATACAGTGAAGATTAGAAATTTACGTAAGTTATTGAAAACAAGGCTTTAGCGATTTTCTAATCTATACAAAACGCCGTTTTCGCGCGGCGGCTGCGTTCAGGTTCCGGTCGGGGTTTTCGGAAGGAGCGTCACAATGGGCGGAATCAATCCATACATCGAAGAAACCAAATACACGCCCGCGACGAAGAAGTACAAGGTAACTTTCGTCAAGGAAGGCAAGACGATCGAGGTCGATCCGGAAAAGCTTCCGTACGGGCACGACGGTTTGCCGGGAAGCATCCTCGATATTTCGCAGGGCTTTCACATGGGTCTCGATCATGCGTGCGGCGGCGTGTGCGCCTGCTCCACCTGCCACGTCATCGTCCACGAAGGGCTGGAGTCGTGCAACGAAGCGACCGACGCGGAGCTCGACCAGCTTGACGAAGCGCCCGGCGTGACGCCGAAGTCGCGCCTCGGCTGCCAGTGCGTGCCCGACGGCACCAAGGACATCGTGGTCGAGATTCCCGAGTGGAACAAGAACTACGCCAAGGAAGCAGAACACTGAGTCCGGCCAAGCGAGGGCGCGATGCCGCAAACATTCGATTGGGATAACGCCGAAGAGATCGGAATCCAGCTCGTGGAGAAATTTCCGGACACGGATCCGCTGACCGTTCGTTTCACGGACCTCCACAAGTGGGTGGTCGAGCTGCCGGGCTTTTCCGGCGATCCGAAGATGTCCAATGAAGGAAAGCTCGAAGCCATTCAGATGGCCTGGCACGAAGAGTTTCAGGACCGCCAGAGTTGAGCTTGTCCGCCGATCCATGGGGCAGCCCAAATTGTCCCTGTTTTTTCCGCCGGATTCCTGATCACGCACTTGCGGATCGCGGCTGCGCGTGAATAATGTCCCGCTGAGGGGCGAACTCGAGATTCAAGCTACCTAGAAGGAGCCATGATGGAAGCGGATCTGCGGTACCCGGTTGGGAAATTCCAGCGCGTTGAGAACGTCACCGATGTGCAGCGCCGAGCGTTCATCGACGCCATTGCCGAAACACCGGCAAGACTGAAGGCCGCAATCGCGGGGCTGAACGAGCAGCAGCTTGATACTCCGTACCGTCCGGGCGGCTGGACGGTGCGCCAGGTGATCCATCACCTTCCAGACAGCCACATGAATTCGTTCGTGCGCTTCAAGCTCGCGCTTACGGAAGAGGAGCCGACTATTAAGCCGTACGACGAAGCGCGCTGGGCCGAATTGCCCGACGCGAAATCCGCGATCGAGCCTTCGCTCGCGCTGCTCGAGAGCCTGCACAAGCGCTGGATCGTTCTCCTGAACTCGCTTGGGCCGGCGGACTGGCAGCGGAAGTTTCGGCACCCGGAACGCGGGCTGATGACCCTGTCCGATAATCTGCAGCTCTATGCGTGGCATGGCCGGCACCACGTCGCGCATATCACCGCGCTGCGCGAACGCAACGGCTGGCGCTGAGGCCGTCCTTCCTGAGCTCGAACAAGGCTTCCGCGTGATAGAATTCAGCGGCAGGCCGAGCCGCAATCCCCAGGTAAGTCCGGTGTGGCGCTATGGTGCAACGGTTAGCACGCGGCCCTTTCAAGGCCGAAATACGGGTTCGATTCCCGTTAGCGCTACCATGTTTTCAACACCTACAACCAGATCCAGCCTGATTCCCGTTAGCTGAGCCAGTTTCCAAGCATCTTGCCCACAAGCGGCAGCCGTCGCCCGGGGGCCCCTTCCTTAAATATGCCTTGACACGTATATGCTCCGTGGAGTATAAGAGGGGCATGGAATCTGCCTTCGAAATCATTGCAGAGCCGAACCGCCGAGCGATATTGAGCCTGCTGGTCTCGTCCCAACAGTCCGTGGGAGAGATCGAGCGTCAACTTCGCATGACGCAGCCGGCCGTCTCGAAGCACCTGCGAGTGCTGCGGGATGCCGGCTTCGTCGAGTCCACGGTGGACGCACAGCGGCGTCTCTACCGGCTCAAGCCAGAACGGTTTCAGGAGGTGGATGCCTGGCTGGAGCAGTTCCGCCGGTTTTGGGCACCTCACATAGACGCCCTGGAGCGGCACCTCGACCGCATTGATCCATCGAAACAAACCAATCGGAAAACAAGCAGAAGCCGGCGCGGCCCAAACCGCGAACATGATGAAGGAGAAAAGAAATGAAAATCAAAGTGACCAGCGTGTACGTGGACGACCAGGAGAGAGCCCTGCGCTTTTATACGGAGGTCCTGGGCTTTATAAAGAAGACCGATTTCAGTCAGGGCCCATATCGCTGGCTGACCGTGGCCCCTTCCGAGGAACCAAACGGCATCGAGTTGCAGTTGGCGCTGAACAACAATCCCGCGGCCAAAGCGTATCAGCAGGCCATGTTTCAGCAGAGCCAGCCTGCGATCATGTTCTTCACCCACGACGTCAAGGGCGACTACGAGCGAATCAAGGGCCGCGGCGCGGAGTTCACGATGCCGCCGACCGACGTGACCGGGTCGACGATCACGATGCTGAAAGACACCTGCGGCAACTTGATTCAGCTCACCCAGTTGTCATGGGGAAAATAGATGAGCGATCTCGCGCAGTACACGCCAGGTCCAGCCAGCGGGGCGCAGGTACGAAAGAACGAGGGAGAGAAGTGGACGCTGATTCTCGTCAGGGAACTGCGCCATTCGCCGGAGCAAGTCTGGCAGGCGCTAACCGACCCAGCGCAACTGCGCGAGTGGGCTCCCTTTGAGGTCGACGGAAGCCTGGGTAGGGTCGGAACTGTGAACCTCACCTGGGCGGGAGCGCCTGGGGCGATCGAAACGAGAGTGACGCGAGCCGACGCTCCCAAGGTGCTCGAGTACGGGGATACCCGGTGGGAACTCGAAGCCTTTGGTGGCGGCACTCGCCTGACGTTGTGGCACAACATCGATCGCCGCTTCATCGCGTGGGGCGCCGCGGGCTGGCATATCTCTTTCGATGTTCTGGATCGGTTTCTCAGCGGAGCTCCCATCGGCCGCATTGCCGGCGGCGATGCGATGAAGTTCGCAGGCTGGCAGCGGCTGGTGGCCGAATATGGCAAGCAGTTCGGCATCAAGCCTCCCAGGTGGGCGCCGAAGGCGGCGCAAGACTCGTGAATCGGTCGCAAAACAATGAGCCAACCAGCTGAGAGAAACAAAAAGGGGTTGTCGCCGGAACAACGCACGGAACTGCTTCGGGCATTGAAGGCTCGTTTCGAGAAAAACATGAGCCGCCATAGAAGCCTTGCATGGGCTGAAGTGCAAGCGAAGCTGGAAGCGAATGCTGAAAAACTGTTGTCGCTCAACGAAATGGAAAGAACCGGCGGTGAGCCGGACGTTGTTGGCCACGATAAGAGGACGGGCGAATACATTTTTTATGACTGTTCGGAGCAAAGTCCTAAAGGCCGCAGAAGCCTTTGCTACGACGGCGAAGCGCTCGAATCCAGGAAAGAAAACAAACCAGCGGATGCCGCCGCCGATATGGCAGAGGCCATGGGCGTTGAGCTTCTGACGGAAGAACAGTATCGAGAATTGCAGAAACTTGGAAACTTCGATACGACGACGTCGAGCTGGGTGAAAACGCCTTTGGATATCAGGAAACTCGGCGGGGCGCTCTTTTGTGACCGGCGCTTCAACACCGTTTTCGTGTACCACAACGGCGCGGAATCCTACTATGCGGCACGGGGGTTTCGCGGTGTGCTAAGGGTCTAAATTTGCGTGCCGGCACAGCTGTGGATCTCGAAGGCAGAAAGCGGGCGATGATGAGAACGGATTTGCTGCGATTCAACGGCGCTGTCGAGCGGGATCCTGCCATCGATGCATGGATGAAAGAGCATGACAGTGAATTGGGGGCCATCGCGCATCGTTGGTTTGAGGTGATGCGAAAATGCGGAGACGAAGTTCGTGAGCTCTTGCACGACGGCTGTCCGGTCGCGTGTTTGGGAGATGCGCCCTTCGGCTACGTGAACGTATTCACTTCGCACGTAAACGTCGGGTTCTTTCACGGCGCGGCGCTGCCGGATCCGGCCGGGTTGCTGCAGGGGGCCGGCAAGTTCATGCGCCACGCGAAGCTGAGACCGGGAACAACCACAAACGCCGCGGCGCTTAAAAGGCTTGTCGATGCGGCCTACTCGGACATAAAGGCGCGCGTCGAGCACGGTTAGCCCAGAGAACATCTCGCAAGAAAGGAGACATCACATCATGAACGGAGGCATCCCACGTTGGATTTTTCGCTGGATTCACATCGTCTTTGGCGTTCCGATCATTGGTTATATTTATGATTCGCCTGCGGACACCCGATATTATGCCTTCAGTATTCGCTATGTCTTTCTTCCTGTATTGCTCCTTTCGGGACTTTGGATGTGGAAAGGCCATCTCGTCCGACGACTCATTCGAAGAGATCGGCCTACTCGGATCAAAACGGGACAAGAATTGGAGGTATAAAGATCCAATGAATCCATCGGAACGTATTGACCATCTGATCGTAGGACTCGCAGACTGGCGTGGCAAAACGCTCGCCGGCATCCGCAGGACCATCCTCGAGGCCGACCGGGAAATAATCGAGGAATGGAAGTGGATGGGAAGCCCAGTGTGGTCTCGCGACGGAATAATCGCGGTCGGCAACGCCCACAAAGATAAGGTGAAGCTCACCTTTGCCCACGGGGCGCGCCTCCCGGATCCTGACAAGCTCTTCAACGCGGGCCTGGGAGGCAACGCGTGGCGAGCCATCGATCTTTTCGAGGGCGATAAGATCAATGAGCGTGCTCTAAAAAATCTCGTCCGGGCCGCCGTTGAATACAATCAGATCAAATTGAAGGGCAAACCGCCTGCGCGTACTCGACCGAAAGTACATGAAAGCAAGAAACGGTGAAACTACGGCTTTTTCTCACTCATTCTCTCCGTGGGACTGCCCGACAGCGGCCAGTCAGCACGCGCCGGCGCCGCAGATATTGTTACCTTGAGACACGTACCTAGACGATGGGCCCACCGGCCTTAGATCCAAGGAATTGTCTTCGAGAGTGTTGCTGCCAATTACGGAGTGGTCTGGTGCCATCCCGGTTCCGTTCGAAACGGCCAAGTTTCCGATGGCAGTTGCATAAGTCACATCGAACCCGATGCTGCTGGAGTTCGAGATCGAATTGTTAACGACCGCATAATCGGCCTTTATTCCCGCACCCGTGTTGGACAGTGCGACGCACCGTGTAACGACAAACCCGGCAGAAACTCCGCCCGCGGCCCAAATGCCGAACCTGCTGTTGTTGCTGGACTGCAGATCTGAAATCAGACCGCTGCCGCCCAGAATCACACCGTCGTAAAAACCTCGAACGACGCCATTCTTGACGGTAACATTCAGTGCCGCGCCGCACCCCATCGTGGAATCGTTCGAAATGCCAAAACCCTGGCTGCCGTTCCCATTGATGACGAATCCGTTCAAGTCAAGAGTCACGTCGGTCGCGCAGATGAGAATGCCGTCCGTGGAACCCGAGACAGAGAGGTTTCCAGACAATTTGTAACTGCCGGGCTGAGTGATTTTGTATGGGAATCCACCGGCCGCAGTGACAGTGGCCTGATTAATGAGGATCTGGCCGTCCACCGCAAATGCGGGAACGCACGCCAACAGCGCAAAGCAAATCAACACAGCCAGCCTGATCTTTGACATCGTCTCTTCCTCCCCTTTGCCGTCATTGGTTCGATTGCGGAAATTGCGATTCTCAAGCCTCTTGCGCAGCGCGTTGGCGCATCGCGCGCTTCCAGGCGAGTGCGATCAAGCCACAACACACGAATACGAATGAGCCTGGTTCGGGTGTTGGAGCGACAGACGCCGCCGTGTAGGAATAGGCTGTCACGGACGCCTCGATGTCCGTGGTCCCGTCATCCTCCAAAAGATCAAGGGAGGGGTAGAGGCCCGAGATTCCCTGGGCCGCGACATTCTGCGAGTTCAGTCCCGCTGATGGAATCTGAAAATTCAGTGCCAGGTAGTTGCCGAAGAAGCAGCCGGAGCCAGTGGTTAAACAGCCGAGCAGGCTGACATCGTCAGAACCACCGTCGTCTGAAACCGTGAGGCTGACGGTGTCGAAGCTCGTTTCGATCGCCGAGGCTGTAGGGTCGGTGAACGATAGGGCGGCACCAGTCAGATCGTACGTTCCGGTGCCGGAGATGGAGCCCGTGAAATCCAAAGTGATCGTGTAGGAATCGCCGTCCACGATGTTGTTCAGGCCGGCGTTGTTGACTGCGGGGCCGGTTCCGTCCTGAATGGACTGGCTGATGGCACCGCCTATCGTTATAGTGTCCGCGTTCGCTGGGACAGCAGCGCCGAGCAGGACCGCAAGAGCTAGAGCACAGGCAAATCGCATCATGTAACTCCCTCGTTGTTCCGGTTACTTCTCCCGATACTGCTGAATGAGCTTGGCGACCTGGGAGTTGTCGCCGACCGGCTCGATGAGAACCAGGTGGTGCGCGTTGATGACCATGCGATCCGGCGCGTGCCATTCCTTCCCGCGACGGACGAGGATGCTGCTAACGGCCTTGGTCTGAGGGTCTGTCTTAGTCTGTATGTAATAAACGTCCGTGAGCACCGGATAGTCTGTTCCCGCGCCCTGCAACTTTCCGTAGTAGACCTGGCCGGTATCGAGCAGGACAGCCTGGAATGCGCTGTCGAACTGAATCCCACCGGGGTTGTACCAACGCAGGCACGCAACGGTTCCCAGGACGCAGAGGACGACACACAAAACGACGATCCCAATCCTGCCGACCTTATTCATGATTCAGCTCACTTTCCCGGCGCCGCGCTTTGCCCTCGCGCCAAGAGCCGCAGCCAATCCCGACGCCATCAGGAGCAAGCTGGAAGGCTCCGGAGTGGTGGTACCGCCAGAACCTCCGGAGCCGCCGGAACCACCCGTGCCTCCGTTCGAGCCGAGTGCGAAGCTGAGGCCGTTGGCGGTGAACGCTTCGGTGAAGTCGGTGCCCGCCGCCAGGCCTTCGACATCCAAGGTAACTCCGGCGTTGGTGAGTCCCAGAGCTGCGGAAATGAGATCGAAGGTATCCGTGGCCAGCGGCTGGAAGCCGTTCTCGAAATTAACCTCGATCGTGCCGCCAGCGAAGTCGGCGGATCCGAGGATGGACATCTGGTCGAACTGGCCGGGCTGATCGCCGTCGATGTCGAGGACCAGCGTGCCGGAGTTTTGCGTGTAGTTGCCGGTGATGGTCATGAGGCCGGGACCGTCGGTGGGAGTCACGATGCCGCCATTGTTCGTGACGTTGCCGACGACGCCCTGGCCAGCCAGTTCGCCGCCCGAATTGACATTGACGTTGGCGACGACCTGACCGCCATTCGAGACCTTCAAGAGAGCCGAACCGCCACCACCAACCGCAATGGATCCGGGACTTCCCGCGGAGCCGGTGTTCCACACGGAGTTCTGACCATCGACGAACACCGAGCCGCTCGATCCTGCGGCTCCAGCGATCTGTCCAGAACCACTGGTCACGACAGCGCCATCCTGGATCGTCAAAGTGCCGGCGCCACCGAGTCCGACGGTGAGGTCGCCCGAGACCTGCCAATTGCCCTCCACGGAAGCAGTGCCCGAGGAGCCCGATGCCTTCGCAATCAAGACAGTGCCGCTTTGCATGGTTCCCGCCACATCCAGAGCTCCTGTCCCGGAGTCCCCGACGGTAACGGCGCCGGCATTCCACGATCCCGCTTGCAGCGAGACTTGGCCGTTCGAGCCCGCACCAGAACCGATCGTGAGCGCGCCCGTGTTCACAGTGCCCTGATTCACCGTCACCGAGCCGCGTCCCAGGCCGCCGACGGTCATGTCGCCAGCGGTCCACTGACTAGCCGAGATGGATGCGGTTCCTTGTGCTCCTGCTGCCACGCCGAGGCTGGCGTCGCCGCTCTGGACCGCAGCACCGTTCGAGATGCTCAAGGCCCCTTGGCCCTGATTGCCCACGGTCAGTGCGCCCGCCACGTTCCAGGCCGAGTTCGAGCCAGTCAAGCTGACGGCACCGCTCGATCCCAACGAATCGGCGATGATCCCAGAATTGCTCGCCACACTGCCGCCATTGCTAACGGCGAGCGTTCCGTTGCCCGAACCGCCCACGGTCAGACGCCCGGCGTTGTTCCACGCGGAGCTCGAGTCCGTGACGGTGACGCTGCCGGAAGAGCCTGCGTTCGCGGCGATCGTGGCGTCGGTGTTCGTCACCTGGCCACCGCCAGATATGGTCATCGAACCACTGCCGCTTGCGCCGACTTGGAGGATCCCGGATTGCTGCCACTTTGAGCCTTGGCCGTCTACGGTCACCGTTCCGGTGCTGCCGGCCTGCGACGCGATCAGGCCCGATCCGCTTTGGACCGACGCGCCACTCGCGATGTTGAGTGTTCCGGCTCCCCCATTTCCAACCGTCACGCCGCCCGTTGTCCAGGTCGAACCGCTTCCGCTCAGCGAAGCGACACCGACCGAACCGTTCTGGTCCGCGATCAAGCCATTCGAACTGGTCAAAGTAGCGCCGGATTTGACGTTGAGAGTTCCGTTGCCCGAGCCGCCGACGGCGAGTGATCCACTGTCGGCCCAACTAGAGCCGGAGTCGGTGAGAGTGACAACGCTCGTCGAGCCGGCATCGCGCGCGATCAGGCCGGACGCACTGGTGACGACGCCGCCACTTGAAACCGAGAGAGTTCCGTCGCCTGCAGCGCCTACACTCAACAAGCCGGAGTTCTTCCACTGCGAGCCTGAATTCGAGATTGTTACAGTGCCGTTCGAGCCCGCGTTCGCCGCGATGAGAGCGGACGTGTCGCTCATGAGCCCGCCGTTGGAAATGGTGAGCGAGGCCTTGCCGCCAGCGCCGACGGTAAGAGAGCCGGAGGCGTTCCACTGCGAACCGGCACCGTCAATTGTGACCGTGCCGGCGGTACCGGCGTTGTTGGCAATGATACCGTTCGTGCTTGTGACGACACCGCCACCGCTGATGCCGAGAGAGCCAGAGCCGGAGTTTCCGACGGTCAAGGAGCCGGAGTTGGTCCACTGGCCTGCCGCATCGGAAACCGTGACGGCGCCGGTCGAGCCGGCGTTATCACCGATGATGGCGCTTGTGTCGCTGACGAGCGCACCCGAAGAAATGTTGAGAGTGCCGGTTCCGCTGGAAGCCACAGTCAACGAACCCGAGATGATCCATTGCGAATTGTCATCGGAGAGGGAGACGGTGCCGTTCGAGCCGGCCTCCTTGCCGATAATTCCGGAAAGGCTGAGCACCTGAGCGCCTTGATTGACGGTGAGCGTCCCTGTGCCCGCTTCACCGACTGTCAGAAGCCCCGCTTGGCTTCCTGCGTCGTCGTCGGGGACATTGACAGCCAAAGAGGAGCCATCGCCGGAGACAGTCACAGTGCCGGTACCGGTGTCGAGAACTCCGATGGAAGCCTCGCTGCTCGAAACCTGGCCGCCGTTTTGGACGGTGAGTGTCCCAGTTCCGCCTTCGCCCACATAGAGTTCGCCCTGCACGCTCCAGCTCGAGTTGGAGTCCGTGACGATTACGGTTCCGTTGGAGCCTTCGTTCTGAGCAATGTGTGCTTGGCCGCTCGCGACGGCTCCGCCCTGCTCGACTTTCATGGTGCCAGTGCCAAAAGCGCCGACAATCAAGTTCTGGGGCATATTGAACTGGCCTTGCACGTCCAATGTGCCGACGGAGGATTTTTGGTTGCCGATGGTGACAACACCGGCAGTGACGTTGGCAAACCCTCCCTTCAAAATCTCGGCACTTCCAAGTCCCTTGTCGGCGATGGTGAGGTCATTCGTGGTGGTCCACATCCCGCCATTTTCGACGCTGATGTCGCCGGAGCCGCTGATCTCCTGACCGATTGTGGTAGAAAGCGAAGTGACGGTGCCGCCGATATCGAGCCCCCCATTGCCGGCGAGGCCCACGATCAGGGATTGCTTGATGGTCCATTGGGAGCCTGTAGCCTGGAGACCGTTGCCGAGAGCCGAGCCAATCGTCACCGAACCGTTGGAACCGGCCTGTGCGCCGATAATTCCGTTCTGGCTGGTGACATCGCCTTCGTCATCAGGCGCGGAAGGCTCGACGTTCAGTGTGCCCTTTGCAGCATCGCCAACGATGAGATTACCGCTGAGCTCGAGAGTGCCGCCGGTCATATCGACCTCGCCCTCTCCGCCAGCAAGAGTTCCAATGCTCATATTATTGGCGTGAACCTCGGCCTGGTCCTTAATTTCGAGCGTGCCATTTCCAGCGACGCCGACCTGGAGATCGCCGTTCGCTTCCCATGTGGAGTCGTCGCCTTCGATGGTGGCGAGACCCTTGCTGCCTGCCAACTGGCCGATGTAACCACTGACGCCGCTGCTGTCCGCGCCGGAGGTCAACTGACCACCATCGGCGACCTCGAGGCCACCGGTACCGAGGAAACCGACGACCACAGCTTGGCCAGCGGTCCAACTACTATCGTCTCCCGTGACGATTAAGCTGCCATCCGCGCCTTGGTTGAGACCAAGGACCACACTTCCCTCGTTCGAACCGGAGCCGCCCTCCTGGATGGTCATAATCGCCGGGCCCGAAGGCCCGGTAACCCCGGGGATCGCGGGGATAGCCAGTCCTATCAGCAAATCCTGGGTGTTGCCAGGGTCAGAGATTGTCCACTTGGCTCCTGATTCAATGGTGACATTCCCCGTCGAAATGCTGAGGTTTCCGCCTGAAACCTCGGCGTTGTCGCTGATCGTTACAGAGCCGGCCAAAACGGTCATGCCGCCGCCGGGGACGCCGCCCAGATTCAAGACGGCCCCGTCGCCCTGGACCGTGAGTTTCGAATTCGCGGAGTTAAAGCCAACAAGGATCTCTGGCACCGTAACACTACCGCCGGCCTCGACGGTCATCTGACCATCGCCGATGCCTATCTCCGGAGCGCCACCCTCGAACTTGATTACACCACCGTCTTGGACCGTGAGCGAACCCTGGACGCCATCTGCGCCTCCGACGGTGATGCCGCCCGCGCCCGTCACGCCGCCCACACTGAGCTCGGTCAGGTCGATGGTGCTCGAAGCTCCGACCGTGAGATTGCCGCTGGAACCGTTCTCTTGACCGAGGTTAAGGATGACCACTTTCCAAGTGGTGTTGCCGGAAAGGGTCACAGTGGAGGAATCTGTGGCACCGATGACGGCCGCCGCGGTGGTGTTGATGGTGGAGTTGCTCGCCGTGAGGTTGCCATTGAGGGTGAGATCAAGGCTGCTGAAGGTGGAGTCTGCAAAGGAGCTGTTTCCCTCGATGTCTGCACTGTCCTGCGTTACGTTCACGCTGGCACCGCCGGCGAGCGTGAGGCTGCCGCCGACGTCGAGTCGGCCGGAGAAGGTGCCGCCGGGGTCTTCGGGGGCACGGGCGATGGTTAGTGAGGTTCCATTCAAGGAGAGCGACGCGCTTGTGCTCTCAAAATTTGAGATGCTGGCATTGATATCGAGATTGAGGACCCCGCTGTTTGAAGCGGAGACGAGAAAATCCCCGTTGGGCACGCAAGGATGATCCTTATCCGGACATTGCCAGAGGCTCGCGTTGCTCCAATTGCCGCTGCCACCTTGCCAAAACGCGCCGGTGCTCTGACTGCGCGCCGCCGAACAGAGAGCCAGCGCACACACTAAGGGCACAGCCGTGGCGTGGAGCGCCCTTCCGAGTGCGCGTCGCACGGTACTAGACAATGCAGTCATCGTTTCCTCCTGCTTGCCGTGAACAATCGTCGCGCCCCATTTCACACTGCCGCTTGTGTCGCGCTTCTCCTCTGCAAGGCCAGGTTCGGCCGCATCAGCGAAGACCGATTTCTGCAGCGAGCGAGGAACGCGGAGCCAATCACGAGGGCTCCTGCAAGCAGCAGCTCCAACGTGCCGGGCTCGGGCGCAGTGGAGGAGCCTTGATTACCGCAACCGGTGATGCTGGTGGAGAAACAGAGATTGTCGAGATAGGTGGTGCCTATGGCCTCGAGGTTGGGACCGTTTGCGTTGACTGCGATTGCGGTAATGGATCCCGAAGGGCTCGAAACACTGAAAAGAGAGTAGGAGCCTGAAGAGGGGGTGATTTGGCCACTCACGTCGTCGATGTTCGTATAGACGGCCCCTCCGAGAGTGAAGTCCGGATTTGTCGACCCTTCAATCGTGACGACGGCTTGGGGCACGTCGAAGACAAAGAGGATGCCCGGCATATCCAGCCCCTCCCCGGTTGATATCAAGGCGTTTGGACCGCTAAACGCATTCGGCGTGGTAACAGCATAGACAGAATTGTCCAAGTCGCAGGAGAAGGCCGTGCAGGTGATAGTCACGCCAGAGTAGTGCGTGTTCACCACGGTGCCCCCTGGAACATCGTCGAAATTGATGAGAGTATCTGCGGAGGCAGGCCTTGGTACGGCCAGGAGCGTCAAACAGACGCCCAGGAAGACGAGGCGACTCGACACTGCTAGCGGCTTGGTGAGGTTCTGCTTTGAGCGCATGCGGGCCTCCGCGAGCAAAGTGATCCTGTCGAAACTGGGGACGGCGGGAAGCTAGCCGGAGTCGCTTGACGGTGGCAACGGGCAAGAGCGGGATGAGCGCTAATGAGCGCCTCGGTTTGGGGGTCAAGCGGCTCTCCCGGGCGCGTTGGCATTGAGGCCCAAGAATGGTATCCTTGGACAACCCCGTAACCCAGGCCCATGGACACACCCAGCGCGTCCGACCGGAGTTTCTCTCCCGAGCCGCAGGCGGGCGACCGTCTCGACTCCTGGAAGGAAATTGCCGCCTACCTCAGACGCGACGAGAGCACGGTGCGGCGGTGGGAGAAGGACGGCCTGCCGATACGCCGTCACGTGCACAAGTCACGCGCGGCAGTTTACGCATATAAGACGGAACTGGATGCCTGGTGGGATCAGGGCCGCACCTCGGATCAAGCGGCCGAGACGCAGCAGCCCGCGCCGGCCACTTCGACGCGAAAGCGTCTATGGCTCGTGGGCGCAGCTTTGGGCGTTGCGCTGATCGCTGTGACAGCCGGACGCCTGGTTTTCTTTCCCGCTCACACTCGGTCGGCAAGTGCGCCCTTGGCCCTAGCCGCATTCATGAACATGGGAGGCGATCTCAGCTATCCCGCTTTTTCTCCGGACGGGAAGCAAATCGCATTTTCGTGGGCTAACTCGAGGCTTCCGGGCACAGAGATTTTCGTGAAGCTGGTGGGAAGCGAGACGCCCCTGCAACTCACGTCCAACAAGGGCGGCGAGGATTTTTCAGCCTCCTGGTCGCCCGATGGCCGCGAGATCGCCTTCCTTCGCCAGTCGACCGGCGGAACCGGCGTCTTCGTGATTTCCGCGCTGGGCGGGCCGGAACGAAGGCTTGTCTCACTTCGACCGGATCGGTACTACATGCTGGACTGGTCGCCGGACGGGAAATATATCGCGTTTGGGCAGCGCGCCTCCGCTGACGAGCCGTATCGCGTCTTCGTGGTGCCGAAGGAAGGCGGAAAGGAACGGCAAGTCAGTTTTCCGCCGCCAGGAACGGAAGGAGACTGGCGATTTGCTTTCTCGCCGGACGGTAAATACCTGGCGTTGTTGCGTCACTCGAACTCGCCGACAGCTCCCCTATCGATTCAGTTGATGCCGAGCGGCGGAGGCGAGCCGAAGATGCTATATGAGCAAACCGAATGGATCGGCAATCTGGCATGGAGCGCGGACAGCCAAAGCCTGATTGTTACTGGGAACCATCAGGGCGTACGGAAACTGTGGCGCGTGTATTTGAGTGACGGCCACGAAGAGCCGCTTGTCGATTTCGGTGAAAATGCCTATTACCCCGCGGTTTCGAAACAGGGCAGCCGCATCGCGTTTGTCCGCAACATCGAGGACTCCGATTTGTGGAGCACGAAGCTCGCTTCTCCGCACGGCCCAGGTGGTCCCCCCGCGCACGTAGTGAGCTCGACCCGCGTCGAAGGCGCGCCCCGGTTTTCGCCCGACGGCAAGCGAATTGCGTTCGAATCAGTCCGTTCCGGCAGCGCCGAGATTTGGGTGAGCGACCCGGACGGCAACAATGCAGTGCAACTAACCTTTCTAAGGACGAGCGAGCCCGAGATGCCGAGCTGGTCGCCGGACGGCCAGACGATCGCTTTCGGCAATAGTGGATTGGATCAATTGATCAGCGCCGTGGGAGGCCAGCCCAGACGTCTCTCACCGGACATCGATGCCTACGCCGGACCGGTGTGGTCGCGGGACGGACATTCGATCTATTACTGGAAGGTTGGACAGAACGAAGAAGCGCAAATCTGGAAGATCGCTACGGCCGGCGGGCATCCAGTTCAAATCACGAAGAACGGCGGCTTTTCGTGCATGGAATCTCTGGACGGAAAGTCTCTCTACTTCACCAAGAGAACTATCCCGGGGATTTGGAAGATGCCAGTGAACGGCGGAGAAGAAACGCTGGTGATGAAGGCCATGGATCCGGCGCTGCCGGGATACTGGGCCGTGTTCGAAGATGGAATCTATTACGTCAATTCCCAAGCAAAACCTCAACCTACGATCGAGTTCTACAGCTTCGCGACGCGACAATCGACGCGTATCCTGGGTTTGTCCGGCCAACCCGATGCGTGGTTCGGCGGACTGACGGTGTCGCCGGACCGGCGGCTGATTGTCTTTTCCCAACAACAGTATCAAAGCTCCGAAATCATACTGGGCGAGAATTTCCGCTAACGTCCGCAGGAAGCGTTCGCTCCGGCGAGGATCTTCGCGCGCGGCGGCGCTAAGGTGCGGGCGCGACCTCGACGCGGCGATTGAGGGCGCGGCCGTTCGCGGTGGAGTTGTCGGCGATCGGCCGCGTCGGACCGAAACCCTGCGGGACGAGCCGGTCTGTGGCGACGCCATGCGCGCCGAGCCACCCGACCACGGACGCGGCGCGCGCTTCGGAGAGTTTCTGGTTCATGTCCGCCCCGCCCTGATTATCCGTGTGCCCGGAGATGCTCCATCGCGAGCCGGGGCGACCGTTGATAAGGCCGAGGACGGCTTCGAGAGCAGGCGTGCTGTCGGGGCGGAGTTTTGCGGAGCCGGTGTCGAAATGGATTCCGTAAATCTGGGCGGAACCGGTCTGCGCGATGGCGCGCTCGAGGGACGCGGTGTCTTCCGCGTGGCGATGCAGTTGAAAATCGGCTTTGCCGGTGTGGCCGGCAACGAGATCGACGGGAATGGAGCTCGTGTCGTAGCCATCCGCGTTCGCGGAGGCGACAACGAGGCCCGCGGGGAGGCCCTCGAGCGAACAATGGCCCTTCGCATCAGTGAGCGAAGTGACGAGCGAGGCGGTGACGTTGGCGCCGGCGATCGGCTTGTGCGTGCCGGCGTCGACAACGGTGGCAGCGAGCGAAACCTGATACTTGAATTTGTGGGGATTTACGAGGATGCGCACGAAATCGACAGAGTAGCCGTCCGGCATGTGCGTGGTGGGATCGTCGATGAGCAGCTTGACGCTGCCCGATTGCAGCAGCGGCCAGTATTCAGGCAGCAGGCGCAAAGTGATGAGTTTGCCGATGGGGCCGGTCTGGTCGAGAGAGTTGATCGCGTCTTCAAATGTGGGAATCCGCACGCCGTTGAGGCTCACCTGGAAATGCGAATGCCACACGGGCGATTGAAAATCGTCGGCGAAAATCTGGAAGACGACGGCGTCAATTTTTGCCGGCAAAGCGCCGACGTCGAGCGTGATCGGGCGGGGCATGGTTTGGATGCGCTCTTTCCTGGGGGGATCGTGCGGCCCGGGGATCGCGCAGCAGGAGGACAGCGAGCCGCTGTAACCGTCGTGGGCGTGCGAGTTGAGATCATCCTGCGTGACGACGGAGCCGACCATGATGCGGTCGGTTCCGTCAGCGGCGCCGGGGCGCGGAGTCCAGGGAAAGCCGTGCGGCGGAGTCGACTCACCCGAAAATGGGTCGAAGCCCTGGGGCCAGCCAAAGCCAAGATTGTTGATGCTGCCGGTGCGGACGAGAAGGTCGGCTTCGGGACCATTGACCGTGCGTTCGACTTCGCCCGGGCCCGGGGGTTGCGGCGGTTCGAATTGGCCGACGGTTTCGGGTTTCAGAGCAACCTGAGGTGTCGGGACCTCTTGCGATGAGGGAGCCGCAGTTGGCGTGATCTGCGCGGGTGATGGCGTCGTGGGTTTCGATGTTGTCTGCGATGATTCGCGCTTCTCAAAGGCTTTCTCGAACGCCTCCACTTGCTTCCTCGACTCGTAGTGAACAATGGCTCTGCGGATAGAGGACACCGCCCAGACGACGATCAGCAGTCCTACAACGACGGCAATTATCGGGACTACGGGAATCTGCGGCTTTTGCCCCGCGGAGGGCGCGACGGCGGCCGGGGCTGGCACTGAAGGCGGCGGGCTTACGCGGCTCGCTTGCGACGGCGGCGCTGCTGCATCATCAGGCGGCTTGCCGCAATGAACGCAGAAGCGCGCGTTGGGATCCCACGGGGCTCCGCAGTGCACGCAGAACTTGGCCATGTCAATTCCCTCCCGGATTCGCGGCCTTCTCGAGTCCCTACTTTTGACCGCAGGCGTCGATGTCCGGATTGCGGACGGCCTTGCTGGTCTTGTACAAGTCGAGCTTGGGGCCGTCGCCCTTGATCGCCAAAAGCTGGGCGTCGACGCCCGCCTGCGCATAGAAATTCAGGTGGGTCATCGTGCACGGCACGATGCTCAACGGGCCGGAGCCCGCATAATCGAATTCGGTAACGAGCTGAAGATAGGCGGCGCCTTCGATCTTGAAAAAGTCTTCCTTGGCCTTCTTGATGAGGCCGCCGAGGCCGGCCTTTTCAAGCGCTTCCGCGGCCTTGTCGAGGATTGCGCCGGGCACAGCTTCCTGAATCGCTTCCTTAATGCTCTCGGTGCCGAGGGACACGGAGACTTTCGGCGCGTCGATGGCGAGAACAATACCGTGCGCGGCAAGGGATTCGGCGGTTGTGGGCTCAAGGGAGGGCTCGCCTGTCATGCTGCCCTCGGGAGTGGATTTTGATTGATCGCCGCCGCCGCTGACCGAGAAGCCGCCTGTGCCATCGTAGTTGACGTCGAAGCCGCCTTCGGCCGCGTCCTTCTTCGTGCCGAAGCCGGGCTTGAAGATGAGGGCTTCATCGATGCGGAACAACAACGGGAGGCCATAGACATCAAACACATCCTTCGCGAAAGGCGGCAGCTTGAGACGTGATTCTCCGATGCCACTGTTTTCGCCACTCGTAAGGGCACCCCACGAAACGTGGAGCTTGCCCTTCAGCGGAGTGCTGTACTCAAACTGCTGAATCGTGGAGCCGGAGACCACCGCCTTGAATCTCGTCGTGATGTTTTCCAGGTCCCCCTTGGCCTTGATGCTGGCAGAGATTCCGGCAAGCTTCTTGGCGACGTCCAGCGACAATGAAACACCTTCGCCTTCCGGTTCACCCTCAATTTCGAATTCCCAGCTGTTGACCTCTCCCTTGAGATGAACGGCTAGCTTGCTCTTGTTCTCTTCGGCGGCATAGACGAGGGCCGGAGAAAAGAATCGATAAAAGAGATAGGCAAGAACACCGGACTGCGGAGCCTGAGGCAAGGCTTGCGTGTTTAACTGGTCGAACTTGACCGGGACAGAGAACTCGATGCGCCCATTTTGGATGAAGTCGGAGAGCGATGGTTCCTCGGTCACGACGGCAATCTGCGAGCCCTGGTTCGAGACACCGACGACGCGGCGGACGCCGAGGTGCTCGAGGAACATGACCTTGCCTTCCTTGAGGTCGCGGATGCGGGAATCGGAAGAGTCAAAGAGGAAGACGATGCCATCCTCGCTGACGCTTCGAAGCGCCTTTTGAACCGTGGGGAGATCGAGGCGCACGGTGTTCGGCGTGTAGGTGACGTCAAAGACCGTGCCGGGCACCTTGCTCAGATCTCGGAACGAGCTCGGCACACCGACTGAGCTCATGCTCGCGCCAGCCGGAGAGGAAGCGTTTTTCGAGCAACCGGCGACGGCAAAGACAAGCGTTACGGCAAGAATTGCGAGGGTCGAGCGGCAGGCAAATAGGCTATGGTTGGGCCGAGCCTGTCTCATGCCGAGCCAAGAGTGAGTCATTCAAAGTCTCCTCTCGGAAATACTCCGCTTGAACTCTCCGTTTGAGCCGTTTAGTTTCCCCGCGTGCCCACAAACGGTAACGCCGGGCGCGGCACTCACCCACGCGACCGCCACGTGAGCTCGGACGTCGAGCCCACCCAATCGAAATAAGGGATGTGGCACCGCGAGTCAAAGGACGAACGGGGGACGAGTTTGTGACCTGCTAATCTGCTGCAAACACACCGGTTGGGCTGGCTGATGACACGCCAAATCGAGGCTCCGCCGGCGCCGCGAGAGTCGAAACGTGCGCGTCCGAGTTAGAATGCGGGGGCGGCGCGAGGCCAGCATCTTCGCCAAAGGAGCGAAATGAGTTCGAACGACGGAAGGATGGATTACATCGAGTTTCCGGCAACGGATGTTGCCAAGACGAAGGCTTTCTACATTCAGGCGTTCGGCTGGAGGTTTACCGACTACGGCCCGGACTACACGAGCTTCGAGGACGGACGGCTTGCGGGAGGATTCAACAAGGAGCGCGCAGTCGCCAACGGAGGCGCACTTGTGGTGCTCTATGCGAGCGATCTAGCCGTGAGTGAGGCGAAGGTGCGGGCAGCGGGCGGGAAGATCGTCAAGGAAGCGTTCGCGTTTCCGGGAGGGCGGCGATTCCACTTCGCCAACCCGAGCGGGAATGAGCTCGCGGTATGGTCAGAGAAGTAGGCGGCCGGCGACTCTAGAGGCCGCGTTACGATTTGCCGAAGATGGACTCGGCCAGATCGGCGGCGCCCGGAATCCGGAATTTCTGACCCTGATACGCCTTGATCATCAGCAGAATCCAGAGGACGAGCGACCCAAGCTGGACCAGGCGGAAGAGAGCAAAGCCCACGGAGAAGCCGGCGAGGCCGCCCGCCAGAATGCTGAAGCCGAAGAAAATCCCCAGTGCAATGCTCAAGATGTGCAGCGCGCCGAAAACGACGATCGACTGCGCCGCGTGGAAGCGCACGAAGGGGCGCTTGTCGATGAAAAAGAAGATCAGGCCCGTGATCCAGCCGAGTGCGTAGCATAACGCCCCGGCTACGTTCTCGGCCAATCCTGTCTGCTGCGTGCCCGCAGCCGGAGCAGGGGGCGGCGCACCAGCGGGCGCTCCCGCGACGGGAGCACCGCAACTGCCGCAGAACGCAGTGTTGTCCCCAACAACAGCTCCGCATTTCGTGCAGTGTGCCATGAGCGTCTCCTCGATGGTGTGACGGTCCCGTCGGGCGCGAAGACTAGCAAAAGCGCCGAGGATCGGCAAGGGCAATTGAGCTCTCCCCAGATCGGTGCGGGCGAATGTGGTGCCGCGGAGAAAAGCGGACGCGCCCGCGCCGAACCGCACTAGAATGGCGTCGCGAAAAGCACACACAAAATGATGTCTCCTCTCCCTGCAAGTGAATCCGCAAGTTCCACAAAGAGAATTCTTGGCATCGACTGGCCCCGCGAGATCACCAGCGCTGAGCGCCGAACACTGATCGCAGGCGGACTCGGATGGATGCTCGACGCGTTCGACGTGGCGCTGTACTCGCTGGTGCTGGCGCACCTGATGCGCGACTTCGGCATGAGCCAGGCGCTCGGGGGGCTGCTGAATTCACTCACGTTGATTGCGTCGGCGTTTGGCGGGTTCCTCTTCGGGTTGGTCGCAGACCGGATCGGGCGGACGCGGTCGCTGATCGCGACGATTCTGATTTATTCCATTGCGAGCGGCGCGTCCGGATTATCGGACACCGTGATTCAGCTCGCGATTTTCCGATTCATCCTTGGCCTAGGCATGGGAGGCGAATGGAGCACGGGCGCGGCGTTGATTGCGGAGACCTGGCGCGCCGAACACCGCGGCAAGGCGCTCGGGCTGATGCAGTCCGCGTATGCGATCGGCGAGATGCTCGCGGCCGGCGTCGTGGCATTTGTCCTGCCGCGCTACGGATGGCGAGTCGTGTTCTTCGTGGGCATTCTGCCGGCGCTCGCGATTGTTTGGATCCAGCGGCGTGTGCCCGAGCCGGAGATTTGGAAGACGAGGGTCCAGGCCAAGGCAGAGAGCGTGGGGCGGTCGCTGCGGCTTCTGTGGCGGAAGGACCTGCGGCGTAACGGCGTGATCGCCACGGCCATGAATGCGAGCGCGATGTTCGGTTACTGGGGACTGTTCACGTGGATTCCCGCGTACCTCTCGCTGCCAATGGCGGAAGGCGGGCGCGGATTGAGCCTGGTGAAGACGACGGCATGGCTCATCGTGATGGGCTTGGGAAAGTGGCTAGGATACGCGGTGTTTGGATTCTCGGCGGATGTGTTCGGGCGAAGGAAAAGCTACGTGACGTACCTGCTGGTCGCGGCTGCGCTCGTGCCGGTGTACGGCTTCGCCCGCAGCCCGCTGTGGCTTCTGACGTTGGGCCCGCTGGTGGCGTTTTTCGGGACCGGGCATTTTTCCGGGTTCGGGGCCATCGTGTCCGAGATATTCCCGACTGAAATTCGCGCGACCGCCATGGGAGTGAGCTACAACATTGGCCGTGGGACATCGGCAGCGGCGCCGTTTGTCATTGGCCTGCTGGCGCACAAGTTCGGCCTAGGACCGTCGTTTCTGCTGCTTGCGGGAGCGTTTCTCGTCGGAGCTGTACTGGCGCTGGCGTTACCTGAGACGAAGGGGAAAGAACTGGAGTAGGCAGCGCTCTGCCGTCGGTCGGCCAGGGCCTTCGCGGTGGCCGTCAGGGCTTGGCACGAACCAGATGCGGGTACTCCGGCGTCCACTGTGTGGCGGCGATACGATCGCGCAACTCCTCCGGTGACGACGGCTCCGCCAAGCCGGCACGTTGTGCTTCGGTCCCGACAGCAAATGCGATGTCCCGCGCGACCTGGCGAAGATCCTTGAGCGAAGGGAGCAACGAGGCCACCGGATCGCGGAGTGCGGGAGAGTTCTCGCCGAGGGCTTTGGCCGCCGCGATCATCATTTTGTCGGTCACGCGACGCGCACGCGAAGCCACCAGCCCCAGACCAACGGCGGGAAAGACATACACATTGTTGCACTGGGCGATGGGAATTTTCCGGCCTCCGGATTCGACGGGCGCGAACGGCGAACCGGTGGCAATCAACGCGCGGCCATTCGTCCATTGGATCAGGTCGGAAGGAACCGCCTCGGAACGATCGGTCGGATTCGACAACGGAAAGATGATGGGGCGGTCGACCTTGGCAGCCATTTCCCGGACGATGGATTCGGTGAACGCCCCGCGCACGGTGGAAAGGCCAATCAGAATCGTGGCGCGAACATTGCGGATGACCGCTTCGAGATCGATCTTGCCAGTCGACGGCAGCGCCCACGAAGCGAAACGCTCCGCCGGCTGCGCGTAGACGCGCTGCTCTGCAGAAAGGTCCGTTCGATCGCTGCGCAGCACGCCGCCACGGTTTACGATCCAGATCCGGCTTCGCGCTTCCTGCTCGGAAAGGCCGCTGGCCACCAACGCTTCGCGCAGGTAGTCGGCAACGCCGATGGCCGCCGCGCCCGCGCCGAAGAAGACGATTTGCTGGTCCTTCATGGCGGCCCCTGATGCTTTGATCGCTCCGATCAGAGCCCCGAACACCACCGCGGCAGTGCCCTGAATATCGTCATTGAAGGTCAGCAATTGATCGCGGTAGCGGTCGAGCAGCGGCCGAGCGTGCGGATTCGCGAAGTCCTCCCATTGGAGGCACGTGTGCGGCAGTTCGTGCTTCAAAGCCTGGACGAACTGATCGACGAAGTCGTAATACGCATCGCCGGAAATGCGTTCGTGACGCCAGCCAAGATACTCGGGCGTCTTGAGGCGCTCTTGGTTATTTGTGCCCACATCGAGGACGATCGGCAGAGTTTGCGCGGGATGAATGCCGCCGATGAGCGAGTACAACGAAAGCTTGCCGATGGGTATTCCCATTCCTCCAACACCCTGATCGCCGATTCCGAGAATGCGTTCGCCATCGGTTACGACGATGATGTCCACGTCTGGATTCGGCCTGCTGCGCAGAAGTTCCGGAATGCAATCGCGCAAGGGGTACGATATGAAGAGTCCCCGCGGGCGCCGGTAAATCTGGCTAAAGTGCTGGCACCCGAGCGCGACGACCGGCGTGTAGACGATGGGCATCAATTCCTCGATGTGGTCGATCAGCAACCGGTAGAAGAGGGCTTCGTTCGTATCCTGCAGCGCCCGCAGGTAGATGTGGCGTTCGAGGTCGTCGTCCTTGCGCCGGTACGCCTCATAGGCGCGCACGGCTTGTTCATCGAGCGATTCGATGTGCGGCGGCAGCAGACCATGCAGGCCAAACGCCGTGCGCTCCTCGTCGGTGAACGCGGTGCCTTTGTTCAATATCGGGGTATCGAGGAGGTGCATACCGCGCAGACTCACGTGGAGCATAGGAGATGTCATCCTGGCCTCCTCGGCGAGGAACATGGCGAGTGTGGGTACGTCCGCGACGTCGTAGAAACCGGCACCATACTCAACAGCATATTAGAACGATTCGACCAGATTCGTGACGCACGTCACAGACCCCCATGACGGAAATCGCATGGCAAAGTCACCCAACGCCTCGGACGTAAGCAACAACTTCCTTATCGGCACTCCCCAAGCCGAACTACAGCAAAGAGCGATTCTTTTCGACTAAGACAGTGCGATAGAATGTGTTGTACGCAACGCGGAAGTGGCGGAATTGGCAGACGCACCAGCCTTAGGAGCTGGTGGCCGAAAGGCCGTAGGGGTTCGAGTCCCTTCTTCCGCACCACTCCTTCCACAAGCCCATCCGGTCGGCCCTGAGAAGCCATGCGTCGCACCGACGCGGGCGCGAGTCTGGAGTCTAAGTAAAGGCGCTCTTTACCTTTTCAAGGAACCTTATAACCTCGGCTGGTGAGCGCAGGTAGTAACGGGCGGCCGTTCGGTGTTTCTTTCCGACGGCGACCGAGATGCCGTGCATTTTGTGGAAAACACGCTCGTCGGTGGCGTCATCACCGAGAAAAATGGCGAGCCAACGACCGCGAGGCGATTTTCTCCGTTCACGGCGGAGAATGAAGGAAATCGCGGTCCATTTGTCAGTACGTGGCCCCGGAAGAAATCCCAACACTTTCTTCCCCGGCAACGAGCAAAGTTCGGGGTATCTCTTCATCAGGCCGATCATCACGTTACGGGCCAGATGGACGCTGCGCGCAGGCGCGGCGCGATAGTGAACGGCAATCGTAGCCTCCTTTGGCTCCAAACGCAGGCCCGGCACACCCCGCAAACGGCGAGTGAGGATTCGCTTAATCGTGCGGATGCGTTCTCTTTCTTCACGGCTCACGAGGGCGATCGCCCGGTTGGCAGGGTCACGAATAAAGAATCCGTGCGCACCGACGTACCAAATACGCGTGAGGCTCACACGCTTGCGCACGTCCGCGACTTCTCGCCCGCTCACGACTCCAACCGTAACGCCTGCGTGCGCGATGGAGCCGAGCAAGCTCCGGACTCTTGCCGGAAGCACGACGTGGTCCGGATGTTTTCGGATCCGAACGAGTGTGCCGTCGAAATCGGTAAACAACGCAAGGTGAGGCGCGCGACGTATCTGGCCGGCGATTTCGTTCCAGGAATCGAGCGCGTGGCGCGGGGAACTCATCCGAGTTTCGGCAGTGTCTTGATCTTGATCATGTCGATGGCCAGTCGATCGATCCGCCGTTTCTCTGGGCCAGTCAACGGAGCATCGTCCACCAAATAGATTGTAAACCATCGAGACGGCGAACGCGGACTCCGGCGGCCGCAGTTGACGCCTGATTTGCGATTCCCTATACTGTGATTTCGCTGCGGCGCATTCGGGCCGCGCTTCCTGCCCTGCTCCTTCTTGATTTGAACAGGCGAAAGGCAGATTGAAACGTGCGGCTCTGTTCGCCGGTGGGTTAACCTTTCATGGCTGAAGCAACTTGCAAACGTGAAATCGAGCTGGAAATTCCAGCCGAGAACGTCCAGAAGGCGACGGAAAAGGTCGCGCGCGACATCGCGCGCGTCGCGCGCATCCCCGGATTCCGTCCCGGCAAAGCGCCCGTCACGCTGATTCGGCGGCGCTTTGCAGGCGATATCGAGGGCGAAGTGGTGCAATCGCTCGTGCCGGAGTACCTCGAAAAGGCGCTCGATGAGAAGAAACTGATTCCCGTCACGCGGCCGTCCGTCGACAAAGTGGAGTTCAAGGAAGGCGAGCCGCTGAAATTCCGCGCGGTGTTCGAAGTTCTTCCGGACTTCGAGCTGGGCGATTACAAAAATCTCGCAGTGGAGATCGAAGCGGTCGAAGTCGGCGATGCGCAGGTGGACAAGGTGCTCGACGAGATGCGCGAGCGCGCGGCGGCTTTTGTGCCGGTCGAGGGCCGCGCCGCGAAGGATGGCGACTACGCCCTGATTAAACTGATGGGTACGCCCGTCGGCGGCGGAGATCCCGTGCAGGCCGACAACATTTTGTGCCACATCGGCGCGGAAGAAACGCTGGATAGCTTCACGGAAAACCTCCGCGGAACGAGCCCGGGCGAAACCAAACGGTTCCGCTCCGAATATCCGAAGGACTATCCCGACGCCAAGCTCGCCGGCAAGACGTACGACTACGCGATCGAAATACAGGGCATCAAGGAGAAGAAACTGCCCGAGCTGAACGACGAGTTCGTGAAGGATGCCGCAAGCCAGAGTCCCGAGTGGGCCGGCATCACGAATCTGGCGGAGCTGCGGAAGAAGATTCGCGAGAATCTGGACGCGGCAAAGGAACAGCAGCAAACCGCAACTGCGCGCGAGAAGATTCTAGAGCTGCTGATTCAGCGGCACGATTTTCCGGTGCCCGAAGCGCTTGTCGAGAACCAGCTCGATGTTCGCCTGGAGCGCGTGGTTCGCTCACTGGTGGCGCAGGGAGTGGATCCGAGGGCCGTCGACGTGGATTGGGTCTCGCTTCGAAAGCGCCAGTACGATCGCGCCGTCTCCGACGTGAAGGCCGAATTGCTGATCGACCGCATCGCAACCGCCGAGAAGATCGACGCGACCGACGAAGACGTCGAAAAAGAGATTGCCGCGCTGGCAGAACGGAGTGGCGAATCCGCTACCGCGATTCGCGCTCGCTTGACAAAGCAGGGCGCGCTCGATAGGATGAAATCGAAGTTGCGCAGCGACAAAACAATCGAGTGGCTCTACCGCACTGCCCGAATCGAGACGACAGCCAAAAGTGAAAAGTAGCCGCGATTCAGGCCTCCTCAGCGCGCAAAAAGTTTCCAGATGAGACATACAGACGACGCGAATCCGCGTGCAACAACCCTGGTCCCCATGGTCGTCGAGCAGACGAACCGCGGGGAGCGGGCCTACGACATTTACTCCCGGCTCCTGAAGGATCACATCATTTTTATCGGGACGCCGATCGACGACCACGTGGCGAACCTCGTCACAGCACAGCTGCTATTCCTGGAATCCGAGGACCCGGAGAAAGACATCTCGCTATACATCAATTCCCCGGGTGGCGTGATTTCGGCCGGAATGGCGATTTACGACACGATGCAATTTGTGCGTCCAGACGTGGTGACGTATTGCATCGGCCAGGCAGCCTCGGTGGCCGCCGTGCTTCTCGCGGCCGGGTCACCCAAAAAGCGATACGCACTGCCGAATTCCCGCGTTCTCATTCACCAACCCTGGATGTCCGGCCTCTCGGGCCAGGCCACGGATATCGACATTCATGCCAAGGAAATCATTCGCACGCGCCAGGCGCTCAACAAGCTGCTCTCAAGCCATACCGGTCAGCCGGTCGAGAAGATCGAGAAAGATGTCGAGCGGGATTTCATCATGACCGCGGAGCAAGCGAAGGCGTACGGCATTGTCGATGAGATCATCACAAAACATCGATAGCGGCGGCGCATCCGCGCGTTCCAAAGGGTTAGTAATGAACGGGACGAATCTCTCCCGCGGCAAAGATTTCCGTCCTAAAATGGGTGGTACCTTTCATCTTGGGTGTGGGGTCTAAGAGGGGCCATTGCCGGTGAAACGATTTACGCCAGAAGAGCCGTTGCGCTGTTCCTTCTGCCATAAGACGCAGGAGCAGGTGGAGAAGCTCATCAGCTCTCCATCGGAGTACCCGCGCTCGTACATCTGCAACGAATGCGTCGGTGTTTGCCAGCAAATCCTGGAAGACGAAAAGCGCGAGCAAGGCACACCGGCAAACCGCCGGCTGCCGCGTCCACCGGAGATCAAGGCATTCCTCGATGGATACGTCATCGGGCAGGACAAGACCAAGAAGAAGCTTGCCGTTGCCGTCTACAACCACTACAAGCGCATCTTCCTGAACCGGCAGCCCGGCGACGTCGAACTTACGAAATCGAACATCCTGCTGATTGGCCCCACGGGAACCGGCAAGACGCTGCTGGCGCAGACGCTGTCGCGCATGCTCGAGGTTCCGTTTGCGATTGTGGACGCCACGACGCTCACCGAAGCGGGCTATGTAGGCGAGGACGTCGAAAATATCATCCTCAAGCTGCTGCAGGCCGCAGATGGTGACGTCCAAAAGGCTCAGCAAGGCATCATATACATAGACGAAATCGATAAGATTTCGAAGAAGGACGAGAATCCCTCCATCACCCGCGACGTATCGGGCGAGGGCGTTCAGCAGGCGCTGCTGAAAATTCTGGAAGGCACGGTCGCCAATGTCCCACCGCAGGGCGGACGCAAGCATCCGCACCAGGAATTCACGCCGGTGGACACGACGAACATCCTGTTCATCTGCGGCGGCGCTTTCGTGGGGCTTGAAAAGATTATCGAGCGGCGCGTGGGGCAGAAGTCGCTCGGCTTCCACGCTGACGCCCAGCCGACCACGGCGACGCGGCGCAACATCGAGGTGCTCGAGCAGGCGCAGCCGACCGACTTAATCCGCTACGGCCTGATTCCCGAATTCGTGGGCCGCTTGCCGGTGGTGGGCGTGCTGAGCGACCTCGACAAGAGCGCCCTGGTCCGCATCCTGACCGAGCCGAAGAATGCGCTGGTGCGGCAGTATCAACGGCTCTTTGAGTTCGAGAACGTGCGGCTCCGCTTCACCGACGATGCGCTCGAAACAGTTGCCGACCTGGCGCTGCAGCGCAAAGTGGGCGCCCGCGGACTGCGAATGATTCTGGAAGACCTGATGCTCGAGATGATGTACCACCTGCCGGCGCAGCGAAAGCTCCGCGACTTCGTCGTGACGGCCGATATGGTGAAGGGACGCGAGATCAATTGGAGCCTGCTGGAGAAGGCGGGCTAGGGACTCGAGCCGGGAACTTCGATGTTTAACAGGGAAAAAATGGAAGTCAAACGCGTGCCCATGATGCCGGTCCGGGAGATGGTGATCTTCCCGGAGATGATGCATCCGTTTATCGTCGGACGCGAAGCGTCTGTGCGCGCGCTGGAAGAGGCGCTGGCGGGCGACAAGAAGATATTTCTCGTCACGCAGCACGACGCGTCGGTGGATGATCCGAAGCCGGAGGAGATTTATCAGGTCGGAACGCTCGCGAACATCGTGCAGAGCGTCAAGTTGCCGGACGGCAACATCAAGGTTCTCGTCGAGGGATCCGAACGCGCCAAGATCGTTCAGGTGACAAGCGAGGAAGGCTTCTTCCGCGCCACGGTTCGCCTGGTTCCGATCAAGGCGGAGCCGGGTCCGCAGCTCCAGCAGGCGCAGGAGCGCGTGACCAATCTTTTCGAGCAGTACGTCAAGCTCTCGCAGAGCCTGAACTACGACACGATGATCGCGGCGGTTCGCGTCGAGGACGCCGGCAAGCTGGCGGACGCCATCGCCGCCAACCTCCAGATTCCAGTCGAAGAGAAACAGGAATTGCTCGAAGTCTTCGAGCCTCTCGAACGCCTGACGCGAATCGGAGATATCCTCGAAACCGAAATCGAGAAGCTCAACGTCGACCGCTCGATCAATACGCGCGTGAAGCGCCAGATGGAGCGGGCGCAAAAAGAGTACTACCTCAACGAAAAGCTCAAGGCCATTCAGAAGGAGCTTGGCCGCGGCGAGGCGAACGAGCTCGAGCAGCTGAAGAAGAAGATCGAGACGTCCGGCATGCCCGATGGCCCGAAGGACAAGGCCATGCAGGAGCTGAAGCGGCTGGAGATGATGCCGCCGATGTCGGCCGAGTCCACGGTCTCGCGGAATTACCTCGACTGGCTGCTGGCCGTGCCCTGGAAGAAACGGTCTAAGGAAATTCGTGACATCAAGCGCGCCGAGCAGATTCTCACCGAAGATCATTACGGCCTCGAGAAGATCAAGGAACGCATCCTCGAATATCTCGCCGTCCGCCAGCTCGTGAAGAACCCGAAGGGCTCGATTCTCTGCTTCCTTGGTCCTCCGGGGGTCGGCAAGACTTCGCTGGCAATGTCGATCGGCCGCGCCACGGGCCGCAAGTTCGTTCGTGTGTCGCTCGGCGGCGTCCGCGACGAAGCCGAGATTCGCGGCCATCGCCGCACCTATATCGGCGCGCTGCCCGGCCAGATCATCCAGATGATGCGCAAGGCCGGCACCGTGAATCCCGTGTTCGTGCTCGATGAAGTCGACAAAATGTCCATGGATTTCCGCGGCGACCCGTCCGCGGCCCTGATGGAAGTGCTCGATCCGGAGCTGAACCACTCCTTCACCGATCACTACCTCGACGTCGAATACGATCTTTCAAAGGTGATGTTCATCTGCACCGCCAACGTACTCCATACGATTCCGCAGCCCCTGCAGGACCGCATGGAGGTCCTGCGAATCCCGGGCTACACCGAGCAGGAGAAGCAGCAGATCGCGACGCGCTTCCTGATTCCCAAGCAGCTCGAAGCAACCGGGCTCTCGAAGGAACACTTGAAATTTGCGGACGAAGCCATCCCGCACATCATTCGGCACTACACGCATGAAGCCGGCGTGCGGAATCTCGACCGCGAAATCGCAAACGTCTCCCGCAAGGTCGCGCGAAAAGTCGTCGCGGACGGACAGAAGTTCAGCGCTGAGATCACGCTCGCGAACGTGAACGAGTATCTCGGCATCATCAAGTACCGCGATTTCTTCGCCGAGAAGAAGAATGAAATCGGCTTGACCACCGGGCTCGCGTGGACCGAAGTGGGCGGCCAGGTGCTCTCCACGGAAGCGACGCTGATGCAGGGCAAGGGCCGTTTGACGCTCACCGGCAAGCTCGGCGACGTTATGCAGGAATCCGCTCAGGCCGGCATGAGCTACGTGCGTTCGCGCAGCCATCTGTTCGGGCTACCAAAAGACTTCTACCGGCATCTAGACATTCACGTGCACGTCCCCGAAGGCGCGATCCCCAAGGACGGGCCGTCCGCCGGAATCACGCTCTGCACTTCGATCGTCAGCGCGCTCACGCGCATTCCGGTGCGGTGCGACGTCGCCATGACGGGTGAGATCACGCTTCGCGGCAAGGTGCTGCCGATCGGCGGCGTCAAAGAAAAACTGCTTGCGGCGCACCGCCTGGGGCTGCACACTGTCCTTCTGCCGAAAGACAACGAGAAAGACCTGGCGGACATTCCGCCGGACGTTCAGGCGCGCATGACCATCCATTTCGTCGAATCGATGGACGAGGTCCTTCAAATCGCGCTGGAGAAGCCGCTGCCGGTTCCGGGCCACCCGCCGGTCGAAGTGGACCCGAAGTTTGGTGCAGACGTCGCGCAGGACAATGAATTGACCAATTAGCTCCTTCGGTCCTCCCATACTTGCGAAGCAGGCTCGGCCCGCGACCGGAGGATTTGGATTGTCTGTACGCTCCCGTTTGTAGCTTGGACAGAGTGGCAGGTTCGAAGACGCGCCCGCCCGCGGTCCATTCAAATCAATCTTGATTCACAATTTACGTAAGAAGGAAAGACTCGATGAGCATTAGCCTTGCAGAACTGAAAGACAAGAACATCACCGACCTGGCGAAGATCGCCAAGGAACTGAACATCCCGGGTTCGTCCGGCATGCGCAAGCAGGAGCTGATTTTCCAGATCCTCCGCGCGCAAACCGAGAAGAACGGGCTGATCTTCTCCGAGGGCGTCCTCGAATGCCTGCCTGACGGCTTCGGGTTCCTCCGCGCCCCGGAGTACAACTATCTTCCGGGCCCGGACGACATCTACGTCTCCCCGTCGCAGATTCGCAAATTCGATTTGCGCACGGGCGATACGGTCTCCGGACAGGTGCGCCCGCCGAAGGACGGCGAGCGCTACTTCGCTTTGATCAAGGTCGAGGCGGTCAACTTCGAAGATCCGGAAGTCGCGCGCAACAAGATCTTCTTCGACAACCTGACGCCACTCTACCCACAGGAGCGCATCCGGCTGGAAACCACGAAGGAAAATCTGACCGGCCGCGTCCTCGACATGCTCTGCCCCATCGGCAAGGGCCAGCGCGGATTGATCGTCGCGCCGCCGCGCACCGGCAAGACCATGATGCTGCAGTCCATCGCCAATTCGGTCACCGCCAACCATCCGGAAATCGCGCTGATCGTCCTGTTGATTGACGAGCGGCCCGAAGAAGTCACGGACATGCAGCGCACCGTGAAGGGCGAGGTCATCAGCTCCACGTTCGATGAGCCGCCTCAGCGCCACATCCAGGTCGCGGAAATGGTGCTTGAGAAGGCAAAGCGCCTCGTCGAGCACAAGCGCGACGTCGTGATCCTGCTCGATTCGCTGACGCGGCTTGGCCGCGCCTATAACGCCGTCACGCCGCCGTCCGGCAAAGTCCTCTCCGGCGGTATCGACGCGAACGCTTTGCAGCGCCCGCGCCGGTTTTTCGCCGCCGCGCGAAACATCGAAGAGGGCGGCTCGCTCACGATCATCGCCACCGCGCTGATCGATACCGGCAGCCGCATGGACGACGTGATCTTCGAAGAGTTCAAGGGCACCGGCAACATGGAAATCAACCTCGACCGCCGGCTGGTCGATAAGCGTGTGTTTCCGACGATCGATATCAATCGTTCCGGAACGCGCAAGGACGAGCTGCTGCTGCCGGCCGACGAGCTCAACCGCATCTGGGTGCTGCGGAAGGTGCTGAGCCCGCTCTCGACCGTCGAAGCGATGGAACTTTTGCTGGGACGCCTCTCGAAGACGAAGACGAACGCGGAGTTTCTCGCCTCGATGTCCAGCCCCGCTTGATCCTCTTCGGCTAGAGTCACGCCGCAACGCTTCGAAATCTCAACCTGCATTCGCGCCGGTGGCCGCCTGTTCGCGGGCCAGCATTACGACGAGCCGCGCCACTTCTTCCGGCTCCATCGCCGTGCTGTCGACCAGTACGGCGTCCGCCGCCCGGATGAGCGGCGATGACACGCGCTCCTGGTCGCGCCGGTCGCGCTCGTGAATTTCGTCGAGTGTGCGCGCGAGGTCGATGGCGTCGCCTTTCTGGCGATGCTCGCGCCAGCGGCGCTCGGCGCGCACTTCCGGCGACGCGGTAAGAAAAATCTTCAGCTGCGCGTCGGGGAACACGACACTGCCGATGTCGCGGCCTTCCATCACGACGCCGCCCTGCTGCCCCGCGCGCCGCTGCTCGGCCACGAGCACGTGCCGCACGCCCGAAACCACCGCAATCTTCGACGCGGCCTGCGCTACGTCCGGCGTGCGAATTGCGTCCGTCACATCCTCGCCGTCGAGCAGGACACGCTGGGCGCCGTCCTGGGCGCGGAGGTCGATGCGCGTCTCGCGCGCCAGAGCCTCGAGCGCATCCACCGCGTCGAGCGAAATCCCTCGTTGCAGCGCCTTCAGCGCCACCGCGCGGTACATCGCGCCCGTGTCGATGTAGACGTAGCCCATCATCTCCGCCACGCGCCGCGCGAGCGTGCTCTTCCCCGAGCCCACCGGGCCGTCAATCGCGATGATCAGCTTTTGCATTTGTGCCTTGGGGCGCCTGTTCGCCTTCCGGCTCGAGATAGACGTACCCCGAGAGAAAGAGGGCGAAAGAAACAAGTGCGGTCAGCGCCGTCAGCTCGTCATGCGGGTGGCGGGTCCAGTAAGAGATATAAGAATGGTTCTCCTCGAGATCGCATGACATGGTCGTGTAATCAAAGCTGCCGTGGCGCCCGGACAGGCATTCATCGACGACGTATTCTTCATGCAAAAAGCGGTACGCCACAAACGAGAAAGCGGCTCCCGCAATGAGTGTTAGTGCCAAGAGTAGCGACCTCGCTATCTGCACAGCAAAGCTCCCTTCCCACTATTCATTGCTAAGTTCGTTTGAAGGCGCGCTCGATTTCGCGCAATGAGTAACGCAGCACAACGGGCCGGCCGTGCGGGCAGCTCATCGGGTATTCCGTTTTCGCGAGCTCGCCGAGCAGCCATTCCATCTTCTTGTGATCGAGCGGCGTGTTCACTTTGATTGCGGCGTGGCAAGCCGTCGAGGCGGCGATTTTCGATTGCAGCGAATCGATCGAGATCGCCTGATTCTCACGCGCGATCCCGTCGAGGATTTCGAAGAGCAGTTTTGCCGCGTCGGCGCTCGAAATGCCGGCGGGCGCGGCCTGAATCGCGACGCTGCGCAAGCCCATCAATTCCGCTTCGAAGCCGTTCGCGCGCAGCTCGTCCGCGATCTGCTCGAAGGTGACCAGTTGCCGCGGATTCAGCTCGACGATCAGCGGCGCAAGCATTCGCTGGCCGCCGAGAGCGCCTTCGCGCCGCGCGCGCAGATGCTGCTCGAAGAGGACGCGCTCGTGCGCGACGTGCTGGTCGATGATCCACAGGCCTTCGCCATTCACCGCGACGATGAAGCTGCTGTTCACCTGCCCGAGCGGCTTCAGGTCGAGAATGTCGTCCGGGCCGGGCAGCGTGGCAGGCGCGGACGCATCGGGTGCGATCGCGGGCGGCGCGGCCGCGTCTTGTGCGGGAAGCGCGAAATCCATTCCACCATCCGATTCGAATCGCAGCCGCTGCGGCAGCGGCCGATCCGGCGCGCCCGAGAGCTCGAACGCATCGGCCACACCGGCGCTTGCACCGAGCGCCATGGGAATTTCCGCTCGCGGCGGCCCCGGAAACGTGCTCCCTTCGGGCATGGGCGCATAGCCGCGCATGCTGCCCGGTCCCGCGCCCGTCGCGTCCATCAGAGCGGCGGCAGCTGCCGCGCGAGCCGCGGGAAATCCGGGAATCGGACGCGCATTCGAAAGAGCCAGGCGCAGCGCGTCGCGCGTGAAATCGTGGACGAACTGCGGGTGCCGGAAGCGCACCTCGATTTTTGCGGGATGCACGTTCACGTCGACTTCCTGATACGCAAGATCGAGGAAGAGCAGCAGGACGGGAAAGGCTCCGGGCGGCATGATGTTGCGGTAGGCTTCGCCGATGGCGTGAAGCAGCAGACGGTCGCGGACGAGACGCCGGTTGATGAAGATGTAGATGCCGTTGCGGTTTGCGCGCTGCACTTCGGGGCGCGAGGTGAATCCGCTGACGCGCAGAGTCGCGGCCTCTTCACCCGATTCGAGCTGCGGCTCGGTGATTGCCGAGCGCACAGGCGCTTCCTGCGAGGGAATTTCAACCAGCTCGTCGAGCGCCTGGCGCCCGAAAATCTGGTAGACGCGGTCCGCCAGTTTTTCCACCGGCGAGCAATTCAAGATTTCCTGCGACGGCGTCTTCAGCAGAAACTGGCACTCCGGATGCGCGAGCGCATAGTGGGTGACGAGCGAAGCGATGTGACCAAGCTCGGTGGTTTCGGATTTCAGGAATTTACGGCGCGCGGGGACGCAGTAGAAGATGTCGCCGACGCTGATCGACGTTCCCGTGGGGACGCCGGCGGGCTTCACGCTGATCAGCTTGCCGCCCGCGAATTCGACGCGAGTTCCCTGCTCTTCCTCGGCCGTGCGTGTTTCGAGCACGAGCCGCGAAACGGCGGCAATCGACGGCAGCGCCTCGCCGCGAAATCCGAGCGTTGCGATCGAGAGCAAATCGTCGGCGGTGCGCAGCTTCGATGTGGCGTGGCGCTCGAACGCGAGCAGCGCGTCGTCCTGGTTCATGCCGGTGCCGTCGTCGATCACGCGGATCAGGCGCTTGCCGCCGGATTCGGCTTCGATGCGAATCGAGCGCGCGCCGGCGTCGAGCGCGTTTTCGAGCAGCTCCTTCACCACGGACGCCGGCCGCTCGACAACTTCGCCGGCGGCGATCTTGTTGGCGACGTTTTCCGGCAGTATGCGTATCCGGCTCATCAGCTATTTCCCACCGTTCTGTAACCACAGATGAACACAGATAGACACTGATGGGCAAAGACCCCACGCCGGCTTTGCGCAGGGGCTAAAGCCCCGGCCTCCTGAAAACCTTCTCGATCTCGCTCGCTGCATCTTCGTCAGCTTGTTCTCTTTCGACGGCGCATCCAATTCCTCAAGCCAAAATACGCTGCCAAGGCCACCGATGCGAAGAACGACGTCAGCCACACCGTCCCAGACAGCCAAGAAACTCCAACAACTTTGAGAAGAGCCAAGCCTAGAAAGAAGGTTATGAACGCTACCGCCTCAAACACTAGCACGCGGTCCTTCGGGTCCTGCCGAATCGCGCGGAACACCTCCAGGCAA
This sequence comes from Candidatus Acidiferrum sp., assembly GCA_035517015.1. Taxonomy (GTDB): domain Bacteria; phylum Acidobacteriota; class Terriglobia; order Acidiferrales; family UBA7541; genus Palsa-295. Next base: position 46,689 of record DATIZQ010000074.1, on the reverse strand, counting down.
GCCGAAGCCACAACAAACAGGGTCAGCGCAAGTGTTCCCACGTGGATGAAAAACCCGCTGCTCATTTGTTCGGATCCTTGATGGCGATTCCCAGTTCGTTGAGTTGATATGGATCGACGGGCGAGGGGGAATCGGCCATCAGATCCTGGGCGGCGGTGGTCTTGGGGAATGCGATCACTTCGCGCAGGGATTTTTCGCCTGAGAGGAGCATGGCGATGCGGTCGACTCCGAGCGCGATGCCGCCGTGCGGCGGCGTGCCGTAGGTGAGCGCGTCGAGGAAGAATCCGAAGCGCTGCCGCGCCTGCTCGTCGGTGAGGCCGAGCGCCTTGAACATGCGCGCCTGCACATCCTGCCGGTGAATTCGGATGCTGCCGGAGCCAAGCTCGTAGCCGTTGAGGACGAGGTCGTAGCCCTTCGAGCGGCACTCCCACGGCGCGGTTTCGAGCTTATCGAGATCTTCTTCGACGATCCCCGTGAATGGATGCTGCGCGCTCACCCAGGCCTTTTCGTTCTCGCTCCATTCGAAGAGCGCGAAGCCCGTGATCCAGGCGAACTCCCACTTGCTGCGGTCGATCACGTTCAGCTTGTTGCCAAGGTAGAGCCGGACCTGCCCCGCGACGGTGAGCGATGTGTCCGAATGCTGAATCTGATCCTTCGCGGCGACGGCGACGACCAGGTCTCCGGCCTTTGCGCCGACGGCCTCGCACAATTTCTTGAGCGTCTCGGCGCCCAGAGTTTTTTCGAGCGGCGATGAGATTCCTTCGGGCGTCAGCTTCACCGTGTAGACGCTCTTCGCGCCGCTCGATTTCGCGGCTTCGCCCAATTCGTCAAGCTGCTTGCGCGACCACGCTGCAGCGCCGGGCGCCACGACGGCCTGCACGTTGCCTTCGAAGTGGAGCGCCCCGCGCGCGGCTTGAAGGTATTGCGTGACGTTGTGCAGCTCCATTCCGAATCGCAGGTCGGGCTTGTCCGAGCCGTAGCGGCGGAGCACGTCCTTGTAATCGAGGCGCCGGAACGGCCGCTGCGCTTTCACGCCCGTCACCGCGCAGGCGCGCTCCATTACGCGCTCCATCACGTCGAAAATCATGTCCTGCGTGGGGAACGACATCTCCACGTCGACTTGCGTGAATTCCGGCTGGCGGTCGGCGCGCAAATCCTCGTCGCGGAAACATTTGACGATCTGGAAGTAGCGGTCCATCCCTGAAATCATCAGGATTTGCTTGAAGATTTGGGGCGACTGTGGCAGCGCGTAGAATTGCCCGTGATGGACGCGGCTCGGGACGAGGTAGTCGCGCGCGCCTTCAGGCGTCGAGCGGGTGAGCATCGGCGTTTCGATTTCGAGAAATCCCAGCTCGTCGAACGTCTTGCGGATTTCGAGCACGACGCGATGCCGCAGTTCGATATTGGCGTGCAATTTTGGCCGGCGCAGATCGAGATACCGATAGCGCAGGCGCGTCTCTTCGCTGGCGTTCACTTCGTCTTCGATCGGAAACGGCGGCGTCTTCGAATTGTTGAGGATGTGCAGGCGCGAGGCGATGACTTCCACTTCTCCGGTCGAGATTTCGGGATTCGACTTTTGCCGGCGCACGACGCGCCCTTCGACAGCCACGACATATTCCGAGCGCAGTTCTTCAGCTTTTTTATGCGCTTCGGGATGCTGCTCCTTGTTGAACACAATTTGCGCGATGCCTTCACGGTCGCGCAGATCGACGAAAATCAACTGGCCGAGGTCGCGCCGGCGATGGACCCAGCCCATCAGGACGACGTCTTTGTCGGCGTCAGCGGCTCGTAGCGCTCCGGCGTATTTTGTTCGCTTCAGATTTCCGAGTGCGTCTAGCAATTCAGCCACCTCGTATTCACGAACAGCGTGCCGAAGCAAGCTTCGGAGAAGACAAAGCGGGAGCAAGCTCCCGCACTCCCAAGTCGCGGCGGCGTCATGACCTTCGCTCCGATTCGAGGTATTCGAGCAGATCGTTTTCGCTGAGTTTTTTCTGGTCGGCGTCGGAGAGACGCTTCAGGGTGAAGGTCTGCGACGCGACTTCGTCTTCACCGATGATGAGCGCGTAGCGCGCGCCCAGCTTGTCGGCGAGGCCCAGCGATTTCTTGAATTTCATTTCCTCGGGCGGCAATTCGACGCTCAGGCCGCAATCGCGCAGTTTCCGCGCGATGGCGACGGCGGTTGGATAGGATTTCGCGCCCATCCAGGCAACGAAGACGGCGAGGCCGGGCAAATGCGGGATGTCCTTGCCCTCCTGAATCGAGAGAAACGCGCGGTCGCTGCCGATGGCGAAGCCGATGCCTTTCGTCGGCGGGCCGCCGAGGAGTTCGACGAGGCCGTCGTAGCGCCCGCCTCCGCAGACGGCGTTCTGCGAGCCGAGGCCTGTGGCCGTGACTTCGAAGGTGGTGCGCGTGTAATAGTCGAGGCCGCGGACGAGGCGCCAATTTTCTTCGTAGGCGACGCCGCGCAGCTTCAATTCGTCTTTCAGCTTGGCGAAATGGTCGCGGCAGTCGGCGCAGAGATGGTCCGAAATGCGCGGCAACTTTTCGATGATGGGCTGCTCCTCAGGCAATTTCGAGTCCAGGACGCGGAGCGGATTCGTCTCGATGCGGCGCTGGCTGTCTTCGCGGAGGCTGTCTTTCACTGCGCGCAGCTCCTCGCGGAGGCGCTCGACATATTGCGGGCGGCAATTCTTGTCGCCGATGGAGTTGATCGAGAGGGCCGTGCCGGTGAGGCCCGCGCGGCGGAAAAACGTGAGAAGCATTTCGATCACTTCGGCGTCGATGGCGGGCGCGTCCGACTGGCCGAGGACTTCCGCACCAATCTGGTAGAACTGGCGGTAGCGTCCTTTTTGCGGGCGCTCGCGGCGGAACATCGGGCCGATGTAGTAGAGCTTCACGTTGCCGGGCAGCGTGTGCATGCCGTGCTCGACATACGCTCGACACACTGACGCGGTGCCCTCGGGACGGAGGGAGATGACGTCTCTAGGCGCTAGATCCGATAGCTTCACAGATGATCCGGAGCCCTTTTCCAGCATTCTTGGAATCGGGTCGAGGTCGCGAGGAGGATCAAGGAACGTGTACATCTCCTTCGACACAACGTCAGTCTCGACGCCGATCGAACGAGCGAACAACTCTGTCTCCTCTAGGATGGGGGTGCGGATATCGCGGAAGCCGTAGCGCTCGAAGGTTTCGCGAGCGGTTTGCTCGAACCAGTTCCAGAGGGCGGAATCCGGGGGAAGGATGTCGCGGGTGCCCTTGATCGCCCTAAATTGTCGTTTTTCGGTCATGGCGTTTGAAACGCGAAAAAGCGAAATCGCGATTTTTGGCGATTAGAACCGATCGCCTTCCTTTGTTTCCAACAACTTAGGACAGGTTCTAATATTTCATATTGGCGATTAAAAAAATCATAGGCCGCCGGGCCCCTGCCGGCGCCCATTCTACCAGCGCCGACGCTCAGCCGCGAATTTCGGCGTCCGCCCATCACACCATTTTACCGCACGCACGCAAGCGAATTTCAGCGAACGGGGATTTACACGGGGCGAGCGGTCAATTTCCGGGGTCGGACTTGTAAGTTTCCTTGTACTCGACGTAGCGCTGGGCGTAGCCGTCGATCGAAGCCTGATCTTCGACAGTGAGCGCGCGGCGGAACTTGCCCGGATGGCCCATGAAGAGGCTGCCGGGCGGGACTTCGGTGCGTTCCGGGACGAGCGTGCCCGCGGCGATGATGCTGCCCGCGCCGATTTTCGCGCCGTTCAAAATGATGCAGCCCATTCCGATGAGGCAGCGGGACTCGATGGTGCAGCCGTGGAGAACGACGCCGTGGCCGATGGTGACGTTGTCGCCGAGGATGAGCGGATACTCGTCGCGCATCACGTGGAGCACGGAGCCGTCCTGAACGTTCGAGCGCGCGCCGATGCGGATGAAATGGACGTCGCCGCGAATCACGACGCCGGGCCAGACGCTCGAATGTTCGCCGATGGCGACGTCGCCGATGACGACGGCGGCGGGGTCGACGTAGGCGGTCGGCGCGATTTGCGGTTTTCGGCCGCGATAGGTGCGGATCAAGTGGAGGCTCCCCGAATTCGGACGGCGCAGATTTTCGCGCCGCGCAAGATGAACAGCGAAGCTAACACAGGGGCGAGGGGGTGACAAGGCGAGGCGAATCCTTGCCGTTCAATCGTCCCTCCGGGCCTCGATATTTCTCTTCGCATCTTTTCCCGGCACTTCGCTGCGCTCCGTGCCGGGCTACGTACGGTCGCCGCTACGCGGCTGCATCTGCGGGCGCCACACAGACCTAGATCTGCGGCTGGGCGGCGCGGGCTTCGTCGAGGGTGATGCGGCGCCGCTGGCGATAGGCGAGATTGGCCATGTGGCAGGCGATGGCGGAAGCGTAGCCGGTCTCGACGGGCGCATTCGGAGTCGCGCGGGTGCGGGTGCAGTCGATCCAGTTCGCCATGTGATTCTGGTCGGGCGTATCGCAGGTGAGGGCGGCGCCGTGTGGCCGATTGACCTTCTCGGGATAGTAACGGAGCGTTTCTTCGGAGCGGCCGGTAACCATGTCGTTGGCGCCGGCGACGTGCTCGACGGTGCCATCGCTGCCCAGGATGCGCTCGCCGAGGCCGTACCGGCTGTTGCTGAAGGTCGATTGCCAGTTGACAATTTTGTCGCCGGGAAAATCGAAGGTGACGGCGATGGTGTCCGGGACTTCGCGGCCGTCCTTTTCGGAGAAGACGCCGCCGGACATGTGGGCGGCCGCGGGAAGCTCGAGGTTGAGGGCGCTCATAATCCAGGAAATCTGATGGACCATGTTTTCGGTGATATTGCCGCCCGAAAATTCCCAGTAGAGGCGCCAGTTGATGAAGCGGAAGGCGTTGAATTCGGCGTCGGGACGGCCATTGAGGAATGCTTTCCAGTCGACGTTGGCCGGAGTGCAGTCGGAGGGCACCGCGCGCACCCACTGGCCCTGGCCGTGCGGCGTGTTGCGGCTCATCCACGATTCGACGCTGGTGACTTTGCCGACGATGCCGTCCTTGATCCATTTGCGGGCGTCGGCGAGCTGGCCGGAGCTTTCGTGCTGCAAGCCGATTTGCACGATGCGGTCGGATTTCTTCGCGGCGGCGAGGCATTCGTCCGCTTCGGGGATCGACCACGTCATGGTCTTTTCGGAGTAGAGGTCCTTCCCTGCCGCGAGTGTATCGAGAAAATGGCGCGCGTGGATGTGCAACGGGCTGGCGACGATTACGGCATCGATATCTTTTCGGTCGAGCAGTCGGCGATGATCGCTGACCGCGTCGATGCCGGGGGCGATGTGCCTGGCCTCGGCCCAGCGGCGCGTGTAAACGTCTGCGATCGCGACGAGATCGACATTCGGGACTGCGATGACCTGGCGCAGCAGGTCCTGTCCGCGGCCGCCAACGCCGATCATGCCGACGCGCACGCGGTCGTTCGCGCCAAGGACGCGCGACGTGGGAGCGGCGAGAAATGCGGCGGTTCCCAAGGCAGCCTGCTTCATGAAATCGCGTCGCGTGTTTTGGTTCGCGGTCATGCGGCCTCCTCTTCGAGCGCGCCGGCGGCTTGCAGGGCTTTCTTCATGCCGGCACAGCTTTGACGGGTCGATTCCTCGGGCGTACCAGCGCCGCGCCAGTGGGTTTCGAGACTGACGGCGTAATGATAGTCGTCGCGCATGAGCGCGCGGAATTGGCCGGTCCAGTCGATGAAGCCGCGGCCAACAGCGGCCCAGGCGTAGCCGCCGCTGGGCTTTTTGACGACGTCCTTGCAATGGCAGTGACCGATGCGATGTTTCGGCAGGAGATTGTAGCCATCGGGATAGGGGATTTCGCCGCGCTCGGCGGCGTTGCCGGGATCCCAGTTCAGCATGAGATTGGGAGACTGCACGGCTTCGAGCACCTTCGCCGCTTCCGCCGCGGTGGCCGTGTTGCACGCGGCTTCGTTTTCGAGGACGAGAATCACGCCGCTCCTGGCGGCCTTCTCGGCGGCCGATTGCAACCTTTGATTCATGGCCGCGCGGAAGGGCGCGGGATCGTCGAGGCGCCAGAAATCGAAGCAGCGGACGCGGCCGGTGCCGAAATTTTTCGCGAGCATAATCGTGCGGTCCAGCACGTCGTCCTGCTGAGCGAACGTGAAGTCGGCGCCGAACTGCGGGCCGCTCGGGCTGAACTGCGATTTCGGCGCGCCGGGCCAATCGACTTTGAAGAGCGGGCTCGCGATATCGGTGACGCGCAGATCGTACTGCTTGAGGATCCGCTGCGCTTCGGCGATTTCCTTCGCGTCGAGATTGAGGATGTTCTTGTCCCACATGCCGCGCAACTCGATCCAGCCCATGCCGAACTCGCGCGCCGCCACTTCGCAGGCACGGCCAAAATCCTGGCTGATTTCGTCGTTGATGACGCTGACGCGGAACGGCGATTTCATCGTGCTGGTCGGGCGGGGCGGCCGTGGGGCCGCGAACATTTCCAGGAGAAACGACGGCGACGCAGCCGCAGCACCCATTCCGGCCAGGAATTCACGACGCGAAACACGCGAGGTCATGTGGCGTTCTCCTCTCGCGACGGCACGAGGAACCGCTGCACAGCGCGCGGAGCATGTCCCGTGAAGTTGTACCACGTTTCAGGAGGAACGACAGGGAGAATGCCCGTCAGGGCATGAGGGCCATGAAATAGTTGTAGGAATTGCTGTCGCCGACGACCATCCAGCCGCCCGTGAACTTGCGCGACACGCGGAAGTAGCGAACCGAGCGGCCATCGGGCGGCGAGCCGCCGTCGACCCTGACTTCGGCGCGAACGAGGGTTACAGGGCTTCCCATCGGGCCGTGCGCGGCAATCGAGGTGAACTCGACGTCGCGCTGGACGAGCGGCTGAACCGGCTCGACCGGCATGCCCTCGCGGGCTTCCGTGACGAGGCGCGCGACATCTTTCGGGCCGCGGCCAGAGTACTCGTTGAGCAGCTCCTCGCGGACGGCAGCGCGCATCGCGTCGTCCACAGTGCGGACGTGCATCAGCATCTTGACGCCGAAGAAACCGAGCAGGAGCGCGATTCCCAAGAGTGCGTGCCAGCCCCGAAACTCGTAGTTGTACTCCGCCATCGCCATCTCTCCGTGGAGGATGACCGCCGGAAGATTCCATTTTCTCGCAGTTGAGCGAAGGGCAAGCGACGGCGCCCGATCGAGGCGCAGAAAGGGTCAACAGGGACGATTTGCGCTACAGAATTTGCACGACCGGAGACGCGGCGGAGGAGTTCACGACCTTCAGGCGGTCCGTGAGGGCGCGGGCGATGGCGTAGACGCTCTTGGCCCCCGGCGCGTCTTCGCCGAGCGACGCGACTGGTTTTCCGGTGTCGCCGCCGATGCGGATTTGCGGATCGATTTCGATTTCGCCGAGGAACGGCACGCCGAACATGCGAGCCATCGTCTGGCCTTCGCCGTGGCCGAAGACGTCGATACGGCCGTTGCAGTGCGGGCACGCAAAGTAGCTCATGTTTTCGACCACGCCGAGGATTTCGACGTTCACCTGGCGGAACATTTCGACGGCCTTGCGGACGTCCGCGAGCGAAACAATCGAAGGAGTGGTGACGACGACCGCGCCTGTAATCGCGGCGCTCTGAATCAAGGTCAACTGGACGTCGCCCGTGCCCGGCGGCAAGTCGACGATGAGGTAATCGAGTTCGCCCCAGCGGACGCTGCGGAGAAACTGCTGGATCACGCTGTGGAGCATCGGCCCGCGCCAGATGAGGGGCTTGTCGCCCGGATTCAGCAGGCCCATCGAGATCATTTTCACGCCGTAGGCTTCGACCGGAATGATGGTGCGCTCGTCGAGGGCGCGCGGCTGCTCGTTGGTGCCGAGCATCACCGGCACGTTCGGGCCGTAGACGTCCGCGTCAAGCAGGCCGACGGACGCACCGAGATTCTTCAGGGCGATCGCCAGGTTGACGGCGACGGTCGTCTTCCCCACTCCGCCCTTGCCGCTCGCAACGGTGATGAGATTCTTGACGCCTTCAATCGGCGCTTTCGTCATTCCGGGTCCCTGTGGCATGTGGGTCCTTTCCCGATTGGCCCTTCGCTCGCCAGCTTCTCTAATGATAGCTGCGAGTGCCTGTGACGGGCAACCCGCGGCGACCTGCGGGCGTTGCACGCAGAGTTTGCAAGCCCCCGCGCTTTCGTGTACTCTCGCGCCAACATACCAACGACTAACCTCCCTGGAGGACGCGATGGCCAGCGTGTCTGCGAAAAACGGCACCTTTTCCGTTCGAGCGTACGTCGGCGACTGCAAGACGCTGCTTGCATTCGACCTGTCGGATAAGAAGAGCCTCACCAACCTCGCGGGGTTCACGATCGAATGCAAGCCGCAGGGACAGAGCTCGTATTACCTTCTGAACGAGCTGCGGTTCCAGACGCCCGGAAACCACGCGCAGGACTCGAGCGAGCCTCCGAACTCGAGCATCAACGCGCCAATTCACAAGTTCTGGTGGGTACACGTGCCGGGCTCAGCGCATCAGGGAATCGCGCCGTTCATGGGGCCGTACACGTACACGGCCACGCCGAGGTACTTCGACAACAAGCAGTCTCTGCAGCCGCTGAATCCGGCGCTGAGCGCAAGCGTGACCGTGAATGTGGGGCCCTTTGTGAAGGGCGCGCTGACGCTGGCATTTACGCGCGGCTTCGTGCAGTCGGAGGCGTTTGTTCACCACTTTGGGCTCAAGGCACCGATCCGCCCCGCGGGGAAGGATCTGCTTTTCGATACGTCGCAACAGGCGGGCCAGAACGCAAAGGGCGACAAGTTCACGTTTGCGGATGAGTACGGGTGGTCCGGATACAGCGCGCGCAAGCAGGTCTTCGCGGCCCTCAACCAGGTGTTGGCCGATCCGTCGTTGAAGCTCGACATGTTCGCGTACGACCTGGACGAGCCGGACGTGCTGAACATCCTTCTGAAGCTGGCCGGACAGGGACGAATCCGCAGCATTCTGGATAATGCCTCGCTGCACCACAACGCCAAGGGGACGACGCCGGAAGATCAGTTCGAGCAATTGTTCACGAAGGCGGTGAAGGCGCCGGCCGCAATCCTGCGGGGCAAATTCGGCCGCTACGCGCACGACAAGGTGCTGATTGTGTCGAACAAGCAGGGCCCCGTGACGGTGCTGACGGGCTCGACGAACTTTTCAATCACGGGGCTGTACGTGAACTCGAATCACGTGCTGGTGTTCAACGACGCGACAGTGGCGGCGCAATACTCGAAGGTATTTCAGGAGGCATGGACGGACAAGGCCAGCGAAAGCTTCAACGCGTCGCCGCTCGCGGCGGGGCCCTTTTCGGTGGCGGCGTCAAACACGCTGCCGAAGATGGCGATCACATTTTCTCCGCACGAGCCGGCGGAGGCGACGACGATTCTGGGAGGGTTGGTCAACCGCGTAAATCAGGAGAAGACGACCGGAACGTCTATCGGGAACGTCCTGTTCGCGGTGATGCAGCTGGACGACGGCAGCAGTATGGAGCAGCCTTTTTCCTCCAGCGCGAAAACGGGCACGCCGGCCAAGACGGCCAAGAAAGCGGCGGCACCCAATCCGGTCTACGTCGCTCTGCAGGCACTGCACAAGAATGAAAGCATTTTCACGTACGGCATTTCGGACAGCCCCGGCGGGATTTACCTGTACACTCCGGGCAAGGCGACGGGCGTGCTGGTGACCGGCAAGCCCGGAAGCACGCTGCTTCCTCCGCCGTTCGACCAGATACCGGTGGTCGCGGGACATCAAATCCACCACAAGTTCGTGGTGTGCGGCGTGAACGGCGCCGATCCGGTGGTTTACTGCGGATCTTCAAACCTGGCGGTCGGCGGCGAAGAGCAGAACGGCGACAACCTGCTGGAGATTCACGACGCGGACGTGGCGACTGCGTTCGCCATCGAGGCGCTGGCGCTGATCGACCATTTCAATTTCCTGGACAACTACACGCGCAAGTCGACCGGGGCGAAAGCGGCGACGCCGAAGGCCAATTCTTCGCAGGCGGCGGAATCCGCCGGATGGTTTCTTTCGACGGACGACAAGTGGGCGGCACCGTACTTCGATACCGGCGATTTGCACTGCATGGAGCGCCAGCTCCTGGCGTGAGCGGCCAGGGCGATATTGACGGGTCTACTTGAGATTCGAAATGATGCTGCTCTCGGTGTCGCTCATCTTCTTCAATATGTTCGAGAGTATTTCAATGAACTTCGAGCGGCGATCCATCGCCATCTGCAGGCGCATGGAGGTCATCTCGCTCATTTCGTTCATGCTGTCGAGCGAACCCTGCAAATCAGCCTGAATGCCCTTGAGCTCGCCGTAGGTGATGGCGCTGCCGCTGAGCCGCACCGACTTCTTGGTCTGCGACGTGACTCGAGTGATTTCGGAGGCCTGACGGGCAAGGTCCTGGCACGCGGGCGTGTTGCAGGGCGCGTTGGGCTTCTGGCCGGCGCTGGCCGCCACATCGGTGTTCACGGCCTGCATCTGCTGCCGCAAGAACTGCTTGGCCTTCGTCTGAGCCTGCACTTCATTCATGATCTGCTGCAGGTCCTGATCCTGATCGTTCGTGGCTTGCATCAACACGATGAATGCCAGCTCTTCGATGTCCGCGCCGGATGGGATGCCTGCCCCCGGTGACATCGAAGTTGGGCTGGACGCCATTTGAGCGGCTTTGCCGGCGGAGCCCATTGCCGGCGCCGGATGGGGCGCCGCTGCGGGCGCCGAGGCAAAGCGCGCGCGAATGGCGGCTTCGAGCGCCGCAAGGTCCGGGCTCGGACGCTGCAATTCGATTCGAGCCTGCGTCTCGACCCACGACTTCACCGACGGCTGCAGCAGGGGCTGAACCTTCGCGTTGCGGCTGACCAGCTCCGCAGGTATCGGCCGAACCTCGAGGGGCGTCTCGAGATGCTGGACGGCCGGGCGCTCCTGGGCCGCGAGATTTCGAACTGCGATAGCGCTGAACGCAGCCCCAGCGGCCAATGCAATCGCTCCCCAGACGATGTTCTTCGTTGCGTTGCCTGCCGCGTGCGTGTGGGTCATGGTTCGCTCCAGAGTTTGACGTGCCTTGTGCTGGGAACTTGAGCTTTTACAGCGAAGCCGTTCTGCAAACGATAGCACCGACTCACGACATGCGGCGGGCGTTCGATGAGCGGCGGTTCGAGGCTGGCAATGGCCCTCGAGGCGAGGTTGCTCGCTGCCGCGCTTTGCACGAAATCGAGCGAGCGGCTACAATAGAAGGTGACGTTTTGCGAGAACTATCCGCAAGCGGGCCGTGAGCCGTTCCTCTCGCCCTCGGTCGAGGTGCAACGAGGGCGCTGCTTAGCTGCCATCGCGAGCTGAAGGCTTTCACCATCAGAGCATATGGACATTGAGAAGTTTATAGACAAGATCATTTCGTTCTTCATCGGGACGAAGCACGAGCGCGACATCAAGAAGATCCAGCCGCTCGTCGAGCAGATCAACGCTCTCGAGCCCGAGATGAAGAACCTCACGGACGCCGAGTTCCCGCAGCGGACGGCGGCGTTGCGCGCCGAGGTGCAGGCGCGTCTCGAAGGCCTGGAGCGCGACGATCCGGCGTACAAGCAGAAGCTGCAGGATGCGCTCGAGCCGGCGCTGGTGCGGGCGTTTGCGCTGGCGCGCGAAGCCGGGCGCCGCACCATCGGGATGCGCCATTTCGACGTGCAATTGGTCGGCGGAATCGTGCTGCACGAGGGCAAGATTTCGGAGATGAAAACGGGCGAAGGAAAAACGCTGGTCGCCACGCTTCCGGCGTATCTGAACTCGCTGGCCGGCAAGGGCGTGCACATCGTCACCGTGAACGATTACCTGGCGCGACGCGACGCGGAGTGGATGAGCCCGATTTACAAGCTGCTCGGGCTGACGGTCGGGGTGATCGTCCACGATCTGGACGACGCGCAGCGCCGCGAAGCGTATGCCGCGGACATCACCTACGGGACGAACAACGAGTTCGGCTTCGATTACCTGCGCGACAACATGAAGTACGATCTGAAGGATTGCGTCCAGCGCGGGCACCAGTTTGGGATCGTGGACGAAGTGGACTCGATCCTGATCGACGAGGCGCGCACACCGCTGATCATTTCCGGGCCGGCTGAGGAATCGACCGACAAGTACTACCGCATCGATAAGATCATCCCCAGGCTCATCAAGGAAATCGACTACACGCTCGATGAAAAGCAGCGCACCGCGACGCTGACCGAGGAAGGCGTCTCGAAATGCGAGCGCCTGCTCAACCTGGGCAACCTCTACGATCCGGCGAACATGGACATCATTCACCACGTCTATCAGGGGCTGCGCGCACATACGCTGTTCACGCGCGACGTCGATTACGTGGTGAAGGACGGCGAAGTGGTGATCGTCGACGAATTCACGGGCCGGCAGATGCCGGGCCGCCGGTGGTCCGACGGCTTGCACCAGGCCGTGGAAGCGAAGGAAAGCGTGAAGATCGAGCGGGAAAACCAGACGCTCGCCACCATCACGTTCCAGAATTATTTCCGCATGTACAAGAAACTCTCCGGCATGACCGGAACGGCGGAAACCGAAGCGCCCGAATTCCACAAGATTTACAACCTGGACGTGGTGGCGATTCCGACGAACAGGGTCCTGATTCGCATCGAGAACTCCGACGTGGTGTACCGGACGGAAGCGGAGAAATTCGAAGCGGCGGTGAACGGCATCATCCAGGAAGACAACACGCGCGTGGGCGGCATCCGGCAATACTACGAGAGCGGCCAGCCGGTGCTGGTGGGAAGCATTTCGATCGAGAAGTCGGAAAAAATCGCCGAGCTGCTGAAGAAAGCGGGCATCCCTCACCAGGTGTTGAACGCGAAGCAGCACGAGCGCGAGGCGAAGACCATTTCTCAGGCGGGACGCAAGGGCGCGGTCACCGTTTCGACGAACATGGCCGGCCGCGGAACCGACATTCTGCTCGGCGGAAATCCGGAAGCGATGACGCGCGAGCATTGCCTGAAGAACAAGCTGGCCATGCCGTACGCGCCGGCAGGAGCCGTCGTGGGCGCTGCCGTGGCAGCGGGCGCAGGGGGCGCGGAAACTCCGGCGCAAGCGGACGCAACGGCCACTGGAGGAAACGGCGCCTCCGCCGCGGGGAACGTTCCGATGGTGCTCTTCCAGCAGGAGGGCAAGATTTTTCAGGTGCCGCTCGAGCAATGGAAGCCGATCTATGACCAGTTCGCGCAGCAGTGTAAAGCGGAACATGACGAAGTGATCGCTCTCGGCGGATTGCACATCCTCGGCACCGAGCGTCACGAGGCGCGGCGCATCGACAATCAGCTTCGCGGACGCGCGGGACGCCAGGGCGACCCGGGATCTTCGCGCTTCTTCCTGTCGCTCGAGGACGATCTGCTGCGTATTTTCGGCGGCGAGCGCGTGAAGGCGTTGATGTACCGCCTCGGCATGACGGAGGGCGTGCCGATCGAATCGCGCCTCATCAGCAAACGAATCGAGAACGCGCAGAAGGCCGTCGAAGCGCAGAACTTCGAGGCCCGCAAGCACTTGCTCGAATACGACGACGTGATGAACAAGCAGCGCGAGACGATCTACTCGCTGCGGCGCTCATTCCTTGAAGGACGCGACCAGAAGGAATTCGTGATCGAGCGCGCCGAGTCGATCGCGGCGTGGCTCGTCGAAACGCACTGCCCCCGCGAGCAGCATCCCGACCAGTGGAACACGACACAATTTGCGAATGAGATTCTGAACCAGTTCGGTATCGATCTGAAGACCGCGGGAATCGACGTCGCGAAGCTGAATCACGACGAGCTGGTGGACACGCTGATCGAGAAGGCCAAAGCGCGCTACGAGGACAAGGAGAAGCTCTTCGGCGTGCAGACGCTGCGCTGGCTCGAGCGCCACATTTTGCTCGATATCGTCGACGCGCAGTGGAAGGACCACCTCCTCACCCTCGACCACTTGAAGGAAGGCATCGGCCTGCGCGGATACGGGCAGAAGGATCCGCTCGTCGAATTCAAGAAGGAAGCGTTCGTTCTCTTCGAGGACATGATGGACCGCATCGATACGGAAGCGGTGCGCTTCCTCTTCCTGATGCAGCCTGCCAAGCCGGAAGCCGAGGCCAAGCAGATCGAGGCGCGCCAGCGCCGCCAGCAGCAGAACCTTCAATTCCAGTCAGGTCCCGCACAGGCCGAAGCTCCGAAGCCCGTTCGCGCGGCCGCGAAGGTCGGCCGAAACGATCCGTGTCCCTGCGGCTCCGGCAAGAAATACAAAAAGTGCCATGGCGCGGCTGCTTAGCACTTAGGGATCTCCGCGACTCAGCAAATCACGACAATCTTCCCCCGTACGCAGCCTCGCGCGCGGGTGACCCGGGTCACTCGCATTGGGCTTCGCCGTCACCGTGAATCCACCAGAAAACGTGACAGTCTGTCCCGCAGAGCCAGATCCCAAGAACAAGGAGTCATTCGATGAGAAAATGGCTGCTGTTGTTTGCTGTCATGTTCCTGCTTCCAACTGCATTGGCGGCTCAAGAGGAGAGCCCGAAGGCTGAGGTCTTCGCAGGCTACTCCTACGGCCGCGTACACGTTTCCGGGGCGCCCGCATTCAACATGAACGGTGCCAGCGCTTCAGTCTCTTTCAATCCCACGCGGAGCCTCGGCATCGTCGCCGATTTCGGTGGCTACCACGTGGGGAACATCGGCGGAGCATCCGTGGACGCCAATGTGTACACGTACTTGTTCGGTCCGAAGGTGGCGTACCGGCACGGCCGCTTTACACCGTATGCTCAAGCCCTCTTCGGCGGAGCACATGCCTCAGCAAGTGCTTTTGGGATATCGGGATCGGACAACTCATTCGCCATGGCTCTCGGTGGCGGCGTGGATGTGAACGCCACGGAACACATCGGCATCCGGTTGATACAGGCTGAATACTTGATGACGCGGTTTTCCTCTGAGACGCAGAACAACGCTCGGATCTCCGCTGGTATCGTGTTCCGCTTCTGACCGGGGTCTTGGAACCAGCAAAACGGGCCGGCATTCTCGTGCCGGCCCGCCTTACTTCCACCATGCTACGGAAACGCCTCCGCGCCCAGACACCGATGAACTTTTCAAGTCTGGCTTGCGTACCTTAGTCCGACTGGGGCAACCCTTACAGGAGGTCGAACGATGAGGATAAGTGCGCGTAGTTCCCTGGCACTGCTGGGTGTCACGTTATTGGCCGCGTTTGCGGCGCTTCCCGTTCGCGCGGAAACCGAAGGCCACTTCGACCGGACGCTGAGCGTCACGGGCCCGGTGGACGTGGACGTGCAAACCGGCTCCGGCGAAATCGTGGTTCGCGCGGGAGAAACCGGCAAAGTCGAGATTCACGGCAAGATTCACGTTTCCGGCTGGCATGCGGCTGGCGACGTCGAGCAGAGAGTCCGCGACCTCGAGACGAATCCGCCGATCGAGCAGAACGGAAACACGATTCGAATCGGCCACGTGGAAGACCACGAACGCATGCGAAACATTTCCATTAGCTACGAAGTGATCGTTCCGGCGGAAACAAAACTTCATTCCGCTTCGGGCTCGGGTGATGAGCGCATCGAAGGCATCAGCGGACCGGTCGAAGCGAACAGCGGTTCGGGAAGCCTTAAGCTTTCCAAAATCGGCGGCGAGGTGCACGCCCGCACGGGCTCGGGTGACGTTGAGCTCGATTCGGTACATGGCAGCGTGCGAGCGAGCACGGGCAGCGGCTCAGTGCATGCCCTGGGCATCGCCGGCGGGCTCACCGCTTCCA
The DNA here is from genome assembly GCA_035517015.1 of Candidatus Acidiferrum sp. Taxonomy (GTDB): domain Bacteria; phylum Acidobacteriota; class Terriglobia; order Acidiferrales; family UBA7541; genus Palsa-295. The sequence goes on along the minus strand of DATIZQ010000074.1, from coordinate 30,924 downwards.
GTGGCAGCGGCGACGTGCGGTTCGAACAGACGGCGCCGGGCGACGTCGAAATCGGCACCGGCTCGGGATCGGTGGAAGTCAAGGGCGTGAAGGGCGCGGTGCGCGTGCAAACCGGCAGCGGGACCATCGTCGCGCAGGGCGAACCGAAGGGAGATTGGAAGCTCCGCACAGGCTCCGGCAACGTCGACGTGGAGTTCCCCGAGCAAGCAGCCTACGAGCTCGTCGCGCACACCAGCTCCGGCAGCATCCATACGTCCCACGAGATGACTGTTCAGGGCACGATCAGCGGGCGTGAATTGCACGGCAAGGTGCACGGCGGGGGCCCGGTGGTCGATCTGAGCACGAGCTCGGGATCGATTCAGATTCACTAGTCCGCTTCCTCATCGAGCGCAGCGGGTCCGCACGAGCCCGCTGCGCTTTCCGTTACGCCTGGGCCCAAGTTTTTCGCGCGCCCTTGTAATTGTGTGCTAGTCTTCGGCCACTGCCTCGAGCGAAAGCGCGAGGTTTTGGGGTGTGGTCATGAACGCCGCGTTTTCAGGAACCTGCAAAAGGAATTTGTGTGCCAGAGCGATCCCGCGGGCCCTGGCAGGCGAGCAGCTTTGTCTCGATCACTTCCTCGATGAAGCCTTCGTTCGCACGGACAGCGCTCTGCAGGGCTGCCGCGTGGGTCACCCGATTGACGCGAAGGGACTCGAGTGGCTGCTCGCCGACGCGCTCACCATCGTCAAGAACCTGGAAGAGGCCGCTGCCGAGCCCAACGCCGAACAGCGCGACCGGATGCTCGAGCTCCTGCTCATCCTCGCCAATCTCCACGAATACGTCGCGCACCATTCCGTTCAGCTCCAGCGGCCCGCCTGACGGGCGAAGCGAAAGCGTAAACAGCCGCTTGCACTCGAATCTTGCGTTTTGGTTCCAGCCAATCCAATCTGAATATTCCCTTCCGGACAACTCAGCATGCCGGACGAAAAAAAAGTCGATCCGTTCAAGCCGCAAGCGCCGCAGATACCCGGAGTCCCCGCGGCCAAACCGCCGCGACAGGCTCCTTCTGCTGAGGAGCCGGCGCCTGCGTCCGTCGCAAGCGAGCGGAGCGGTTTCCCACTGGGGCTGATGATCGCGGGGGTTGCGGTAGTCGCGTTCGCGGTCGCCGTGGTGTGGTGGGTTCACGGTTCATCGGCCAAAGAACCGGCTCCCGCGCCGGCCGAAACTCCTGTCGTGGCTTCAGCGCCACCCGCAAAGCCTGCTCCGGCATTGCCCATCGGCCCCGGCAACATCGCGACCGCGGACGAACTCTCGAAGGCGTGGTCCGCGAAGCGATTCGTCTTCGTGAACCAGACGACGTTCGAGCGGATTCCCGCGCTCGCGGTGCGCCTGCCGGGAGGAACTCTCTGGGGAATTTCGCTGCGCGAACCGTACGGCACGTGCGAACTTGAGTGGGTGACGGACGTCGAAAGGCTGCGCTCTGTCTATCATGTCCGCGCTGAACATCCGATGGTGGCCGACCCGTGCAGCAAGAGTGTTTATGATCTGGGACGCTACGGCAACGGGCCCAACGGGCTGGTCCGCGGCGCGATCGTGCGTGGCAGGGCCATGCGGCCCCCCATCGCAATCGAGGTGGCAGAGCACGGCAACCACATCGTGGCAGTTCAAATGGAATAGCCGGGGATTGCGGCGCCCTCTGCGCGTCAAGCTCGTGCGGCTATCTTTCGGAAGCAGCGGCGCCAGCCGGCGCTGAATTGAGCACGGCAGCGCAGCGCTCCACTTCCCTTTTCATCCTTCCCGCCAGGACCATTGCCACCATCTTCTGGTCCGCAAGCCAGGACCACAACGGATGACCGAACGTCGCCGGGCGATTGTGTTCCACGAAGAAGTGCGAGAACCACGCCAGCGTGTACGGAACGGCAAGCGCGGCGAGGATGAGCCACGGCCGGCGAAGGACGATGGCGATCGCGAGGATTGCCCATCCGGTCAGCGTTCCCACGGAATGAAAAACTCGCGTGAGCGGCTGGCTGTGTGCCACAACGTAGACCGGCCAGAATTCCTGGAAGGTGCGCGGTTCCTGCATGGGCGCCGATTCTAAAGCAGACGCCCGCGGACGCAAACCACAAAAGAAAAGCGCCGCTGTTCCGCTCTCAGGCCCGGGCTCCCTGAGCTCGAAGACTTGAGATGAAACAGCGGCGCCTTCGTTATGAACGTCTATGAAGACGCTAGTTGGTCAGTTCCTCCACTGCGCGCGCCACAATCACCGGCTGACTCAACTGCGAATCCACCAGGACGAATCCGACCACGCGAACCGGAATCGGATTTGCTCCGGTCAGCGCGGAAAGGCCGCTCAGGTTGATGAACCGCGTATCGTTCGTCGTGAGCACGGTCAACGGGCTCGGCAGCAGGATGCCGGCGGTCCATTTGTCGTCGATCTGGAAGCTGCCCGCATTCCCCGATTGGATGACGGTGCTGCCGACCACCCAGTCTCCGGCCTGACCTTGCCGTCGCAGAACCACGCGATGTGGGGTCAGCGTAGTGATGCCGTTCGACGTCGTCAGTTTTCCGCCGATGTCGACGCGCTGTCCCGCGGCCATCAACGTGTTGTTGAAAAGAAGCGTCGTGAGGGGACTCCGGATGTTCGCAATGCGATATTGCTCGGAGCCATTCAGCGTGAGCGCTTCGATCTGCCCCGGCTCGAGCCCGGTGATGTCCGGAAGCTCGGAGCGAACGTAGAGGTCGGCTTCCGTTGCCGGCTGCGGCGACGGCGGGTTGACGTACGTCAGCAGCCCGCCCAGGACGAAGCCGTCGTTCGACACCACTTCTACTTCCGAAGCGTCGATGTTCTTCGTTACCGGATCGAGCTGCCCCGAAATCTCGAGAATGGTGTTGGTCGTGAACGCGTTCACGGACATGCTTGGGTCGTCCCAAACCGTGCTGTTGCTGGTCTGAACAGTCCACTGCCGGCCTTTCGGTCCCTGAACCGTGAACGTGTTGTTATCGCCCATGCCCACGAAGCCGGCGTGAAAATCGTCGATCGAAACATCCGAATCGCCCGCCGCCAGAAGCTTCATGTAAAACGTCGGATTCACCTGACCCGTGAAGTCGCCGTTCGACGTGAGGATCGACTTGCGCAGGTCGAATTCCATGCGCAGGCCGACCAGGTCGTTATCGTTCAGCACGAACGGCTGCTTGAACGGCACCGCCACCGTCGCTTGGGTCAGCGAGCCGTTCATCGTGTTCACGATGGGCGGTGTGACGCTGGTATCGAGATAGCCGATTACGACGGTCGAGAGCGTCACGGTCGCGGAAGAATACGTGCCCGTCGGCACCGCGTTAAGGTCCATGAGCTGATGCAGCCCGCTGAGCTTGGCAAAATCGATCACCTGCGGCGTCTGAGTCATCACTGGAACGTTGTTCGTGCCGTTAAACAAGGTGACGCCCGTTATGGTGACCTCGCACGAAATCACGCTTTGCAAAGGGGCATCCGTCACCACCGAGAACACATTGGCGCTGTTGCCCTCGGGCGTCGGGTTCATCAATTGGCTTGAACCGCCACAACTGGATAGCGAAAGAATCGCGAAGATTGCCAGAAACACACCCATCACTTTCGAGTTCCGCATTGCAAACTCTCCTTGTCACCGCAGTCTCTTGAGAATTGCCCGGCAGGTCGAAAAACCCCATATCGACCGCTGGAGAAAGAAACACCGGGGCCACCAAAAAGTTGCACGGCGCATCGCCCAAAAGAACAGAAAAAAGATGAAGCGCCGAGATCCCTGAAGCGAGGCTATGAAGGGTTACGCCGAGACAGCGCTTAATCCTTATCTTGCATCGTAGTAGACTGGGTACAACCGCGGCGGGGATATGCGCGCTTTCGTGCGCCCGTTCAGCCGGTTCGGTTGGCTGGGGAGGATAAAGATGCGCGGGAGGTTGGTATTTTCGGCTGTTGTGCTCGCCATGGCGCTTGCCGCAGGCTGCGCCAGGAAGCCCGACGACGCGGCCCTTGTCACTTCGATCAAAGCTCAAATGTTTTCGGACGCCCAGTTGAAGGGCGCGAACCTCCAGGTAACATCGAACGGCGGCCAGGTGACGTTGAGCGGCGCAGTGCCGAGCGATGCCGCCCGACTCGACGCGTACAAGATCGCCACGCAAACGCCCGGCGTCACAAAGGTGAGCGACCAAATGACCGTCCAGGCCTCGGTGGCGGAGCCTCAGCCCGCGCCGTCGTCGCCGGAAGTCGCCAGCAAATCGACGCCTCCCGCTGCAGTCAAGAAGCCGGAGAAGCGCCACCACAAGGACCGCTCGAAACAACTGGTCGCCTCCAACGCAGACTTGAGGGAATCGCTGAATCCGCCGGTTGATCAGAATCCGCCTGCCACCGCGCCGCCGCCTCCGGTTCAGGAAGCGCCTCCTACTGCTCCCGCAACTCCGATTGCGACTCCGGCTCCTCCTCCACCGCCGCCCCGCGAGGTTCAGATTCCGTCGGGCGAAACCGTCTCGATTCGGATGATCGACGGTGTCGATTCTGCGGTGAATCAGACGGGTGAAATCTTCCACGCCGCACTCGAAGCTCCGATCGTCGTGGGCGACGAAGTCGTGGTGCCCAAGGGCGCCGACGTGTACGTTCGGCTGGCGAGCGCCTCTTCGGCGGGACGCATGAGCGGCCAGAGCGACTTGCGGCTCGAGCTCGTGAAACTCGAATTCCAAGGACAGTCGTATCCGCTCGTCAGCAGCACCTACTCGCTGACGGGAAGCTCGCGCGGCAAAGACACCGCGAAGAAAGTTGGCGCCGGCGCAGTTCTGGGAACGTTGCTCGGCGCGATCGCGGGCGGCGGAAAGGGCGCGGCGATTGGCGCGGCCGCCGGTGCGGGAGCGGGCGGCGTCTACCAAGCCTCGACTCATGGCAAACAGGTGAAAATCCCGTCTGAAACCAAGCTCGATTTTCAGCTCGAGCAGCCGGTGACGGTCACGGTGATGCCACATTCGGCGCCCGCCGATCAATAGATTTGACGCGAACCGCAGGCTTGCCCTCTTCCGCCCCGCGCGGTCCTCTGTGTCCGCGCAGTTTCGCCTGAAAGTCTGAGAAGGTCGCTCGCGTGAGCATCTGTGCCCGCTTTCGTCACTTGCACCACCCTCGCCACTTGTTTAGGATGACGTGTCTCACATGATCGGCCACGTCATCTCTCACTACCGGATTATCGAGCCTCTCGGCAGCGGCGGCATGGGCCAGGTGTTTCGGGCCGAGGACACGCGGCTTGGCCGGCAGGTCGCGCTGAAATTCCTCTCGCAGGAACTCGCGCGCGATCCTGCCTCGCTGGAACGATTCCAGCGCGAAGCGCGTGCGGCATCGTCCTTGAATCATCCGGGCATTTGCACGATCTACGACGTGGGTGAGGCTCCGCCGGAAGCGGGCGCGAACGGCGGGCGCCCGTTCCTCGTGATGGAATTGCTCGAGGGCCAGACGCTGCGCGAGCGCATCGCGGGCCGGGCGATGCCCAGCGACGCGCTGCTCGATTTCGGAGTGCAGATTGCCGACGCGCTTGACGCCGCCCACTCGCGCGGAATCGTGCATCGCGACATCAAGCCCGCGAACATCTTCGTCACGACGCGCGGACAGGCGAAAATTCTCGACTTCGGCCTCGCGAAACAGACGTCTCCAAAGCGCATTGCGGAAACGATCGGCGCCGGAGTCACGCAACCGATCACCGACAACGTCCTGCTCACCAGCCCGGGGTCCGCGCTCGGCACCGTGGCGTACATGTCTCCGGAGCAGGCGCGCGGCGAAGAGCTCGACCCGCGTACGGATTTGTTCAGCCTCGGCGCCGTCCTCTACGAAATGGCGACCGGCCAATGCGCTTTCAGCGGAGGCACTTCGGCCTTGATCTTCGACGCGATTCTGAACCGCAATCCCGTCGCGCCGACGATCTTGAATCCCAACGCCCCGCCGAAGCTCGAGGAGATCATCGGCAAGGCGCTGGAGAAGGATCGCGACTTCCGTTACCAGACCGCCGCGGAGATGCGCGCGGACCTGAAGCGCCTGAAGCGCGATATCGATTCGTCGCGAACGGGTTCGAGCAGCGCGTCCTGGCCTGCCACCAGCGGCGCCGCAAAACTGCCCGCTGCGCAACCGCTGAGCGGCCCCGTGACGCCGGCTTCCGCATCTTCGGTCGCCGCTGCCGGCGCCGAGCGCAAGTCGCGCACGGCGTTCTGGCTGATGATTTGTCTCGGCATTGTCGTGATTGGCGCGCTTGCCGCGCTTGCGGCCATCACGTTTCACAATCGCTACAGCCATCACACCGAGACTTCGTTCGCGCAAATGTCGATCTCGCCCGTCACCTCCACTGGCAACATCCATTCGACCACGATCTCGCCCGACGGCAAGTGGCTCGCGTACGTCCAAGACGACAACGGCGGCCACGGCATATGGGTCCGCCAGCTCGCCACGGGCAGCACCGCCAAGGTGCTGGCGGGAACTCCCGGTGAAATCGCCGGGCTCACGTTCTCGGTTGACGGCAATTACCTCTATTACGTAAAGCGAGACGAATCCATCGGAGTCGGAACGCTCTTTCAAGTTCCCTCGCTTGGCGGGACCGAGCGTCAGCTTCTCGTCGATGTCGATAGTCCCATCAGTTTTTCTCCGGACGGCAAGCAGTTCGTTTTTGTGCGGCAAACGAGCAAGGCTGAGACTTCCAACTTGATTCTGGCGAACGCGGATGGCACGGGCGCCAAAGACCTTGTGGTCCTGCAAAAACCCGCGCATTTCTCCAGCGAAGGCCCGGCGTGGTCGACCGACGGAAAGCGAATTGCGGTGTCTGAAACGCCCGACGGCAATTTCCAGCACTATGTGCTCGAAACGGTCGACGTGAATTCCGGCCAAGCGGCGCGGTTGGGTTCCCGCAACTGGGATTACCCGCGCCAGATGGCGTGGCTGCCGGAAAGCGCCGGCATAGTCTTCCCGGCGGGCGTCGATCAAACCAGCGTCAACGCCCAGCTCTGGCAAGTCGATTATCCCGACGGTGGCGAGCACCGGATCACGAACGATCTCAACTTTTACATGGGTGCGACGATCACGGCCGATGGCTCGACCCTCGCCACCGTTCAGTTGACCCTCACCGGGACTATCTGGGTGACCAGTATGGGCGGCGCGGCTTCCTTTTCCTCGCCACGCCAGATCACTTCCGGCGTAGGCCGCGCGGACGGCGTCGTCGGGCTTTCGTGGGGAGCGCCCGACGCGATTCTGTTCGGCTATTACACTTCCGGGGCGATGCGCCTTGCCACTACCGCACCGGACGGCAGCAACCTCCACGACATTCCCCTGGCCGGCACGACTTCCCTGTGGCCTTCGGCCTGTGGCGACGGCGAGCATTTCGTTTTCGGAAGCGGAAACCAGTCGAAGGGCATTTCGGTGTGGCGCGCGGATATGGATGGCGGAAACTTGAAACAGATCACGACCGGAAACGCGGACGTTTTTCCGAGTTGCTCTCCGGATGGCACCTTCGTCGTGTACGACGACGCCAGCGATTCGGGCGGACTCATGCGCATCCCGATCGACGGCGGCACTCCCGTTCGAATCACCAAGGAACTGATCGAGCAGGGGCAGGTTTCTCCCGAGGGAAGCTCCGTCGCCGGGTTCTATTCGCCGGATCCGGCGAAGCCTCCGAAAATTGCGATCGTCGGGCTGCAAGGAGGGGAAGTTCGAAGCCTTTACGACGTGCCCAATGAAGTGGTCTGGGAGGGCGACGGCGGGCACAAGCTCGAATGGACCAGGGACGGACGCGACATCCTGTACCAGGTGCGGAAAGAGGAGATTCCATCCTTGTGGGCCCAGCCGGTCGACGCTCCGGGCGCTCCTGCAATGCCGCCAAAGAGAATCGCGACCTTTCCGCAGGAATCGCACATCTGGGCGTTCAGCGTTTCGCCGGATGGGAAACAGATCGCCTATTCGCGCGGCCAGGACGTTACCGACGCCGTCTTGATTTCGCATTTTCACTAGCAGCCATCCCATCGATTGCGAGGAAACCACATGAAGCTTTCGCGACGCGACCTCTTCAAGACCGCCTCCATCGCAGGCGGCGCACTCGCTGCAAACACGCTTTCGGGGCCTTCGTCCGCGCTCGGCGCGGCACCGCCCGAAGGCTGCGCGCCGCTTCCGCCGGCATTCGACGCGCTGAAGCCGCTCGGCGACCGCGTGAAACCGATTCGCGTGGAGGAATTTCAGGGCCGCATCGCCCACGCGCAGCAACTGATGGGGGCGGGCGGCTCCGCCTTCGATGCGCTGTACATCACGCCGGGAACCACGCTGCGCTATTTCACCGGAATTCGCTGGGGAGTCAGCGAGCGCATCGTCGCGCTGCTGATTCCGCGCAGCGGCGATCCGCTGATCGTCTGCCCCGCGTTCGAGGAGCGCCGGCTGCGCGAACAGCTTCGCTGGCCCATCGAAGTTCGCGCATGGCAGGAGGACGAGAGCCCGTATGCGCTCGCGGGCAACTGGCTCAGCGAGCGCGGTAATCGCACCGGGCGTATCGGAGTCGAGGAAACCACGCACTATGTTTTCTTCGACGGCCTCCGCCAATTCGCGCCAAAGTTCGAATACGCCAGCGGCGACCCGATCACGCATATGTGCCGCGCCCGGAAGAGCGCGCACGAACTCGAATTGATGCGTCTCGCGTGCCAGGCCACGTTCGACGTTTACAAGGCGATGTTCGCTTCCCTTCGCGAAGGAATGAGGCAGAGCGAAATCGGCGAGATGGTCGGGCGCGCTTACGAGCGGATGGGGCTTTCGGGCGACGCGTTCGCGCTGTTCGGGCCCGCCGCCTTTCCGCACGGCACGCATGAGGACCGCGCGTTGCGCGAAGGAGACGGCGTGCTGATCGACGACGGGTGCACGGTCGAAGGTTATGGATCGGACGTGACGCGCACGGGCGTTTTCGGCAAGCCGAGCGAAAAGCTCCAGCGCGCGTTCGAGACTGTGCGCAAGGCACAGGACGCCGCGCTGGCCGCAGCCGTCGCGGGACACGAATGCGGGTCCGTCGACGACGCGGCGCGCAAAGTGGTGATCGACGCCGGATTCGGTCCCGGCTACAAACTCTTCGCGCACCGGCTCGGCCACGGCATCGGCATGGACGGCCACGAGTGGCCGTACCTCGTGCACGGGAGCCGCATCAAGCTCGAAGCGAACATGACGTTTTCGAACGAGCCCGGCATCTACGCTCCGGGCGATTACGGCCTGCGCTGCGAGGACGACATGGCCGTCAGCGAATCCGGCGAAGCGCACTTGCTCACGCCCGGCTTCCAGCCGTCGCTTGAAACACCGATCGCGTGACATCGCGGATTCAACGCCTGGCGAGCGTCGCTCCCCATTCCTCGGGGCTCACATCGCGGGCGTGCTTCGAAAATAGCCAGTGGTGGCCGTCGATATCTTCGGCGCCGTACTGGTGCTCGCCGTACTCGGTCACGTGCGGCTCCTCCACAATTTTGGCTCCGGCTGATTTCGCGCGGCGATAGTGCGCGTCCACGTCGTCGACGAATACAGTCAAGCTCTGCGTTCCATAGCCAAGCTGCTTCGGGCTCGCGGCGCCCGGCTTCGCACGCCGGACCATGATGCAGGCGGCGCCGAGATGCAGTTGCGCGCCGCTGATGGGTTCGCCGTAGCGATAGTCCTCAACGAAGCCGAACGCCTTTGCCAGCCACGCAATCGCCTCTTCAAGATTCTGGTAAACGACATGCGAAAGCAGGATGTCCGCGGGCACAGAGCGATTCTTCATGATTTCCTCGATGATGATGTGTCGCGTGTTTGGTTCGCGCAAAAGTCGACGATGCGGGCCTCGGCCCAAAATCGTGCTTCGCCCGATTCTTGCGATATGAAGGCACAGTGGCCGCCGCGGTCCGTGGCGAGGAGCGTGACGTTCGGATTCGCGGCGAGGGAGGGATCCTCGAAAGCGGCGAACGGCACGAACGGATCGTCCTTCGCGGTCAGAATCAGCGTCGGACGGCGAATCGAGGCGACCAGGCGCAGCGCGCTCGACCGCCGGTAATAATCGTCGGCGCCCGCGAACCCGCAGAATCGCGCGGTGATCAGCTCGTCGAACTCACGCACGCTTTGGATATTCCGCATGCCGTCGACCGGATAGCGCTCCGGAAATACTTTCGCCTTGTGCCGCATGCGTCGTTTGAGACGCGTGACGAAATGATGCTCGTAGATGAAATTGCGCGGCTCGCCGAGAGCGTCGGCACAAGCCGCAAGATCGAACGCCGGCGCGACGGCGACGAATCCGCGAATCTCCGGCGGCGCGGCGTCCGCGAATTCTCCCGCCATTTTCAGGACGAGGTTTCCACCCATCGAAAATCCGGCGGCAAAAAGCTGCGGCAGATGGTCTGTGGCGATCAATTCGAGCAGGACTGCGCGAACGTCACCGCTCAATCCCGAGTGGTAGAGCGTCGGCGTGAGGTCATCCGTACCGCCGCAATTTCGCTGATTGAGGCGCACGACATTGAATCCGGCGGCGAACGCCTTTTCCGCCGTACCCAGCATATAGCCCGAATCGATCGAGCCTTCGAGGCCGTGCAGGAGGACGAGCGTCGGATGCGCGGGCGGGTCGGGCTGCCAATGGCAAACGCCGCCGACGCGCGAGCCGGGCTCAACCTCGAAGAGCCGGCGCATGCCGTTCGGAAGGCGAGGATAGCGGCGCCGCCAGAAGCTGGCGGCAATCGTCATCAAGTGCGGATTGCGGAGCCAGCGCAGCGGGATGAAGTCGTCCGTCACACATCCATCGTAGGGGCTCTGGCGCGGTTGCGCAACCGGCGAAGAACAACAGCGAACCACGGAAAGAAGAGACGCTTCGCCTTTCGGAGGTTCGAGTGATACTTCTTCTGGGCGCAAGCAGGACGCGGAGTTTAGACGAGCCCCTACGGGCGGGCGCCGATTTGGCGGGGCTTGCGGCGGGAGTGCCAGAGTTCGAGGCCGAGGGCCTTGAGGAAGGCGCGTCCCCAGATGCCGATGAGCAGGGCGGCGCCGAATAGGATCACAGCGTCAAGGCTGATCAGGTCGCGGCGGGTCCAGTAGACACCTTCCTCAACGTTCAGCCAGAGCGCGAACTCGTCGAGGGTAAGCGCGGCGCCGATGCCGTAGAGCAAAGACATCAAGCGGCTGGCCAGGAGAGAGGAAGCGCGGGCGCCCGTCCCGACTTCGATCAACCAGCAGAACCCCACGACGAGCAGGAGCAGAATCCCCCAGACGAGATGGTGGATGTGCGTCCCGCGGACGTAGACGTAGTGAAAAGGGCCGACGTCGCGGTACGCGGCGTAAGCGATCGCGCGCGCGACCGCAAACGTGAAGAAGAATCCGATCGCCGCGAGGAGAAGGCGGCGCCTGGGCCGGTCGCGAACGTGCAGATGAAAGAGCGCTTCCACTTTCGCGTTGCGAAGGAGCAGGAGGACAGCGGCGACAGTCGCAAGAATCGACAGACCGAGCAGCCATGTCCTGTCCGTCATGATCGCGCGTTCTCCTAGCCCCGAAGCGTGCCCGGACGCGGCCGAAGCCGGAAGTATATATTCCGACGGGAGAGAGGCACAGCCGATTTCGCGGGAGCACGGGGCGGGCGCCAGAGGCGGCAAGGCCGGCGCCTTGATTTCGCGCGGCGATGGTCCTAAAATCGACAGATTCACGATGAGGGTTGCCTCTCACAAAGAGAGTGGTGCTTGCGCCCAGCGAAGTTTGCTGGGCTTTAATGTTTATGGGCGATGGGAGCAATGAATGATTGAGGGAGCGATACCGGAAGCGCTGACGTTTGACGACGTGCTGCTGCTGCCGGGCAAGTCTTCGATTCTGCCGACGCAGACGGACACGCGCACGTGCCTTTCGCGGCGAATCTCGCTGAACATACCGATCGTGGCGGCGGCGATGGATACGGTGACGGACTCGCGGCTGGCGATCGCAATCGCGCGGCAGGGCGGCATCGGGTTCATTCACCGGAACATGTCGATCGACCGGCAGGCCGAGGAAGTGGACCGCGTGAAGCGCTCGGAAAGCGGAATGATCGTGGACCCGGTGACGATCGCGCCGGAAATGTCCGTGCGGCAGGCGCTGGAGATCATGACGAAGTACCGCGTTTCCGGGCTGCCGGTGACGCGCGGGCCGCGGCTGGTGGGCATCCTGACGAACCGCGATTTGCGGTTCGAGCGCAACCTGGAGCAGCCGGTGAGCGCGGTGATGACGAAGGACAATCTCGTCACCGTGCCGGTGGGCACGACACTCGACGAAGCGGAGCGGATTCTGCAGCGGCATCGCATCGAGAAGCTGCTGGTGGTCGACAAGGATTTCAACCTCAAGGGCCTGATCACGGTAAAGGACATTCAGAAGAAAATGGAGTTCCCGAGCGCGGCGAAAGACGACCAGGGCCGGCTGCGAGTGGGCGCGGCGATCGGAGCGACGGGCGATTTCGTGGAACGCGCGCAGGAGCTGGCGCACGAGAAGGCGGACGTGCTGGCAATCGACACGGCGCACGGGCACACGACGCGCGTGATGGACGCGATCCGCGAAATCAAGCGGCGGCTGCCGGAAGTTCAACTTGTGGCGGGGAACGTGGCGACGGCGGAAGGCGCGCACGACCTGATCGCGCTCGGGATCGACGGCCTCAAGATCGGCATCGGGCCGGGATCGATCTGCACGACGCGCGTGGTGACGGGCGCGGGCGTGCCACAAATCACTGCGATTATGGAATGCGCGCGCGCCGCGAAAGGCAGCGGCGTCCCGCTGATCGCCGACGGCGGCGTGAAGTTTTCGGGCGACATCACGAAGGCGCTGGCGGCGGGCGCATCGTGCGTGATGATTGGCGGACTCTTCGCCGGCACCGAGGAGTCGCCGGGCGAAACGATTCTGTATCAGGGCCGCACGTTCAAGTCGTACCGAGGCATGGGATCGATCGGCGCAATGGAGGCGGGCTCGGCGGACCGCTACGCGCAGGAGGGCGCCGCGCGCGGAAAATCGGTGCCCGAGGGCATCGAAGGCCAGGTGCCGTACAAAGGGCCGCTCGCGGGACTGGTGGAGCAGCTGGTCGGCGGGCTGCGCAGCGGCATGGGATACTGCGGCGTGACGAATCTGACGGAACTTCAGGAGCGGAGCAAGTTCATCCGGATTTCCGCGGCGGGGCTGCGCGAGAGCCACGTCCACGACGTGATCATCACTCGCGAAGCGCCCAACTACCGGCTCGAATAATGCAGGAATCCACTCGCGAACCATTCAAAGGGCGTGTCGCCGGAATCAGGCGGTCATTGTAGATGGCGTGGCTCAAGCGATGGTGGCCGGTGCTCGTGTGGGCCGCGGTGATTTCGACGTTTTCCACGGGCGCATTCACGTCTGAGAATACGAGCCGCATCATCGTTCCCGTGCTGCACTGGCTGTTCCCGGGCGCTTCGCAGCACACCCTGTTCCAGATGCACCACGTGATCCGCAAGTGCGGACACTTCGTCGAATATTTCATTCTCAGCTGGCTGTTGCTGCGCAGCATTCGCGGGCCGAACCGCGGAATCAAGCTGGCGTGGGCGCTGGTGGCGATCGGGCTGGTGGCGTGCTACGCGTCGCTCGACGAGTTCCACCAAATGTTCGTGCCGGGGCGCGGGCCGGCGGTGGCGGACGTCCTGCTCGACACGACGGGCGGAATTGCGGCGCAGGCAATTGCCGCGCTGGTGATGATGTGGGCCCATTTGCGCGAGGCGAGGCGAGAGAAACCTGCGCAAAACGAGAGGGAACTGTGACTCTGTGGCACTTGCTAGAAGGTGTTTGTTTTGTCGCGCCGATCAGCGGTGCTATCGCATCATCGAGCCTGGCGAGAGCTGGCTTCGGAGGCTATGCGCTGGCTATCGCGATCGGCGTAGCGCTTGGAATCGGCTGTGCGTGGACGATGTTCGGGGCGGGTAGGAGCATAGGAGCCCGAATCAAAGAACAACCAGTATCGGTGCAGGAGCGATACTTCCGTATACTCTACTTCGCGGCGATTTTGTGGATCGTCCTAGCTTTGTTTATCGGGCATTGGGTGTCGGCTGCAGTTTTGAGCCTAGTCGTGTGAAGCGGAAAGCACGAAGGGCCGCTCTGCGACCTGCCGTCCAAAGCAATCGATCAGATCCGAGGGTCCCGGACATAGGGACTACAGACGCGGAGGAAAAAGGGGCGCACCAAGCAGCGCCCCTACGAGACGGTTGCTATTTCTCTGCGCCGACGGCTTCCTTCTCTTCTTCCGGAGCCACTTCCTCGGTGCCCTTCTTCGGCTTCTTCTCTTTCTTCTTCAATTCGGAGCCGATGAACTCGAGGATGGCTAGCTCGGCGCCGTCGCCGATGCGCCAGCCGGTGCGGACGATGCGCGTGTAGCCGCCCGGCCGTTCGGCGAACCGAGGAGCGAGGTCGCTGAACAGCTTTTGCGTGGCGCCAGTGGTCATCAAGAAGGCCGCCGCCTGCCGGCGCGCATGAAGCGAATCGCGTTTGCCGAGCGTGATCATGCGTTCGGCGAGCGGGCGAGCCGCTTTGGCGCGAAGCAACGTGGTCTCGATACGCTCCTTCTCGATGAGGTTCGTGACGAGATTCCGCAACGTCGCGCGGCGATGCGCGGGGTTGCGGCCGAGCTTGTAGCCTGATTTGAGGTGTCTCATCTTCGCATCCGCGAATTAGAGTGCGGTCGCGTCCCCCTCGGACGGCGGCGGGGCCGTCTGGCTCGGGAGCGGCGGCCAGATGATGCGGCCGTGCTCGTCGAATTTCATGCCGAGGCTCAAGCCCATCTTCTGCAGGATGTCCTTGATCTCGTTGAGGGACTTGCGGCCGAAATTCTTGGTTTTGAGCATTTCGGATTCGGTCTTCTGCACGAGCTCGCGCAAATTCTGGATGTTCGCGTTCTTCAGGCAGTTGTACGAGCGGACCGAGAGCTCGAGTTCCTCGACGGAACGGTCGAGGTATTCGAGGCGCGGGTCGGCGTAATTCTCGACCACTTCTTCGGGAAGCTCGGGCTGCTCCTCAAAGTTGATGAAGATGCTCATGTGGTCCTTCATCAGCTTCGCGGCCAGGCCGATGGCGTCCTGCGGAGTGATCGCGGCGTTGGTCCAAACCTCGAGCGTGAGCTTTTCATAGTCCGTCATCTGGCCGAGACGCGCCGCTTCTACCGAGTAGTTGACCTTGCGCACCGGCGAGTGCACGGAGTCGATCGGGATGTAGCCGATCGGCAGGTCTTCGTCGAAGTTGCGGTCGGCGGCGACGTAGCCGCGGCCGTTCTTCACGCGCAGTTCGAGCTCGAGCTTGCCGCCCTCGCTGACGGTGGCGATGTAAACGTTCTTGTCGAGAACGGCGATGTCCGCATCCTCTTCGATCTTCGCGGAGGTGACCGGCCCGGGCGTATCGACGTTGAGCGTGATCGTCTTGGGCTGGTCCGTGTTCAGCTTCAGCGGAATCTGCTTGATGTTGAGGATGATGTCGGTAGCATCCTCCACGACGCCGGGAATCGGCGAAAACTCGTGCAGCACGCCTTCGATCTTCACTGCCGTGATCGCGGCGCCTTCGATCGAACTCAGAAGAGCGCGCCGCAGCGCGTTCCCCACCGTAGTTCCCCAACCGCGCTCGAAAGGCTGCGCGGAGAATCGCCCGAACTTATCGGTGAGCGTTTCGGGTTCTGCAGCCAACCGCTTTGGTTTCTGAAAGCCCTTCCACATCTTTGCCCTTCCTTCCGGCCCGCCCGCAGCGGGCCAAAGAAAACTCTTTGCGTGAATCGGGAGCGCGCTACTTCGAGTAGAGCTCGACGATGAGCTGCTCGTTCATCGGCGGCGTCTGCACGTCTTCGCGACGCGGCAGCGCCACGACGCGCGCCTTGAAGTTCTCCCGATCGATGTCGAGCCACGGAGCAACGCCCTGGCTCTGCGCGAGATTCCGCGCTTCGAGGATCATGGCGTTCTGGTGCATCTTTTCCTTGAGGGCGATCTCGTCGCCAACTTGCACCAAGTAGCTCGGGATGTTAACCTTCTGCCCCTTCACGCGGATGTGCCCGTGGAGCACGAGCTGCCGCGCCTGCGAGCGCGAACCGGCCAGTCCCATGCGATGAACGACGTTGTCGAGACGGCGCTCGAGCATGACCATCAGGTTCGATCCCGTGGGCCCCTTCGTGCGGACCGCTTTTTCGAAATAGTTGCGGAACTGCCGCTCGAGCAGGCCGTAGGTGCGCTTTACCTTCTGCTTTTCGCGCAACTGCACGCCGTAACCGACCATCTTCGCGCGGCGCGCCTGGCCGTGCTGGCCGGGAATGAAATTGCGCTTCTCGATGGCGCACTTTTCCGTAAAACACCGGAGGCCCTTGAGGAAGAGTTTCATCCCTTCCCGACGGCACAGCCGGCATACCGCTTCACGATGTCTTGCCAAGTGATGCTCTCCTTATCGTCCTGATGCGAACCACAACCCCAGGGCTAAAGCCCGCTTCCGTCGATCGCGGTCCTTCGCAGGGCCTAAAGGCCCTGCTCCCCCGACTAGAAGCCGGGGCCTCCACCCTTACACGCGGCGGCGCTTGGGCGGGCGGCAGCCGTTGTGCGGAACGGGCGTGACGTCCTTGATCGAATTGATATGCAATCCGGACGACGCGAGCGCGCGAACCGCGGACTCGCGGCCTGCTCCGGGCCCCTTCACGCGAACCTCGACCGACTTCATTCCGTACTGATCGCGCGCGACTCCCGCGGCATTCATGGCCGCCTGCTGCGCGGCATACGGCGTGCCCTTGCGCGAACCCTTGAAGCCGACCGAACCGGCAGAAGCCCAACTGACCGCGCGGCCGTCCGGATCGGTGAGCGTGATGATCGTGTTGTTGAACGTCGCCTGAATGCAGACGACGCCGTGCGGCACGACGCGCTTCTCACGCTTCTTGCGAAATTCCTTTTTCCGCTTCGTCGTTTTCGCCGCTGCTGCCGGAGCAGCAGCCGCGTCCTGCGGTTCTTTAGCCAAGTTGATGTCCTCTCCGAATGCCGCTTTACTTGCGAGCCATCACTTTCTTCTTCGCCGCGACCGCGCCCTTGCGCGGCCCCTTCCGGGTGCGCGCGTTCGTGTGCGTACGCTGCCCGTGCACCGGCAGATTGCGGCGATGCCGCAGCCCGCGGTAGCACTGAATTTCGATCAGCCGCCGGATGTTCATCTGCGTTTCCTTGCGGAGATCGCCTTCGACGCGGCCCTCGGCTTCAATCGCGGCGCGGAGGCGCGTCACTTCCTCTTCGGTGAGGTCCTTCACCTTCTTTGTCGGATCGACGTTCGCTTTTGCCGCGAGCGACCGCGCGCGCTCCTGCCCGATGCCGTAGATGGCGGTGAGGCCAATCCACAACCGCTTGTTGGGCGGAAGATCCACGCCTGCGATACGTGCCATTTGCTGCCCCCTCTTCTTTAGCTCAGGGTTTGTCAGTACAAACCCTGAGACCCTACCCTTGGCGCTGGCGGTGCTTCGGATTCACGCAAATCACGCGGACCACGCCCCGCCGATGGACAATCTTGCACTTCATACAAATTTTCTTGACCGATGCCCGAACCTTCATCTCGACTCCATTCTTCCTTACTTGTACCGGTAAACAATCCGGCCGCGCGTGAGGTCGTAGGGCGAAAGCTCGACCGCAACGCGGTCTCCGGGAAGGATGCGAATGAAATTCTTCCGCATCTTTCCCGAAATATGAGCCAGGACCTGATGCTTGTTTTCGAGCTCGACTCGAAACATCGCATTCGGTAGCGGCTCGATCACGATGGCCATCACTTCAATGGCGTCTTCCTTGCCGCTTCCCTCGCCCGGCTTTTTCGGCTGCTCCGGCCTCTTTGCCATGCGCTCCTATCGAGAAAATCGAAACGTCTCTTACAGCACCCGACGACCGATTACCACACCGGCCCAGTTGCCGCCTTCGGCCGCGTCAAGATCCACGGGCCGCTGGACGTGACCGCGACCGTGTGCTCGAAATGCGCCGAATCGCTGCCGTCGGTGGTAACGGCCGTCCAGTCGTCCTCGAGCACCCGCACGCCCGGCCCGCCGCGATTCACCATGGGCTCGATGGCGAGGACCATGCCTTCCTGCAGGCGCGCCCCCTGTCCCGGAAAACCGTAGTTCGGGAGCTGCGGGTCCTCGTGCATCTGCGTGCCAATCCCGTGACCGACAAACTCGCGGACCACGGAGAAGCCGTTCTTTTCGACCCACTCCTGCACGGCGGCCGAGACGTCGCCAAGCCGATTGCCGGGCCGAACTTTATCAATCGCGTGCTCGAGCGATTCGCGCGTCACCCGCAGCAGCTTTTCTCGCTCGGGCGTTATCTGCCCGACGGGAACCGTCAGCGCCGCGTCGGCAAAGTAGCCGTCCATCTCGACGCCGAAATCCATCGAGAGGATGTCGCCTTCCTTCAGGCGGCGGCTCGGCGACGGAATCCCATGCACGACTTCCTGGTTGATCGACGTGCAGACCGAACCAGGATATCCGCGATAACCCTTGAACGCAGGCCGCGCGTGATGCTCGGCGGTGTACGCTTCGGCGAAGGCGTCGAGCTCCTTCGTCGCAACACCGGGCTTCGCCATCCCCCGCATTTCTTCGAGCGCGCCCCAGACGATAAGTCCCGCGCGGTGCATCTTCTCGAGTTCCGCCGGCGATTTACAGATGACCATCTCGCTTTTGTGCGCGCTCCAGTATCTCGGCCACCGCGCGGCCCACTTCCTCGACTCCGGCCGACGCGTCCACAACCTCAAGCACGCCCTGCCGGCGGTAATAGTCGGTCAGCGGCTTGGTCTGGCGCTCGTAAGCGCGCAGGCGCTCCGTGACAACTTCCGGCCGGTCATCCGGGCGCTGAATCAGCTTGCCGCCGTCGATATCGCAAGTCCCAGCGGCTTTGGGAGGCGCGTCGTACACGTTGTAAATCGCGCCGCACTTGCCGCACATCCACCGGCCCGCCAAGCGCCGCAGGAGCGTCTGTTCGTCAACCCGAAAATCGACGACCAGCGGCTCGCCGAACCCGCGACGCGCGAGAACGCTTTCCAGCATCTCCGCCTGCGGCAACGTTCGCGGAAAGCCGTCGAAAATAAAGCCGCCGACGCAATCGGGCTCCGCGAGCCTTTCCTCGACCATGGCCATCACGAGATCGTCGGGCACTAGATCGCCGCGATCCATGATCGGCTTGGCGACCAAGCCGAGCCTGGTTCCGTGGGCGATCGCATCGCGCAGCATGTCGCCCGTCGAAAGGTGCGGGACGTGATGGCGCTGAGCAACGCGCTTCGCCTGGGTGCCTTTTCCCGCGCCCGGCGGACCCAGAAAAATCAACGCCCGGTTCAGAGCCATCGTCTCAGACCCAGGGATTGCAGGCGCGAGCCTTGCAACCCAACGCCGTCCACCGCATTAACTGCGACGACTGCGCACTCGGCCCTTTCGAACGAACCCTTCGTAATTGCGCATCACGAGCTGCGCTTCGAGCTGCTGCACGGTGTCCATCGCGACACCTACGACGATGAGGAGCGACGTTCCGCCAAAGTAGAACTGGAACCCGAGCCCATCGAGAACGAAGCGCCACATGTGGGTATCAAACCAATTGCCAACCAGCCAGAGATGCTGCAGGTGAACTCCCTGCATCAGCCATTCGGGAAGCAGGCAAACCGCTGCCAGGTAAACGCCGCCGACGAACGTCAACCGCGTCAAGATCCGATTGATGTGCTCGGACGTATTGCGGCCCGGACGAATGCCAGGAATGAAGCCGCCGTACTTGCGCATGTTGTCGGCCAGCTCGGTTGGATTAAAAATAATCCCCACATAAAAGAACGCGAAAAAGATGATCAGCGTGACGTAGACGACCGTATACAGCGGCTCGCCCCAGGAAATCGACCGCGCAAACTTCTCAAACAGCGGCGACTTCTTCTGAAAGATCAGCGCCAGGGTCTGCGGAAACGTCAGCAACGAGCTGGCGAAAATCGGCGGAATCACGCCACCGGAGTTCACGCGCAGGGGCAGGTACGTCATCTGGCCGCCCATCACCTTGCGTCCCATGACGCGCTTGGCGTACTGCACCGGTATGCGTCGCTGCGCACCTTCGACCAGCACGATGAAGGCGATCACCGCGGCCATCAGCACGAGAATCGCGAGGACCGCAATCGGAGTGAACGAACCCCATTGCCGGGTCTCGACCTTGTCCCAGAGATCCTTGACGCCCGCCGGAAGGCCAACCACGATGCCAGCAAATATGATGAGCGACATGCCGTTTCCGATTCCGCGGTCGCTGATCTGCTCGCCGAGCCACATGATGAAGGCCGAGCCGGTGGTCAGGGTCAGCATGGTCATCAGGATGAAGCGCGGCCCGGGATGGTAGACGAGGGCCTGGCCGAGGTAGTTCTGACGCATCAGGGTGAGCGCAATCGTGAATGACTGGAAGGCGCTGAGGATGATGGTCAAATAGCGCGTGTACTGGGTGATCTTGCGGCGGCCCAGCTCGCCTTCCTTCTGGAGGCGCTCGAGATACGGCCACACGACGACGAGCAACTGAAGAATGATCGAAGCCGTGATGTACGGCATGATGCCGAGCGCAAAAATCGTCAGCCGGCGAAGGTTATTGCCGCTGAAGAGGTTGAAAATTCCGAGCGCGGAACCCTGATATTGGTTGAAAAGCTGTTCGAGCAGATCGGTATTGATGCCGGGCGTCGGGATGTGGCTCCCGAGGCGGTACACGGCCAGCAGGGCCAGCGTGAACAGACACCTGTTCCGCAGGTCCGGCATGCTGAAAATATTCCGAAATGCCTCGATCAGCTTCCTCATTGCAGTACTTCGGCCTTCCCTCCGGCGCCGGTGATTTTCTCCTGCGCCGACTTGCTGAACTTGTGGGCCTGCACGGTGAGCGCGACTTTCAGCTCTCCGTCGCCGAGAATCTTCACGCCGTCACGCACGGCGCGCACAAGGCCCCGCACGGCAAGCGCCTCGGGAGTGACGGTGTCGCCCGCCGCGAAAGCGTTGAGGCTTTCGACGTTGACGACCGCGAACTCCTTCGGAAACGGGCTCGAGAAGCCGCGCTTCGGAAGGCGCCGGTGCAGCGGCATCTGGCCGCCTTCAAAACCCGCGCGCCGCGAATAGCCGCGCCGGGACTGCTGTCCCTTGTTGCCCGCGCCGGCGGTCTTGCCCATCTTCGAGCCCATGCCGCGACCCACGCGCACTTTGCGGTGACGCGAGCCGCGCGGCGGCTTCAAATTGGAGAGTGTCGGTTTGATCGCCATCTAATTCTCGATTTCCACCAAGTGGTGCACCTTCGCGATCATTCCGCGAATCGCTGGCGTGTCCGGCCGCTCGACCACCTGCTGCATGCGGCGAAATCCCAGCCCGCGAATCGTCTGCCGCATGTCGCGAGGACAGCCGATGAAACTTCGCACCCACTTGATCTTCAGCGTTCCTGATTTCTTTTTCGCCGTTGCCATAGATTTTTGCCGTTCGGGCTAAGAAGCCGCCGTGGCTTCCTCCGCCGCGCCCTTGCCCCGGGATTCCGCAACCTTTGCCGCGTCCTTCAGGTGCAGGAGCGCGTCAAAAGTCGCCTTGATCACGTTATGCGGGTTCGACGTGCCGAGTGATTTCGTGAGCACGTTCTGAATTCCCGCGACTTCCATCACGGCGCGCACCGGTCCGCCCGCAATCACGCCGGTCCCTTCGGGCGCGGGCTTGAGCAGCACCTGCCCGGAACCGTAGGAGCCGAGCACCTGATGCGGAATGGTCGAGCCTTTCAGGTTGAGCTTGACCATGTTCTTCTTCGCCTGTTCGATCGCTTTGCGGATGGCCATGGGAACTTCGCGCGCCTTGCCCATGCCGAATCCGGCGTGGCCGCTCTGGTCGCCAACCACAACGAGCGCCGAGAAACTCAGGTTCTTGCCGCCCTTCACGACTTTCGTGACGCGGTTGATCGAAACGACTTGATCCTTCAAGTTCGCCTGATTGGCGTCAATCGGACGGCGAATGGAAAGGGTGTCTTTGAGCTCTTGTTTCGGCATAGTTTTCAGAACTTCAGGCCCGCCTCCCGGGCCGCTTCCGCGAGCGCCTGCACGCGGCCGTGATACTGGTAGCCGCCGCGGTCGAATACCACTTTCTCGATGCCCTTCGCGCGGGCGCGTTCCGCGATGATTTTTCCGACGACCTTCGAGGCGGCGATATTGCCGCCACCCTTGATGACGCCGCGCACTTCCTTGTCAAGCGAGCTGGCGGAGACGAGCGTCGCGCCCTTCTGGTCGTCCACCACCTGCGCGC
Source organism: Candidatus Acidiferrum sp. (assembly GCA_035517015.1). Lineage (GTDB taxonomy): Bacteria > Acidobacteriota > Terriglobia > Acidiferrales > UBA7541 > Palsa-295. The sequence goes on along the minus strand of DATIZQ010000074.1, from coordinate 8,710 downwards.
GGATGTGCTTGCCCGAACGATGGACGCAAAGGCGCGGGCGATCCGGCGTGCCCGCCATGCTCTTGCGCATGCGGACGTGAATCCGCCGGCGGTGCTCTTCGCGCGATAATCTTCGAACCGGTGCTGCCACGCTCGTTCTCCTTTTCCCGCCGAGCTACGCCGCCGTCTTGGCGCCGGCCTTGCCGGCTTTCTTCTTGAGCCGCTCGCCCGTGATGCGAATGCCCTTCTGCTTGTACGGATCGGGCGGCCGCAGCGCGCGCAGGTTTGCGGCGATCTGTCCCACCTGATTCTTGTTCGCGCCCGAAACCGTCAGATGCGTCTGTTTGTCCACCGTGATCTGGATGCCTTCGGGAATCGGGAAATCGATCGGATGCGAATAGCCGAGCGCCAAAACGACGCTCTTGCCTTTCACTTCCGCGCGATAGCCGACGCCCACGATGTCGAGCTCCTTCTTGAATCCCTGCGTAACGCCCGTGACCGCGTTCGCCACCAGGGCGCGCGCGAGTCCGTGCAGCGCGCGATGCTCTTCCGAAGCGCGCTTGGCAAGGAGCGAGCCGTCCTTCTGCTCGAACTCGATCCCGCGAGGAACCGGGACCGTCATCTTGCCCTTGGGACCCTGCACTTCGACGGCGCCGTCCTTGAGCTGCACCTTCACGCCCGACGGGATCACAATGATCTTGTTTCCGATTCGCGACATGGCTCTATCGAACCCTCTCTACCAGACCTCGCACAACAACTCGCCGCCGACGCCTTCCTTGCGGGCCACGTGGCCCGTCATCAAGCCGCGCGGCGTCGAAAGAATCGAGATTCCCATTCCGCCAACCACAGGGCGAATGCCGAACTTGCCCACGTAGCGGCGCGACCCCGGCCGGGAAACCCGGCGCAGGTCAGTGATGACGCTGCGGCGGTCCGGCGTATACCGCAAAAAGACGCGCAGCGTCTTCTTGCCCTTTTCTTCGACGAGCTTGAAATTCGCGAGATAGCCTTCTTCCTTGAGTATCCGCGCGATTTCGATCTTGAGCTTCGACGACGGCAGGTCGACGCGCGGGTGCTTCGCGCGCGCCGCGTTCCGAATCCGCGTCAGCATATCGGCGATGGGATCGGTGATCATTCCGTTTTCCTAGTCCCTTTCTACCAGCTTGCCTTCACGACGCCGGGAATTTCTCCCTTGAGCGCCAGGCCGCGAAAACAGATGCGGCACATTTCGAACTTGCGGATGTAGCCGCGCGGCCGCCCGCAGATCCGGCAGCGGTTGCGCCGGCGAATCTTGAACTTCGGCTTCCGCCGCATCTTTGCGAATTGACTGTCTCGAGCCATGCTCCGTCGCTCTCCTTACGCCCCGCCCTTACGGCCGAAACGGCATGCCGAGCAGCTTCAGCAGCTCGCGGCCTTCTTCGTCGCTGTGGGCGGTCGTGGTGATCGTGATGTTCATTCCCTTGATTTTGTCCACGCGCGTGTAATCGATTTCCGGAAACACCAGCTGATCCTTCAGCCCCAAAGTATAGTTGCCGCGGCCATCGAACGAATTCGGCGGCAGGCCCTTGAAGTCGCGGACGCGCGGAAGCACGACGGCGGCAAGCCGGTCGATGAACTCGTACATGCGTTCGCCGCGCAGCGTGACCATGCAGCCGATCGCCATGCCCTTGCGAATCTTGAAATTCGCGATGGACTTCTTCGCGCGCGTAATCACGGGCTTCTGTCCCGCGATTTGGCCCAGCTCCGCGGCCGCCGTATCCAGCAGCTTCACGTTCTGGCTCGCTTCGCCCAGCCCGATATTGAGCGTCACTTTCGAAACGCGCGGGACGGCCATCGTGTTCTTGTAGCCGAAACGCTTCGTCAGCGCGGGCACCGCGTCTTTTCTGTATTTCTCATGCAAACGGCTGATCATCTTTCCGTGGCCTCTTCTTCCGGTTCTAGTGCTCGAATGCCGTGTTGCAACGGCGGCAGGAGCGCACCTTCGTGCCGTCCGGCAGCGTCGTGTGCCCGACGCGCGTGTGCTTGCCGCATCCGGGGCAAACCAGCATCACGTTCGAAACGTGAACCGGCCCCTCTTTTTCGAGAATGCCGCCCTTCACATTCTTCGAAGGGTTCGGGCGTGTGTGGCGCTTGATCATGTTGGCGTGCTCGACGGTCACCGTGCCCTTGGCGGAGTTGACCGACAGCACCTTCCCGGTCCTGCCCTTCGACCGGCCTGCCATGACCTTCACCATGTCGCCGTGCCGAATCCCCAGATGAACCTTCGTAATTTTCGTTTCTCGCATCGTTACCACACTTCCGGAGCCAGCGAGATGATCTTCGTGAACTTCTTCTCTCGCAGCTCCCGCGCCACCGGCCCGAAAACGCGCGTCCCGATCGGCTCGCCCGCATCGTTGATCAGCACGGCGGCATTATCGTCAAACCGGATGTACGTTCCGTCCCTGCGCCGGTGTTCTTTTCTCGTGCGTACCACAACCGCCTTCACAACCTTGCCCTTCTTCACCTGGCCGTCCGGTGTCGCTTCCTTCACGGCAGCCGTGATGACGTCGCCGAGGCCGGCCACCAGGCCTGCATCTCCTCCAATCGGAAGGATGCAGGTGATCTGACGCGCGCCGGAATTATCGGCAACCGTCAGCCATGTGCGCATCTGAACCATGGTCGTGCTCCCTATCCCTTCGTCCGGGCAACGCGCGTCGACCGCGCGATGACTTCCTTCAGGCGCCAGCGCTTGAGTTTCGACAGCGGGCGCGTGGAGGCGATCCGAACCACGTCGCCGACGCGCGCTTCCGCGCCTTCGTCGTGGGCGTAGTATTTCTTGCCGGAGCGGATGACTCGCTCGTAAAGCGGGTGCTGGGTGGTCCGCGTGACCTTCACGACGATCGTCTTCTGCATCTTCGTGCTCGTCACCACGCCCACAAGTTCCTGGCGAGCCGCCCGCTTTTCGGTCTCCATCTGTGCCGCTCCCGCTTCGTTTGCCATTACGCCTTCCTCAATTCCGCTTCGCGCAGAAGCGTCTTCACGCGCGCGAGGTCCCGCTTCGTTTCGCGAAGCTTCTTGAGACCCTCGGATTGCCCCGTCGAGAGCTGAAAGCGCAGGCGGAAAATCTGTTCCGCGAGCTCGCGTTGCTGAATTTCCAGCTCGTTCGCGTTCATTTCCCGGAACTTCTCCATTCGCCGCGCCATCAGAGTTCCTCCGCCCGCGTGACGAACCGCGTGGCGATCGGCAGCTTGTGCGCCGCCAGGTCCATCGCCTCCTTGGCCGACGCGAGGTCGATGCCGGACATTTCGAACATCAAGCGGCCCGGCTTGACCACCGCCACCCAGCGCTCCGGCGGCCCTTTGCCCTTGCCCATGCGCGTTTCGGCCGGCTTCTTCGTGAACGGTTTGTCCGGAAACACGCGAATCCAGAGCTTTCCACCCCGCTTGATGAAGCGCGTGATGGCCACGCGCGCCGCTTCGATTTGCCGGTCCGTGATCCACGCGGGCTCGAGCGCCTTCAGGCCGTACTCGCCAAACGCGAGCGAGCCGCCGCGCCAGGCCTTGCCCGTGCGCCGGCCGCGCTGCTGCTTGCGGTACTTCACTTTCTTCGGCATCAACATAGTCGTTTGCCCGTTTCCTTACGCTTCGGCGCCGGGTCCGCGTTTGCCGCGCTCCGGAACCTTTTCGCCCTGGAAAACCCAGCACTTTACGCCAATCAGGCCGTACGTGGTTTGCGCCTCGGCCGTGCCGTAATCGATTTCCGCGCGGAGCGTCTGCAGCGGCAGCCGCCCCTGCAGATACCATTCCTTGCGCGCGATTTCCGCGCCGTTCAGGCGTCCTGCAACGCGAACCTTGATTCCCTTGCATCCGAACCGCAGCGCCGAGTCGACCGCCTTGCGCATCGCCCGGCGAAACGCGACGCGCTTTTCAAGCTGCAGCGCAATCGATTCCGCCACCAGCTGCGCCGCGAGCTCCGGCCGGTGCACTTCTTGAATGTCGATGTGCACTTCGCGGTTCGTGCGCTTCTGCACTTCGTTCTTCAGCTTGTCGATTTCCGAGCCCTTGCGGCCGATGATGATTCCGGGGCGCGCGGTGTAGATGCGCACCACCAGCTTGTTGGCCGCGCGCTCGATGTCGATCGTATCGACGCCGGCAGATTTCAGCCGCTCCTTGAGCTGCTTGCGGAGCGCGACGTCCTCGTGGAGCAGGTCGGCATATTCCTTCTTCGCGAACCAGCGCGACTTCCACGGCTTGTTGTAGCCCAGCCGAAAACCGTACGGATGTGTTTTCTGCCCCAAACTGGCCTCCTACTTCCTCTTCTTCTGAAGTTTCTGCGCATCCTTCGCGCGTTTCTCGATGGCCTTGCGCGCCTTCCGCACGGCGCCCTTCACGCCCTTCGACGCTTCCGCTTCCGCCGCAGCCGCCGCGACGCGGCTTTCCGCCGCGCGCGTGTGTTCCGCCACCTGCACGACGATGTGGCTCGTCCGCTTCTGGTAACGGAAGCCGCGGCCCATCGGCGCCGGACGCATCCGCTTCCAGCGCGGTCCTTCGTTGACGCAGCACTGCGTGACGAACAACGCGTCCACGTCGAGCGAAGCGCCGGAGTCTTCGGCTTTGCGTTCCGCGTTGGCGATCGCGCTGCGCAACGTCTTTTCCACGTCCCGCGCCACACGCTTTTTGGTGAAGCGCAGCGTCTGCAAGGCGTCTTCCGCGCGCTGACCGCGGATCAGGTCGATCACGAGCCGCGCCTTCTGCGGGGATACGCGAATGAAGCGCGCTATTGCGACGCCTTCGATTTGAGCCGGGTTGATCGTTGCCGTTGCCATCGTCTCTTCCTTGCCTACGCTTTCGGAGCCGGAGCGGCACCGCCGGCCGCGGCTGGGGCCGCGCCTCCCGGAACGGGAGCGCCGGCTGCTGCTGCCGCCTTCTCAAGAGCCGCCTTCACGGCGTGGCCCTTGAAGGTGCGCGTCGGAGAAAATTCGCCCAGCTTGTGTCCCACCATCTGTTCGGTGATGTACACCGGGATGAATTTCCTCCCGTTGTGCACCGCGATCGTGTGGCCCACCATCTCGGGAAGGATCGTCGAGCGGCGCGACCACGTCTTCACCACTTTCTTTTCGTTCCGCGCGTTCATCGCTTCCACCTTTTCGCGCAGGTGTCCGTCGATGAACGGGCCTTTCTTCAGCGATCGCGGCATCGGTCTTCTATTCCTCCACGCGGCGCAGTTTCACCCACTGCGCGCGGCGAACCTTTCGGAATCCTCGCACCGGACCCGGCACGCGGTGCGAAAGCGGGCAAAACGGGCAAACAAATCGCGTTCCCTGCGCATGCGGCGCCTTCTCGACTGTCACGGCCCAACCGGCCCGGCACAAACGGAACATCACTTGGGGCGGGGGCACGAGCTTCGAGACGGTCTTCACCACCGGCTTCACTGCACGCCGCGGAACCGCTTTTCGCGTCCGCGCCGCTCGCCGTGGTGCACGTCGAGACGTTCGTGTGGCTGTCATAGGGTTGCTCTCAATTCCCCGCCGCGCCGGGCTCATTTTTTTCTGCTGCTCCAAAATTGGGCTCAGGGCTTGCAAGTACAAACCCTGAAACCCTGCTACGGCTTGCGCCGTTCTACGATCATCCGGTCGCTTGGACGCTTCTTACGCGTCTTCGCGCCCAGCGTCGGAAACCCCCAGGGGGTTTGCGGGTGATTGCCTTTCACGCGGCCTTCACCTCCGCCGTGCGGGTGATCGACCGGGTTCATGGCCACGCCTCGCACTGTCGGACGCCGTCCGTGCCAGCGCGTGCGGCCCGCTTTCCCGTAGGTAATATTCTCGTGGTCCAGATTGCCGAGCTGGCCGATGGTGGCCATGCAGTCGACGCTGAACTTTCGAACCTCTCCCGAAGGCAGCTTGACGAGCGCCGTCTCGCCTTCCTTGCTCAGAAGCTGCGCCGCTCCGCCCGCCGCGCGAACCACTTGTCCGCCCTTGCCGGGAAACAGTTCGAGGTTGTGCACCATCGTGCCGGGCGGGATGTGCCGGAACGTCAGCGCGTTTCCCGGAAGGATGTCCGCGCCTTCGCCGTTCTGCACCGTCATCCCCACTTCGAGGCCCACCGGCTGCAGGATGTAGCGCTTTTCGCCGTCGGCGTAGTGCAGCAGCGCGATTCGGGACGAGCGATTCGGATCGTACTCGATCGCCGCTACCTTCGCGGGAATCCCGGTCTTGTCGCGGCGAAAATCGATCGTGCGATATTTCTTCGCGTGCCCGCCGCCGCGGTGCCAGATGGTGATTTCGCCGTGGGCGTTGCGGCCGCCGGTGCGCTTCTTCGACTCGACGAGCGACTTTTCCGGCGTTTCCTTCGTGATCTCGCTCTTATCGAGCGTGGTCAGGAACCGCCGCGACGGTGTATACGGTTTGAACGTTTTCAGTGCCATTGTTGCCTTTTACCTCTAAGGGAGCCCGCCGCTCCCATCAACCTGGGTCGAGCTACAAATTCTCCGCGTACTCGATCATCTTTTCGCCCTGCTTCAGCCGCACGTAGGCCTTCTTCCAGTCTCGCCGGAAGCCTTCCGAACGACCGCGGCGGCGAAGCTTGCCGTGAAAATTCGCCGTGCGCACGTGATCCACTTTCACCTTGAAAACGCGCTGCACCGCTTCCTTGATCTCCGTCTTGGTGGCGTCGTGCGCCACTTCGAATACCACGGTGTGCTGCGTTTCCTTCACGCCGAGGCCTTTTTCGGTGATGATCGGCCTCCGAATCACTTGATGGAGCCTCATCGCCATCGCTTATCCCTTCTTCCCCTTGGGCTTCGCCTTCGACGGCTCTCTCTTCGCAGCCGGCTTTTTCGCTGCCTTCTTCGCGGGCGCCGCTTTCGCCGCCTTGGCTTCGCTCTTTTCACTCGGCGCAGCCGAGGCCTTCTTCGCCGCCGGGGCCGGCTCGATCTGTACCGGAACTTCGGGCTTCGTCGCCGAGAGCGCGCGGCTCAATTTCGCAGCAGCTTCGCGCGACAGCATCAGATGGTCGTGCCGCAGCAGGTCGTACGGCTCGAGCGCCGTCGCCGGAACCAGCGAAACACCTTCGAGATTGCGGCTGGCGCGCTCTAGATTCAGGTTCGCGCCGTTTTCAACGAGAAGAATCGTTCGCGTTTCGCCGTCCAGCTTGTCGAGCGCCTCGCGAAACGGCTTTGTCTTGTGCGTCTCGAGCTTCCAGGCGTCGACGACCGTGACCTTCTGTTCCGCCATCTTCGCGGAGAGCGCGGAACGTAGCGCGCCGAGAATCATTTTCTTCGGCAGCGAATATTCGTAATTGCGCGGAACCGGACCATGCACCGTGCCGCCATGCCGCCACAGCGGCGAGCGAATCGACCCGATACGCGCGCGGCCCGTCCCCTTCTGCTTCCAAAGCTTCTTCCCCGAGCCGCTGACTTCGCTCTTCTGCTTCGTCTTGTGCGTCCCGGAGCGCTGGCCCGCCAGGTAGTGCCGCACCGCTTCGTGCAGCAGGTGCGAATTCACGTCTGCGGCAAACACGTCGTCGGCCAGCTCAATCTGGCCCACCTTCTTGCCTTCGAGATTCTTCACGTCCAGAACAGGCATCTTGGTCTCTCTTATCCGTTCCTTACCGCGCCGACTTCGCCTTGCGGATGAAAATGTATCTGCCCGCGGGACCAGGAACCGCGCCGCGCACGAGCAACAGATTCTCTTCCGTATCGATTTTCACGACGCGCAAATTCTTGGAAGTCTTTCGCTCGCTGCCCATGTGCCCGGGGAAATGCTGGCCGGGCCAAACGCGCGACGGAAACGAGCTCGCGCCGATTCCGCCCGGAGCGCGGTGAAACATCGAGCCGTGCGTCGCATCGCCGCCGCGGTAGTGCCAGCGCTTGACGCCGCCCTGAAAGCCTTTGCCCTTGCTCACGCCGGTGACGTCGACGAACTCGCCGATCTTGAACCCGTCGACCAGCACGCGATCGCCCGGCTTCGTTTCGTCCTTCGAATCCTCGATGCGAATTTCCTTCAGGTACCGCATGGGCGCCACGTTCGCCTTTTTGAAGTGCCCGGTCATCGCCTTGTTCACGCGCTGCGGCTTGATGAACTCCACCAGGCCCAGTTGAACCGCGTCGTAGCCGTCCTTATCCTTCGTGCGGCGCTGCACTACGACGCACGGTCCCGCCTGCAGCACCGTGCATGGAACCGCCGTGCCGTCGTCGGCAAACACCTGCGTCATTCCCAGTTTGATTCCAAGTATGCCGTTGACTCCCATATCGTTCGCTCTTTCCCGCTTCCTTTCGGCCTACTTCGCGGTGTGCTCGCGCCCGAACGCCTTGATTTCGACGTCCACGCCCGGCGGCAGGTCGAGCTTCATCAGCGCGTCCACCGTGTCCGGCGTCGGCTCCAGAATGTCGATCAGCCGCTTGTGCGTGCGCATTTCGAACTGCTCGCGCGATTTCTTGTCCACGTGCGGCGAGCGAAGCACCGTCCACCGATTGATCACGGTCGGCAGCGGGATCGGGCCGGCCACGTCCGCGCCCGTGCGCTTCGCCGTGTCGACGATTTCCTTCGTCGATTGATCGAGGATGCGGTGATCGTACGCCTTCAAACGAATCCGAATTTTTTCTCCGTTGGGCATGATCTACTCGATGATCTCGGCGACGGCGCCGGCTCCGACGGTGTGGCCGCCTTCGCGAATCGCGAACCGCAGCCCCTTCTCCAGCGCCACCGGCGTGATCAAACTGATCTCCGCCGACACGTTGTCTCCCGGCATCACCATCT
>DATIZQ010000073.1:0-2142 GCA_035517015.1 Candidatus Acidiferrum sp. | reverse complement strand
GATTCAGGGTCCGAACGCCAAGCAGATCATCGAGAAGCTGAACGGCGGGCCGTTTCCGGAGATCAAGTTCTTCAATATGGGCGAGATCAAGATCAAGGGCCGGACGGTTCGCGCGCTGCGTCACGGAATGGCCGGAGCTCCAGGCCTCGAGGTCTGGGGACCGTACGAAGAGCGGGAGGAAATCCGCGCCGCGATTGTGGAGGCGGGCGCGGACTACGGGCTGAAGCAAGTGGGCTCGCGCGCTTACGCGTCGAACACCTGCGAATCCGGCTGGATCCCCTCGCCGCTGCCGGCGGTCTACACGGGCGAGAAGATGAAGTCATATCGCCAGTGGCTGCCCGCGAACAGCTACGAAGCGACCGGCTCCCTGGCCGGAAGCTTCGTTTCCAACAACATCGAGGACTACTACAATACGCCATACGAGCTGGGCTATGGAATCTTCGTGAAGTTCGACCACGACTTCATCGGCCGCGAGGCTCTCGAGAAGATCGCCACGAAGCCGCAGAGGAAGAAGGTGACGTTCGCGTGGAACGGCGAGGACGTGCTGAAAACTTACAAGTCGCTGGTGGAACCGGGCGAGCCTTACAAATTCATCGACCTGCCGATTTCGAATTACGCGTCGTCGTCCTACGACAAAGTCGTGAACAAGAGCGGAAAGGTCGTGGGCTTGTCGATGTTCGCCGGCTACAGCTACAACGAGCGGTCGGTGCTGTCGCTCGGCATCGTCGATCCGGACGTCGAGATCGGTGCCGAACTCACGCTGGTGTGGGGAGAGGAAAACGGAGGCACGAAGAAGGTGACCGTCGAGCGCCACAAGCAGCTGGACGTTCGCGCGACCGTCAGCCCCGTGCCATATTCGAAGGTGGTTCGCGAAACCTACGCAGAGGGATGGCGCACGGCTCACAAGTAAGTATCACGGTAGGTCAATCCATCTGAATCAGTCAGGGGCGGGTCGCCATCACCGGCGGCCCGCCCTTTTTTCATTGCCGCCATTAAGATCGTGGGCACGCGACAAGTAGCGACGAGGAAACAGCGACGCGTCAAACTGCGATTTTCCCCGTATCCAGTTATGATTAAGGGTGGGACGGTCGCAGCAAAACTGCTCCCCGGGGAGACCCAAGCAAAATGCAAGTAAAGTACCGGGCGGATACCGTTGGCAGTCTATTGCGGCCAGCCGACCTGCTGGCGGCGCGGGCGAGGGGAACCGATGCGAGCCGGCTAAGGTCGATGGAAGACCAGTACATTTTGAAGTTCCTGGCCAAGCAAAAGGAATTGGGATTCCAGATTTTTACCGATGGCGAACTGCGGCGCCGCAATTTCATGAGCGAGCTGACGGACGCCGTCGATGGATTCGACCTGGAGGATTCGATCGCGCGCGATTGGGATGCGGCGCAGGAAAAACCGAGGGTGGCGTCGGTGACGGGAATCGTAAACAGGAAACTCAAGCGGATGCACCCACTGACCGAGCGGGAGCTGCCTTTCTTGAAGTTGCACAGCCCGGGCGACATCAAGATCCTGCTGCCGAGCCCGACGCAGTTTCCAGCGATCGCGTTCAAGCGCGGCGTGACGGACAAGGTTTACAAGGATCACTCGGCGCTGCTTTGGGACATCGTCGAGATCATGAAGCAAGACACGGCGCAACTTGCCGCCGAGGGCGTGAAGTACATTCAAATGGACGCGCCGCGTTACAGCTACTACCTCGACCCGAAATGGCGCGAGTGGATCAAGAAAGAGATGAATCAGGATCCGGAAGAGGCGCTTGACGAGGCGATTGCGGCAGACAACGCGTGCTTCGACGCCGCGCGGAGGGAGGGAGTGGTGGTCGCGATTCATCTGTGCCGCGGAAATAATCGCAGCCACTGGTACGCAGAAGGCGGCTATGATTCGATCGCGGAGAAGCTCTTCAATTCGCTCAGAGTTGACCGGTTCTTGTTGGAGTATGACGACGAGCGGGCGGGAACCTTCGAGCCTCTGCGGCTTGTGCCCAAGGACAAAGTCGTGGTGCTCGGCTTGATCACCACGAAAAAGGCGCAGCTCGAGAAGTCCGACGACGTGGTGCGGCGCATCAAGGAAGCGGCGAAATATTTCCCGCTCGAGAACATGGCGGTCAGCCCGCAGTGCGGCTTTGCTTCGACAGCGGAG
>DATIZQ010000072.1:0-2951 GCA_035517015.1 Candidatus Acidiferrum sp. | reverse complement strand
AAACGAATCGCCACCGAAGATACGGCCGGCAGCGTGCGCGACGTAATCAAATCCGGTGATCGCACGCGAGCGGCCATCGCCGGACGCCGCGCCGCGGAACTTTACGGCGGCGTGATCCTGCGCGAGCATCTCGAGGACAATCCCGAGAACTACACTCGTTTTCTGCTTCTCTCGGAATCGGCCACGGTGCCGGAGGACGCGGACAAGCTATCGCTTGTGTTCCAGCTCGATCATCGGCCGGGCGCGCTCTATCACGCGCTGGAGCCGTTTGCGCGGAGGAATCTGAATTTGATGAAGATCGAGAGCCGGCCGGTGCACGGCAGTCCTTGGCAGTATCGGTTTTATTTGGATTTGCAAGCGTCGCGGCGCGATCCCGAAGTGGGCGCGGCGCTGCGTGAATTGGAGAGCTTGGTCGTCGATCTGCGGATTCTCGGATCGTACGTGTCCGCGCAGCGATCGGTCGGCGCGAAATCTTAGAACTGTGAGGAAGCGAATATGATTTTCAACATGTCGGGCGAAGCGACGGACGAGCAAATCAACCACATCGTGGACCGCATCAAGGAGTGCGGCTACGAGGCCCACCTGATTCGAGGTAAGGAGCGAACGGTAATCGGCGTGGTTGGCAACAGCAGAACCAGCCGCGAGGAACTCCTAGCGCTCAGTTCCGCGCCCGGCGTAGAGGAGATCGTGCGAATTTCCCACCCGTACAAGCTCGCCGCGCGCAGCGTGCGCCCGGAGGGAACGGTCATCGATCTCGGGAACGGAGTGACGATCGGCGGTAAGGAAGTCGTCGTGGCCGCCGGACCATGCGCGGTCGAATCTTCCGAGCAGATTCACGATATCGCCGCGAAGGTGGCGCAAGCCGGCGCACGCCTCCTGCGCGGCGGTGCCTTCAAGCCGCGTTCTTCGCCGTACAGCTTCCAGGGCATGGGCGAGCAGGGGCTGGAGCTCCTTCGCGACGCGGCGAACAAGAGCGGCCTGCTCGTCGTCAGCGAGGTGATGGACCCGTCGCAAATCGAAATCATGCTCCCGTACGTGGATGTGCTGCAGGTCGGCGCGCGCAACATGCAGAACTACCATCTGCTTCGCGGGCTCGGCGAAGTCGATAAGCCGGTACTGCTCAAGCGCGGAATGTCCGGAACCATCGAAGAGTTGCTGCTCAGCGCCGAATACATCATGGCCGGCGGAAACTACAAAGTGATCCTCTGCGAACGGGGAATCCGCACCTTCGAAACCGCGCTGCGCAATACGATGGACATCGCCGCAATTCCGGTCCTGAAAAGCCTCTCGCACCTTCCGGTTGTCGCCGATCCTTCGCACGGCACGGGGAAGCGCGACAAGGTCGCGCCGATGGCCCGCGCTGCCGTCGCGGCGGGCGCGGATGGACTTCTAATCGAGGTGCATCCCGATCCCGAGCGCGCGATGTCCGATGGCGTGCAGTCCCTTTATCCGGATCAGTTCGCGCAACTAATGAACGAAGTTCGCGGGGTGGCAGCCGCCGTCGGACGCCATGTCGCCGAACCGTTGACCACCGTGCGCAGCGGCGTCGTCTCAGCGGCTCGGTAGACTGAATCCGTACTTCTGGAAAACAGACGCCGCTTTGAGGCTCGAGAGAAACTCGTCAAATTGCTTCGCTGCCGTTGGATGCTTCGAGCTCTTGATTACGGCAACCGGATAGATCACCGGCGCGTGTGAGTTCGCAGGAGCCTGCGCCACGATCTTCACTTTGGCGGCTGAAAGCGCGTCGGTTTGATAGACGACCCCCGCGTCGACGTTGCCCGTCTCGACGTAGGTCAGCACTTGTCGCACGTCTTTCGCAAGCACCGCTTTCGCCTTCACCGCATCATAGATGCCGAGATTCGTAAGCACTTCCTTGGCATATTGTCCGGCAGGCACTGCAGAAGGCTCTCCGAGCGCGATTTGCCTCACATTCGCGCGGCTCAAGTCTTCAAAAGAAGAAAGCCCTAGGCTGGAATCCTTGGGAACGATCAAGACGATTTCGTTGCGCAACAAATCTTTCCTCGTGCCTTCGAGCAGAAGCCCTTTCATTTCCAGCGCGTCCATTTGCTTCGGCGCTGCGGAGAGAAACACGTCGACAGGTGCTCCCTGCTCGATCTGAAGTTGCAGCGTGCCTGACGCTCCGTAATTGAGCGCGATGGATGTTCCCGGATTTTCTGTCGCATAGACTTGCTTCACTTCGTCAAGCGCGTCCTTGAGGCTGATTGCCGCTGAGACCGTCAGCTCGACCCTTGCAGCTTGGGGCGGGTCTGCCGCAAATCCGATGCCGCCACAAACTAAGGTTGCCGCTAGCGCGATTAGAATTCTTCGCGAAGTTCGACTGGAAGGGGGAATCTTCTGGGTCATGGCAAGGAAGGACGGTTTAACACGAGTGCGAGCGTCAGATCAATTCTGAATCATGCGACACTGAATCCGGAAGGGACCGTCCAATCGTTGGCGCTTCTCAAACCCGCACGATCATCACTTCAGTTGACTTGACGAGCGCGGCGGCCTTGTCCCCCACTTTGAGCCGCATTTCGCGGACCGCATCGGCCGTGATAATCGACGTGACTCTCTGCCCGCCGATTGAGAGCGTCACCTGCGCCATCAGACCATCGACCTTCACTTCCGTCACGCGTCCAACAAGCTGATTGCGTCCGCTGATTTGCCGGAAATTGGGCCGGCGTTGTTCGACTGGCAGTCGCTCGGAGTGAAGGTGCAGAAATTTGTCGATTTCCGTCTCGGGGATTCGGTGATGCCCGCCGGCAGTCTTCACCGTTTGCAGTTTCTTCTTGTAGATCCACTGCTTCAGTGTCGGATAACTGATACCCAGCACCTTGGCGGCGTCGCGGGGGCTGAGTAAATTGCTCGGTCGCGTGGTCATGACGATTCCACTCGGTTTCTATCGCATACTGGATACGGCAGTCAACGACTACCTGCTGCGGTCTACCATC
>DATIZQ010000071.1:0-2536 GCA_035517015.1 Candidatus Acidiferrum sp. | reverse complement strand
CTTCACGACGTAGTCGTCTGCGCCCGCGTCGAGGGCCTGCACTTTGTCTCGCTCGGTATTACGCACCGTCAGCATGATGATGGGAATGTCTGAACCGCTGCGAATCTCGCGGCAAGTTTCAAGCCCAGAGCGGCCGGGCATGTTGACGTCGAGCAGAATCAGGTCGGGACGTTCCGTGCGGATCAGCTCAAGCGCCTCGTCGCCAGATTTCGCTTCATTGGCCGCGTAGCCCTGGGACGTGAGCGTGGTGCGCAGCACGCGGCGGATCTGCGGTTCGTCGTCAACAACAAGTATCTTCGCGGAGGTCATGAATTCGTGGCGGCACGCACAGGAGCCTCGGGCTGCCCCGGCCGGCTGCGCTCGATTGGCAAAGTGAAGGAAAAGACGGAACCGCGCCCGCGCTGGCTGGTCACGCTAATCGTGCCGCCGTGGGCTTCCACAATGGCCTTCGCGATGGGCAGGCCCATGCCGGTGCCCTCGACGCTGTAGCGTTGGTCCCGGCCGCGATAGAACTTCTCGAAGATGAGAGCCTGCTCTTGATCGTCGATGCCGAAGCCGCGATCGGCAACGCTCGTGACCACAAAATCGCCGGCCGCCTCGGCCGTGATCGTAATCGGCTGATCGGGGGGCGAATAGCGACTCGCATTTTCGATCAGTTGCACCAGGACCTCGCGCGCTCGGCTCACATCCACGCGGACGCGCGGCAATCCGCTTGCTACTTGTACATTCACTTTGCGACTCCCGAGCGAGCCTCGGCACTGTTCCAGCGCCGCCGTGATCACGTGGTCGATCGGATTCGCATCTGCTTTCAGTTCCACTTCGCCGGCGTCAAGTTGAGCCATCTCGGACGCTTCACCGACCAGGCGATTCAGCCGATCGCTCTCCTCGTTAATGATCGTGAGGAGCTCCTGCCGCTGGCTGGCGGACAGGCTGGGATTCGAGAGAAGATTCGTCACCGAGGCTTTGATCGAGGTGAGCGGCGTGCGAAGCGCATGCGTGACGGCGTCGAGCAACGCGGTTCGGAGTTTTTCTGCCTCCCGAGCGGCCTCCGTCTGGCCCACTTGTTCCATGGCGCGCGCGTGCTCCATGGCGATGGCGACGAGCGTTCCGATTGCTTCGAGCGTCTGCCGGGCAAGAACCTGGCCTGAGATCCCAAGGCTTCCGATGGGCCGCACTCCGAGCCGGATCGGAAGAAAGCAGAGGCCGTTCAATGTTTCGATAACAGGCTCTTCGCGCGCCATGATCGCTTTCAGGCTTTCGGTATCCAGCTGAGGGACCACGGGGCCGGAACGGTACACCTTTTGCTTGTCGGCGAGGAAGATCGCGGCCGCGCCCACCTCGAACGCGTCCACGATCTGCACCGGGATGCGATTCAGAAGTTCCATCACGTTGCGCGCCTCAAGCAGGCCGCGGCTAAAGGAATACAGCCTTTCGATTTCCCGTTGCCGCGCCGAAGCGTCCGCGGCCTTCTGCCGCGCGCGTGTGGACAGATGGCTGGCGGTTACCGCAACCACAAGGAAAGTGAGCAGCGCCACCCAGTTGCGCGGGTCAGCGATCGTAAATCTGCCGGTTGGCGGGAGGAAGAAATAGTTGAACGCCAACGTCGCGGCAATCGACATCACCACCGAAACCACTCTGTCCCAGATGGTGGAAACAGCTAAAATAGCGAGTATGAACGTCAGCGCGATCGTGGTGTGATTCGCTTCTGTAGGATAGATTTTTCGGTAGAGCCCCGTGATGGCAACTACGATCGCAAGTGCGCCGGCAAGCTGAAGCAGGCGGTTGAGCGTGAAGGAGCGCACCGCGTCATTCTAGCGTAGCTTTCCGAAGCCGCGTAAAAGAGAATATTGCCGTGCCGAAGACACCTGAACAATGGCTGGCGGAGGTCTCTCCTCCGCTGGAAAAAACGAAAGGCTCGCTGAAGCTTTTCCTCGGATACGCTCCGGGCGTGGGCAAGACGTACAGCATGATCACGGAAGCGATCCGCCGCCACAGCCGCGGCGAGGATGTGGTCATCGGCGTCGTCGAAACGCACGGGCGGAAAGGAATCGCGGAGCTGGTGCCACAGCTTGAAATCGTCCCGCGCAAGAAGATCGAGTACAAGGGCACGATCTTCGAGGAGATGGACGTTGACGCGATTATTCAGCGCCGCCCGCAAGTCGTCCTCGTCGACGAACTCGCCCACACCAATATTCCGGGCAGCAAGCATCGCAAACGCTACGAAGACGTTCTCGAAATCCTCGATGCCAAGATCGACGTTCTTTCAACCGTCAATATCCAGCATATCGAGAGCGTCGCGCCCACCGTGAACGTTTTTACGGGGGTGGTGGTGCGTGAAACGGTGCCGGACTGGGTCCTCCAGGTTGCGGACGAGACGGTCATGGTTGATCTGACCCCCGAGGCGCTGCAGAACCGAATGAAGCGCGGCGATGTATACGGCAAGGAAAAAGTCGAGCAGTCGTTGAGAAATTTCTTCCGGCGAGGGAATTTGATCGCGCTGCGCGAACTCGCCTTGCGCCAGGTGGCCGAGCAGGTG
>DATIZQ010000070.1:0-4904 GCA_035517015.1 Candidatus Acidiferrum sp. | reverse complement strand
ACCGTCCAGCTTCAAGGCCTGGTGTCCGCCGACGAGAACGGCCCGGTGAGCGTAGCGAATCCGCCGGACTTGACGCGCTTCAAGCAGCTAATCGACAAAAAGAGCACCGTCTCAGGCGCTCCCTTCACGCTCGCTCCTCCGACGTCGGACGCCAATGTCTACATGGACGAGTTCGTCTGGGCGTTGGACCAGAAATTCTCCGGAGTGGGAATTTTCGGGGCGAATCCTGCGCTGCCGACATTCGTCAGCCTGGACAATGAGCCGGAGCTCTGGAACTCGACGCACCTGGAAGTGCAGGGGCCGAATCCAGTCACTTCGGACGACTACATTTCGAAAACCATCACCATCACGAAAGCTCTGAAAGATCAGTTCCCGGACATGGTGATCTTCGGGCCGGTGCATTACGGATTTCAGGGCATCTACAACTGGCAGGGAGAATTGAACGCCACGCCCAGCGGCGCGAACTGGTTCCCCGACAAATACCTCACCGCGATTAGTGCGGCGTCGGCTACCTACGGCAAGCCGCTCGTCGATGTGTACGATTTCCACTGGTACGCCGAGGAGTACGATTCGAACGGCACTCGAAGCCTCGACCTGACCGGCACGACTCTCACCGATGCGCAGGTCCAACTCATCGTACAAAGCCCGCGAAGCCTTTGGGATCCCACGTTCACCGACTCGACCAACAGCAACCCGTGGATCTACGAGGAGCTTGGCAATACGCCCATCAACATCCTTGGTCGCCTTCAGGCCAAGATCAACTCCGAATTTCCCGGCATGAAGATTTCCATCACGGAATACGAGAACGGCGGCTGGAACCACATCGCAGGAACCATCGCCCAGGCGGATAATCTCGGCATCTTCGGCAGCCAGGGGGTCTTCGCCGCAAATTTCTGGCCTCCCAATGGGACGTACTCTTACGCGCTGGCAGGATTCCGCGCGTTCCGCGATTTCGATGGGGCCGGCGCGAACTTCGGCGATACCTCGCTGCAAGCGACTTCCAGCAACGTGCAAAACGTGGTGGTCTACGCGAGCTCGGACAGCACCACACCCGGCAGGTTCGTGTTCGTGGCCATCAATCGCTCCGCCACTCCTCAAGTGACCGCGATCAACGGACAAACACTCTCCGGAACCGCTCACCTCTATCAGATGACGGCGTCTTCCGCGCAGGGCCAGAACCCGGTCGAGCCAGTGTCCATTGGAACGATGGCTGCGAGCGGCTCGTCCCTAACGGTAACGCTTCCCGCATTGAGCGTAACCACGATCGAAGTGCAATAGTGCGCGTACGCGCACCCCACGCGAATTAACTCCACTGGCTGAGAAACGCGCGAAGTCGGGAGAATGGCGCGGCCGGGAAAGTCTGCAGGGCTTTCCGGTATAGACGACCAAGCCGCACAAACCGCCAGAGACCGCGGCGCCACATCAAATCGTTAGCTGCGGTGCCGATCAAACGACCGACAGAAACGCTGGGCCTCCCGCGAACAAGCCTTAGTTGCGGGACATATACTGGTCAAAAAACTTCAGAAGCAACTCTACTGCGACTAGCCATGCGATGCCTGCAAACACCAAAGCGAGAGACGAGAGCAATCGGAAGCTGCCCTCCAGACTTCCCGTGAGAAATCGCATCTGCGGAAGACCCAGAATCGCAAGAACCACTAAGAGCCAGCCGACGATCCTTGCAACCATCTTGAAAATGCCGATCACTGGTCGCTTGAATGCCATACGCGCTACTCCTGAGCTCCTCTCCGCTCCATCCCCTCATCTGGCAACTATCCATTCTTTTTGCTACTCCCATGGCTCATCAATCGCAGTGATCGAGATCACATCACAGGTCCACTGACCCCCTAATTAAGAGCAAAGCGCGGGCCACTCTTTGCACTGCGGTACATCTTCTTCAACGGCATACGGCGTGGGCGCATGATACCACCACGACACTTCAACGGAAGGTATGTCGATCCGGGTGCCACTCGGGTGTTGGATCAACTCCGAGCGGAACTGGCGAAGCGGTATGACCTGGCCCTCCTGTCAGTCGAGGACATGGAATGGGAGCGAGCGTGGCCCACGCGCCCGAGCGCATCACCTCTTGACAGATGAGTTTCGTTGATTTTCAATACCTGCCTTCACGCGGGGGCACGAGATGGCCCGAAGAAAGCGCCGAAGACGCTCTCTAAACATAAGCTGCTCGAAGACTCCGCTACTCACCGTCCGCAGGAGCTCCCGGTGGCAGAGGAGGATGGTCTACTTCCTGTTGGCCGACAAGTCGTACAAATACCTCAGCGGAAAGCGATCCCGGATCGTCTACATTGGGACCACCGGTAAGGGCGCGCGCAGGCCCGCGACATCTGCCGTGGACAAGGCGAGCGAGGCCTTCAGCGAGCTGCACGGCGTCCGTCAAATCGAGGTGCACATCGCGACGTGCCGCGGTCGCAAGCGAATGAGAACCTGGGAACACCTAGAGTCGGCGTTGCTGGCCATGTTCCGGGAACTGCATTTTGGGCTTCCTGCCTACAACAAGCGGAAAGGATCGGTTGAGGACACCGACGACATAAAGCTGTTTCGGCGCACGGCGCTCAGAAAGCTGATTCTCCAGTTTGCCGAGTGACAGAGAGGCTGGGCCGCCGGGCTCATCTAGTGAGCTTATGGACACCGTTTGGTTTGGAATGAAACTCGCACTTGGGTTAGCTATTGGATTCGGAGTCATATTTTTCGTTTTCAGAGAAATTCGCGGCCTGCTGCGTAGTTGGCGATTTAGTGGAGCCGGCTGCACATGGCAAGCCGGCACGCAAGCCGGGACCCCGTCAGGGTGGGTGACGAGAGATATTCGGAATGACGATTGGATCATTTGGGATGTTCACCATTCTATTGCCATGAGATGCGGCGACAACGACCCGCCTGATACTCCTTGGCGTCCATCGAATGAAACGCTCAAGCAGTTTCTAGCTTTGGCCCACCAATATGAGGACTATTGGAAGTCTGGCCCGAAACCGGACTAGCCCGCCGCTCGGAATTCCCGTCACAAGACTTTCACCACCGAGCATCAACCGCCCTGAATAGTCCACAGACTTTCACGCTTGACGCGGCTCCCCCCATCTCGAAACATGGCAGCATGGTCGAACAGACCGCGTGCGTGGCGAAGTCGACAGCCCTCACAGGGCTAGGAATTAGTGCGCGCAGGCGACGGAATATCGAGCGACGGGCGACTCTGAGGTTTGAACGTAGCGCCGGGTTCTTCAGCCCGGCAGGTTTCGCCGTCGGGGTGCATAGCCCCAACCCCTTCGCCTCGGATGTTCACATTTCTACTCGACAATGCTGCCGAGTAGAAATCGCTGTAATTCATTCAAAACAAAGGATCGGTGCACCGGCTACCCGACAAATTTTCGAGGGGGCCCGAGCCTCGATTCTCGAGTTTCCCGTTGCGATTCTTGCAGTCGAACGGTTAGGGAAAGCGCAAGAATGTCTGTCCGACAAAGACCGTGCCGGGCTGAAGAACCCGGCGCTACGTTCAAACCTCAGAACGTCAGGCCGGGTCGGACGAGCCAAAGAGCGGATGCGGTTCGACCATTTTGCCGGGGTTCATGCGATTGTCCGGGTCGAGGGCCTGCTTGAGCGCGCGCATCACGTCGACGCCCGCTCCGTGCTCGACGGAGAGATATTTCTTGCGGCCGATCCCGATGCCGTGTTCGCCGGTGCACGTCCCGCCCATTTCGAGCGCGCGAAGAATGATTTTTTCTTCCAGAACTTTCGCTTCGGCCAATTCGGCCGGATTTTCGGGATCGAGCATGAAGGACATGTGGAAGTTGCCGTCGCCGACATGCCCGACGATCGGCGCGGGAAACGGCGCGGCGGCAGTGTCTTTTTTCGCTGCAACGATGCAGTCAGCGAGGCGCGAGATCGGGACGCAGATGTCAGTGGTGAACATCTTCGCGCCCTTCCGGATCTGCAGATTCGCGAAGTAGGCCTGGTGGCGCATCTCCCAGAGCGTTGCGCGCTCTTCGGGCGTAGTGAACAATTGAAAGCCTGCGCCGTGATGATCGGCGGCAAGCTGGCGGACCGTTTCAGCCTGCTCGTTGACGTAGCGCTCGCTATCGCCGTGAAATTCGAAAAACAGCAGCGGTGCGACGGAATAGTTCGTCTTCGAAAATTTGTTGCAGGCGTCGATCTGCGCTTCATCCATCAGCTCGATGCGAGCGACAGGAATGCCAAGTTGGATAATGGCGATCGCGGTCTCGACGGCGTCGCGAATCGTTGCGAAGGTGCAGCAGGCCGCGCCGACAGCCTCCGGCAGGGGATGGATCCGCAGGATGATTTCAGTGATCACGCCAAGCGTGCCTTCCGCGCCGACAAAAAGACGCGTGAGATCGTATCCGGCGGCGGATTTGCGCGCGGCGGTGCCCGTCTTGATGACGCGGCCATCGGCCAGCACGACGGTGAGACCCATTACGTTTTCGCGCATCGTGCCGTAGCGCACCGCGGTGGTGCCGGAGGCGCGCGTCGAAGTCATACCGCCGAAAGTCGCGTCAGCGCCGGGATCGATGAAAAATGCAAAGCCGGTGTTCGCGAGCGCTTTGTTCAGTTGCAGACGCGTGACCCCCGCTTCGACCGTCGCCTGAATATCTTCCGGGCTGATGCGCAGGATTTTGTTCATCTCGCGCATATCGATGGCGATGCCGCCGTGAATCGCGTTGACCTGCGCCTCCATGGACGTGCCTGCGCCAAACGGAATCACCGGCACCTGATACTTCGCGCTGATTTTCAGGATTTCACTCACTTCTTCGGTCGAATGCGGAAAGCAAACGATGTCCGGAAGCGCGGCGGGATGGTAGGACTCACCGTGGCTGTGATGCTCGCGGACGACTTCGGCCGTGCTCGCCCGGCGGTCGAGCAGCGATTGCAGATCGCGGAAC
>DATIZQ010000069.1:0-8223 GCA_035517015.1 Candidatus Acidiferrum sp. | reverse complement strand
CGAGCCGGTCCAAGTCACTTCAACTGGAGGCGATAAACCAAAGAGCCAATCAACAAGAGCAAGAACATCGACACGAGAGCGAACATTGAGATCTTCACGAATGGCTCGCTCCAATTCTCTCGCATGGCCTTATCTAGGGCTCTGCCCTTCACTCTGTATTTGAAGGACAGGAATTCCCGGGCAAGGAGGCCAACGTAGAGGGCGGCGTAGGCAGCTAGGAAAAACGGATTGTGCAAAAAGAGGCGAACTTTGACTCTATCACCCGGAGAGACATATCTTAGCTGCAAGTAGACCAACGCAATGAAGAACAGCACGAACGCGAGAACACTTGTCACGATTCGAGGAATTCCCATGCGCGTTAGAAAATTGGGCCTTCCCCAGTCGGTCCACAACCATCGCCGAAAATCCGTGAATGCAATCATTTCAAAGTTGATGTTAGCACGCATATATAGTGGGACGTCCGGGCCAGGACTCCTTATCGTCAGCTGGTTGGCACACGCCTCGTAAACGCGGAAACCGCGCGCCTGCAGGAAACGGACCCAGTACACGCCGCGGTGCGCTTGACTCGGGCGGCGAGCATCGGATAGCGTAGAGGCATTCACACGGGTGAACAAAATGTTCAGCGTCATTGTTTCCTGCCAATAAGCTGCACGCCGGCCATCTCGGCCGGATGCGGCGCCGCGCCGCCCCGCTGACGAAGCGGGCGACCGATTCCTTCGCGTTGTCTTGAGCCACCCAAACTTTCGCGCCAATTTCGCGCGAGCATTGCGAGACCTCTATGTCGAACTTTGCGTTGGAAATTGAAGAGCTCGTGAAAATCTATCGCGCCCGCCGCGGCGGACTCTTTGGCCACGACAGCGCCGCCGTGCGCGCCGTCGACGGCCTGAGCTTCGCGGTGCCGCGCGGCACGATCTTCGGGCTGCTGGGGCCGAACGGCGCGGGCAAGACCACGCTGCTGAAAATTCTCTCGACGCTGCTGCAGCCGACGAGCGGGCGCGTGCGCATCGAAGGCGTCGACGTGGTGGCGGAGCCGCTCGAAGTGCGGCGGCGCATCTCGACGGTGCTGCAGGAAACCGCCGTGGAGATGTTCCTGAGCGTGCGCGACAACCTGCTCACGTTCGCGCGCTTTCACGGAATCGAGAGCGGCGAGGCGCGGCGGCGCGCGGACCGCGTGATCGAGCTCTTCGGGCTCGCGCCGGAAATCGACCGCAAGGTGCAGGACTTGAGCGGCGGATTCCGCCGGCGCGTGCAGGTGGCGAAGGTGTTTCTCGTGAACACACCCGTGCTTTTTCTCGACGAGTTCTCGACGGGCATGGACCCGATTCTGAAACGCGCGGTGATGGAGTCGTTGCGTGACGAGGCCGCGCGCGGGCGGACGATCGTGCTGACGACGCAGATCTTGAGCGAGGCGGAGGACCTCTGCGACGACATTTTGATCTTGCACAAGGGGCGGCAGGTGGCGCGCGGCGATTTGAACACGCTGAAGCTGCTGTCGCAGGGAGTGTCCGAGGTGGCGATGACGTTCGACGCGCTGCCGGTGGACATCGAGGCGGAAATCGCGCGGCTGCATCCGCTGCGGTCGCAAATCAGCGGGAGCACGATCGAGATTGCGCTGAAGGCGGAAGAAGGCGGCGCGATCGATATCGTCGGCGCGCTGGCGAAGAAGGGGCGCGTGCTGCACGTGGAGATTCGCGGCGCCAGCCTGGAAGATATTTTTGTCGAGTTGACGCAGAAGGTGTAGGCGAGGAGAGAACATGTCCGCAATTACTGCGATTCTGTACCGCGAAGGCAAAATCCGGGCGACGAACGTCACGTTCGTTTTCTGGGATTTCTGCTACCCGCTGTTCAATTTGCTGGTGTTCGGCGTGGGATTGACGGCGGCGTTCGGCGCGCCGCGCTCGACCGCGGGCGTCGACTACAACTCGTTCTTTCTTGCGGGCGTGCTCGGCATGGCGAGCTTCGCGATCGCGTCGAACAGCTCGTGGTCGTTTTTCCTCGACCGCGACAACGGAATTTTCTACGAGATGCTGACGTACCCGATGAGCCGCGCCGAGTACCTGCTCGGCAAGCTCGTGTTCAACGTGTTCATCGCGGTGGCGCAGGCGCTGCTCACGATCGGAGTGGGCGCGTGGGCGCTGGGAATCCGGCTGCGGTTCGATCTGTTTCCCGTGCTGGGGGTGGCGATCGTGATCGGCACGGCGGGCTGGTTTTTCTTCTACACGATTCTCGCGCTGAAAATCCGGCGGAACGACGTGTTCAACAGCGTCACGTCGGCGCTGTATTTCGTTTTCCTGTTTTTCAGCTCGATGTTCTACCCGCTCGAGCCGCTGCCGGCCGTGCTGCGGCGCGTGGCGATGGCAAACCCGCTGACGTGGGAGATCGACTTGCTGCGCTACGGGTCGATCGGGCTCGGGAATCCGCGCCATCTCGTCGTGGAGGCAGGCGCGTTCGCAGTGTTCGTGGCCGCGTGCTTCGCGTACGCGGTGCATTCGCTCAATCAGGAATAGGCACAACCACCGCGGAGACGCGGAGGACGCAGAGAAGCAGGGCGACGGTTCAAGATGCAGCTTGGGTGGATTTATCTTCGGCTTGCGAAAAGGCGATGAGCTTCTCGAGCTTGTCGCGGGCGGCGCCGGAATCGATCGATTCAGTGGCGAGGTCGACGCCGTCGCGAAAATCGCGCGCTTTGCCGGCGGCGACAAGAGCGGCGGAGGCATTCGCGAGCACGATGTCGCGGTGCGGCGTGTGTTCGCGATAGAGTAGCGAGCGGCCGAGAATCTTATGAATGATCTCCGAGTTCTGCTTTGGGTCGCCGCCGCGGATGGATTCCAGCGGCGCGCGCTTCAAGCCGAACTCTTCGGGAGCGACCGTGTAGTTGCGCACCGCGCCGTTTCGCAGCTCGGAGACGAACGTCTCGTCCGAAATCGAGATTTCGTCGAGACCGTCCGCGCCATGCACGACGAACGCGTGCACCACGCCGAGCTCGCCGAGCGCTTCGGCCATCAGCTCCGTGACGCCTGCGTCATAAACGCCCACGATGCGCGCCAAAGCGTTGGCGGGATTCGTCAGCGGCCCGAGCAGGTTGAACACGGTGCGGAATTTCAGTTCGCGGCGAACTTTCGCGGCGTGGCGCGTCGCGGCGTGCATGACGGGAGCAAACAGGAATCCGATGCCGACTTCCTCGATGGCGCGCGCGACGCGCTCCGGCGGGAGGTCGATGCGCATGCCGAGCTGCTCGAGGACGTCCGCCGAGCCGCAAAGCGACGAGGCGGAACGATTGCCGTGCTTCGCGACGCGCACGCCCGCGCCGGCGACAACGAACGCGGTGACCGTCGAAACGTTGAAGGTGCCGCGCGCGTCGCCGCCCGTTCCGCTCGTGTCAACGAAGGCTTCGTCGGCGAGAGCGTGGCCGCGCGGGAAGATTTGCGGCGCGTGCCGGCGCATCGCGGTGGCGAAGCCGGCGACTTCGTCGGCCGTCTCTCCTTTGAATCGCAGCGCCGTCAACAGTGCAGCGATCGCCGAGTCTCCCACCTGTCCGGTGAGAATGGCCTCCATTGCATTTTCTGCTTCGCGGCGAGAGAGATCGTCGCCTCGCTCCATCATCATCCGCATCAGGTGGAAATCTTGAACGGCGCTTCGATCCTGGGAGCCGCGTTCACCGGGAGGCGTCGCGCAACGAGCCGGGCCGTCGCTTCCGTGGCGGGCTTGCGCGGCGGCGATTCCGGCCGCTTCGTCTCTGGTTGCGCCCTTCATCGAGAGAGCTGTCTCGAACGCGGCCCTTTGAGCCTCTGTGCCGCGCCCGGAGAGGAAATCTTCCATCACCGTTTCAGCCTCAGCACGCGACAGGTCCTCTCCCCCCAGCAATTTTTCCAGCGCTTCGTGAATCATGTGACTCGGTTGCTTGCTCGCTCCAGTGGTTCCAAGTAAACTGAATGGCTTTTGCTTGAGAAATCTTAGCACTAATCAACCTGACCTTCAGGAATCAGGCGGAGCACTCATGAAGATCCACGAATATCAGGCCAAGGCGATCCTCGCGAAGTTCGGAGTTCCGGTGCCGCGCGGTGAAGCGGTGTTCAAGAAAGACGAGGCGCGGGCGGCGGCGGAGCGGCTGGGAACGAAAGTAGTGGTGGTGAAGGCGCAGATTCACGCGGGCGGGCGCGGCAAAGCAGGCGGCGTGAAGCTGGCGAAGTCGCCGGATGAGGCCGCCGCGCTCGCGGAAAAGATGCTGGGTATGAAACTCGTCACGCCGCAGACGGGTGAGGAAGGGCGCATCGTCCACCGGCTGCTGATCGAGGAAGGCCTCGACATCAAGCGCGAGCTGTACCTGAGCATTCTGGTGGACCGCGCGGCGGGCGCGCCGGTCTTCATGGCCAGCGCCGCGGGCGGGATGGAAATCGAGGAAGTGGCGAAGACGAATCCGGAAGCAATCCTGCGCGAGACGATTTATCCCGCGACGGGCATGCAGCCGTATCACGAGCGCAAGATCGCGTTCGGACTGGGACTCGCGCCGGAGCTGCTGAGCGTGGCGGCGCCGTTTTTCCAGTCGTTGTATCACGCGTTCATCGCCATAGACGCTTCGCTGCTCGAGATCAATCCGTGCGTGGTGACGGGCGACGGGAGGCTGGTGGCGCTCGACGCGAAGGTGAACTTCGACGACAACGCGCTGTATCGCCATCCGGAGTACAAAGAGCTGCGCGACACGGACGAAGAGACGCCGCTCGAAGTGGAAGCGTCGAAATTCAAGCTGAACTACATCAAGCTCGACGGGAACGTGGGCTGCATGGTCAACGGGGCAGGGCTGGCGATGGCGACGATGGACATCATCAAGCTGAGCGGCGGTAGCCCGGCGAATTTTCTCGACGTGGGCGGCGGCGCGTCCGAGGAACAGGTGAAGAACGCGTTCCGGATTCTGATCAGCGACGCGAACGTGAAAGCGGTGTTCGTGAACATTTTCGGCGGGATTCTGCGCTGCGACGTCCTGGCAAGCGGCGTGGTGAACGCGGCGAAAGAACTCAAGTTCAAAGTGCCGGTGGTGGTGCGGATGGAAGGCACGAACGTGGAGCAGGGCCAGGAGATTCTGCGCAACTCGGGGCTGAACTTCACGGTCGCAAAAGGAATGAAGGACGGAGCGGAGAAGGTGGTGAGGTTGGCAGGCGGTGCGCGATGAGCATCTTCGTCGACAAGCGAACTCGTGTTCTCGTGCAGGGCCTCACCGGGCGCGAAGGCAGCTTTCACGCGCAGCAGATGATCGAATACGGCACGAAGGTGGTTGCGGGCGTGACGCCGGGAAAGGGCGGGACGAAGCACCTGAACGTGCCCGTGTTCAACACGGTCAGCGAAGCAGTCCGCGCGACGGGCGCGAACGCGTCCGTGATCTTCGTTCCGCCGCCATTCGCAGCGGATGCAATTCTGGAAGCCGCGGATGCGGGGCTGCCGCTGGTCATTTGCATCACGGAGGGGATTCCGACGCTCGACATGGTGCGCGTGGCCGCGACGCTGAAGGATTCGAAGACGCGCCTAATCGGGCCGAATTGCCCGGGAATCATTTCGCCCGGAAAATGCAAGATCGGCATCATGCCGGGCTCGATTCACAAGGAAGGACGTGTCGGAGTGGTGAGCCGGAGCGGAACGCTGACGTACGAAGCGGTCGATCAACTGACGCGGCTGGGCATCGGGCAATCGACGTGCATCGGCATCGGCGGCGACCCGATCATCGGCACGACTTTTCTGGACGCCGTGCGGGCGTTTAACGACGATCCCGAAACGCGCGCGATCGTGATGATCGGCGAAATCGGCGGCAATGCGGAAGAGATCGCGGCGGAATTCATCAAGAAGCATGTGAAGAAGCCGGTGGTGGGATTCGTCGCGGGGCAGACGGCGCCGCCGGGGCGGCGCATGGGCCATGCGGGCGCGATCATCAGCGGCGGGCAGGGCACCGCAGCCGACAAATACAAGGCGATGCGCGCGGCGGGAATCCACACCGTGCAGAGCCCGGCGGAAATCGGCCACACCATCGCGGCGGTGCTGGGCAAGGCGAAATCGAACTCGGCGAAGAAAAAGTCCGCGCCGAAAACGAAGAAGCGCGGCAAGCGGTAGGGGAACGAGGAGGAAACTTGGCGCTCGAACGGACACTTGCAATCATCAAGCCGGACGCGGTTGGGCGGAATCTGACCGGCGAAATTCTGAGCCGCATTCACGCGGCGAAATTCAACATCGTGGCGATCAAATCGCTGCGGCTGACGAAGACCGAAGCCGAGGGATTTTATGCGGTGCATCGCGCGCGGCCGTTCTTCAAGGACTTGACCGAGTTCATGAGCTCGGGCAAGGCGGTGGTCATGGTCCTCGAAGCGGAAGGCGCGATCGCGAAATGGCGCGAGACGATGGGCGCAACCGATCCCGCAAAAGCCGCGCCGGGCACGATTCGCCGCGAGCTTGGGACCAGCATCCAGTTCAATTGCACGCACGGCTCCGACGCACCGGACACGGCTGCGTTTGAGATCGGATATTTCTTCGCGGGCTCCGAGCTGGTTTGAAGACGGAATCGCGGGCCGTGCGGCGTTAGAATGGAAGGCAATTCCGATGGACCCGCTGCGCGAAACCGGAAAGCTGCTGGTGGTTCTCGGCGTGGTGCTGGTGGCGGTGGGCGGCCTGCTGGTGCTCGGCGGGAAGCTGCCGTTTCGGCTGGGACGCTTGCCGGGCGACATCGTCTATCAAGGGCGGCACGGCAGCGTTTACTTTCCGATCGTTACCTGTATTCTCGTGAGCGTGGTTCTGACGCTTCTCTTTTGGATCGTGAATCTCTTCCGGCGCTGAATTTTACATGACGCAGATGGGCCGATCTTCGCTGTTCGACCTGATGCCGCAGCGGCGCGTGTGGAAAGTGAGCGAGCTGACGCAGCGCATCGGCGATCTGCTCGAGGGAAATTTTCCGGACGTCTGGGTGGAGGGTGAAGTCTCGAATTACCACGCCGCGCAGTCGGGCCATCTCTATTTCACGCTGAAGGACGCGCGTGCGCAAATTCGCTGCGTCTGCTTCCGGGATCAACTTCGCGGATTGAAGTTCCGGCCGGACGATGGGCTGCACGTGATTGTGCGCGGCTCGCTGGGGATCTACGAAACGCGCGGCGAGTATCAGGTTTACGTCAACTACATGGAGCCGGTTGGCGCGGGCGCGCTGCAGGTGGCGTTCGAGCAACTGAAAAAGAAACTGCAGGAAGAGGGGCTGTTCGACGAAGCGCGCAAGAAGCCGCTGCCGGTGCTTCCGTGTTGCATCGGCATCGTCTCGTCGCCGACCGGCGCCGCGATCCAGGACATTCTCCGCGTGCTGAAGCGTCGCTTCGCGAACGCGCATGTGCAGCTCTATCCAGTGAAGGTGCAGGGCGAGGGCGCCGCGACGGAAATCGTCCACGCGCTGAAATATTTCAACCGCGTGAAGCTCGCGGACGTGCTGATTGTGGCGCGCGGCGGCGGATCGCTCGAGGACTTGTGGGCGTTCAACGAGGAAATCGTCGCGCGCGCGATTTTCGACTCCGCGATTCCCGTGATTACGGGCGTCGGGCACGAGACGGATTTCACGATTGCGGATTTCGTCGCGGACCTGCGCGCACCCACGCCGTCGGCCGCGGCGGAAATCGTAGTGCGGTCGCGCCAGGAATTCGACCGGCACATCGCCGAGCATCAGCGCCATCTGGCTCAGCGCATGCGCTACCTGCTTTCGGAATGGCGGCACCGCGTGCGCGATCTCGAAACGCATCGCGGCTTCCGGCAGCTCGATTTGCTGGTGCGGCGCCGCCGCCAGGAAGTAGACGATTTGGCGTCGGGGCTTGCCGTAGCGCTGAGGCTGCGGCTTTCCGTGGCGCGCCAGCGGCTCACGAGGGCCGGAACGCGAATATCGTCGTTCGATTTGCGGAGCCGCGCCGCCGTGCTGCGGCGGCGGATCGAGCGCGAGCGCGAATCGTTGCGCGCGTCGCTCGAGCGCATCGTTACGCGCAAGCATCGCGGATTCGAATTGCTGAACGTGCGGTTCGCGCGCATCGACTTGCGCGCGCGCGTAGGGCGCGTGCGCGGCGCGTGGGAGCGGTCTTCGCGCGAGCTGCGTGTGCGGATGGACCGCATGCTCGTCGCGAAACGTCGGCGCCTGGAAGCGGCGGCGCTGCAACTCGACGAGCGCAGCCCGTTCCAATTGCTCGAGCGCGGCTACGCCATCGCGTACGACGCTTCGGG
>DATIZQ010000068.1:0-2854 GCA_035517015.1 Candidatus Acidiferrum sp. | reverse complement strand
CCGGCGCCTCGTCGCCGCCGCTCACGAGTTCGATCTGCGGATTCACCATTTCGATCCTGCCGGGGCGGTAGGAATCGCCTTCGGCTTTTCCGTGGAGGACGAGCCGCTGGCCCTCTTTCAGCTTCCCTTCGAGATACGCTCCGTGGAAGAAACGCGCATGCAGCGAGCCCGATTTGTCTTTCACCGTCACATGGAAGATCGGCCCGCGTCCGCGCGCGAAGCGAACCGTGCTGCCTCCGCCGCTGCCCACTTCTGCGAGCACCGTGTAGACCTGCCCGGGAATCATCTCCGCGATCGGCGTGAACCGGATGCGGTCTTCGTATCGAAACGGCAGATAAGCGAGCAGATCGCCGGCAGTCGCGATGCCACGCTCCTCAAGCAAGGCGGCCCGCTGTGGACCGACGCCTTTGAGGTACTTCACGGGAGTGTTCAGCGCGATGGCCATGCTACGAGCGATCGTAACGCGGAAGGTCGTCCAGCTACTTGCCGTCCACGGAAAATGCCAGCAGCACGTTGCCGGCCGTGCTGCCTTGAAAGAAATATCCCGAATTCACGTAGAGCATCCCGTCGACGATCACGGCTCCGGCTTCATCGAGCGACCCGCCGCTCGCTTTCACGCCGTTGAGGGTCGTGTATTCGCGCTGCGTATCGACGTCCCAGATGATCTTGCCGTCCTTCATCGAATACGCGCGCAAATGCCCATCGACGCCGCCGGAGAAGACGACGCCCGGAATCGCCGTCACGGCCGCCGACTGCGCGGGGCTGCAGCCGGGCCGATCGCAGCCCGGATGGGGCATGTGCCACGCAATTTCTCCGGTATCGAGCTTGAGCGCGAAAAGCCCGCCGCCAATTTTCGGATCGAGCTCGTACGGCACGCCGTACACGGAAGCTCTGCCCGCAAGTGATTCCGCCGCAGCGGGACGCCGCTGAACGTCCGAAACCGCGACGTAAATTCTCTCCGCGTCCGCCGCCGAGCCCCATTGCACCCCGCCGAGAGTTCCGCCGCGCCCTACGCGCTGTTGCCACAACAGCTTGCCTCGCCGATCCGGATCGACGGCGTAAACGATTCCTGATTTCGCGCCGGCAACCAGCGCGCGGCGGCCGTTCGGCAGATCGACCAATATTGCCGACGAGCCGAAATCGAAATCCGGCCCGTTTGACGCGGGACAATTCACTTGCTTCTCAGCGGGGAGATCGCAATCGACGTTGTACGCGTCGCGGTGCGTCATCTGGTTCGACCACGCGAGTTTTCCGGTCGCCATGTCAAACGCCATGAACGCATCCGAGGTATTGGTTGGCGGATCGGAGTAGTTGTCGCCGGTCGTCACGTAAACCAAATGTTTCTTCAGGTCGATCGTGGGCGACGACCATATCGCCGCTCCCGAAGGCCCCCAAAGTTGCACGCCATTCTTGTTTTTGCCGGCGGGCCTCGGCTCGTCCGCGATCGTGTAGCTCTTCCAAATCACTTTGCCCGTGGACGCGTCGAGCGCCGAAAGGCTGCCGCGGAATGTGCAGCACTCGTCCTTGGCATCCGCTCCGCTTACTTCCTCGAGCGACGAAACTCCGACAAATAGTTTTCCCTCGGCCAGCGTCGGCGCGCCGGTGACGTGCACGTCCTGATGAGGATCGAGGCTTGTCTTCCACAAAATATTTCCGCTGACGGCATCAGCGGCGTAGACGTTCCCGTGCTGATCGCCAAAGTACGCGGCCCAGCTGCTGCCGAGGGCGCTAATTGTGATCGCGGTCCGGACAGGGAAATCGGTGTGAACCTCCCAATAGATGCAACCGGTTTTTGCGTTGATCGAGTAGACCCTGCGTCCGACGCTACCGACGAAAATTCTGCCGCCGACAATCGTGGGCTGCGCGTAAGCCTGGTTCGCGTCCTGGTATCCAAACGCCCATTTCAATTTGAGCTGTGGCACCTGATCGGCGCTAAGTCGCGCCATCGCCTCCGGCTGAAATCGGTGCTGGGTCACGTCCACGCCCCATCCGTTCCAATGTGGCTGGTTGGGTTGGGGCGCGAACGCCGGGGCCTCCGCTGGACACATGTCGGCATTAAGCGGGGGTGGCTCCGGCGCGGCCTCCCGGTCTGAAAGAAATCGAGCCAGTGCGTCGATCTGTTCCGGCGTGAGATTCGCCGCTTGTGTGCGCATGTTCCCGGTCGTGAGAGCGATTCTGATATCTTGCCGCGCCATTTGTGTGAGCGCCGACCGGACAGGCGCGCGCGTAACCTGCCCCTCGTGACACGATGCGCAATGGTCTCGATAAATCGCTTCGCCCTCTGTTTTTGCGGCGCCCTGTTCTTGAGCCTTTGCTGAAATACACGTAAGCGCGAAAACCAGCGCACATATCGCCGCGATCCGTTTTTCAGTCTTTGGGCAGCTCGTTGCCATTCCCGGTTAGCTCTCGCCTTCGGCTAGTGAGCAGACTCGTCGAGCAATTGCTTCAGGTATTGCTGCCACACGGCTGCGTGCGTGTGCGTGCCATGGCCATAGGTCTGCTCGGACGCGGGCAGCAGCACGAATCGGCCGTTTTTCAAGCGCTTGACTTCGCGCTCCGCAATTCCCAATTCCGGCGGATTGATGAAATCGTCCGCAGAATTGACCCACATCAGGGGAATCGCGATCTTATCGAGCCCTGGCGAAGGATCATAATTTCGCGACGCGCTCACCGCATACAAGAAATCGTTCGCGTCAAGGCTGCCTTCGTTTCGGCTCATGAAGTTTTCGAGATATTTGTCCGCGGCGTCCCGCATGGGTGCGCTGTTTTGCATTTGAGTCGGCGCGCTGCCCGCGATCAGAAGCATGGCGCTGGCTATTTCCAGCGCCGCGTGCGGCTCGGATGTGTATTCGCC
>DATIZQ010000067.1:0-30453 GCA_035517015.1 Candidatus Acidiferrum sp. | reverse complement strand
TCGGAGTGGCGCTTCTTTGGTCGCTAGGTGTGCTGATCCTTGTGGCTGCCCGGTGGATCGACCCGCCGACCACCGCGGTGCACATGGAGCGCCGCTTGCAGGCATGGATTCACCACACGCCGTATCACGAACGATACGAATTCGTTCCGCTGCGCCAAATCTCGCCCGATCTCCAGCATGCGGTCATCGCCGCGGAAGACGCGCGCTTCTACCAGCATCACGGATTCGATTGGGACGCGATGGAAATCGCTGCGGAAGACGATATGGAAGGCGGCCGCATTCGCGGCGGGTCCACCCTAACGCAGCAACTGGTAAAAAATCTGTTCTTCGGAACCGGCCGCTCCGTCCTCCGCAAGGGCGCCGAGTTCACACTTGTCCCCGTAGCCGAATTGGTCCTCGGCAAGCAGCGCATTTTGGAACTCTACCTCAACGTCGTCGAATGGGGTCCTGGCGTTTATGGTGCGGAGTCCGCGTGCCGTTACTATTACCGAACCTCAGCCCGGAGTCTCGACCCGCAACAAGCGGCCCGACTCGCCGCAATTCTGCCGTTGCCCCTGAAGCGGCGGCCCGATCACATGAATCACTATAGCGGACTCATCCTGGAGCGGATGCGCCAAATGGGTTGGTAATCGCGCATCACGTTGTTGAGAACTTTGGAAGATTCGTGCCGATGAACGGCATCACTCGTCACTCGCATCACGCTGAAATTCGAGAAGTTCAACCGGCGCGCCGCTATCGAGGATCATCGCTACCATAACGCCTTTCGAAGGTGAGTTCGGTTCCGTGAGAATCTGCTTCCCTGCTATAGCAGCTTGAAGATCGTCCACTTCGAACGCTATGTGAGGGACTGACTTCACCAAGGCGTGCACTGGGCTATCGGGCTCGAAGCGCATCCATTGAATGCCACAGGGACTGGTCTCGAACGCCGACACGTACATCTTGAACCGTTCCAGGTAAATTTCGTCGGGACGCTGAACGTCCGTCGGAATGCCGATGTGGTGATATCGCCAGCCGCATACCGAAGTAGCCACCGGTTGCTCGTGGCCCTTCCGGTGCGTTACGGCCCCATCAGACTTGGGTTCTGAAGCACACATGATTTCTTCCTGACTGAAATATCACCGCGCCTTTCGCGCAGCGAGGACGGTCAACGGGCGCCACGGAGATCGTGCTCTGCCTTGTCCCGCCTGGCATGTACTGGATAACACTCAAAAAACTGGTTTTCAAGCCAAAGGAACGAGCGACTGGTAAAACGCGGGCGGGCGGCGCAGCCTCTCGCCTCGCCTTGCCCAGATTCTGCGGGAGAAGCCGAAACGCCAGCATCGCGGTTTCCCGCTTCGGTTTCACTCCGAAAACGCTTTTGTAGCGATGGTTCACCCTGAGGCAACAGCCGAAGGGCTTGCCCCGAGCAGGTCTCGGGGAGGGGAGGCAACAGCCGAAGGGCGCCTCGCTTGCCCTGAGCTTCGAAGGGCTTGCCCTGAGCGAAGCGAACGTGCCAGCTAATTTGCCTTTGCCCTCCTCTGAAGTTTCAAATCTCAAATTTCGAATCGGCCGCAGCCGCGACTGCCCGGGGGTTTCCCGCTTCGGTTTCACTCCGAAAATGGCGGGTGGCGTAGAGCTCGCAGGTGTTGCGGGGAGGTTGGCGAAGGGATCGGAATCCGATCCCCTTCGCCACACGATGAACCGCGAAGCAGTTTTGGGCCTTCCGTCAATCCACGGTGATGCGCGTTGCTGTTGTTGTTCCCTTTATTTCTTGGAGGACCGTCCCTTTGCCAAGGACATCCGTCGCGTCGAATATTTTCATATCGAAGCGGCCGCTGTAGGTCTTGCCATTCGGCGCGACAGTGTCGATTTCATCGACGGTGAAGATGTTCGCGATGGCGCTCCCGTCCGGCGTAAACATCAGGCCGATATGGTGCAGCTTCACCGTACCGTGATCCAGGTCCTTCCAGACGCCGAAACAGATGTTCCCGCCAGGGGTCGGCAGAAATGCATTCTCGAATTCAGTGCCATCCCCGTGCCAGGTTTTGTAGGTCTGGACGAATGGGAAGGACTCCGGAGGGGAGATCACGGGAACCGGCAACGGGCCGCTCGTGGTGTAAGTGGCTGTATAGGCGACGTGCCACAAGCCCACGATGCTCGCGGGATGGTAATCGTCCTCACCTTGATTTTTCGACGGAGCATTCGCGCTGTGGCTTGCGAATGGAACGGGAGTCGCAAATCCCGCTTTGCTCGGAGCCCCGCAGCCTGCCTTGGCTCCGCTGGCGCCGAACAGGACTCCGATGGTGGCCAGGGCGATGAGAACGGCAAATCGTCTGCCAACCGAGTCAAAATTGTTCTTTCGATTCATTTTTTTCTCCCGGTGCTATTGGCACGCAATCTCTGCTCTCGCGTTTCCTTGCGTTGGACGAGCGCCAGGGTGAGAGCGCGCGCACTATGAGCGCCGACGCAGCGGCTGGCAATTCGCGGAGTGTCACTTTCGCGTCAATTCTAGGTCATCAGCTAACCACCCTGTGGGAATGACCTTGAGGTGCAGTAGAAGGGACGCTCAGGAAATTGACGGTTACTCTGTGGGTGTGTTAGTCTCTCGCCACTGCTCCCGCGTCAGATGCGAGGTGTGTCCAAGTGACCTCGTTTTCGCGCCAACCAGATACGAAAACTGGGGTCAATCGATTTCGCCTGACCTTCGACAGGTTCCAACTGAACCTACGCTCGGGAGAATTGCACAAGGATGGCAGGAAAATCCGGCTGCAGGCACAACCCTTCCAATTGCTGGCCCTCCTGATCGAACACGCCGGCGATGTGGTGACGCGGGAGGAAGTGTGTCAAGCCCTTTGGCGCACCGATACCTTCGTCGATTTCGACCATGGTGTAGGGGTAGCTGTGAACAAGATTCGCGAGGCCCTGGGCGATTCTGCGGAAAGCCCCAGGTTCATCGAAACTCTGCCCAAGCGCGGCTATCGATTCATCGCCGACGTCCAGATTGACGAACCGAACTCGGATCGCGCATTAGTCGCCGACTTGGACGCGGGCGCTGCGAACCGCAGCCTTCCGGCCCCTCAGGAGAATGGAAGCGCTTCGAAGCGCCACGTAAGCGAACTCCAGCCGAGCCTCGAAATTGTCCTAGGCCGTGGAACAAGAAGGTCGAGCCTGAGTGGGCTGGCCCGGAAACACAAGTGGGGAGTAGCCACGGTGGCCGTTTTGGCCGTGGCGTCTTACGGTGTCCTTGGGTTTCTCTACCGCCCGCCGCGCATTCCTTTCCAGAACGTTACGATCACGCAGGTCACCGATTCGGGAAACGTAGACGATGCGGCGATATCGCCGGATGGCAAATACCTGCTCACGTCGACGGCAAGCGGCAGGGACGAAACCTTGTCGCTGCGGAATATCGCGACGTCCAGCGAAATGCAAATCCGCGTTCCCGCGTTGACCGTTTTCTCCAGCCTGGCATTTTCTCCCGATAGCAACCGGTTCTACTTCGTTGGACTTGCGGGGAACCAATGGAATCTTTATCGCGCGCCGGTGCTGGGAGGAACGCCTGAGCGAATCGCGGAAAATGTCGACTACACGTTTGGAGGCGTCACGGTTTCGTCGGATGGAAAGAGAGTCGCATATGTGCGCAACGACGTTCCGGCAGCGGGCTTTTGGACCATATTCATCGCCGACGTGGAAGGAACGAACAAAAGGGCGGTGGCGTCCGCGTCGATGGGGGACATACCGTACCCCGGAAGGCTTTGCTGGTCGCCGAACGGCAAGCTCATCGCCTACTCGGGCGGCCTTGGCCTCAAGCGCAGGATTTATGTGCTCGATCTGGGAACGGGCGAAACGCGCCCGTTCACAACGCGTACGGACCTGAGTACCGGACAGCTTGCGTGGACTCCACGGGGGGACGGCTTCCTCGTGGGATACCGCCTTCGATCGGACGTTATTCGGTGGCAGATCGGCTTTGTTTCTTATCCAGATGGAGAGTTCCATTCGATTAGCCGGGACACAAACTCTTACAGCAATTCGGATCTGACGATTTCCGCCGATGGCAAAACCTTTGCAGCGTTGCAGAGAAAAGCGACGGCTGAGCTTCTCCTATTGCCTGGCACAGGGGGAGCGACGGGAGCTAAGAGTACGATCAATATTCCGGGTTTCAGCTATGATCTCGGGCGCCCCAGTCTCCTGAGCTGGGCCGATGAGAACGATGTGCTGTTGGGCGGACGCGACCGACTTGAGCGTCGGTCTGCGGACGGAAGCAATCCATCAATTCTGGTGAGCAGCCCGAATTCCTTTATTAACAACCCCCAAACGTGCGACGGCGGAAGGTACATTTTGTTTGGATGGATGTACCGCACCGAGGATGAGTCCCTCAACATTTGGCGCGCCAATGCGGACGGCTCGAACGCCGTTCGACTGACTTCGGGCAAGGCAGATACGCACGCAGTCTGCTCGCCTGACGGCGCGTGGGTGTATTACGAGGATGATGCCGCGCGCGCGCTGATGCGCGTCCGTTCGACGGGCGGTCGGGCGGAAGTGGTTCCGATCCCCCAAGACCTATTTTCCCCCACATGGATCGGACTTGCTTTCTCGCCGAAGGGAAGTCTGCTGGCGGGCTTTCTCTATGTGGTGGATCCAGCCACAAGAACTGTGCACCAGGAATGCATTCTGGTGAGCAACTATGGAGCGCCGAAACCGACCGTTCGAACTCTCGACGTTCATCCAGGCATGTCTTACCGGGGACAGTTCACGCCGGACGGTAAATCACTCGTCTATCCGTTTGGGGAAAATGGCGTGGGCAATATCTGGGTGCAGCCGCTCAGTGGCGCTCCCGGCCACCTGATCACAAATTTCAATTCTGACCAGATCTTTGAGGTCCAGTTGTCGCCGGAGGGCAAGAGGCTGGCGGTTGTTCGCGGCCACTCCGAGTACAACGTCGTCCTCTTCCGCGACTCGAGCCAGTAAGCAAGGCGCGGAAGGTGGCCGTACACCTCCGCAGGGGCAGATGCCCGTACGTAGCGGCGCGGCAGCGCTTTGAAGTCGCGCGAGACTGCCGGGCCACTATTGCCCTGGTGCTTTAGAGATGAGCAGTCAGCGCCGCGGCCAGATCCTTGAGCTGCTTTGGCGGCGACTTGACTCTGTTCCCCACAAACCGCTTGCAATCCAGTCTGAAGTGTGGTATACAGGTATTACCTAGAAGAAACTGATACTGCAGCAAGACCCGGCGCGTGAAGCGCACCCCCTAAAAATTAGGAAGTTGACGGCGAGCAGCGTCGCCGAATCCGCCCGCGCGGATGAGGGAAAACCTCCCTCTCTCCCGCGCGAGCATGCGGATCCGTGCGACTGCGCGCGTCTTCCCGCTGAGCGGGAGAAAGGATTCATCGAACCATGGACAGTCAACGACCGGTAGTCAGGCGCAAGAAGACTTTCCCGGTCACATTCGTCATCACGCCGCCCACAAGGACCGAACCGCGCCGCTGCGAAATGTATTACGCCGACGAATTCGCGGCCTTCCAAGCCGCCAAAGCCGCGCAAGAGGCTTGCCCGGAGCCCGACGAATGCATCAACGACGCAGCGGAGCAGCCGGCGATCGAAGCTGAACCAAACGAAGCCTCCGCAGACTTGGCCCTCTCTTCAGAGCCTCGCTCCGACGCGCCTTCCTCCGCGCCACCTTCTTCAGGGGGTCGGAGCTTAAGCTCCGACGTTACCGCCGCCCCTTCCTCAGGGGTTTCAACCCCTGAGGACTCGTCTTCAGGAGGCCGGAGCTTTAGCTCCGGCGTTACAGCCTCCTCCTTGGCAGGGGTTTTAACCCCTGAAGCAAAGCTTCCTCCCGATTTCGCCCGCCACGCACGCAAATGCCGCATCTGCTCCCATCCCGACCGCGACGCCATCGAGGGCGACTTTATCCGCTGGCGCAGCCCCGAGCTGATTGCGAAGGACCACCAGATCTCGGACCGAACCTCCGCATCCATTTCTAATCGCCAAATTCGAATATTAGAAGCCCCTCTAAGTTGTTCAAAACAAACGACGGCACCCCGCTCTAATCGCCAAATTCCCCGAAATCGACGATGCGGCGAAGCATCTCGCCCCTCGCCCCAAACTTCTCGCCTTCCGTTAGTTCTAATCGATACACATGTGGAAACAGAATCTGTCCTAACTCATAGAAAACAAACGACCGCGCCTCGTTCTAATCGATACAAATCTCGAGCCTCTGGCCCTGACGCGGCTTCTCCCTTGAACTCTTGCCTCTGTGCCTCAGTGGCAGAAGGTGGCGGCTAATCGCAACAGTTCAGGATTAGAAATCGAGCCAACTATATGAAAACAAATCACATGAACACTCCTAATCGCAACAAAAACGCCTTTTGGGGAATCTCGTCCCGCCACGGCCAGAATCCTCGAACCTTGCTCCTCTGCCTCCTCGCCGCTCCCAATCAACGTTTATCTGTATCCGTCTGTGGTTCAAGGTTCGAGGCACTTGCCTCCTCCCGATTCTCGTTGAGCGCGTGCCACAAACCTTCTATAATTGCTGGTTTTGGAAGCACTGAAAGGCGTCGCAAAGACATACGGCCATGCTAAAGAGCATTCAGCAGCGTGATTTGGATCGAAATCGCTGGATCAAGATTTCGATGACGGTGATCCTTGTCGTGATTTGCGTGAGCATGGTCATCACGCTGATTCCCGGACTCTTCGGCGGACCCACCAACAGCACCAGCCCGGACTCCGTCGCCTCCGTCGCCGGCCAGGACATCACCGCCGCCGACGTGCAGCGCCAGCTCAACCAGAGGAGCCGCGGCCAATCGATTCCACCGATGATGCGCGGCCTCTTCACGAAACAGATCTTCGACCAGATGGTTTTTCAGGCCGCGATCGAATACGAAGCGCAGCGCCTCTCGCTCCAGGTGACGCCGCTGGAAGTCCGCGACCGCGTCCAGCAGATGCTCCCGAGCGCCTTTTCCGGCAATGTCTGGCTGAAAGACCAATACACCACCCAGGTGCAAACGCTCACCGGAATGACGGTTCCGGATTTTGAGACCGCGCTCCGCCAGGGCATGGTCATGGAGAAATTCGAGCACCTTGTCACGGACGGCATCACCGTCACGCCCGCGGAAATCGAGCACGAGTTTCGCCGCCGCAACGAAAAGGTCGCGATTCAGTACGCGTTGGTCAAGCCCGTCGAAATCGCTCCGACGATCCATCCCACCGAAGACGAGCTTTCCACGTACTTCAAGCAGCATCTCGGCAACTATCAGATTCCCGAAAAGCGCACCGCGCAATATGCTCTGCTCGATCTCGCCAAGCTGGCCGCTCAAACGCACCTCTCCGACGATGTGCTCCGCGCCTACTACAACAGCAACATCGACCAGTACAAAGTGCAGAACAGCGTCCACATCGAGCAGATCCTGTTCAAGACCCTCAGCAAGACCGACGCCGAGGTCGCCGAACTCAACAAGAAGGCTGAGGATGTCGTGAAACAGGCTCAGCACGGCGCCAATTTCGAGGATCTCGCCAAGAAGTATTCGGAGGACGACGAGACCAAGTCGAAGGGCGGCGACCGTGGCTGGGTTGTCGAAGGGCAGATGGCGCCGGCGCTCGAGCAGGTCGCCTTCAACCTGGCCAGGGGCTCCGTTTCCGACGTTCTGAAGACCACCTACGGCCTCGTCATCATCAAGGTCGTCGACCGCCAAACCGCCCACACGAAGCCCTTCGAGGAAGTCCGCGATTCGATTCTGCCCGGCGTTCTCGCCCAGCAGGTGAACGAGCAGGCGAACAACGTCTCGAATCAGATGGCGGCTGCGGTTCGCCAGTCGGATCGCCAGCCCATCGCCGACATCGCCCGCAAGTTCAACCTCGAACTCGGAACCACTCCCCCGGTTGCGGTCACCGATGTGACTATCGGCGTTCTGGGAACCTCGCAGGATGTCCGCCAAGCGATCTTCCAGCTTCAGCCCGGCGAGCTGAGCTCCCCCATTCACACGGACAATGGCTTCGTCATCGTCACGCCTAAGGACGTGTTGCCCGCCCATCAGGCCACGCTCGCGGAGGTCCATGACAAGGTCCTCGCCGATTACCAGCAGGAGAAATCGCTCGACGTGGCTCGCACGAAGGCGGCCGACCTCGCCAAGCTTGCGCAGGGTGGCGAAGCCTTGGACAAGGCCGCCAAGTCGCTCAGCCTCGACGTCAAAACCTCCGAGCCCTTCGCTCGCACCGGCTCCATTCCGGACGTCGGCTCCGCCAATCAGCTCGACGCAGCCTTTACCATGCAGGTGGGACAA
This sequence comes from Candidatus Acidiferrum sp., assembly GCA_035517015.1. Classification (GTDB taxonomy): domain Bacteria; phylum Acidobacteriota; class Terriglobia; order Acidiferrales; family UBA7541; genus Palsa-295. Next base: position 22,201 of record DATIZQ010000067.1, on the reverse strand, counting down.
GTCGCCGCCCCCAAACTCGTGGGAGGCAATTGGCTTGTCTACCGGGTGACTTCGCACAACGCCGCCAACATGGACGATCTGGCGAAGCAGACACAGGATATCCAGCAGCAACTCCTCCAAACGAAGCAGGGCGCCGCCTTCGCCGCCTTCAAAACAGCCCTCGAGGATCGGCTCACGCAGGAAGGCAAGCTCACCATCAATCAGGAAGCGCTCAACCGCCTAACCCGCTCGCAATGACCGTAACTTTCTGTAAATAATAGCCTTACAGCATCGGAAGCTGCCCCTTGCCGAACTTGCCCCACTCGGCTACAATCTTCCTTCCGCAGCAAGCCCGTTCGCCAGCGTGGCATTGTCTCGCCCAGAGGCAAGCCTCGAGTCTCGACCATGACGTCAGACCCAGCAACGATGGCAGAGCCTTCCCGGCCGAAACGCGCGTTACGAAATTGACCGATACTGAGGAGCTCTCTATGCCGGCAAATAGCTCGAAAAACAAGAAGATAGGCGTTCTCGCCGACCGACGTCGGTCCGCAGCCCCGGTGACGTTCGACGTCATCCCGGGAAGGAAGCCGCGAGCGCAATCCTGCGAGAACCAGTACCGCTGCGCCGTCGAGAAGAACCAAAACGGGAAGTATAACGTGCGCATCCGCGCGCGATTCGGCAACGGCAGCTCGGACAGTTGGGCTTTGCCCGTCTACTTCATGGCCTCGTCATTCAATGCGGCGATGAAGAAGCTCGAAGAATCGCTGCAGTCCCTCCAAAAGAACGAGGAGCGGCTCCGGTTCTGGGGCGTCGAGCGCACGGACGACCCCAATATGGCCGGCGACCTCCTCCAGGACTTCGGTCTCTGGCTCGACCGCCGCCGTGAGTTCCCGCGAAAGGTGGCGGACGTCTGCTTGCCCCGCGAGCGCCCCGTCCCGGCGGTCATGCTCGCGCCGCTACGGCGTGTTCTCGCGGATTCGGTCACGCAGGAGCGCGTTTCCGCTGCGGCAGGCGACTAGACGCCGCTATTTCCCACGGACGAGGATTTCGCCGTGCGCGATGACGGCGTCGTTGAGCGAGAGGCGGTACTTGTAGGACCCCGGATTGAGGCCGGCCCGTGGCGGGCCGCTCAGGAGCCTTACGCCGGGCGGCGCTTGAAAAACGTTCGACGAAAACGGACAGCGCTGGGGATCGAACTCGATCTTAAGATTGCCGGCGTTCGAGAACCACGTTACCTGGTCGCCCGGATCGAGGACGATCACCTCGGGAATTACGCCTACCACGACCAGTTTCTCAGCCACGCGATTCGCCCTCTGGAATTTCCGCTGCGGAATTCATGCTTGGACGCGCGAGTCGCGCGCAGCGAAACATAGCACAGTCGCACGGCGTTTGACGATTGCACCGCACGGGCGCCTCGCGCCGGCTGGCCGCCGTTACTGCATCATTCAAAGTCTTCCTCTTCCGCTTTCTTTAGCTTCGTGATTTTCAACGCGATGCGGAAATCGCGCGAGCGCGCTTCGTTCAGAATCGCGCGGCGGGATTCCGCCGGCAATTCCGACGGGCCGATGACTCCCGCCGAGTCACGGGGAAACCGCTTCACAAACAGCGCCGCGAGATGTGCCGTCGCATACGAAATCGGCGTGGAGATCGAGCCGCTCCGGCGAATCTGATACAGCGTCGGAAAGGTCGCGTCCCAGCGGACGAGCAGCGACTGCTCATCCTTCGTGCCGCGGACGAGGACAGCCGCCGCAAACCGCGCATTTTCGAGGGTGCCTTGCCGGATCAGCTTTGCGACTTGCCGCGGCGTGGGCGTTGTCGGGAAGCGCTTGCGCACCAGGCCTTGCGACCGATTCAGACGCCCCTGGCGATACCAACGATAGAGTCGCTCGAAATCGTTTCCGCCGATTTTGGCGTCGACATCGCGAACGGTAAGGACGTACGGCAGCATGCAGACTTCGTCCTGCGCGGCGAGATACACGGGCGTCTCGCCGATCGGCTGCGGAAAACGGAACTTCTCACGCTCAGCGAAACGCTTGGCGAGCGAAAAACGGCCGCTACGATACACGCGCGGCCGCGAGATCGCTTCGTCATACGCGCCGTCCGCCGACCACGTCGACACCGGATCCTTGCTCTCCGTGCTTTCGTATAGGCGTATTTGAATCGACTCGACCGAGTCCAGCAGCTCCGCGCCCCGCTTGGCCAGAAGGTTGGTCAGACCGGGCGCTGCGCCGGTGCAAATCACAGCGGCTCGATTCTTCGCGACGAAGCGCTTGTGAAACAGGTACTGCTCGGGCTTGAAGAGACTGCGCGTGAGGTGGGCGTTCAGGTCCAGGTAATGCGCGCGAAGGCGCAGGGCCGCGCGCAGAACGATCTGGTTGAAGACCGCCGGAGATGCGTTGATGATCAGGTTGCAGCCGCGGCCGGCGCGCACGATCGACCACAGATTGCGCGCGTTTGCCTCGACGATTTCGATTTTGCTCTTCTTCCCGAGAAATCGCCGCGCGCGATCGATGTCGCGGTCGCCGCACCACACCGTATGGCCTTGCCGCGCCAGCAGTTGTGCCAGCAGTGAGCCGGTGCCGCCGGCGCCGAGGACGAAGATCCGCATCGGCTGGCAACTCTACCATAACCGTCGCCGCGGAGCGGCACCGCTGGCAGCGCGTGCGCTTCGCAAGCAGGGCGTCGCCGGTTCGATCCCGGCCACGTCCACCAACCATCTCTTTTCGGATCATTGTGTTACTTGTGATTGAGCCGCTGCCGGAAGTTACGACTGTTGAACGCTGTGCGCAAAATTGTGCCCACCCAGACGCGACATCGCCGTCGCGTCCTCGGAAGGACGTCCAGGCAGCCGTGCGCGACACTAGGGAATTTTATTTCTGCGAGTGTAGCTGCTCGATGAGCTGCGCGACCTTGGAACCCGGGTTGACGGGCTCGACGATCAATATCTGGTTGGGGTTGATGTACATGCGGTCTGGCTCGTGAGACTCCTTGCCCCGTTTGACCAGAATATTGTTCGACTGCTTCGTTTGCGGGTCCATCTTGGTCACGATGTAATAGACGTCGCGCAAGACGGGATGCGGGCCGCCGAGGCCTTCGAGCCTGCCGAAATACGAGACGTTATTGGTGAACACGACGAACTGATACGGCGTCGTAAACTCGATTTCGTCGCTGGCATGCACGCGATATTCCCCGACGACGTAGGTGATCGCCGCCGCTGCGACAAGGATTCCCGCGATACACCACACGATCGCGACCGCAGCGATGCCCCGCTCATTCTTTCTGTTCATCTTCGCGATTCCTGTCGGTTTGTCCCAAAAGGCTACGCGGCAGCTCTGTGCAACCGGAATTTAAGAATCCGCCGCCTCCCCATCAAGAAGCAAGCCAAACCGGCCAGCAGTAGCAGCCCAGTGGACGGCTCGGGGGTCGAAGGCGGAGAGCCGGTGCCGCCCGTGCCGCCGCCAGAGGAACCAATGTCGGCACCAAGGAACGGAATCAACGAGCCTCCGCAGGAATTCGTGTACGTGCCTTGGCTGCCTCCGGCAAGAAGACCGCTGTTGTCCGTATCGTTTTCGTCGTAAAAAATGGAGCCATCACAAATGTCCGCAAACGCGCTGAGGCCGCCAGCCAGGTCGAGAGAGTCCACGTAGAGGCCTTCCGAACCGGAGAGGAAGGTGATACTCCCGCCAGCATCCAAATCAAGGCTGCCCCAAACCAAATTGTTCGCGTTGAGGATGTCGGCAAGGGAGACGTCGTGCGCGCCGGTTCCGGTGAAATCGAGCGTTGCCGCTGACACATCCCATTCGGAGGCCAGAGATGTGTTAGCGATGTTGAAATTGTTGATGAAATTTCCGGCAACGTTGAAGCCGTCGCCGGCAACCGTCTCCAGTACGCCCTCTGCGCCTATCGTGAAGTTGCCCATGCTGATGACACTGGGATCTGTATGCAGCGTGCCGTTATTCACGAAATTAGGGCCGAATTTAACCGTGGTGCCGGAAACGTCCACCAAGCCGTTGTTCGTGAACGCTCCCCCGACGGTCAGGCTAACACTGGCCCCAGCCCCTCCCGCCCCAGGGTTGATGGCAAAACCGGCCGCCGAGCCGACCGTGATGTTGCCAACGGTGAGGCTCCCGTTTTGCAATGCGTAGGCGCCCGCAGCGTTCTGGGAACCAGAGGTGGCGCCGATGGTCAGCGTTCCGGATATGTTATTCGTCCCGCCTGTCTGCGTGAATGCTTGTGCGAACGCGTTGGCCGTCGTGGAATTAATGAAATTATTGCCGATAATCTCGTTGGTGGCATTCAGCGTGCCGCCGCTCAAGTTGTAGAAACCCGAACTCGTGCTGACGTTACCGCCGCCGACGGTGAGCGTCCCGCTGACGTTGTTGACCCCACCGGATTGATTGAATGTGCCGTTGCCGACGCTGTAGCCAACGTTTTCGGTCACGGCGTTCAGCGTTGTTGCGCTCGGGCCGGAGAGACTATATGTGCCGGTTCCATTTGCGCCGACGGTCAGGACTCCGGTGCCAGGGCTGGAACTTGCCGCGAGATTATTCGTGCCGCCGGATTGATTGAAGGTGGCCGTCCCGCCGAATTGGCCGATATTCTCATAAGTAGCGGTCAGCGTCCCTCCGTAAAGGTTATAAACGCCCTGGCCGTTCGCAGCGACGTTAAGACCGCCAGCGATTGTATTTGTCGTGCCGGCGTACTGGTTAAACGTTCCGACGAAAATCGTGCCAGTGGTCAATCCGATATTCTCGATTTGGGAGTTCAAAGCGGCTGGGCCGGTGCAGGTGGAGCAGCCGAGGTTATATGTTCCGTTGCCGTTGGTTCCGACGTTCAGGCTGCCGGCGCTCGTAAAACCCTGCAAAGTGAACAGCATGTTGACCGTGCCGCCGTTCTGGTTGAAAGATCCAGTGCCGTTATCGCCGACGTACATTGTGCCGACATCGAGAGTCCCGCCGGATAGAGCGTATGTACCGGTACCAGAATTTCCGAGAACGACCTCGAGAGTTTGATTCAGGCCGCCGGACTGGGCGAAAAAGCCGTTCGTGCCCGCCCCTTGGCCTATCTGCTCGGCGCTGCAGCAGTTGGTGAGCGTGCCGCCGTTGAGTTCGTAGACGCCAATAGGAGAGTACTGAGCGTTGCCGAATCCGATCAAGAGCGACGTCACATTATTGGTTCCCCCGTTTTGAATGAAGAGCCCGCTCGACTGGTCACCTACAATTTCGTCGCCCGCTATAAGCTCGCCTCCATTGAGTGTGTAAATGCCCTGGGAATTCAGCGCCCCGAAATTCCCGCCGGCGGAATTACCCTGATTGCCAACAATCAGTTCGTCAGAGACCAGATTCACGCCGGAATTCTGAACGAAATTCCCCGTCCCTGCGATTTGTTGACTCGTCGCACTGTCAAATCCATAAGTACCAATGTATTCGTAATCCGCGGTCAGCGTCGGGGTTAGCACCGAGCCGCCTGACACGCCGAGCGTGTAGTTACCCTGGCCCATATAACCTACGTACAGCTGCAGGATAGTGGACTCGGGGGATGAGACAGTTCCAATATCGAGCCCATTCGTGCCGCCGGTTTGATTGATCGTTCCGGCGCTGCCCGGACCGTACCCGACGTATTCGTTGGTATCTAAGACGTTCGCCACCGTCCCATTCGACAGGTTGTATGTACCGCTTCCCAAGTATCCAACGTAGAGATTTCCGGCCACCGAACCAGCATTTGGATTGGAGGGATTGGTATACTGCCCGAGTTGGTTCGTTCCCCCTGATTGGTTGAAGACGCCGTTGCTGCCCGCACTGTAGCCGATGTATTCGTTGCCGGTTGCTTGCAGCTGCGTGGTGGATGAACCACTGGTGTAATAGCCTCCCACCTGCAGGGCACCGCTCGACAGGTTATAGGTGCCCGCGCCGTTCACGCCTACGTACAGAGCGCTACTGAGCGTCCCTTTCGGCTGGTCTGCATCTTCGGAAAGGTTGGGCAGAATATTGACCGTCCCGCCTGTCTGATTGAACGTTCCGCCAGAGTCGACTTGGAGAATCGGGGCGGTAATCGTGCCACCGCTTAAATTGTATTGGGCGGCGTTTCCGGAAACGAGCAAGGACCCGACAGCGTCCTCCTCGGACATCACTGATCCGCAGCTCGTGTTGTCAGTGCCGCTGCAATGAATATGGAACACCGCTCCTTGACCATTGGGCCCTTCTCCATAGCTGACGAGCGTGTTCGTCGTGTCTCCGCTCTGATTCATGACGCCATTGACGACCTCAAAACCGGCCGTAAGAGTGCCGCCCTGGAGGTTGAATGTACCCGTGGTAGCGACTTGAAACGTGGAGGGCCAAGCGTAAAGATCGTAGGTATCCTGGATCGAATCATCGAGGTTGATGAATGTATAAGTGTAAGAATCCTGACCCAGCACGGTTGTCGCGCCGCTGGTCTGCGTTACTGTGCCGGTGATCACGTTATCCGAGTTCGTGCTGCTGGTCGACCAATCGGCCGCCGGCCCGCTGCAAGTCGGAAGCGTCGCGGTGCAGAAACTCTTATCAAAACTACAGATCGGAGGCGGAGTCGACGTGGCGGGACACTGCTGTGCTCTCGTGACTGTCGAACTCGACCCAACGACCAGAAGGAACCCTAGCAAAACCACAATGTGTTTTACTCGCACGGCGCCATCCTCCCTGTTTTCTCTCAGTTCCACGGCCTCGCGATCGAAACCTCCCATAGTTCAGGCAAATGCTTAGTACCAACCGCGAAGGGGGTCGCGTCGGCACCCTGGACCTCTGTGGGACGATGCGGCAAGATGCTACGCTTGCTATCATGGGTCAATGGACGGGCCCCGAACTATCTCCGAACTGTCTCCGGACATCTAACCCATTCAAAAGACATCGGTTACAATCATATCTTGAGGCGTGTTTCGGCTTGCTCAGTCCGAAAAGCGTGCTACGATTCAACTACGTCCTCGAAACGCAGGCCTGATGACAATGGACTCGTCGAAGGGGAACCCGTCGTCGTTTGCTTTCGGCCCGTACGAGGCGGACCTCCGCGCAGGAGAACTCCGCAAAGGCGGCACCCGTATCAAAATTCAGGATTTGCCTCTTCGCCTGCTGGGCATCCTCGCCGAAAGGCCCGGAGAGGTGGTCACTCGGGAAGAACTCCAGAGGCGCCTCTGGCCCGGCGATACCTTTGTGGATTTCGAGGACGGGCTGCACACGGCGGTCCGCAAGTTGCGGGAGGCCCTCTCCGACGACCCTGAAAAGCCACGCTATGTAGGGACCATTCCCCGTCGCGGCTACCGCTTCATCGCCGAGGTCGAGATCCGAAACGGCGGCAACCGCACAGCAATCCCGCCAACGGATCTCGCAGGTTCTATGTCTCCCACGGCAGATGAAAACGCGGCCCATCCGGGCGCTACACCGCCGAGTGCCGCTGTTTTCGCCGTTCAGGCGGCGACGCGCGCGGCGCCCACAACCTTGCGAAGACGGGCGAGCGACCACGTCAGCTGGCAAATCCGCTGCGTGTTCGGCGGGGCGATCGTCCTGGCGGCATTCCTGGTGTGGTGGTACACGCCGTTGCCGCCGCCCCAAGTGACGCGCATCGATCACCTCACGACCGCCGCCCGCATCGACACTCCTGTCAAGCTGGTCTCGGACGGCGCGCGCCTTTACTACATGGAGCGGGATGGCGACCACTGGAATTTGATGGAAACCACAGTCAGCGGAGGCGAGGGACAGCGCGTCGAAACTGGCGCGACCAGCGCGGTGGCGCTGGATGTTTCACCCGATCTTTCCGAACTCCTGATCGGAACTTTTGAGGTCCGCGGCGAGCCTAACCACCTCTGGACGATTCCCAGTCAGGGGGGCGCACCTATGCGCCTGGGTGATGTGATTGCGAACAGCGCTGTATTCTCGCCGGACGGGAAGCAGATTGCGCATCTCAAAGGCTCGGACCTATGGATGATGAATGCGAACGGGGCGAACGCCCATTTGATTGCTGCGCTGCCCGGGGCGCCGTCTTGGCTCGCGTGGTCTCCGGATGGGCGAACGCTTCGATTTACGCTCACGCAGATTCTCGGCCGTGAAGGGAACTCGATTTGGGAGATCTCAAGTGACGGAAGGAATCTTCACGAGTTGCTTCCAAACTGGACGCACCCCTCCTCCGAATGCTGCGGCTCCTGGACCTCCGACGGTCGTTATTTCATTTTCACTTCGTCTCGCGGAGGGCTGTCAAATCTCTGGGCCCTGCGCGAAAAAGGATCCTGGTGGCGCCGCAGTGCGCGAGGCCCATTTCAGTTGACGCTTGGCCCCGACAGCCCCTGGGGTGGCACGCCTAGTCGAGACGGTCGGCACATTTTCTTTTACAACGGAGCGCGGCGGGAGGACCTCGAACGCCTGGATCTGGCGACCGGGCAATTCTCGAACTTTGGGCCGAACTCAGGCGTCATGCAAGTCAGCTTTTCGCGCGATGGGAAATGGATCGCGTACGTTGACCCGCAGGATGGAGGTCTCTACAGGAGCCGCCTCGAGGGGACCGACCGTGTCGAACTGACCGGGCATGGAGAGGACGTCTCTTTTCCGCGATGGTCTCCCGATGGGAAGTGGATCTTGTTTGACGGAACAACGCCCGGTGATGTGAGTATGAGCTACTTGATACCGGCGATGGGTGGAGAGCCCGGGCCGCTGCTGGAGAGCCAAACGGAAGTGCGTGACGCAGATTGGTCGGCCGACGGCCGGAAAATCGTTCTTGCTCGCGCGCTTGGCTCGAAGGATTCCGACGGCCGGGAGCTGGAGATCGTCGATTTTGCCACCCGGAAGACGGAAACAATCCCGGACTCGGAGAACTTGGCGATGTCGCGTTGGTCTTACGACGGACGATTCATCGCGGCCACTCAGGACGATCAGAACCAGTTAAAGCTCTGGGATGTCGCCCGAAGGCAGTGGCGTGTGATCGCACACGGCAGGGCGCTGGGAATCAGCGTTTGGTCGCCCGATAGCCGATACCTCTATTTTCAGGATCTACTCGGCAAAGGAGAGGAGGTATGGCGTTATAACATTCGGCTCGAGCGCGTCGAGCCGGTAGTGGAGTTCTCTAAAATCTTGAGATCCGGCTTTGGTCGGTGCGCCCTCTTCGGCATTACGCCCGATGGATCGCCAGTGATTGCGTTCAATCGTGGCGTCTACGATCTATTCACTGCCAGCGTCACTCTGCCTTAACTCGAATCGGAAGGGACCGCGACGCATCTGCGGCCGGTTCGCCCTGACGGAGGCTGTAATGCGGGCCGCGATTGGAATCAGGAGGGAATCTTGGGTCGACGTCTCGCGATTGCGATGGTGGCTATCGGCGCGGTATCGGCGCTCGCGTTGGCCGGCGCTTGTGCGGCGTAAATCATACCGAAGCAACAGACACCACTCCCGCTGCTCCGAAAGTCATGCGCCGAGGTAGCGCCGGTCGGAAGAGAAAAGGCGTCAGACCGCTTCCTTCGTCCGACCGGCGATTCGTTTGCGTGGCGTGCACGGCCAGCGTAGAATGAGGGCGATTTCTCCGACCCTCGAGACCTAAAGGAGAGAAAACCCAGGGCTCGAGGGCGACGCTCGCCACCGGCGAGCCGAGGGTTCGGGTGGAAACGCCCGTTCCTCCCGTTTACGGCGAGCCGATGTGCGGCGAAGCCGTCGCGGCCATGGTTTGATAGCCGCGTTGGAAAGGAGATGGCCTCAAGGTCTGCGCTTGCAACCCTGAAGCCTGTCGCCCAATTCCAAAACGTGGAGTTGGGCGTTTTCATTGGGGGGACACCGGCGAAACCGGAAATGCGACCCTCGCCCGGCGGCCAACATCCAAAGGATACCCGGACACAAAGCTAGAATGCCGCTGACCGACAAATTCGGAAGACAGATTACGGACCTTCGAGTGTCCGTGACGGACCGCTGCAACTTCCGGTGCGTCTATTGCCGATCCGCGGACCCGGACAACCATATGGCGCACGAGGAGCTGCTGGACTGGGAAGAGTATCTACGCCTCGTTCGAATCCTCGTGGGCATGGGAATTCGCAAAGTGCGCGTGACGGGCGGCGAGCCTCTGGTTCGCCCCGGCGTGGAAAGCTTCATCGGCCGCCTGAAGATGATCGGAGTGCGCGACCTCTCGATTACGACGAACGGGCATTTACTCGCGGAGCGCTGCCACACGCTGATCGCGGCAGGCCTCGATCGGATCAACATCAGCCTCGATTCGCTGGACCGGGCGCGATTCGAGCGCATTACGCGGACCAAGGCGTTCGACCAGGTGATGGCGGGCATCGACGCGGCGCAGAATTCAGTGCTGCGGCCGGTGAAAGTGAACGCGGTGCTGGTCCGAGGTTTTAACGACGACGAGGTGGAAGCCTTCGCTGAATTCGCGCGCGAGCGGAACCTGGTCATGCGGTTCATCGAATTCATGCCGCTCGACGCGGATCGCGCGTGGACGCGCGACGCATTGGTTCCCGCCGCAGAGGTGTATCGCCGGATTTCGGCGCGATGGCCCCTGGTGCAGATCGTTCACGAGCGCAGCGAAACGGCGCGGAAGTTCAGGTTCGCAGACGGCCGCGGCGAAATCGGGCTGGTGGCGCCGGTGACCCAGCCGTTCTGCGGTTTTTGCTCGCGCCTTCGGCTGACAGCAGATGGAAAGGTGCGCACTTGCCTTTTCAGCAAGGATGATCACGACCTGAAGTTTCTTCTTCGCGGCGGAGCAAGCGACCGGGAGATCGGCGACGAAATCCTCTCCATCGTGGCCCAAAAGGAAAAGGGACACCGCATCAACGAGCCGGGATTCGTACCGCCCTCGCGCACGATGGTGTATATCGGCGGCTGACACCGGCCCTCCTGGGAGCAATCGACAATGGCGGATGAAGAAGAATCCAAGCTCTTCTCGCTCACCGAGGCCGAACGCTTGCGCGTGCAAGTAGAGCCCATCCTTATAGAAGCGATGGAAGCTCGCCGGAAAATGGGAGAGTTCGACGAGCTGCTGGCGAAGCTGGCGGAGCGGATCCAGCGTTCCGGGGGAATGCAGGTGCCGTACGACAAAGTCGGGAAATGGCGCCTGGAGCGGAATCAGCTGGAAGATTCGATCCGGGAAGCCGTCGAAAGGATCCACGCGACCGGATGCCTCGTGAAGGATCTCGATATCGGGCTTCTCGACTTCCCTTCCCGCATCAATGACAAAGACGTGTATCTTTGCTGGCGGCTCGGCGAAGACCGCATCCGCTTCTACCACGGCCAGGACGAAGGATTCTCCGGGCGCAAACCGCTCGATCCGCGCGACGCCGACTATCACCATCCCATCCAGTGACGCAACAAACCGAAAACCGGCTGAAGCATTCGGCGAGCCCTTACCTGCGTTCGGCGGCGCACCAGCCTGTCGACTGGCACGAATGGGGCGAGGAAGCGTTCCAGAAAGCGCGCGCTGAATCGAAGCCGATTCTGCTGGATGTGGGCGCCGTGTGGTGCCACTGGTGCCACGTGATCGACCGCGAGAGCTACGAGAACCCTGAAATCGCGGCCATCATCAACCGGTTTTATATTCCCGTAAAAGTTGACCGGGACGAGCGGCCCGATGTCGATTCGCGCTACCAGTCTGCTGTGAGCGCCATTTCGGGCCAGGGCGGCTGGCCTTTGACCGCGTTTCTGACGCCGGAAGGCAAACCGTTTTTCGGCGGGACCTATTTCCCCCCCGACGACGCGATGGGCCGGCCGGGTTTCCGGCGCATCCTGCTGACAATCGCGGAGGCTTTTCAATCGCGGCGCGCGGACGTGAATAGCTCGGCGCAGGCACTCGAGGACGCGGTCGCGAAGGCTGAGGTTTTTCATGGCGCGCGCGGCGACTTCGACTCGGGGATCGTGGATGTGATCGTCGAATCGGCGTTGCACCTGTTCGACGAAACGCACGGCGGTTTCGGCCAGGCGCCGAAATTTCCGCATGCGAGCACCGTCGACTTGCTGCTCGAACGCTACCAGACCACGCGCGACGCCAAGCTGCTCCATGTGGCGGAACGGACTCTCAAGGGCATGGCGCTCGGCGGCGTCTACGACCAGCTCGGCGGCGGCTTCCATCGCTATTCGGTAGACGAACGCTGGTGCGTGCCGCACTTCGAGAAAATGACGTACGACAATTCGGAACTCCTGCGAAATTTCCTGCACGGATATCAGGTGACTCGGAACCCGCTGTTTCGCGAAACCGCGGAAGGCATCATCGCGTGGGTGAGCGAGGTCTTGTCCGATCAGGAGCGCGGCGGTTTCTACGCGAGCCAGGACGCGGATCAGACGCTCGAAGACGACGGCGATTATTTCACGTGGACACTCGGGGAAGTTCGCGCGGCGCTAACGCCGGAGGAGTCGCGCGCCATCGAACTGTATTACGACGTGAAGCCGCATGGTGAAATGCACCACAATCCCGAGAGGAACGTTCTGTGGGTTGCCGCGACCCCGCCGGAGCTTGCGAACGAGCTCGGAAGCGACGGGGCGGGCGCGCGGCTGATGCTCGCGCGAGCAAAGGGAAAATTGATTGCGGCGCGACGCGAACGGCGGCCGACGCCGGCAATCGACCAAACGCTTTACGTCGGCTGGAACGCCATGTTCGTTTCCGCGTACCTCGAAGCGGCGCGGGTGCTGGGGCGCGAGGATTGCCGCGCGTTCGCGCTGAAGACGCTCGACCGCATCCTGAGCGAGGCGTGGGACGAATCGAAGGGGTTTCTGCATCGAGTGGGCGGGCCGCAGCTCGAAGGCTCGCTCGACGATCAGGTTTTCGCGGCGGGGACGCTGCTCGACGCGTATGAGGCCACTCTCGACCGGCGTTACTTTGAGACCGCGGAGCGGTGCGTGCGATTGACCGTGGAGCGCTTCGGCGATCCCGACGGCGGCGGATTTTTCGATCGCGCGAAAGATGCGGCACCGATGGGCGGGCTCGAAGTGCGGCGCAAGCCGCTGCAGGATTCGCCGACGCCCGGCGCGAATTCCGTTGCCGCAATCGTTCTCGACAGGCTGCACGCGTTCACGGGCGAGCGGCTTTATCGCGACTGGGCGGGAAAGACTCTCGAGGCATTCGCAGGCCGCGTGCCGCAGTACGGAATATTCGCGGCGACGTACGGCCTTGCGGCGCTGCTGCATGCGCGCGGCGTTCTGCAGGTTGTCGTCCTCGGCGCGGCGGGCGACACAAGAGCTGCCGAGCTCGAAAAGGCTGCGAACGAAACTTATCGGTTCGGCAAATCGGCGCTGCGCGTGACGCCGGAGAAAATCGCCACGGCGTCGCTAGCGCCCGCGCTGCGAGAAACACTGCCTCATCTCGATGCGGCCAAAGCGCAGGCGCTCATCTGCGTCGAAACAACCTGCTACCCACCAACCATGGATCGGGACAGACTCGCGTCGCTGCTCAGCGAAGCGGGAGCTCGCGCAACCGGCGCGAGTCCGAACTGACCAGTTCATTTCTTTCGCTGCAGAGGGCCCAGTGCGCTGAAGGCATTCTCATCGTTCGCGTGATCGAGGACAAATTTCTGAAGGTCGGCAGTCGAAGCGGTCAGCACAACATCGCCATCTGCTTCTTCATGCGGAATGGAGATTTTGCCGGCTTTGAGCTCCTTCTCCACCCACTCCTGATCCAGCAGGCTGAGATGCAAGACGTTGCCCTCGATGGAAACCTGGCCGAGGATGTGGGCCGGCACCGCAAGTCCGATATCCACTTCCTTTCCCGCGATTCGATTCTTCATCTGAACGGCATCGAGGAAGACGCGGCCACCGAGCTTCAAGAGATGCACTTCGAAAACCGCGTCGACGTCCGAGTTGTCGTCGCTCCGCATGATCGCTTTGTAGGAATCCCCTTTGCCGCGCTCGAAGACGAGCGGCGCCGAATCGGCATCCGTTGGGTCAACCCAAGTTCCCAGGAGCGCGGGATCGAACACGACGTCCTTGTCCTCGTAAAATGGATGGATCGACAATATCGGCCCGCACGCCTCGAGAAGCAGCAGCACCAAGATCACAGCGACGAACGTCAGAGTCGTCTTGCGGCATTTGAACGGTCTCATCGCGGATTCTCCGTTTCACGTTCAAGATCCCACGGGGGCGTGCCGTGAGCGTGAGTCCTGGGGTTCCTGCGAAGAATTATAGTGGCGACGCGCGGCTTCGATCCCGGTCCAGTTGAGCCCTTGCTGTTTGTCGGCCAGCGTGCCAAACACCCGGTCGAACCAGAAGAAACCGATCCCGAAATTGCGGTTCATCCTTCCGGAATCGTTGAGCGAGAGGTGATGGATATCGTGAAGCCTCCGCGCAGGGATGAACCACCTCCGAAGGAACCAGCTTCTTTCCATCCAGAATTCGCGAATGTGCATGCGGTCGTGGAGATAACTGAACATCGAGGCGGACCACCCGAGCGTGATCACGATGAAGGAGACCTGGTAAGGCCACGGGATTCGCGCCACGGCGAAGACTGCCACAAAAAGAGCGAGGAGAACGGCGGACGGCGCAATCCACTCGAGGCCAACGTTCCCGATGGACCACCGGCTCGCGGTCGCATCGATATATTTCGGCGAGGGCCGCATCGGTTGAAGCGGCCCGTAGTGCTCGAGGTGATGCTCCATATGGCTGCGGCTCAGCCAGCGAATCTTCTCGCTGTGCAGCAGCCGGTGGAGGAAATACCCCGCGAGCTCCGCGACCAGTATGGAGAAAGCAATCCAGCCGGCGATCTTCAGGATCGCGAGCCACCATAGCGGTCCCACGAACACGGCCGGTTTAGCCGCAAGCAAGAAACACGCCGGCGTCATCGAAACTACCGCCTTTCGCCGAATCGAAACACGATGGCGGCCGAAACTCGCGCGCAATTGAGATTCGAACCGTTTGATCGCAGCAGGACGTAGTCTGCTTGTGGTCGGAACGCTACCGCATGGGAGAGCCGGATGTCAACCCCGCCGCCCGTGCTGAAAGCGAAGGAATTCAAGCTGGCCGAAGCGCCAAAAGCACTGCCGGTATTGTGCGCGCCTCCGAACAATACTTGCGTAAACGGAGTGAATCGCCCGGTTCCACGGTAAGAAAAACGGGGACCGAACATGTAGGTGTATGTGTTGAAATCGATGCCGAACGGAGATGAGTGGTAACCGCCGGCATCCGCAACGATCCCCAGCCAGTTGTTGACGTCGAATGCGAACGAGGCGCTTCCGCCGTTTTGATTGGTGCCGTCGGACCCGCCGAGGCGAAGATAGGAGTAGCCGATCGAGGCTTCAGCCGCCGGAGTTTCCTGAGAACGAGCGGCGGACGGAAGCAGGAAAATCACGAACGCGAGCCATAGAGCCTTTTTCATTGTTCCCTCCTAGTGATTTTGAGTTGGGGCCCGGCCTTGCTGGTCCGAAGGTTTGGATGGCGGGGTGGATTCGGTCTTCACGCGAAAGCGCTTTCCCGCGATGTTCACTTCCGTGACCCGCATCGATGCGCCGTCTCGCTCGGAAACGACGGGAGCGATTGGTTCACTCGCCGGCTCCTGGACAATCTCCGCCGGCACGATCATGCGCACTCTGTGAGGATTGAGAGATTTTCCAGCGATGAAGATGAGGCTGGTCGGCGCACCTTCGCGGTCGACCGCTACGATCTGATAGCGCCCCTGCTTCAGCGCTTGGCCCGCGACCGAGGCGTGTTGAGGGCACGCAAACGAGACGTGTTCTATCGCATTTTTTTGGAGCCTCTGTTCTTCTTCACGGAGGTCAAGCCAGTTACCGCCCGTTGCGCGCCGGAGCGCGGAGAGGAACGGCGAATACTCGCGCGCGCCAAGCTGAAGGAGCGCCTCGTGGTGCCCGGAGGCTTCATCCCAGCCGATCTTGACGACGTACTTGTCCTTGCTGTAGACGCCAGATGAGATCACTGCTGTTGGGAGGAAGCCGAACATGCCGAAGAGGATGGCTGTCGCCCCAGAATCCGCGTAAAACCCCTGGGCAAACCCGCCTTCGACTTGCCCCGCCGTCTTAAGTCCAGCGACAGCGACGTTCGCGGGACGAAGATTCTGGGAATCGACTCTCGTAATTTCGACGAGCGGTATCGAGAGCGAAGCATTTCGACGGCCGGTCATCTCGACCGCGGCTTCGGAAAAGGTGACAGCGACCTTCATCCTCTTCCCCTTGCCCATCGATTCAGTGCCGCCGACGTACTTTGCGTACAATTGGGAAGGGATTGGGCCGGACTTCGCCGGCTCTTGAGCCCTGGCGGGAGACACGGCCAAGGAAAGGCAGCCGACTGCCAAAGTCACAGTGATTGGCCTAACGCGGGGCCTCGGGCTGGTCTGGGATCTCATCTGGTATCCTTCCGCCGCTGGCAGGCTCGCAGTTGCTGGCTGCGAGAAGATAGTGAAGCTGCGCCAATCCGCGCCAGCGACAAGGAACGAAAACCCCTTTAGAGTCAACAAATGTCGTGCTTTGTCGCACGAGACGGGATGGATTGAAGGGCCCGAGCTTTCAGAGTAGAATCCGGCCACTGATCCGCAACCCTTGCAATGAGTGATACTTCGAATACCCCTCCTTTGGCGCCGCCCGATACCCAGGGAGAAGTGCGGTTTGACTCCTGGAAGGAGATCGCGGCGTACCTGAAGCGCGAAGTGCGAACCGTGCAGCGATGGGAGAAGTCGGAGGGCCTGCCGATACGACGTCACCAGCACCAGAAACAGGGGAGCGTTTTCGCGTATAAGACCGAATTGGACGCTTGGCGAGCTGAACGCCAGAGTGTGCTCGACGCACCGGAGCCGCCGGAACCCGTTCCCGCGCAGGGAGACTCCCCGTCGAGCAGCGAAAGGGGACTTCCGGAGGCGCCAAGCTCGACGATTGCGACGGAGCGGCCATGGGCCCTCCGCGGCCGCATTGTCGCGGTCGGGCTTGGGATTGTCCTGCTTGGCGCCGCCGTCTACGTTTTCGGCGGAAGCGTCTACCGATGGCTGAAGCCGAACAGCAAATTCACGGGCAAGGCCAGGCTGGTCGTGTTGCCATTCCGAAATTTGGGGAACGATCCGAGCGACGAAGTCTTCTGCCGCGGCCTGACCGAAGCGATGACCACGCAACTCGGGCGACTCGATCCGGAGCATCTGGGAGTCATGGCCAGCGCAACCGCTTCGATGGTGAAGGACCAGTCGATCGATGATATCCGCCGCAAGCTGAATGTGGATTATGTCCTGGAAGGAAGCGTAGTGCGGTCCGGAAGCCAGATGCGCATCGACGCGCAACTGATCCGGGCCAGCGATCAGACTCACCGCTGGGCCGACACCTATACACGCGATGCCGGAGACGTCCTGACGTTGCAGAACGAGGTGGCTCACGACGTGGCAGCCGAAATCCGGCTGACACTCTCTCCGTCGGAGGCGGCGCGGTTGAACGGAACGCCGACGGTTGATCCGGAAGCGTATGACGCGTACCTGCGCGGACTTGTCTACTGGTCGAAACGCACTCCCGATGGGGTGGCGAAGAGCATCGATTACTTTCAGCAGGCGATTCAGAAATCGCCCGACTTTGCGCTGGCCTATGCGGGCCTTGCGAACGCGTACTCGGTGCTGAGCGCAGTGCCGATGGCGGCGATTTCGCCTCTTGAGGCGATGCCGAAAGCGAAGGTGGCGGCAGAGACAGCGGTTCGTCTCGATCCAGAGTCGGCGGAAGCACACGCGGCTCTCGGCCTGGTTCGGCAGAGCTACGACTACGACCTGGGCGCCGCGGAACGCGAATACGAACGCGCGCTGGAGATCAATCCGTCGGACGGAAACGCGCGGCATTGGCGTTCGCTCCTGCTGATGGCGCGAGGACGGAACGACAGCGCGCTGGAGGAGATCGAACGGGCGCGGTCCGTCGACCCGCTCTCGCTCGTGATTCCAGCAAGCCGCATCCAGGCTTTCTATTTCAACCGGGAATTTGACCGCGCGATTGAGGAGTCGCGACGGACGCTCGAGGTGGAGCCGGACTTTCTGCTGGTCCACTACAACCTGGGCCAGTCGCTGCTGCAAAAAGGCAGAACGAACGACGCCATTGCCGAACTGCAGAAGATACAAAAAATTTCGGGTGACCTGCCGTTCTGCGTGATGGCGGTGGGACACGCGTACGCCGTCGCGGGGCAGCGCGGCAACGCCATGAAGGCGCTCGCGTCCCTGCATGCTGCGGCGTCGAACGGCCACTACGTGCCGGCGATCTATTTCACGGCCATCTATGCCGGCCTGGGCGACCGCGATCAGGCGATGAAATGGCTCGACGAAGCCTACCAGGAACGGACCGAATACCTGATCTATCTGAAAGTCGAGCCCATGGCTGACCCGCTGCGTTCCGATCCACGATTCAAGGACCTGGTCCACCGAATGGGCCTCGACTGAGTTTTTCCCCTTGAGCGCCGCGCCCGCGCAGGAAATCTCTTCCAACCGACCGCGATCTGAAACGGCGAGCGCCGGTTGCTGGCACCAGGAGCCGGTGAGATAATGACGGCGTCTCATGACGGAGTAGTGCGGCTGAAGCGGGGTTGAGAGGTAAACGGGAGATGTTATGGCGCTGAGGGATGCGTGGATTGAAAAACGTGCGGCGAGCCTGAACGGCGGCGCGCGGAATTTCTCGCAAATGCATTTCGCGCGGCAGGGCGCTGTCACCGAGGAGATGGAGTGCGTCGCCAAGCGCGAAAAGCTGACGCCGGAGCTGGTGCGCGACGAAGTGGCGCGCGGACGCGCGATCATTCCCGCCAACATTCACCACCGCAACCTCGAGCCGATGGGAATCGGCGTCGCTTTCCGCTGCAAGATCAACGCGAACATCGGGAATTCGGCAACCACATCGAACATCGGCGACGAGCTTGAGAAGCTGCACCGCGCGGTGCACTACGGCTCGGATACGGTGATGGACCTTTCGACCGGCGGCGACATTCCCGCGATCCGCAAGGCGATCATCGACGCATCGCCCGTGCCAATCGGCACAGTGCCGATTTACGAAGCGATTTCGCGCGTCCGGCGCGCGGAGGACTTGAACATCGGCGTGATGCTCGAAGTGATCGAGGAGCAGGCCGAGCAGGGCGTCGACTACATGACGATTCACGCGGGCGTGCTGCGTGAATTTCTGCCGCTGGTGCGCAACCGGATCACGGGAATCGTAAGCCGCGGCGGCGCGCTGCTGGCGCAGTGGATGAGTTTCCACAAGAAGGACAACTTCCTGTACGAGAATTTCGACGCCATCTGCGAAGTCTTCCAGAAGCACGACGTAAGCTTTTCGCTGGGCGACGGGCTGCGTCCCGGTTGCCTGGCGGACGCGAGCGACGAAGCGCAGTTCGGCGAATTGCGCGTGCTGGGCGAATTGACGAAGAAGGCGTGGGAATACGACGTGCAGGTGATGATTGAAGGGCCCGGGCACATCCCGATGGACCAGATCAAGCTGCAGGTGGACAAGGAAATGGAGCTGTGCCACGAGGCGCCGTTCTACACGCTGGGACCGCTGGTGACGGACATCGCGCCGGGGTACGACCACATCACGAGCGCGATCGGCGCGGCGATGATCGGGTGGCACGGCGCGTCGATGCTGTGCTACGTGACGCCGAAGGAGCATTTGGGCTTGCCGAACGCGGACGACGTGCGGCAGGGCGTGATCGCGTACAAGATCGCGGCGCACGCGGCGGATGTGGCGCGGCACCGTCCGGGGGCGCGCGATCGCGACGACGCGCTGAGCTACGCGCGTTTCCTTTTCGACTGGAACAAGCAGTTCGCGCTTTCGCTCGATCCGGAAACGGCGAGGGCGATGCATGATGAGACGCTGCCCGACGATTTTTACAAGGAAGCGAAGTTCTGCTCGATGTGCGGGCCGAAGTTCTGTTCGATGAACGCGACGCAGATCGCGGAAGCCTACGGCGGGCAAACTCAGGAAGATCGGCAGCAGAGGTTCACGCAACTGCTGGCGAAGGTGGAAGTGGCCGCGGAACAAAACGGCGGCCCGAATCGTAATTCGATATAGAAGAGGACGGCGGGCACGGACCCGCCGAACGGTGTGCACATGACCTTGCTGCTCCTCGGAACGCTGCTGTACTTCTTGCCGACGATCATCGCGCATAACAAGCGCGACTTTGTCGGGATCTTCGTGGTGAACCTGCTGTTTGGCTGGACGATCATCGGATGGATCATCGCGATGATCTGGGCGTGCGCGTCGGAAGTGAAGCCGCACGTTCTGGTGGTTGCCGGGCCGGCGGGCGTGGCGCGTTACTGCTGCCGGTGCGGCACGATGAGCGTCACAGGCGGCCGCTTCTGCGGGACCTGCGGAGCACCGCTCTGATATGACTTCTTTCCCGGTGCGGTAGTGGCGCAATCTCCATCCGACCAGATTCTCCGCGATGAATTCAACCGCTGGGCCGAGGCCGGGCGCGGCGAGGGCATGGAGGAGGACCACTGGCCCATCACTAAGCCCGTGCTCGCGCAGATGCAGATGGCCCGCGACGAGAACGTCATCGACGTGGGCTGCGGCGCGGGCTGGCTTTCGCGGACGCTGGCGCGCGGCGTTCCCGAAGGGCGCGTGGTGGGAATGGATATTTCCGACGAGATGATTCGCCACGCGCGGGCGGCGAGCCTCGACTTCCACAACCTGGTTTTCGTGGTCGGCGAAGTCAGCGAAATCCCCTGGGAAGCGAATTTCTTTTCGAAGGCGATTTCCGTCGAATCCTCGTACTACTGGCCGGACCCGGCGAAGGGCCTGCGCGAAATCCATCGCGTGCTGCACGAAGGCGGCTCGGCCTGGATCCTGATCAACTACTACCGCGACAATCCGCACAGCCACCAGTGGGGCCACCTGCTCACGATTCCGACGCACCTGCTTTCGGCCGAGGAATGGGCCGAGCTGTTCCGCGGCGCGGGATTCACGAGCGTTGCGCACCAGCGGGTTCCCGATCCGACGCCGAATCCCGAGGTGTACACCGGGAGATGGTTCCGCGACGCCGAGCAACTGGCGGACTTCCGGCGCGAGGGAGCGCTGCTGGTCCACGGAACGAAGTAGGAGCCGGCGCGGCTGCTTTGGAGGCCCGGATTTGTATCGATTAGATTCGACCTCCGCCCTTTGTTTTGAATGACTTAGCGCCATTTCTGTTTCCACTTGTGTATCGATCAGAGCGAAGGAAGCAAAGGCATGGGATCCGAAACCTCTGGAACAACGGAATCGGGAATTTTGGCGATTAGAGAGGGGGCCGGTCCTTTGTTTTCTATGAGTTAGGGTGGTTTCTAATATTCGAATTTGGCGATTAGAAATTGCGGGGCGAGATGGCCGCGAGCCACACAGCACCAGCCAGCCCCGTTCGTCCTGCACCGCCAAGCCCTCCTTTCCGCGCAAGCACACACGTCCAGCGAGCGCAGCCCGGGACGCAATCCGCCGTGGGCACGCGTCCGGGCACACGCGCGCACACAATTAATTATTCTGATTTTAAGGATAGCGTTGTATAGCATAGTAAACAGGTTTTGTCAAGACCCAGTACTCCCGGCGACGGGCTCCGGGTCGCGCCACGCGAAGGGCATGCCGGGTCCTCAGGGCAAAGGACCCGCGCGCCACAGGCTAATTCTCAGGCGTGGTGGTCGAACAGCAGGAGGAGGCGGCGGACTTTGCCGCGGGCTGAGCTTCCGCTTGCGCGAGCGGCGCCTTTGCAGCCGGGGTGTCAGCGGTTGCGGAAGGCGCGGTCGAGCCGCCGAAGTAGGTGGACGGGTAGCGATCGTGATGGCGGACCCAAGCCATCGGATGAGGCTTGATTCCCTCCTCATCGCGCCCTTTGGGAGTGAGGTCGAGGAAATTGTAGGCGTTCAGCGCCTGCTCGAGGCCGCGCGCGAAGGTTGAGTAGGTGTGGAAGATGTTGCCGGCGGCATCCTTGTAGAAGACGCTGGCGCCGGGGCCTTCGTCGCTCGGAAACTCATTGATGGCGAAGTTGTAGAAGGTTTTGCCCTGCTGCTTCTCCTCCGGCGTGAACGAGACGTGGTAGTCGTAGTTGAAGTCCGAGCCGTAGGACGACACCCAGCGGAAGCGCCATCCCATGCGGCCCTGGAATTCCTGAATCTTCGCGAACGGCGCGCGGGAGACGGCGACGAGGGTCGTGTCACGCTGGGCGAGATGCATGGCGGTACCGTCGAAGGTGTCGGCGATGAACGAGCAGCTCGGGCAACCTTCTTTCCAGTCCGGGCCGAACATGAAGTGATAGACGACGAGCTGGCTGCGACCGTCGAAAAGATCGGCGAGCGAGACTTTTCCGTTCGGGCCGTCGAAGAC
>DATIZQ010000066.1:0-115884 GCA_035517015.1 Candidatus Acidiferrum sp. | reverse complement strand
AAAGGAGATGGCCGGCTGGAACGCGTTGAGCCGGGAGGCGGATAGATTAGAAATTTCCAACGTATTGATCTTGCGCGGGTTGCGGTGATTTCTAATCTTCGGCGGGTAGATTAGAAGCAGATTAGACAGGGGGCGGCCGTTATCAGCCACTCGCGATCCGCGCCCCGCAAAGCGCGGCTCCATGATCTGCCCTTTCACCGTCTCCTCCATGCCCTGTCCGTCATTTTGTCGAGCACAAAAACGAGCCACGGTAGCACGGAAACGAAATCCTGAACAGGTTCAAAAATCGAGTGGTACTACTAGGACCAGGGGGAACGCATCGAGAGCGCGGCGAGTGAAGCCACCGACGTCCGTGTCTCGCGGTTCGCGGAAATGGGGCACCGCATTGGCGCACCCGCGCCCATGGACTCCAGCCGGCGGCGCATTGAGGCCGCCCGGCCTCGCAGCAATCCGGCATCGTCATCGTTACTGAAAGTCGATCATCGGCGCGGCGCGTCTTGACACTGCTGCGCGTGTCCGATAGCGTCGAAATGGAACTCGGGGAGGCTCTCATCGCCGGAAAACCACAGGAGCGGACATTGGCGCGGCCCGTCATCACACTGACAACGGATTACGGCACGAACGACCATCTGGTCGGAGTCATGAAAGGCGTGATCCTCAGCATCAATCCCGAGGTGCAGATCGTCGATATCACGCACGGCGTGCTGCCGTTCGATGTGCTCGACGGGGCGCTCACCATCGGGCAAGCCTACAAGTATTTTCCGCCGAAGACGATCCATGTCGTGGTGGTCGATCCGGGAGTGGGCACGACGCGCCGGCCGATTCTGGTGGCGAGCGACCAGCATTATTTCGTCGCGCCCGACAACGGAGTGCTGTCGTCGGTCTACGACCAGACGGAGGCGCTGTACGGGTGGCACATCACGTCGGAACATTATTTTCGCAATCCGGTGAGTAACACGTTTCATGGCCGCGATATTTTTGCGCCGGTGGCGGCGTGGCTGTCGAAATCGTGGCAGACGTCGGCGTTTGGCGACGCAGTGACCGATTTCGTACGGTTCAGCATCCCGAAGCCGAAGGGCGTGGGCAACACGTTCAAGGGAGTGGTGCTGCGAATCGACACGTTCGGCAACCTGGTGACGAACTTCACTTCGCAAGATGTTCCGGCGCTGGCGGCAGCCGACGGGAAATTCACGATCAAAGTCGGGAACGCGCAGGTGAGCAAGGTGGTGCCGACGTTTTCGCAGGGCGCGGCCGGAGAGGCGATCGGCGTGATCGGGTCGAGCGGATACCTGGAGATTTCGGTGAACAAGGGGAGCGCGGCGAGGACGCTCGGAGCGGCGCGAGGGGCGGAAGTGACGATTGAAGTAGGGTGATTTCTTGAAACCATAGATGAACCTGCCTGCGGCAGGCAGGCACAGATAAGCACGGATAAGACGAAAGCCATTTCAACGACGCACCGCACAAACGCAGAGGCCGCAGGGAAAGCACGGGTAAAGGCGATTTCAAATTTGAAATTTCAAATTTCAGAGGACGACAAAAGCAAGACAAAACAGGTAATCAACGGTTCTGCAACCGGCTAGTCATCTTCTCAAGTAGCACGTCAAACCTAGCGGACAAAGTTTCAATTACGCGAATTCGGCTGTTGCAGAGAATTTCCTCATGGTCGATTCCTCTATTCGCTTGGACATGGTCACCGTGCGAGGGAGGTGACGATGAGGTAGGAGCGCATGCGCGGGTCCATCCAATCGCGCAGCGCATCGCCGAGAAGATTGAAAGCAAGGACGGCGGCCATCACGGCGAGCGCGGGAAAAATCACGAGGTGCGGCGCGTCGAAAAGGTGAGCGCGCGCGTCATTGAGCATCGCGCCCCAACTGGGCATCGGCGCCAGCACGCCAACGCCGAGAAAGCTCAGCGTCGATTCCGCGAGAATCGCGCCAGCCATGGCGATGGTGGCTTGCACGAGCACGGGCTGCAGGATATTCGGCAGCAAATGGCGCACGAGAATGCGCGCGTCTGAAGCGCCAAGCGAGCGCGCCGCGAGAACGTACTCCATCTCCTTCGCCTGCAGAATCTGGGCGCGCGCGAGCCGCGCGTAGCCGGCCCATCCCGTGACAATCAGCGCGAGAATCACTTTGCCGATTCCCGGGCCCAGGAATGCGGCAAAAGCAATCGCCAGCAGAATGCCGGGGAACGAGAGAAACGCGTTGATCAGGATCGTGTTGACGAAGCGGTCGAACCAGCCGCCGAAATAGCCCGCGAGCGCGCCGAGCGCCAGCCCGACGATTCCCGCCCCCAAGACGACGCTGATGCTGACCGTCATTGAAACGCGCGCGCCGTAAACGATGCGCGAGAAAATGTCGCGGCCAAGGTCGTCGGTGCCCATCCAGTGCGCGGCGCTGGGAGTCGAGAGGCGCGCGGGAAGATTCTGCGCCGTGGGATCGTAACGCGAGAGCCAGGGCGCGCCGAGCGCGAGAATCACGAGAAGCAGAGTGAGCGCGAGGCCATATCGTCCCGGGCCGCTATGGCGGATGAAATCGCGCAGGGCTTTCATTGCAGGCGCACCCGCGGGTCGACGAACGCGTAGATGACGTCCGTGAGCAGATTGACGAGAACGTAGGACACCGCTATCAGCAGGATGCAGCCCTGCAGGAGCGGATAATCGCGCGCCTCGATCGCCTGTACGGAAAGCCGGCCGATTCCCGGCCACGAAAAAATCGACTCCGTGACGATCGTCCCCGCCAGCAAAGTGCCGAACTGCAATCCGAGAATCGTGAGAATCGGAATCAGCGCGTTGCGAAACGCGTGGCGGAACAGCACCGCCGATTCGGGCAGGCCCTTTGCGCGCGCGGTGCGGACGTAGTCGCTCGAAAGCTCTTCGATCACGGACGTGCGCACCATGCGCGTTAAAATCGCGGCCAGCGCGGCGCCGAGCGTGATCGAGGGAAGAATCAGGTGCGCGATCCCGCCGCGGCCGGAGACCGGCAGCCACCCGAGAACGACGGAGAAAACGAGAATCAGCACCGGGCCGAGCGCAAAGTTCGGCACGGAGAGCCCGAAAAGCGTGAAGACGCCGACAGCGTGGTCGGCCGCGGTGCCGCGATATTCGGCGGCGAACATCCCGGCGGGAATGCCGATCGCAGCGCAAACGAGAAGCGCGAACGCGGCGAGCTCAAGCGTCGCGGGATAATGGGAGAGCACGACGCCGAGCACCGGCTGCTGAAAGCGGAACGATTCCCCCAGATTGCCGCGCACGACGCCCGCGAGATATTTTCCGTACTGCACCGGAATCGGAAGGTCGAGGCCCAGATTGTGGCGAAGCTGCTGGAGGTCCTGCAGGCGTGCGCCTTCGCCGAGCATCTGTTGCACGGGATCGCCCGGAACGATGTGGGCCAGCAAGAAGACCATGGTAAGGATCAGCCAGAGCGCGGGCAACGTGAGCAGAAGGCGCAGAGAGAGGTAGCGAATCATTTTGCGCGGCGAGCCCTCGGAGTTTTCGCGCGATGCGGCTTCGCGGCTGCGGCAACTTCGACAGGCTGCGGAGATTCGGGCGGCGCAGGCGCGGCGGAAGGAGCGGGCGACGGCTGAGCGATGCGCAGAGGATTGATTTTCACGCGCGAGATGCGCCGGCGCTCCATATCCATCACCGTAAACCTGTATCCGGCCTCCTCGAAGCTTTCGCCGCCTCGGGGAATGAAGCCGAGCTTGCTGAGAACAAATCCGCCGACGGTCTCGTAGGAACTGTCTTCCGGCAGCCGAATATTGTACTGCGTCTCAAGATCGCGGACGTTGGCCGCACCGTCAAAAATCATGCCGCCATCGGGGAGGATCAGCGGGCGCTCGACGACGTCGAACTCGTCGTGAATCTCGCCGACCATCTGCTCGAGAATGTCTTCGAGCGTGACGAGCCCGAGAATGCTGCCGAACTCGTCGACGACCATCGCCAGTTCGGTGCGCCGCGAGCGAAATTCGAGGAGAAGCTCGCTGGCCGGTTTCGTCTCCGGGACAATCAGGGCCTCGCGCAAAAGGCTGCGGAGGTTGAATTCGGGGGGCTGAGAATGCTCCTCGGCGCTGCGAGTGCGATCAAGGAGAATCCAAATCATGTCCTTGATATGGACGAAGCCGAGAATGTGGTCGAGGGTGCCCTCGTAAACCGGCAGGCGGGAGCGCTGCGTGGTGGCGAAGGTTCGCATGGCGTCCTCGAGGCTCGCTTCGATGGGCAGCGCGTGGACGTCCGGACGCGCCGTCATGACTTCGCGCAACTGGACTTTGCCGAGCTCCATCACGTTCTGAATGAACTTGGCGTCGCTCGCGGGAATCAAGCCGCGATCGCGCGCCTGCTGCACCATGACCTGCAGTTCCTCGGTGGAGCGGACGAGCGTGTGGCTCTGCGCGGAGACGACCCCGAGCGAGCGCACGACGCGGTCGGCGAAGCCGTCGAGGAGGTCGA
The DNA here is from genome assembly GCA_035517015.1 of Candidatus Acidiferrum sp. Lineage (GTDB taxonomy): Bacteria > Acidobacteriota > Terriglobia > Acidiferrales > UBA7541 > Palsa-295. Next base: position 111,437 of record DATIZQ010000066.1, on the reverse strand, counting down.
TCGCCCAGCGAAACGTGTGCAGGAACCAATAGAAGGGGCGCGCGGTGAGGAGAGCCACGCGCTCGGCGCGCGCCAGGCTCAAGCCTTTCGGCACCAGCTCGCCGAGAACGACCTGCAAGCAAGTGAGCGCGCCGAACGCAAGCACGAGCGCGATGCTGTGAGCCGCGACGGCCGCCCAGGGCCGCGGGATGGCCTCGACGAGCGGCGTCAGAATCCCGGCCAGCGAGATTTCGCCCAGGTAGCCGAGGAGCAGGCTGGTGATCGTCATTCCAACCTGAACGCCGGAAACCACGCGGCCCAAATCGCTGAGGAGCGATTCGACGATCTTCGCGCGGGGATCGCCCCGTTCGACGAGCTGGCGGACCCGCGAAAGGCGGACGGCCACCAGGGAGAATTCGACGGCCGCGAAGAAAGCGTTCAGGCCGATGAGGAAGAAGACGCCGAAGAGTCGAAGCGCAATCATCGCCCGTGTGCAATCGATTTTAGCAAGTTGCGAAGGCGAAGAGGGAAAATCCCCGGCGCTCAGTTCTTCCGCGCGAACTGCTTCGTGCTTCAGCCGTCAACGAGTGCCGGGGCTGGTCACGATCTTGATCGGCGGTTCAGGCCCGAAGGCTTTGGGCACCCACGAGTCGTCGAGCTTTGCGAGGTCCTTTGCGAGGAGGTGCACCATCTCCGTGAATGAGCTTGGCTCCGGCAAATGGCGATAGACTACGTGATACTTCCCCTCACGGATGCCTTCGAAGAGCCAGATTTCTCCGTCCATTTTGTACGGTCTTCGACCGTCAGGGCCCGGTGGAGGTGGGGGCTCGACCAGCGGCATAGACCAGAAATCAGCATCTGCGACCATTTTCAAGAATTTTTTCGTGGCGTCAGGGGATGCAGTCAGTTCAGTTTTGTGGAATTCGGTCGACCGGAAGCCTCCCTTTATGGTGGTGATTTGGGCGCTCCCGTCGGGGCTAACAGACAGGCGAATGGTGAGGAGACGGAGACTCGTGACACCGGCCCAATCCAATCGGTAGCAGAGGGCCTTCGGATCGTTCCGGGCAATCGCTAGAAGGGATGGCTCGCCGGTGTTATTTAGAAAGTCTGCGAAAAAGCCGCCCCCTTCTTTAAATGTGGCCTCGGGGAAGTAACGATCTGGGCCAGACTCAGTTTGGTGGTAAACAGGCGGACCGGAGCTGGGGCCGAGGAGCAGGATCGCTGTTACCGGAAGCACTAACGAACAGAACCGGGCGAGTGTAGACATAGGAAACTGTCGCAAAACAACCAACTACGTGCGACGGCCGGGATTGAGACGCCCGAAACGTGACACATTGGCGCAACGAGCGACTTCGGCCCGAGCTACTGGGTTACGGTTTTTACGCTGTCGCCGACCTTGAAGTCCGTGCCTGACACGGGGGCGCAGACCGAGGATATATCGTCGACGTCGGTGACGCGAACGACGCCTATCTGATTCGCGAGGCGGCGAATCACCTGGCCGGTCGCAGGATCTTTGATCTCCTTGGTCACGCGCTCGACCGTAAGCTGATCGCCGACTTTCACGCCGGCCTTCGCGCCGACGTTGAGAACGATTTGACCGCCGTCCACGGCAGCCACGAGGCCGGTGACCACGATCGTGCGGGTGACCAGCTTTGTATTGTCGGCGATGAGTCCCGTGCTCATGTCCTTGACGGCAAGATTGACCGCTTCACCGATGATGGTCTGCTGGAAATCGCTGGCGCCGAAGTCGACGTGCCCGCCGCCAAATCCGGTCCAGCCTCCGCCGCCGCCCGTCATGCTGGTGCTCTCGCGCTTCGATTCGCCGTGGCCCGACGCGACTCCAAGAATCTCGGCCGTGTCGATGTCGACGATTCGCGCGTCGATGTTGACGATCGCTTTGCTCTTCTTCTGGCCGAAGCCTCCGACGCCGAAGCGGCCAAGCCCGCCGCCCGCGCCGCCGATATTCGTGTTCTTGGTCTCGTTTCCGAACTGCGTGATGCTGCCGACGATGATGGCGTCGACGCCGAGCAGCTTGCCGATCTTGGCGGCGGACGTGGGATTGGCGCGATCGCTGTTCGAGAAGTTCTGCTCGCCCAGAATCTTGTCCAATGCCTTGCGCTCGATCACCGAATAGGTGCCGTCCTGCACCAGATACTTGACGAGGAGATCGGAGATTCCTTTGCCTATGTCCACATTGCTGCCGAACATCGCGGAAGAAGCAGTCTGAACAGTGGCGTAATCGAAGTCGAAGATGGCGACTCGCTTCTTGCGGCCTTGTGGTTGCGCAGGCGCACCGGAAGGTGCAGCGGCTGCCGCCGGAGCAGCCGGAGGTTGCGCCTGGGCGCCCGCTTCCGGCGCCAGAGACGCCACCAGCAAAGCGCAGAGAACCACCAACGACCACAGAATGCTCTTCATCGAGAGTCTCCCTTGAAAAGGTTTCCGAAAAGATACGCGAACTGCCGCTTTCTGGACGCGAATCTTACTGGCAGGCAGACGAAAGTGTCAACAAGGGCCTGCAAAGCTGTCACACACAAGGTCACGAAGCGGGGCCGGATCCCTGGCGACGGATTACACGTCGTCCGCCGAAGCGTCGGCTAAGCCGGAGAGATCGGCGTGAGTGGCCCGGCGCAATTCGGTTCGCACGACATCGGCAGAAAATCCGGCGCGGAGAAGACTGCGGTAGAGGGAGGCCAGCTTGCGCTGATCGAGCGGCGTCTTCGCGCGGCGCACGGGCTGGAGGCGCTTGCGGACTAGCGCAACCTCGTCCGTCTCGGCAAAAACGGCATCGAGGGCCGCTTCGATGTGTTGGTCGGGAACGCCGCGGCTGCGCAGCTCGCGCGCGATGCGGAAGCGTCCCTGGTGGCGCGATTGGGCGTGCCGCCGGGCGAAGTCGAGCGCATAGCGCGCGTCGTCAAGGTAATTCAGTTCCCGGAGGCGTGCGATCACCAGCGGGACCATCTCCTTGTCCTCGGCGCGCAGGCCGAGATAGTTCTTCATTTCGTGGATTGAATAGGCTCGGCGCATCAGCGCACGGAGGGAGATGTTGTACAAATCCTGCTCAGTGGAAAATCTGCGAGGCAAGCGCACGGGAAGGATTTAACCACAGATGAACACAGATAAACACTGAAGAGACGAACGCCGAGGGCATCCGGCCCGGGTGCAGCCTGCCCTGTTGAACGCGAGTCCACAAAAGTCGGCGAAATGACGCTCGTAGTTGGTGAGGAAAGCCGCAGTCTTGAACGTGCGGCTCTGGGTCAGGGGCATCTTCTTCCCCTTGTCGGCTGGTTGCCTGGTCAAGGATGCTAGAGTAGGGCGACCCGTGTCCGATTGGAGGAAAGCGTGTGCGTACCGCCCGTGAAGACAGACCCAGTGAATATCAGCGCTGACGAAGCTCCGTGGGTGATAGTTATCCTGCCGTGGCATTCAGGCAGGCCCGCCAGACTATGTCAACTACACGGAAACCGGGTAGTCAGTCAATGCCCCCGAGCGCCAGTCCTAACTGTTAGCGGGAGGCTTCCTCGAGGATCCCGGCGAAGATGGCTTGCACAACGTAACTAATGATGGCGATGCCGGCTGCGACGGGAACCACCACGGTCGCCGAGAGCGGCAGCAGCAGGACGCACAGGATCACGGCCACAACTGTACCCGAGGCGTAGGCTACGTCCGGCAACCAGGAGGCCCACTGCTCGCGTGGATGTGGCGCGAGTCTCGCTCGCAAGCGCTTCTCAAAAGTCGGATCGAGCGCCGGGGCGATCAGCGATTTGGTGAGCTTGCGGTCGAGCGCACGCTGTGCCTCTGCAAAGTGGGCGCAAGCATCGCAGTCGGAAATGTGCCGCTGCATCAGTTCCTGGTCGGCCGCCGCAAGCGAGCCGTCCAAGTTATCCAGAATCCTCTCTCGCGCTTCCGAACAATTCATCTTCTATTTCTCCATCCACTCCGCCAGTGTGCGCCGCGCCCGGTGCAGGTGACTCTTCACCGTGCCTTCCGGCATGTTCAGCATCTGCGAGAGGTCCCGTATGCTGCGTTCCTGGAGATAGAACAAAGTTACCACCTCTCGCTCCACTGCCGGAAGACGCAGCAAAAAATCGTGTACCTCAGTAATCTTCGAAATGGTTTCCTTAGCGCGCGGTTCGAGGGCGTCTACCAGGGTTTCGGTCGTGCGGTAGGTCTGTGCCCGCGCTGCGGAGAGACACGTGTTACGGGCGATGGTGTACAGCCAAGTTGAAACGGCCGCTCGGCCGTCATAGTCCGGGAGTGCCTGCCAAAACTTCACGAAAGTGTCCTGCGTCGCGTCTTCCGCCCGGCTTCGTTCGCGCAAGATCGAAAACGCCAGGCGGAAGACTTTGTTCTGATAGCGCTGCAATACCAACTCGAAGGCGCCCGCGAAGCGCCGTTTGCGCAACAGGTGGTTAACGTCTTCGTCGGCCACTAGCATTCATACTCTTGGACGGCAGTGCAGGTTGCAATCTCCTGCTTCCCGGGCTTGCAACCAATCTTCAGGCTGGCGAGTATAAAGGTGCGAAAGGAAGTGAAGCTATGGAAGTTGCAATCGTCATCGTGGCGCTCATCGCCTTCGCGGGGTTCCGGCAATGGCTGCAGCACGATCGCCGGCTCATGGTCCACCGGGAACGGCTGGCAGCTCTGGAGAAGGGAGCCGAGCTTCCTCCGCTGGAACAGGAGATCCAGCGCGGGAAGTGGAACGTGCAGCGGATCCTCCTCCTCGCCGGACTGGTTTGGATTTCGGTTGGCGTCGGGCTGTACGTTTGCATGAGCGCAATACTCGCCTATAAGCCCGCCGATGCCAACGTTCCTTTCCCGCCCGGATTGCAGTATGTGGCTGTGGGACCGATCGCCATCGGCATTTCGCACCTGATCGTTTATTTCATCGGCAAACACAAAGAAAGCTCAGGGAATTAGCTCAGGGTCTACCGGGCGCACCTTACAGCGCGCGCAGAGGGAGACCTGCGTTTGGAGGATGCACATGAGGGTCCGCGGTATTCCATCAACTCGATTCGCGTTGCTGCTGACGCTGTTCGGAACCGCTACCGGTTTAGCTCAGGACAGAACCGCAATTTCAGGGCAGTCGTCCTTTGCGCCGATGGTCGCCATTCAGCACCAGGATTACGCGAAAGCTCGCCGCGCGTTTCACACCAAGCTATTACGACAGGGGCCCGCTCCACAGTCCTGGCACCCGTTGACGCCACCTGCGGGTGCTTTCGAGGTCGAGTATCTCTCGGGCGTACTACGGCTCAAGGCCTGGATGCACCGGCCCACATCGAGCGACAAACGCCGCTATCCGGCGATCCTCTTCCTTCACGGCGGTCACGCCTTTGGCATGGGCGACTGGCAGGACACCCAGCCATTTCGTGACGCCAGCTTCGTGGTGATGGCACCCATGCTACGCGGCGAGAACGGGCAGGCTGGCACATACACGATGTTCTATGACGAGGTTGAAGATGCGATTGCCGCCGCGGAATACCTGCGTCATCAGAGCTACGTGGACACAGCTCGAATCTATGTCGCAGGGCCGAGCGTCGGCGGCACTATGGCCATGCTGGCTGCCATGGTGTGGAGACACTTTCGCGCGGCTGCCTCGTTCTCAGGATCACCTGACCAGGCGCTCTTCGTGAAGTACGCGCCTGGCGCAAAAGACTACGTCCCCTTCGATTCAGCGGACCCCAGAGAACTGGAGACGCGCTCGCCGCTGGCTTATGCCGCCAGCTTCAAATGCCCCGTGCGAATCTATTACGGCTCGCAGGAACCGTACTTCGACCTGACCAGCAAGCGCACTGCCGAGATCGCGCGAGAGCACAACGTCGACGCGCAAGCGGTCATGGTGGAAGGCGGCCACGTGAGCGAAGTTCCTCGCGCAGAGGCGATGGCAATCGAGTTCTTCCTGCAGGCAAGAGCGCGCTGAATCCGGCAGAGGCTGCAAGAGATGAAGCATAAGTCCAGAAGCTGAGACGTGATCGTTGTCTTCGCGCGACACCCAAGCCACTCATGGACTACGATTCCTCTCGGCTCATGCAGGCCAGGCGGAACCAAATGCACGTGGATCCCAACCACCATAGGCCTGCGTCTGCGCTGTGCGCGCTCAACATAGTCCCGCAATAAACATAGACCAGGCAGAGAACATATTGGGATGATGGCGATTACCGGGAGCCGGTGCGCTCGAATTCGGTCATGGCGCGCTCCATCTCTTCGCGCGCGGCGTCGGCGGAAGAGCGAATGCCCTGGACGCGGAGGCGGAAATCGTCCGGATTCGACGCGCGCATGATGGCTTCTTCCAGCGTGATCAGGTTGCGCGAGTAGAGATCGAAGAGCGATTGATCGAAGGTCTGCATGCCGTATTGGCTGGTGCCGGCGGCGATGGCGTCGCGAATCATGCGAGTCTTGTCGGGATTGATGATGCAATCGCGGATGTAGCCGGTGGCGACCATCACTTCGACGGCGGGAACGCGGCCGGCGCCATCGCTCTTGCGGACGAGGCGCTGGCTGATGACGGCCTTGAGCGTCGAAGCAAGCTGCAACCGGATTTGCTTCTGCTCGGGCGGCGGGAAGACGGCGATAATACGCTGAATCGTTTCCGTCGCGTCGAGAGTGTGCAAGGTCGAAAGAACCAGGTGGCCGGTCTCGGCGGCCAGCAGCGCGGTCGAAATCGTTTCGAGGTCGCGCATTTCGCCGACGAGGACCACGTCGGGGTCCTGGCGGAGCGCGGCGCGCAGCGCCGTTGAAAACGACGCCGTATCGACTTCCACTTCGCGCTGGTTGATGAAGCCCTTCTTGTCGCGGTGCAGATACTCGATCGGGTCTTCGATGGTGATGATGTGCTCGGCGCGGAGCGAATTGATGCGGTCGATCATCGCGGCCAGCGTCGTGGATTTGCCCGAACCGGTGGTGCCCGTGGTGAGAATCAGGCCGCGCTGCTCTTCGCAAACCTGCGCGAGAATGCGCGGGAGCTCGAGCTCTTCGATGGTGCGAATCTTGGTCGGAATGACGCGAAGGACCATGCCGACGTTGCCGCGCTGCTGGAAGACGTTGACGCGGAAGCGGCCGAGGCCGGCCACGCCGTAGGCCATATCCAGCTCGGCGGTTTCCTTGAACTTCTGCTTCTGCCGGTTGGTCATCATGCTGAAGGCCATCGAAAGCATTTCTTCCGGCGTGATGCGCGGCACGTCGCTGATGGGATTGAGGATACCGTCGACTCGGGTATACGGATGATTGCCAACTTTCAGGTGCAAGTCCGAGGCGCGGCTTTCGACGGCGCGACGAAGAAGATCATCAATGGCGACGGCCATAAGGTCAGACTCCCGGCTAGAGGATTCAATCGACGCTAGCACGCGCAGATAGGAGCGGCAAGGACGTCAAGGCGCGGGATTTCTAAAGCGGCAACTGTACTTCGGGCCGGAGCACGGTTTCCGCGGCCGATGCGGGCGGTCAGGCGGGCGGCTGGTCGCGGAGGAACAGGCGGTCGTAGACGACGCTGGCGACGACGCCGCCGAAAAGCGGGCCGACCCAGAAGACTCCGTGGTTCTGGAAGTGGCGCGCGGCGACGGCCGTTCCGAAGACGCGCGCCGGGTTCATGGCGCCGCCCGTGAACGGGGCGCCAAAGAGGACGCCGATCGTGACCGTCAGGCCGACCGCGAAGCCCGCAACCTTGTGGAAGGCGCCTTTGGCGTCGACCACCGTAGCGAAAAAGACGAACACAACCAAGAACGAAAGCACGGCTTCGAGCAACATTCCGTGCCAGCGCGTGACGTCCGAGACGAGGTCGGGCGTGCCGAGCGCGACGGGCCGCCAAACCTGTTCCGGAACGATGGCGGCAAGCAAGTATCCGGCGGCGACGGCGCCGAGAAGCTGCGCGGCGGCGTAGAAGATGCTTTGCAGCGTGCTCAGGCGCTTCGTGACCCAGAAGCCAATCGTTACGGCGGGATTCAGATGGCCGCCGGAGATGTGTCCGACGGCGGTGACCATGACGGCGGTCGCGAGGCCGTAGGCGAGAGCGGCGCCCAGGAGACTGATGCCGGTCTGGTCGGCGGCGCGAAGGTACTGGTCGGCGCAGATCGAGCCCGCGGCGATGAAGACCACCGCGAACGTGCCGATGAATTCCGCCGCGAGCTTTTGAGGGAGACGGTACACGCAACCTCGCCGAGCGAATCCGAGATGAACGCGCGGATTTTACCGGACGCGATGGAAAGATAACAGTTGAAAGTTACCTCAGCGGACGGCGGCGCCGGCGGGCGCGCCGACATGCGAGAGCCAGCCGTGACGGTCGGGCTTCGCGCCGCTGGTGATGGCGAAGAATTCTTCTTGCACGCGCTTCGTGACGGGGCCGCGCGAACCGTTGCCGATCTTGATGCGATCGATCGAACGAATCGGCGTGATTTCGGCGGCGGTGCCACAGAAGAAAACTTCGTTCGCGATGTAGAGCATCTCGCGGGGAATGACCTGCTCGGCGACGGGGATGCCGAGATCGCGGCAAATGGTCATCACGGAATTGCGCGTGATGCCGGGGAGCGCGGAATTCGCGAGCGGCGGCGTGAGGACGGCGCCGTCCGAGACGATGAAAATATTTTCGCCGGAGCCTTCGCTGACGTAGCCGTTCGAATCGAGCGCGATGCCTTCGACATAGCCGTTGGTGGTGGCTTCCATGCGGATGAGCTGCGAGTTCATGTAATTCGCGGAGGCCTTGGCCATCTGCGGCAGAGTGTTCGGCGCGGGGCGATTCCAGGAGCTGACGCAGACGTCGACGCCGTTCTTCAGGCCCTCCTCGCCGAGATAGCATCCCCATTCCCAACAGGCGAGATATGTTTCGATCGGGGCGCCCTTGGGATCGACGCCGCCCGTGCCGTAGCCGCGCAGTACAATCGGGCGCAGATAACACGACGGAACTTTGTTGATACGGATGAGCTCGAGATTCGCTTCGGCAAGCTCGTCGACGGAAAAGCCAGTCTCCATGCGGTAGATGTGGGCGGAGTTGATCAGGCGCTGCATGTGATCGCGGTTGCGGAAAATCGCGGGGCCTTGCGCCGTGGCGTAACAGCGAATGCCCTCGAAGACGGCGGAGCCATAGCTGACGACGTGAGAGAGGACGTGAATCTTGGCGTCGTCCCAATCGATGAACTTGCCGTTGTGCCAGATCTTCTGGGTCTTGGGGAAACTCATGGTGTCCGCTCCGCGTGATGCAGAATGGCGAATCGTATCACTCGACAGCGCGAATTATAGCACACGCATTTTGGAGCGAATCGCGCAGTGGATGCCGCAGACAACGCAGGCGACATCCAATTTGGCCGCTGATTGGATGCATCAGACAATCGATGCCGCCGATTTGTCGAACGCATGCTCATGGTGTTGGCGAGACGATTTCAAATTCAGGAAATTCGATTCCGCGATGGCCTTCCCGCGCCTCGACGAGGGATTGCAGGCGGTCCCAAATCGCCTGCACTTCGGCGGGAACGTGGTCGGCGGCCTCGTGATCCCGCCACGTGAGAATTTCGACGAAGATCGGCTTTCCGGCGTCGTCCTTGCCGCGCAGGACGAGGTGCGGCTCTTCGAGCACGAGGCCAAGCTTGTGAAGAGTGGACCAATTCTGATTCATCGTTTTCAGAAGTTCGTCTTCCATGCCCGTCCGAGGGCGGAAGGTGGAGAGGACGGTTTCGGTTTCGGAGTCCTGCGGAGCAAGGGCATGATGCGCCGGCTTCGGCGCGGCCAGGGACCTATCGGGAACAGCAGTGGCTCCGAGCAGCAGAAATGCAAGAGCCAGGAACGCGAGCGGTTTCGTCATGGTTCTCTCCTTTCAACATGATTCATTGCTTCGGAAGGCCAGCGAGAAAATCGAGGACGGAGCGGTTGAAGAGCTCGGGCTGCTCCATGTTGACGATGTGGCCGGAGTTTTCGATCAAAATCTCGCGCGCATGCGGAATGCGCGCGTAGAGCAGGCCGCAAATTTCGTGGATGTCCGCGACGTCGCGATTACCGACGATGATGAGCGTGGGAACCTTGATCTCGGGCAGGCGGTCAATCGCAGGCGGATCCGGCATCGATTCGAGGACGGGATTATCGAGATACTCGTGCGCATTTTCGAGCGCGAGCTGCCGAAGGCGCGACACGATCTTCGGGTTCTCCATCGCCGGGGCCATGTAGCCGCTCTTGAGCCACAAGCCGGCGACCTTCTGCCAATCACCGGCAAGCGCGGCGCGCCAGCTCTCCATCTGGTTGGCGTCATCGCTGAAGCGAAAGCCGCTGAGGCCAGGCGCGACGGGAATGATGGCGTCGGCCATGTCCGGGTGAGTGAGCGCAAAATCGATGGCGATGCGGCCGCCGAGCGAGAGGCCGACAACGTAGGCTTTGCCGGCGTGAAGGTATTTCAGCAGCGAGGCCAGATCATCCTCGTCGGCGTAGACGTTGGTGGAGGCCGGAGACTTGCCAAAGCCGCGCACGTCATAGCGAATCACGCGATAGGATTTCGAGAAGAGCGCAAACTGCTCATCCCACATGCGGCTATCCATCTGTCCGCCGTGAATCAGGACGAGAGCGTGGCCGGAGCCTGCCGCTTCGTAATAGAGCTTGTCGCCGTTGATTTCGGCGAAGCCGGATTGGACTTGCGGCTGGCCGGGGGATTGATTGGGCGACGATTGCGTCGCGGCCGGCAGCACAGCGAGGAAGCAGACGAAGGCGAGGGTTGCAGCGGGTCGGAGGAAGCGGCGGTTCATGGCTGACCTCTGGGGCATACTACCAGCGTTCGCGGCGGAAGGCACGAAAGTGTACCGATTGAGAATTTTCATGTCATTGAGTTGCAAGGAGTTGCGGGGATTTCCGTTTGCAAAGTGTACCGATTGAAAGGCAAGAGATTGCCACAGAGACCTGAGAAGGCTTGTTTGGTCCCGGGGGTTTGGAAGTGCGAACCCTGAAATCCGGCGCTCCCTCTGCATCGCGTCCTCCTCCTTTCCCTGCGCGAATTTCGCTGCGCGAGAAAACGAGTCACGGTAGCACGAACGGCGGCGGAAGGGTAGTTTCAAAATCGGAGTAGTAGTCCTATAACCGGGATAACATGCGTTGTGACGGCGGGCCAAAATCGTCGCTGGGCGTCGGTAGCTTGCCGACGCCCGGGGCGACCGGCGGATTCAGTTAGTCGTACATTAGCTAGATCGTTTATCCCTCGCGGAGTACAATTGGCTCGCCTGTTCGTCCTGGGGTGGTTCGCGGACCGAGGACGGAGAGCGTGCGATGAGGAATCGAGAGAAAGCCGTACGATTTGCCTTCCGGCTTTTCTGTGCGATTGTGGCTGTGGCGGCGATTGCACAGCCGCAGGCCATTGGTCCGGACGAAGTGCGCGTGAGCAGCCGGGCGTACTCTCCCCAATCGAATGCCGCTCTTCGCGCAAACACGGAGGTGGTGGATGTCGGCGTGGTTCCGCGAGACCTTCGGGGTCGGGCGATCTCCGGCCTGAAGCAGGAGGATTTCGAGGTCTACGACGACGGTAAGCAGCAAACGATCAAGACATTTGCCATCGCCACCCGGGAAGACGCGGTCGCGATGCGGGCCAACACACCTGCGAAACCGAGCGAGGAATCGCAGCCCGCGCCGCGTGCTGCCTCGGTGGTGGTCGCACCGCGTTCCATCGCGTTGTTCTTCGATGACATTCACACTAACACGGGCGATCTTGGACGAGCGAAGATCGCCGCCCGGCGTTTTCTTGCGAACGGGCTTATCCCCGGCGACCGCGTAGCGCTGTTCACGTCATCAGCAACCGCGACCGTGAGCTACACGAGCGATCCGGCAGAAATCCTGGCGGTGATGGACAAGTTGCAGGCGCATCCGCGGGTTCCTGAAAACGGCATCGCGCCATGCCCGCGCATCACTGCCTATCAGGCGTATCTGATCTCGAATAATCTGGATCCCGAGGCCTTGCAGGCTGCGCTGGGCGAACTGATGGAATGCAACGGAGTAGATACCAGTGAATTCCCGGGCGTTAGCTATCAGCCCGGCGATCTGTCGGGTGCCGGGGCACCTACGTTGGGTAGCGGTGCAAGCCCTGGCGCGATGCAGGCGATGTCGATCATTCGGGGGCAAGCGGACCAGACGTGGGAGATGGCTAAGCAGGCTTCGCTTACCACTCTTGACACCATAGTAGGCGTTCTCGATTCGCTCTCAAAACAGCCGGGGACTCGTATGCTCGTGTTGACCTCCTCCGGCTTCCTGGCGGGAACAATGGACCTGCAAAAGGACGACGTGATCGCCCGTGCGTTGCGGTCAGGGACCGTCGTCAACGCGATCGACGCCAAGGGCTTGTACGCGGAAGCACCGGGACCTCCGCCGGGAGAAGTCCCCAATACCACCACAGCGCCGTCGCTGATTTTCAATGCCAAGTCATTAGGATCAAAGCTGGCGGAGGTCGATGCGCCCATGGCGGACTTTGCCGAGAGCACCGGAGGCCTCCTGTTTCACAACAACAACGATCTTGATCTCGCCTTCCGCGAAGTCGGTATGGTTCCGGAAGTCACATATCTACTGGGGACAGAACCCGCACACGATGGCAAGTATCACCATCTCCACGTAAAAGTCCGGGGCGTCAGCAACGACTTCGTGCAGGCGCGGCCCGGCTATTTTGCCCCGCGAAACCAGGCCCAAGTTGCGCGAGCAGACAACCCACAAGGGGACATAGATAAGGAAGTTGTAGCTTCGGAACCCGTTTCGGGAGTCCCGGCCACCGTTTCGGAGCAAGAGGGCCCCATGAAGGACGGCTCGCAGGCGCTCTGGGTGAGCGTCCACGTGGATGTGGTGCATCTGAAGTTTGGCACGCAGTCGCATCGGCACACGCAGCAATTGGTGTTCGTTTCGGCGCTGTTCGACGACAAAGGAAACTTCGTTGTGGGCAAGGAGAGCCGGATGGACTTGATGCTGAAGGACGCGTCGTTTGCGGAGTTATCGAAGACGGGCATCACGGCGAAAACGTTCCTGCAGGCGCCGCCGGGGCGCTACAGCCTGCGAGAAGTGGTTCGAGACCAAGAAGGCAAGCTATTCGCTTCGACCTCGCCCGTCGAAATCCGCTAAAAACTGGAGCTTCGCCGCCGGCTTACGCGGCGATGCCTGCGAGGACCGTGAATAATTCAACGAGACGCTGAATGATTCAGCACGAACGGGAGACTTCCGAACCGGCTTCGGCCGCAGGAACCGCGTGAGGCCAGGCGCATCATTTCGCTTCCGAAGAGAGAACAGGGCGAGTAAGGTTGCGGCCGAAGAGAAACGGCCAATCAGGAGATTGGCGTTCCCGGGGGGATTCATGCGCAAAGGACTGATGGTCTCGAGTGCCGTGGCGATGTTGCTTGCGGGCGGCGTGGCGATGCGCGCGCAGCAGACGGCGGGAGGCGCGGCAAATTCGGCGGCAGCGGCGAGCGTCCCGGCGGCGCGGCAAACGGAGACGGACGAATACACGCGGTACGAACTGCTCGCACCCGACACGGCCAGCTTCAAGATCTGGTACGAAGTGACCGCGACGACGGCGGGCGCGAAGTATTTCTTCAATCCCATTCGCAAGGGCAGCATCGCGAGCGACGAGTCCGTGATCGACGCGATGACGGGCGAGCCGGTGCATTTCGAAGTCGTCAGCGGGGCAGACGCGCGGAAGGACCCGCTGATGGACGACGCCGATTTGGCGACGAACTACATTCGCGTGACGCTCGCCCGGCCCGTGCCTGAAGGAGGACAGGGCCGCGTCCTGATCCTCAAGACGTACAAGGATCCGAAGAGCTACTTTCGCGAAGGCGACACGATCGTTTTCGACCGGCCGCTGGGGATCAAACGCAACAAGGTAGTGTTGCCCGCGGGATACGAGCTGGTGAGTTGCAACACGCCGTCGCAAGTGCTGACGGAGCCGGATGGCCGGATCGCGATCAGCTTCATGAATGCGACCGCGGTAGAAGCGCCGCTGATTCTGCGGGCGAAGCCCGGTGCGCAAACGGGAGCGGGGGCTGCGCCGCACGCGGCGACGACGGCGCGGAGCTGGGAAGCGCCGTTCGAAGGCGAAAGCGAACGCCAACGGCTGTCGGAACGCGCGCACCAGGACCGCGACATCGTTTATTTCCTGCAGCAGCCGGAGACGCATGCGTTCAGCCTCTATCACGACTACACGGAGTCGCGGCCCGGCGCGGACAAGTACCTGAACGTGGTCCGCGAAGGCAGCAATGTGTCCGAACCGTCCGCGTACGTTCTGGATACGGGCGAGAAGCTTGCGACGAGGGTGATGACGGGCGCGGAAATGGCGGCGGCGAAGATCGAGTCCGAAGAGCCGGTGAAGCCGGAGACGCAAGCGGTGGTAATTCCCTTCCCTCCTGTGAAGAAGGGGCAATCGATTCGGCTGCGCATCTCCGAAACGTATACGGCGCCGGTGAGCTACCGGTTGGACGGCGACGAACTGGTTTTCGATCGCAGCTTCGGGCGGCCGCGGAACGCGGTGGTGCTTCCCGCCGGATGGTACCTGACCGCCAGCTCGATTCCGGCGCGGATTGCGCAACTCGCCGACGGGCGGGTGCGACTCGATTTCTGGAACGACCGGCCGGATTCGATTGACGTGCTGATCAAGGCGAAGAGGCGGGCCGCGCCAGCGGGGAGGTAGTTTGCGGAGGCGTCAGTTGCGGACGACGGCGTCGCGCGGGTCGTAGACGATCACGGAGCGGCCGGGAACGCCCATCGACAAGCGCCGAAGCGTATAGATGAACGGCCTGGGACCGGGACGGCGCGAACAAGACTCCAAGCGGTAGTACGTGTTCTCGAAGCGGACGACGCGCGGCGGATCCCAATCCTTCTTCCGGCGCGAGGCCCCAATTTCGAGAATCTCATCCGGGCCGGCGTTCTTGAAGGACAGCTCGTCGCGGAGCTCCGGCCTGGCAAGCAGCATCCGCTCCCCAAGAGCATCGGCGAACGAAGCGACGTGGCTGACCGGATTGCCGATCGAGGTCACATTCGCCGGAGCGCGACGCCGGAACGGACTGAAGAGGATTTTGTCGAGGACCACCAACGGCAGACTGCCCGCAGCCTCTCCTGTGAAAGCCCCGGCGCAAAAGCGCACGACGCCCTCGACCATGGAATAGCCCAGGAACCAGGTCAGGGGATGCATCAACCAAACGGAGAGCGCGAATCCACCAACGCCCTGGACGGACACTTCGGAGTGAAGTCTTCCGTTCAGAGCCGCGTCAATGTCGCGACCCACCCAGGCAGTCATCGCGTACATGTACCAGTATGCGAGGCCAATGAGCGCACCAAGAGACTCGAGGAGCCCGCTGACGACGGTTGCCTGCCGCCATTGCACCCAACCTCTGAAGACGGAGTCGCGCCAAGGCTTCGGCGCAAGGGCAAGGAAGGGTCCGAAGAGGTAGGTCAACATCGGCGGACTAGGACTTCCCTTCGAGGGCTTTCTTCAGATCGGGGCCAACGCGCTCGATGACGGGGATTTCGGGATCGTCGCCGACGTACTGCTGGAGGACGTTTCCGTCGCGCCCGATCAAGACGTAGGTCGGGAGGCCGGTGGCGCCATACTGGCGCATCATCTGATGGCCGGAATCGAAGCGCTGCGTCCAGCTCATGCCGTTGCGGGCGGTGAAGGCGCGCCAATCGGATTCTTCGTCGTCCTCGCTGACGCTGATCAGCTCGAAATCATCGCTGCGGTAGACGGCTTCCAGTTGCTTGAGGCCGGGCAAGGCGTGACGGCAGGGGCCGCACCAAGTGGCCCAGAAATCGATCAGGGTCACTTTGGCCTGTCCGGAGAGGCCGGGCGCTTTATCGCCGGCGCTGAGCGGAGCGCGCGGCATGTTCTCGTCGTCGAAAATGCGGACGGCCTTCGGCTGGCCGGCTTTCTTCGCGCGAGCGAGGCGCGCGAGGTCGCCAAGCGACACCGGCTGGCCGGATTGAGATGGGTCCGACTGGTTTTGCTGCGGCGATGGTGACGGGCGAGCAGCGCTCCGGCCTGCAGAAGCAAAGCCGAAAGCGGCCGTCAGCGAGCAGAGCGCGATGAACGGCGCGGTTCGCGGGAACGCTCTTTGCGCTGGCGCGCTTTTCATCGACACGGCGCTTCCCTGCCTATTGCGGAATCGCGGGCGATCCGGGCTTCACGAAGACGGAGTTATCGACCGGCGTGTTGTTCTTGAGCTGCGTGACGCGGATGCTGAAGACGTTGCCGCGTTCCACGTGGCGAATTCGGAACGGGAAAAAGGCGCCGTCGACGGGACGGTAATCGTCGAGATAGGTTTCGACGGTGTAGTCGCCCTCGGCGCGGTGGAACGTGTCGTCGACGCGAATGACGAAGCCGGATGTACGATCGAAATAGACCTTCGAAGAGACGGTCTTTTCAGGCGTGAATTCGACGACCCAGGCCGAGTGCGGGCCGACCTGCGCGATCCCGAGGACGCGTCCGGGAGACATCCTGGCGAGAACATCGGCGCGATTGCCAAGGCCGGCCGTGCGAAGGCGGCTCTGGAGGGCGGCGCCGGTGAAGTCGTGGATGCCGCCGACAGTGTCCTCAAGCCATGCGGACTTTCCATCGCATACTTCGTGAACGGAGACGCCGTTGGGGAAGGTGATTCTCGTGAAGCTGAGATTTGGGGCCTTGCTGATCACTTCGATTCCCGCGAAGGACGAAAGGTCCTCGGTCTGGTAAATGCCCTTCATAGTTTGCGTGGTGAAGGCCGACGAGACGGCTTCTCCGCCGAGGGCGGTCCGATACCTCTGCAGGATTTCGTCGGTGGATGGAGCGGGCTGGGCGGGCGTAACGTCCGCGGCGGAGGCCGAGGCAGCGAGCGTGACTTTTTGAGCCGCCGGGGCGGTTTGCGCCGAGGCAGGCCCCGGGAGCAACCACACGGCAGCGATCAGCACGAAGAGAATGGACGAACACCCAGGCCGCATAAGAACCTCCCGACGCGATGTTTTCCAGCTCCATTCAGTATGAGGCGCGGGAGAGGAGGGCCCGACCCGTTCGGCGAAAACGGTGGTCGATGAGAAAACTGTACTAATGGACAGGCGGCACGGAATGGGCTGCAGGCGAGGGATTCGGGGTGAACGGCGCTAGTCGTGGTCGTCGACGGCGACTTCCTCGGATGCGGGAGTGGAAAAACCGGAGATGCGGCCCCAGGCGCTGGTCTTCCAGTTGTCGGCGATATCCTTGGAGAGAATCCACGGCGGAATTTCCATCAGCAGAAAACGGCCGAGGCTTTCGAGGTAAGGCTCGTACATGTCGCGGAGCTTGGCGAGCTTCTCGTTGGCGGCTTCGGTGTCGCGAAAGCGAAATCCGGCCTGCTCGAGGGTCGTGCGGAGACGATGGCGGTCGGGCGGCGGCAAGCGGTCGTGCGACGACGACTGAGGCGCGGCGCTGAAGAGCTGCGCGAGGTCGACGACGGTGTGGCGGCACATGGCGAAGGTGAGGCGAGCCTGGCGCGAGCACTCGCTTTCGACGGTGGCGAGGAGCAGCGCGCTGGCGTCCAGAATCGCAGTGAGCGCGGCGAGCCAGGATTCGTTGTTGTGCTGCGAGCGAAAGTAGGCGACGACGGGATAGGAGACGTGGCTTTCGAGCGTCTGCGCGGAAACGCGCTCCCAGTCGCGAAGCAGGTTCTGAAGCGCGCCGAGGCCTTCGTGGCCAGCGTGACGGCGGAGGAGCTCCGCGGCAGTAGGAGGCGAGCCGGCGCGCGCGTCGAGGAGGACGATGTTGACTTCGCGGCGCGAAAACGCCTGATAAATGACGGGCAAGTAGCTGAAGACGAGAGCGAGAAAGCCGAAGCCAAGGCCGCTCTCGCAAACCGCGAGCCAGCGCTCGGTCCAAGTCTGCGGGGCCACATCGCCGAGGCCGAGCGTGAAGAGCGAGGTGCCGCTGAAATAGATGCAGGTGGCAAGCGCGGGAGGAATCGGCTCGCGGCGCGATGCGGCGTAGTATAGGAATCCAAACGCGAAGATGAGCGCGATGGCCCAGCAGACGAAGAGAAAGAGGAGAGAGAGCGGGCCGTAGTAGCTGAGAAACGCTTCGCGCCTGCGTGGACGGCGAATTTGCCGCGCGATCGAGCGCCAGGGAAACCAGGTCGAGCGGTAAAAGAGGCGCGTGAGGCGAAACCGCCTCGACACGCGACGCGGCAACACAACGGTTTCGAACGCCTCCCACAAGACGGACGCGATCAGCAGAATTCCGGCGATGACCGAAAGAATCATGCGGCTTGTTCGAGGCTGGCGGTCATGGTGATTTCGGCTTTCAGGACGCGCGAGACGGGACAATTGGCCTTCGCGCTCTGGGCGGCAGACTGAAACGCTTCGGCGGAGATTCCCGGCACGCGGCCAGCGACATCGAGATGGATCTTCGAGATCGTCCAGCCGGCGTCGAGCTTCTCAAACGTGAGAGCGGCGGTGGTGCGAAGGCTCTGCGGCGTGAAGTTCATCGTGCCGAGCTGCGCGGAGAGAGCCATCGTGAAGCAGCCGGCGTGCGCGGCGGCGATGAGTTCTTCGGGATTCGTGCCTTTGCCGTTCTCGAAGCGCGTGGTGAAGGAATACTGCGTGTCGGAAAGGACGCCGCTCTGCGTGGAGATGGCGCCTTTGCCGTCCTTGAGTGCACCGGACCAGACTGCGGAAGCTGTTCTTTGCATGGTTCCCTCTTTTGCCCGAAGAAGGGCGGAAGATTGCGGCGCTGCAACCCGGCCAACGGCGCGCCGTTTGAGCCGCTCACATTTTGCACTTGCGGGCGAGCGAAAGCCAGAGGGCGCTCCGTGGGCGTCTGTTATACTCCGCGCGAGTTGGAGCGAAGTTCAACGCGGGAGACACCCATGCGCAGATTCGCATTCGTTTTGATCCTTCTTGCGGCGGCGTCCGGTGCGTTCGCGCAGGAACCTGCCAGCTGGATTTCAGATTTGGCGAAGCCGCACGACTACGCGCTGAAGCGATCGTCGAGCTACGACCGCAGCGGCGGCAACGCGGATAGCCGCCCGCTCGCGCCGGGTGCGACACTGGCGCTTCTCGATGAGGCGGGCCCGGGCGAGGTCTCGCACATCTGGATCACGATCGCGAGCCGCGAAGACCTTCACCTGAAGAAGATGGTCCTACGAATGTACTGGGACGGCGAGGCAACGCCAAGCGTCGAGGCGCCGGTGGGCGACTTTTTCGGACTCGGCCTGGGCGATTATTTCGTGTACCAGTCCATTCCGCTGGCGGTGGGCAACGAGAATGCGCTCAATTGCTTCTTCCCCATGCCGTTCCAGAAGCACGCGCGCATCACGCTGACGAATGAAGGCAGCGAGACAGCGGGGGCCGTTTATTGGAACATCGACTATCGCTCGTTTACGGCGCCGCTTCCCGCCGATACCTTGTACTTCCACGCGCAGTACCGGCAGGCGACGCCCAACAGTGCGATTCCAAATGCGAAGACGAACCTCGACGGCAAGGACAACTACGTGTGGGTGGAAGCGACGGGGCGAGGGCATTTCGCGGGCGTGACAATGTCCGTGCTCGAAAATGCGGACGGCTGGTGGGGCGAAGGCGACGACATGTTCTTTGTCGACGGCGAGAAACTGCCGTCGATCAACGGAACCGGGACTGAGGATTATTTTCTGGGCGCCTGGGATTTCGGCGGACAGCAGTTTTCGTACGCGCTGTTCGGCGCGCCCGTGGTCGGGCTGGAGCGGCAGGGGGCGCGGTGGTCCGTGTACCGCTTTCATCTGGATTCGCCGATTCCGTTCACGAAATCGCTGCGCGCGACCATCGAGCACGGCCACGCGAACGACCGCGGCGACAACTACTACTCGGTCGCCTACTGGTACCAGACGGAGCCGCATGCGGTCTTTCCGCCGCTTCCCGGGGTTCAGCAGCGGCTGCCGCGTGTGATTCCGCCACAGCCAAATCCCTGAGCGCTGCGTCACGAGAGTGACTCTTGCCGCACGCGCCGACGCGGCTTTTCCGCCAAGGCGTTTGACGGCTGTATAATCCGGTCAAACGGAAGGTCTCCACCCGAATCATCTTGACCAAGAACTCTGCCAGCGCGAGGCTGGAGCTCTGAGGAGGGACAAAATGCATCTTCGAAGGATTTTGAATCGGAGCTGGGCGGCTTTCGCTTTTCTGCTCGTGATCGCTCCCTGGGCAGCGGCTCAGCAGTACCGAATCGTTCGGGCCGACTATGGCTACGGCGACCAGCGCGTGGACGTCACGCAGCGGCTGCGGGAACTGGCGCGCGCGAACGCCACCTTTCGGATGGGCAACAGCACGTTCGGCATCGATCCCGCGCCGGGCGTGGTGAAAACTCTGCGCATCTTTACGCGTACGCCCAAGGGGCGCGAGCGCATGTTCGAGTACCGCGAGGGGAGCGTTGTGGATGGCTCGATATTCTCGGGCTGGGGCCGCGGCGATTGGGGCGGCGGCGGTGGTGCCGGTGGCGGTGGCGGCGATCAGGGATCCTATGTGATTCTGCGAGCCTTCTACGGGGTCAGGGGAAGCAATGTTGATGTCACGCAACGGCTGCGCGAACTGGCCCATGCGGACGTCACATTCCGGATGGGCAACAGCACGTTCGGCATCGATCCGGCGCACGGGGTCGTGAAGACTCTGCGCATCTTTGCACGCGGGCCCAGAGGCGAAGTTCGGATGTTCGAGTACCAGGAAGGCAGCACTGTGGATGGATCGGCGTTCGTTGGCTGGGGCGGCGGCGATTGGGGGAGAGAAGATTGGCACGGGGACTGGAACGGCGAGCGGGGTCCAGACGATCGTCACGACCGCTAGAACACCGAGCGTCCAACGCGTAACCTCGTGTAACCACCTTTGCCCAGGCCTCAGGGCTCAAAGCCCACGGGGCCTGGGCACCTCTACTGATTGAAGCCGCGCCGCTAAGCGGAGCGCGGGTCCTCTGTTCGACTACTACCGCTGGTAGTAACACCCTCCGTGCAGTAGCGTAACGCGCGCAATTTAATAGTGCCTTCACAAGGGAGCGGCGATGGTGCGAAAGTGGGCCTCACGTTTTGTATTTCTCGTTCTTGTTTCAGCGGTACCTGTTCGAGCGCAAACTCCGGATACCGCGACGATTCACGGCCAGGTGACGGATCAATCCCACGCGGCGGTTCCCGGCGCGGAGGTTAGCGCCACCAACACGCTGACTGGATTGAAGCGAACGACGCACGCGGACTCTTCCGGCAGCTTCTCACTGGGCGGGCTTCCGGTGGCGGGGAGCTACGACGTGACGGCGCACAAGGACGGTTTCGCGGACGCAAAACTAAGCGGCATCTCTTTGATCGGCGGGACGACCGCTGACGCCAATCTGCAACTGAACATCGTGGGCGGCCAGACGATGGTGAGGGTGACCGGAGTCGCCGGGGAAGTCCGCACCGACGAGCCGCAGTTGGGCGATTTCCTGAGCGAGCAGCACATCCAAGAGACGCCTCTGTTGAACCGCCGCATCACGTATCTGCCGCTGCTCGACGCCGCAATCCGTCCCGCCATCAACCAGGGCGACGTCTTCATGAACGAACTCCTGTTCACGACGAACGGCACCGGACGGCGGCAGCAGTGGTTTGAGATCGACGGCACGAACGGAGTCGACATGTGGGGCCGGCAGACGATTTTCTCGAATCTGCCGCTCGATTCCGTGCAGGAGATGACCGTGCTGACGAACGCGTTTTCAGCCGAATACGGCTACACGGCTGGCAGCGTGGTGAATATCGTAACGAAGAGCGGCGGCAGCGGATTTCACGGCGACGTTTTCGGCATGTTCCGACCGACGGGCACCGGCGCGAAGCTCTCAGGCTTCACGCCGCAGAACGCGGCCAGCGGAAACGACATCACGACCGACACTCTGTCGCAGACGGGACTGGGCCTTTCAGGCCCCATCGGAAGCAGCGGACGCACGCACATTTCCGGCGACTTCGAATACAGCTGGCAGAACCGCGCGTCGCCCATCATTTCGCCCGTCGCACCGGGGAGCTTCGTCGGCCACTACCGCGGCGGGCTGGGCTTTCTGCGCGTCGATCACCAGATCAACGAGAACAACAACCTTTTCTTCCGCAGCAACGTCGACGGTTTCTACGACACAAATCCGAACGGAGCGGTCGGCGGGAACAATTTGCCGACGGTCGACCGCGTTTTCCGGCGGCGGACGTATACGGAAGAGCTGGGTGAGACGGCCGTGTTCAGTCCCACCCTGCTGAACAACGCTCGCGTGCAATTTCAACTGGCCTCGCCGATCACGGAGTTCGATCCGGTGGT
This sequence comes from Candidatus Acidiferrum sp., assembly GCA_035517015.1. GTDB lineage: Bacteria > Acidobacteriota > Terriglobia > Acidiferrales > UBA7541 > Palsa-295. The sequence continues at coordinate 89,249 of DATIZQ010000066.1, read as the reverse complement.
TAACGGCACGCAGTTCGTGGTTCCGATTTCCACCGGCGGCACCTTCACCACGGGCACCTCGCAATCAGCGCTGCTTTTGAACCGCCAGTACGAGTTCAACGACACGGTCTCCTCCGTGCGAAGCCGAAACAGCATCCGCCTCGGCGCGGAGGTGATTCACGCGCACAACGGCGGCAACAGCAAGGAGTTCGGCGGTCCGATCTATCTGGGTCAGTTCAAATACAACACGTGCACGCTAAGCCTTACGGACTGCGAGAGCTCCACGTATCTCGACAACATCAGCAACGTGCAGAGCTACACGCAGAGCTACGGCAATGCGAACTATACAGTCGACGATACGCTGTGGGCCCTGTTCGTGCAGGACGACTACCGCCTGCGCCAAGATTTGACCATCAATCTGGGCTTGCGGTACGAGCGGCAGACGTTCACGGATTCAGACAAGGACTTCGTGCCGCGCGTGGGTTTTGCGTACAACGTGCGCGGCGACGGCAGGACCGTGATCCGCGGAGGATTCGGAATCTACTACTCGCAGATTGTGGACAACAACGAAGCAAACTACGCCCTTACAGGGCCAACCGGCGTCTTCAACTACACGGCGACGCCCGGACAAGTGGGCTTCCCTGCTGACGTTTCCGATGCGCCGTTGCCGGTGTTTCCGCCGGGCGCGACCGTACCGCTGCGAAGCCTCTACATTCGCCCCGGCGAGAGCGCGTACCTCAATCAATTCTTTGAGGCGTCGACGCTGGTCGGCTATCCGAAGGTGCTGCTCAATCCGTACACGGAGCAATGGACGCTCGGAGTCGAGCGACAACTCGCACAGGGCTGGGTGCTGAGCGCCGATTACGTCGGCTCGCACACGATCAAAATCAACCGGCCACTCGACGTCGATCCACCGACGCCGTTCGTTCGCACAGCGCAGGGGCAGACTCGAAGCGCGGGCGCAGCCAATGCCACGCGTCCGCTGTGGATCTACGACGCGGCAAACGGCATCACTCCTGCCTACAGCACAATTCAGAGCGATGTGAACGATGGATTCGCGTTCTATAACGCGCTGGACGTAAACCTGAGCCGCCGGTTCGGCCACGGCGTCTCGATGCTGGCGAGCTATACGTGGTCGCACGCGATCGACAACGTCGATCCGGACATACCCGGCCAAAATCCCAACGATCCCAATTTCCCCGGGAGGCAGGAAATCGGCAGCGCGATTTTCGACCAGCGGCACCGCTTCGTGCTGAGCGGGGTCTACACGGCCCCCTTCGATATCCGAATCGGGGGAGTGGCGACGTTCGCATCCGGGCTTCCCTACAACATCGTCACCGGGACGACGAACAGCGGCGACACCGGAGCTACGACCGACAGGCCCGTGATCAACGGCGTCGTGATCGAACGCAATGCCGGACGGGGGAACGCAATCTACGATTTCTCGCCCTTCATCGAGCGGCCGTTTTCGCTCGGCGAACGCGTGAAGCTTGACCTGAGGGTTGAAGCCTTCAACGTGTTCAATCATCCGAATTTCGTGGGGTACAGCGGAACGTATGGCAACCTAGAGACTGCGGGCGCAGGCTTCGGAACGCCACTCATGGGCATCACGAATCAGCTCCCTCCGCGCGAGATTCAATTCCTGGGGAAGGTGACGTTCTAATCAGTGCAGCAGGCGTTCGAGGAGTTCGTGCACGGGCGAGAGTGCGGCGGGCCAGACCAGCGCCGCCAGAGTGCACGTGGCGAAGACGCTCGCGGCACCCCAGAGAACCGGGATGCGGCCCAGCGGTGCTTCGGGCTTTGCGGGAGTCACCGCGAGCAAGCGGCTCACGCGCCCGGACAGATCATCGCTGCCACCGAGCGGCGAGGTTGCCAGAGGTGCCCGGGGAGCCAGATCGACCGCGCCGCCCATCCGAGCGAGCCGAACGAGCGCAGCGGCCAGCGACAGCGCGGGCGCTTCGCCCATAGCGGAGACAGAATCATCCGCAGCGCGCTCCGCGAACTTCGCCCAGTTCCGCTCAAGCGAATGAAAACCCGGCCAAAGAGGAAGAACATCCGGCAGAAACGCAAAGAGCAGGCGCTTGAGGTTGTCGCGCGAGATCCAGTGAGCGCGCTCATGGCTCAGCGCGGCGGCCAGCTCTTCGGGCGAAAATTCGTTCAGCAGGCATTGCGAAATCACAAACTGCGGGCGGAAGATGCCCGATTGAGCGAGAAACGGGCGAGCGCCTTGAATGACAAGCATCTGCGGCGGTTCGCCATGCACGGGAACCGTTCGGCCGCTGCGGGAGCAGAGGCGAATGAAACGCAGCGAGGATACGGCAGCCCGCGCGCCGCGGCCGAGGGCAACCGCCCAGAGAAGGGCTCCGAGCAGCGCTATCGCCAGGCACACAGGCCCCGCTTGCTCGGCCGCTATATTCTGCTCGAACCTTACGTAGCTCGGCGCGCAGATGCCTAGCACGGCAACGAGCGCGATTCCGGGCGGCAGAGTCCTCATCAGGAACAGCAAACGAGCCGCCGCGCGCGGGGTAGCGCGCTCGGCAAATCGAAGGGCGGGACGCTCGGCGAGCCATACGGCCAAGCGCGCCACCATGTGAACGAGGAAGAACGAAGCGCAGCAAAGAGAGAACAACCGGATCGAGTAGGAAAGGATCATGGCGCTCCTCTCGCCGAAAGCTCCTTGCGCCTGAGCCGGATTTGCTTTTCGAGTTCGTCGAGCAAAGACTGATCGTGCCCGCCAACGGCATCTAGCAATGTCGACAGCAACAAATCGCGCGAAGGCTGCGGGCCCTTCAGGAACATGGCGACGAGGCTGCCGGCGCGTTGACGCTCCCATTCTTCGCGCGAGACGGCGGGCGCATAGAGGAACGCGCGGCCGGACTTTTGCCTCGTGAGGAGACCCTTCTTGAAGAGGCGCTCGAGCGTGGTCATCACGGTGGTATACGCGCGGGGACTCTCAACCCTCTCGCAGACATCGCGAACGCTGCACTCGCCGCGCGCCCAGAGGATTTCCATTACGCGCGACTCGAGGCTGCCCAAGGCGGAACTCTGTGCGGATTTCTCGTGCTCATCGCGCGGGCGATTCTTGAAGAAACTCATCATTGTCGAAAACGCTCGGATAGGAGATTTTAGCTGCATTTCGCGGTGAAGCAATCGAATAGTGAGGTCCGCCGAAAGCGATCCGGTGGTTGACATCGGGAGGTCATTGATTATGCTGCGCCTGCAAGTTCGAGACGATTTCCGGAAACTGGCGATGGGGCGGTCCCGCGCGATTCCCTTTCCGTTCCTGATCGCGGTTGTGTGCGTGGCGATTCTTCAGGGCTGCTCGAGAGAGGCCGGCGAGACGCGCGTCGCGATCAAGACGAGCCTGCCGTCAGGAGCCGACGCCGCCCACCCACGCGCCCTTTCGTTCGCGGATGTCGCGTCCATTCCCGATCCTCCGGGCGTGCAATCGAAGGATTCGCGCTACGACAAGGCGCGAATTCCGGCCTTTCCGAATCCGTTCGGCGTGAAGGAAGGCGACGTCGTGAGCCTGCGAGCGTGGCTGCAAGTGGCGACATACATGGGCGACGGCGACTACAATCTGAAGGTGACCTTCTCAGCAGCGTCGCGCGACCACTATATCGTTTGCGAGATTCCAGATGAAGACGATGTGGCCGATCCGGCGCTGCAGAAAATGGTTGATAGCGCGCGGAACTTCGTCAAGACGAACGTTCTGGGCGGTCACGATCCTTCGCGGCAAGGCACCGTGCTCTCCGACCCGCCCTACGTCGAAGTGAGCGGACAGCTTTTCTTCAGCGACTACAGCGTGGGTTCCGCGCCGACAGCCGACAGGCAGGGATTCACCCGGGCGACGAACTGGCAGGTGCATCCGCTGCTCACCATTTCGGCAGCACCGAAACCAACTCCGTAGAGAGCCGCCGACCACACAAACAGACTTTCTTCGGGCGCATTCATGCGAGAGTAACAATCCGTTGATATGCTGAAGGGCTTTGCAAGGCGCGCCCGCGTCATCGTTCGCGAACCTGCTCGGGCGGACAGGTAGCCAATGGAAAAGAAGAATTTCTTGTTCGTGTCGCTTACGGGACTCATCAGCGATATTGCGTGGCAAGTGTCGAAGGAGGGGCATGAGGTCCGCTACTTCATCGGCGACAAGAAAGAGAAGGACATCGGCGACGGATTCGTCGCGAAATCGAAGGATTGGGAGAAGGACCTGGACTGGGCCGACATCGTCATCTTTGACGACACGCTCGGCCAGGGCGAGAAGGCCAAAGGCCTGCGAGCCCAGGGAAAGAAAGTGATCGGAGGAACGCCTTACACGGACCGGCTCGAAGACGACCGCTCCTTTGGACAAGAAGAGCTGAAAAAGGCCGGAGTGAACATCATTCCCTACGGAGAATTCGAATCGTTCGACGACGCGATCGAACACGTCGTGCAGCATCCGGGGCCCTACGTAATCAAGCCCAGTGGCGAAGCGCAGAACGTGAAGCGGCGGCTCTTCGTAGGCCAGGAGGACGACGGGCAGGACGTGATCCGCATGCTCGAGGCGTACAAGAAGGCGCTTTCGGACGAAATCAAGGTCTTCCAGTTGCAGCGGCGCGTCACGGGCGTCGAAGTGGCCGTCGGCGCATTTTTCAACGGAACAACTTTCGTCTACCCGATCAATATCAATTTCGAGCACAAGAAGCTGTTTCCAGGCGATATCGGTCCGCCGACGGGCGAAATGGGCACGTCGATGTTCTGGAGCGGCCCGAACACGATTTTCAACGACACGCTGCTGAAAATGGAGTCGATGCTCGCGTCGGAGGGATACGTCGGATACATCGACTTGAACTGCATCGTGAACAATCACGGAATCTATCCGCTGGAGTTCACGTCGCGCTTCGGCTACCCGACGATCAGCATCCAGCAGGCGGGCATGATTACTCCGATCGGGCAGTTCTTCTGGGACCTGGCAAACGGAGCGGACCCAAAGCTGAAAGTCCGCAGCGGATTTCAAATCGGCGTGCGGATCGTGGTGCCGCCGTTTCCATTTGACGACGACGAGACTTTCGACTCGTTCTCGAAGAACGCGGTGATCGTGTTCAAGAAGCCGCCGAGCGACGAGGTGCACATCGAAGACGTGAAGCAGGTCAACGGGCAGTGGCTTGTCGCGGGGACTTCGGGCGTGATCCTGATCGTGATGGGCCTTGGGCCGACGATGAAGCAGGCCAAGACGCAGGTTTACTCGCGCATCAAGAACGTGCTCATCCCGAACATGTACTACCGCACGGACATCGGCGACCGCTGGGACGAAGACAGCGACCGCCTCCACACGTGGGGATATTTGCGCTAGAAGGGCCTTATCTCAATTTTGTTGGGACCGAAAATGACGTCGATCGTAACGGCGTTCGTTTCAATGGGCTTGCCGTCCATAGTCGCTGGCTCATAGCGCCATTGCAGTACGGCATCCTCTGCAGCTTTTCGAAGACTTGGGTCTTCCGAAAGCCCCGGGTGCGAGAGTGCGTGAGCGTTGTACACTTTCCCGTCTCCGCCAATCACATAATAGACGCGAACTGTCCCGGTGATGTGCTGCGCCTTCGCTTCAGGGGGATAGACGGGGTCGACTCTGTGGATCAGTTGCGCTGGAACGATTCTCGCGTGGCTGACGACGACTTTCGGAAACCAGATCGTGTTCTCCCATCGAAAACCGTTGTCGACGAAAAAGAAGTAGCCAACCGGCTCTCCCCTGGCGGTTGCCGGATTCTGTGCAGCCTTCCAGGTGGCAAAATAGATGTCGAGAGGCTTTCTTGGAGCCTCTAACATACCCGACTCGCTCGACTCCGGATGATCGTTGACTTTCCGTACTGCGAAAGTTCCGTCGGTGCCGGCGAAACGCCCGAACGCATCTTGCATAGCCTGCTCGCGCGGCGCGAATGACTTTTCTTCACAAAGGCCCATCCAACTGTCGGCCTTATCCGAGGCATACATTGCGTGAAGCCACGCATCGCAATTAGGGACTTCCATTTCCTTTAAGTACTCAGCGACCTTTTCCTTCTCGCCACGTTTGGCCGCCTCTCGGACATCGTGTAAGAGCTGTTGGAGTCCGTCGGTCGTATTCGGATAAACAGAGCTTGGCGCCGCCTGAGTGCCAGACCCAGCCTTGTCGCGTCCCAGAATTGACGGCGGAGTCGCCAGCGAAACGGCCAGTAAAATGATCGTGCACCTTGGCAGGCTGAATTGCATGCGGCCTCCTTTGGTCGAGGGCGGTGAAAAAGAGCGCGTACCAATGTTCGTCGGCAGTGAGCAGAGTGTATACTGCGTCGCGTCCGGGGACCAAACCAGAACAAGAGGTTCAAGACTGAGCTGAGGAGAGTTTTCATGCGAAGACTTTGCATGGTGGTTGTGGTGATCGCGATTGCGATGGTGGCGTCGGTTGGATTGGCGCGGCAGGCTTCGAGCGATGGGCCTTATAAAGTCTTGAAGACGGCCAAGGTGGGCGGCGTTGGAGGCTTTGACTACGTGTATGCGGACGATGCCGGACGCAAGCTCTACATTCCGCGCACGGGCGACGGTGCCCGCGTGACCGTTTTCAATTTGGACACGCTCGAGCCAGTGGGAGAAATTCCGAATGCCAACGCGCGCGGCGCGGCTGTCGATCCGAAATCGGGTCACGGCTTCGCAAGCAGCAAGCCGGTGGTGATGTGGGATACGAAGACGCTGGCGGTGATCAAAACGATCGACGTAGACGGCGGCCCGGACGGCATTCTCTTCGATCCGTTTAACGAGCGCGTCTACATTTTCAGCCATCGAGCGCCCAACGCGACCGTGATCGACGCGAAGGATGGGTCGGTGGTGGGCACGATTGATCTCGGCGGAGCGCCAGAGCAGGCGGTTACCGACGGCAAAGGGCATCTGTACGTTGATCTCGAAGACAAAGACAAAATCGCCGCCGTCGATGCGACAACGATGAAGGTGACGGCGCAATATGACGTAGCCGGAAAGTGCGGCGGCCCCGGGGGGCTGGCGTTCGACGTGAAGAATCACATTCTCTTCGCGTCCTGCCACGACCCGCAAAACATGGTGGTCCTCAATTCGGACGACGGCAAAATCATCACGACGCTGCCGATCGGCAACGGCACGGATGGCGCCACGTTCAATCCACAAACGATGGAAGCATTCAGCTCGCAGCGAGACGGCACGCTTACCGTAATCAAGGAAAACAGCCCGACGGACTTTGCGGTCGAGCAGACCGTGCAGACGATGCCGATGGCGAAGACGCTCACGCTCGACACCAAAACGAATCACATCCTGTTGATCGCGGCACAGTTCGGCCCGCCGCCCAATCCGCCTCCGGCGAACGCGCGCTTCAATCGCGGACCGATGTTGCCCGACTCATTTTCAATCCTGGTCGTTGGCAAGTAGCCGGGGACACCTCTGGCACAGTTCGGACCGTGATGGAGTTGCGTCTAACTTTCCACCGTGTGATAGAGGCGGTAGGGTTCGTCCTTGATCAAGGCGAAGGAGCGGAACGTGACCGACCCGGCTGCGGCCAGCACGACCCAATCGTCCGACGACTGCGGCGACACGGTCGCGGCCATCAATTGTTCGCGCGTGGGAGCCGGCGGATTTTCCCCTATCGCAAACAGCGCGAGCGGACCGCGCATGAGCGCAACGATATTCGGGTTTTCGGGCTCGATCGGCTCGAGGCGGAGGGGCATCTCCATTTCGATGTCGACGCGGTCTCCATCCTTCCAAGCGCGCTGAACGGCAAGGAATTTTCCGGGGGCGATTTCGCCGCCGACGCGGTTCCCGTTCACTGACACGGTGGTTTTCGATCCCGCCCACGCCGGGATGCGGAAGTTCAGCGCAAACGCTTCCGGCTTGGCCGCCGCCAGCTCGAACTGAATCACACTTGCCTTCGGGTAGTCCGTCTTCTGCGTCAGCGAGCACTTCGTGCCGCCCTGCATCCACGTGACGCGCGAGGGGAGGTACAAATTGACGTAAAGCCCGTCATCGCCCCTGAAGTAGGTGCTGATGTGATAGTCCGCCGACAATTGCGGGAAGGTGCCGGAGCAGCACGGCCACTTGTCGCGGTACCAATCCTTCCTGGCATCACTGGCGTTGTAGTCCGAGTAGTAGAAGCTGACGCCGTCCGGCTGGATCAATCGAGCGCCGCCGATGGTGTTGTAGAGGACGCGCTCCATGCTGTCGCCGTAGCGGGAATCGCGCGTGACGCGCAACAAGTAGCGCGTGATCTTGAAATGGCCGTAGGCGCCGCAGGGCGTTTCAAAGCTCGCGTGGGTGCTCTTGAGGCTGGCGGCAAGCCCGCCGCGGCCCGGTTCGACGAATGCTTCATCCGGGCCCCATCCGCCGGTGGCGAAGCTCTGGTCCTGCACCATTCGAAGACCATTCTTTGCGGCGCGCAGATATTTTTCGTCGCCGAGGACCAGATAGGCCTGCATCGCCGAGCTGAGTGCGTTCACGTGGCTGTAAGCGTGCTCGAACGGCAGAACGTTGGCATTTTCCGAGAGCGGGTCGAAATAATTCTGCTCGAGATAACGCGCGCCGAGGTCGCGATAGCGCGCATTTCCGCTGCGCTGGTAGGCAAGAAAGAAATTCTCCGGCAACGTGTACGTCTCGTCCCAGGTAAAGGCGATGCTTTTGTATCCTCGCGAACGCTGTTCGTAGCGGCTGAGGGCGTGATCGGGCAAATGCGGCAGCACAGCCTGAGTGGCGCGCCAGTGGACGTCCATCGCGTCGGGATCCTTCGCAAACTCGTGCGCGTCAATCAAGCCGCAGCTCGTCTTGTCGTACGTGTAGGCCGGAAGACGATAGTCCACGTAAAATTTCCCGGCGGGATCGACGGTGGCGCCAAATCCGCGGACCAAACGGTTCACCTTTTCCTGTGTGGGCTTCGATCCCGTCACGGCGTAAGCGCGCGCCAGGCCCGAGAGATACTGCCCGAAGCTGTGCCCAGCAACGAAGCCGTGGAAGTTGTTGGCCGGGTTGAAGTCCGTGGCGTTGTCGTACCAACCGCCCATATCGGGACCGGGCGCCGTCAAACCCTCGCGCTGGCGGAAGGGTTTCAGAAGTGCATCCTCGTCGAGATTCAGGAACAGCTGATGATTGTGGTCAAATTGCTCGCGGAACGGTCCGTCGAGCAACTGCACCTGCGAATAGTCGAGCTGAGGCAAGGGCGGCGTGACGGCAAGGAGTGGCGAGGAAGCTACGGAACGAGAAGGTTGGGCCGCGAGGGCTGATGCGGAACGCGCGAGAAGCGCGCTGCCTGCGGCGGCGGCGCTTGCCTTGAGGAACTGCCTTCGCGATGGGATCTTCATGTCGCTCGCCTCCTTGGGCGCAAAACCGGCGCGAGTAAACGTTTTCCGTCAAACCATATGCCTGCGGGGCCGTCGTGTCAATCGGACCGCGGGAACACCAGAACGTTGTGCGGCGGTGCCCATGCTAGGATGCGCCCGCATGGGGGCACCAATGAGAAACGTTCTAAACCGCGCCACGCTGGTTGTTGCGATATTGCTGGGGCTGTTCGGCACCGTACGCTCGCAGCAGCAAGGCGAACAGACACAGCGCTTCGCTCAATTCGAAAACGAGGACGTGAAGGTGTGGAAGTCGGTGATCGTTCCGAATGCGCCGCTGACGATGCACCGGCACGACCATCCGCGCGTGATCATCGCGTTGAACGGCGGAACGATGAGGATTGTCGAGCAGAACGGCCCGACCGAGACACACGTCTGGGAAACAGGAAAAGCTTATTGGCTGCCGGCGAATCCGCCGAACACTGTCCATGCCGACGTGAACGCGGGCGACAAGCCGATCGAAGTGATGGTGGTCGAGCTGAAACACGAAAAATAGAGCTTCCCACACTCGCCATGTAAAATAGGCCGACATGGTTCCCGCAGGCTACATGGCGAAACGCGTGTGCAAGAAGGCAGAGTGGCTGTCCGTAGGCCTGGTAACCGATATCTACTCCATCAGCGGTTGTATCTCTCACGACTTTGCGGACTACATCGAGTACTGGAAGCATAACGGTTTCTGGTTATTTAACTCGCCGGAAATAATACGCGAGATTGCCCGCGAAGAGTCTGTCGACCTAGCCGAGACCTCGTTGTTCTATTACGAAGTTTATGATCGCGAATTTGACGGTGAGAGCTGGCATCCATATGAACCGGAGGCGTCATTCCCAACTCAAATACTCGTTCCCTCCAGCAAGCAGCTTGAAGGTTTCGATGTAGCGACGTTTTCTTGCAGAAATGTGCCCGAACACTCCCCTCTTTCATGCAACTATCTCGCGAACGAGATTCTCACCAACACTCATTGTCTTTTTTGCTCCTTTGACGAGGCGAAAACGCAACTCGAACTCGGGGCGTTTAACAACTCCGAGCCGGGCCCGTATCGAATCTTCGCGGTCTACTCGGTGAACTGGCCCTGACGCTTGTCGGTGGCCGGCGTGGGCGGCTCGGTCACCTTGTAACGAGCGCGGGCGTGGGATAGAGTAGCGCGCTTCGATGGTGACGAGGCGCTGATCAATGCCGGTTCGGTCTGCTGGGCGTGCGGGAGCGAGTCGCGGAGAAAAGCTGAAGGTGCTGATCCGGCGCGCCACGATTCAAAAGCGCGTCCGGGAAGTCGCGCGCCAGATCACCAGCGACTTCGAGGGCGAGCGCGTCCACATGATCGGCGTGCTGAAGGGCGCGTGCATTTTTCTCTCCGACCTGGTTCGTGAAATCGACCTCGACACTTCGATCGACTTCATCGCCGTATCCAGCTACGGCAAAGGAAAGGAATCCTCGGGCCAGGTGCGCCTGCTGAAGGACCTGGACAGCAGCATCGAAGGCTTGAACGTGGTGCTGGTGGAAGACATTCTCGATACCGGACTCACGATCAGCTATCTTCTGCGCGTGTTACAGCAACGCAAACCGAGGACGCTTCGCATCGCCGCGTTGCTCGACAAGCCGTCGCGGCGTCTGAAGGACGTGAAGGGCGATTACGTCGGGTTCACGATTCCCAACGAATTCGTCGTCGGCTACGGCCTTGATTTCAACGAACGTTTCCGCAACCTGAAAGACGTTTGCGTCCTCAGCCTTTCCGGTGAATAGAGATGGGACGCGGCGTTCTAACCCTGCGCGACCTGGAAGCAATCCCTGCAAATGGAGAAATCACCGTGCCGACGGGCACGATCATCACGCCGCTGGCTCGCGATGAGGCGTCCGCGCGAGGAATCGCGATTCGATTTGAAGATGCGAAAGGCAAGGACGTAGGCGCGGACGGCGGGGTGCGAGGAACCATCGCGATGGGCGCCGATCACGGCGGCTTCGATCTGAAGGAGGAGCTGCGGAAGCATCTGAGCGAGTGGGGCTATACCGTCCTCGATCTTGGCACCTCGAGCCGCGAAGCCGTCGACTATCCCGATTTCGCGGAGGCGGTGGCGAACGCAGTGGCGCGCGGAGAAGCGTGGCGCGGCGTGGTGATCGACTCTGCGGGCATCGGCTCTTCGATCGCGGCCAACAAGGTTCCCGGAGCGCGCGCGGCGCTGTGCTACGATAGGGCCACGGCACGCAACAGCCGCGAGCACAACGACGCGAACATTCTTTCGCTGGGCGCGCGTTTGATTTCGCCGGAAGTGGCGCGCGAAATTCTGGCGGTGTGGCTCGAGACGCCGTTCGCCGGAGGGCGGCACCAGCGGCGAGTGGACAAGATCATCGCCATCGAGAAGCGCCATCGAAGCTGACGCAAGCAGCAAAGCCGGGAGCGCCGGGTGGACCCGCAGGAACTCGAAAAACTCATCCAAGCGATCACAGAGGAAATTCTCAGCTACCTCGGAGCCCAGAAAGACAGCGACCTGTGCGGCCTCGAGATCGACGGGCTGATTTGCCCCGACTGCGATCAACGATGCGCGGAGCGGTGCGCCCGCAAGACGCGCAAGGTGGTGGAGGCAGGCGCGTCGCGCATTTCCGCCGGCGCTGCCGTGGGACCGATCGAAGCGGATATCGCCCAACTGATCGATCACACGCTGCTGAAGCCGGAAGCGAGTCGCGACGACATTCGCAAGCTGTGCGGCGAAGCGTTGAAGTACGGCTTCGCGACGGTTTGCGTGAATCCCTCGAACGTGGCGCTGGCGGCGGAACTGCTGCGCGGAAGCGCCGTGCGCGTCTGTACCGTGGTGGGATTTCCGCTGGGCGCGACACTGCCACAAGTGAAGGTGTACGAGACCGAGGAAGTGATCAAGCTTGGCGCGCAGGAAATCGACATGGTGATCAACGTCGGCGCGCTGAAATCGGGGATGGATGACGCCGTGGAGGCGGACATCCGGGGCGTCGTCGAAGCAAGCCATTGCGGCGGCGCCATATGCAAAGTGATTCTGGAGACGGCGCTGCTGTCAACCGACGAGAAAGTGCGCGGGTCGCTTGCGGCGAAAAATGCCGGGGCGGATTTCGTCAAGACGTCCACCGGCTTCGGACCGGGTGGCGCGACCGCGGAAGACGTGCGGCTGATGCGCGCGGTGGTGGGCGGAGAAATCGGCGTCAAAGCCGCCGGCGGCGTGCGCAGCCTGGAAGATCTGCAAAAAATGGTCGAAGCCGGCGCGACGCGCATCGGGGCCAGCGCCAGCGTGAAAATCCTCGAGCAAGCAAGGGCCGCGGCTCCTGAGAAGGCGGCTGCGGCCGCCGCAGCGCCGGCATCTGAGCCGGCGATATCCGAGCCCGCCGGCGAGCACAGGTTTGAGCACCGGCTGCTTACTTCGTTCGTGCCCTAGCCAGGTCACTGTATCTGCTCTCGACACCTCGGGCGGGCACGCGCTCGCCGCTGTTATACTATTCCTAATCGCAACAGCTTGAATGAACGTGGAGCACGCGGGATTTGCAAATCGGGCGGAAGACCTGAAACCGCGCCAGGGACCGGCCATGCGCTGTAGCGAAAGCGTATGGCGCGCATAGGATGCACTTGGATTCGACGGAACTCAATTCGAAGCAGGAAATTCCCGCGCAGACGCTGGCGACCCTGGCTGAAATCAGCCGGGACATCAACGCGTCGCTGGATCTCGATGAAGTGCTGGGGACCGCGGCGGCGCAGATCAAGCGGCTGATCGATTACGAAATTTTCGCGGTCTTTCTCCGCGAAGAGAACACCGATGAGCTGTATTTCCGCTTCGCCATCGGACACCGCCCGGAAGTCGTCGAGCACTGGCGCATTCCGTTCGGCGACGGGATTATCGGCGCGGCGGCGTCAACAGGCAGCCCGGTTCGCGTCGGCGACGTTCGAAAGGACCCGCGGTACTTGAACGCGCTCGACAGCGTGCGCTCCGAACTTGCCGTTCCGCTGGTAGTCCGCGGGCGGGTAATCGGCGTTCTCGACATCGAAAGCAGCCAAGTCGATTACTTCACTCCCGATCAGCAAAACATCCTGACGCTGGTGGCGAGCCGCATCGGCACGGCGATCGAGAACGCCCGCCTTTTCGCGAACGCGCGGGACCAGGCAGACAAGCTGCTGCTGCTGAACGAAGTGGCGCGCGAAACAAGCTCGACGTTGAACGTCGAAGAAGTGCTGCGCCGCGCGGCCGAACTGACGAAGCGCCTGATCGACTACCAGATTTTCAGCATCCTGCTTTACGACGAGGCGGCACATGCGTTTCGCCAGCGCGTCACCGTGAAATTCGGGCAGCGGTCGCAGGAGCGATTTACGGTCCTGGAACACGAGGGCATTGTCGGCGCCGCCGCTTCCCTGCGGCGGCCCGTCGTGGTGCCGGACGTGCAGCTCGATCCGCGCTACATCATGCTCAACCCGGAAACGCGGTCGGAGCTGGCCGTTCCGATGATGTATAGCGATCGCGTCGTAGGCGTAATGGATCTCGAGAGTCCGCAGGTGAACTACTTCACACCGGACCACGTCCAGGTGCTCTCGATCCTGGCGGCAAACCTCGCGGTTTCGATCGAGAACGCGCGCCTGTACGAGCGGGTGGCGCGAGACGAATCAAGAATGGAGCGGGACCTGAACGCTGCGCGCCGAATTCAAGGCGCGTTGCTGCCACGCTTGCCCGGCGCTGAGTTCGGCCTCGACATTGCCGCGCGCGTGGTTTCGTCGCGCGAGCTAAGCGGCGACCTTTACGATTTCATCCGCTACGGACCGCAGGAGCTTGCGATCGCCATGGGGGACGTCAGCGGCAAGGGCAGCGCCGCCGCGCTGTACGGAGCCGTTGGAATCGGCACGATGCGCAGCCTCGGCTCGCAAAAGCCGCGGCCCGCAAGCATGCTGCGCTCCCTTAACGGGTTTCTCGGCGATCGCCGCATCGAAGGCAGGTTCATGACTCTTTGCTTCGCCACGTGGCACCGGAGCCGCCACCGGCTGCGTGTCGCCAACGCCGGCCAGGAACAGCCGTTCCTGTGCCACGCCGGGCGCTGCGAGAAAATTCGAATCGAGGGGTTTCCGCTCGGGATGATCGAGGACTCGACCTACGACGAGCGAACGTTCATCTTGGATGCCGGCGACATCGTCGTGTTCCACTCGGACGGAATCGGCGACACCCAGAATCCCGAGGGCGAGTTTTTCAGCCACGACCGGATCGCGAAACTCATCTTCGATAAGCAGCACCTTCCCGCCGACGGAATCGCGGATCACATCCTCGAGGCGGTTGACCGCTTCTCGGGCGGGCAGCATCCCTTCGACGACCGCACGCTCGTCGTCCTGAAGGTGAAGTGACGCCGCACAGCGAAGTCTCGCCTGTCGCGACGCTTAGCGCTCGCCCCAGCGCAATTTGTTTCGCAGAATTTCGAAATAGGTTTTGCCCTGCGGACGCACGAGCTTCACTTTGCTCGATGATTTCGTGATGGTCACGCGATCCTTCGGCGCCAGTTGAAGTCCCGTCTGCCCGTCGAGCGTCAGATACACCGGGTCTTCGGACGCCGTGAAATCGACCTCCACGTGTGCCGCGCCGGGAACGACGAGGGGGCGATTCGTCAGCATGTGCGGGCAGATCGGAGTGATGACGAGCACATCCAGGTTCGGATGAATGATCGGACCTCCGGCCGCAAGCGAGTAGGCGGTCGAGCCGGTGGGCGTAGCAACGATCAATCCGTCCGCCCGATACCTGCCGACGTGGTCCTTGTCAACGTAGACGTCGAAATCGAGCATGCGCGCTATCGCCGATTTGTTGACGACGGCGTCGTTCAGGGCAGTCTGCGGCTCGCCCGGAGTTCCTTCGCGCGAAATCCTCGCCTCCAGCATCATCCGATCGCTCGTGCGGTGCTTGCCGGCGAGGACCTGATCGAGAACCGGATAGAGTTCGTCGAGCGTCACGCTGGTGAGGAATCCGAGCGCGCCGAGGTTCACCGCCAGGATCGGCACGGCGTGACCGTGCAGCGCGCGCGCCGCCGACAGCAGTGTTCCGTCGCCCCCCAGAACGACGAGAAGATCCACTTTCTCGCCCAGCGACGTGCGCGGAAGGCCCGGGCGCTCCGAATCGATGCACGCCTGAGTCTCCTTGTCGACGAGCACTTCGATTTTGTGTTCGCGCAGCCAAGCGATGAGCGGCGGCACGACGGAGCACACCACTTCCTTGATTGGCTTGCACGCAATTCCTACGGTGCGAATCATGGTTTCGGACGCAGATTCTACTCTACGGTTTGCGGGCGTGGAGAAAAAACTCCTGGTTTCCTTCACTGCCTGGCAAGCGACTGGGCTGCACGCCGATGACTTCAAGCCCGCACTCCACGGCCGCCCGCGTGAGGCGGTCGATGGCCTTCTGGTGCAGAGCCGAGTCGCGGACGACGCCGCCCTTCCCCACTTCGCGCTTCTCGAGCTCGAATTGCGGCTTGATGAGAATCAGAAATTCGGCTCCACGCACCGCGACCGGCACAAGCGCCGGCAGAACCTTGCCGGCGGAGATGAAGGAAACGTCCATGGTGATGACCTGCACAGGATCCGCGATCTCTTCCGGGCGCAGATAGCGCGCATTGCGCTCGACCGCGACCACGCGCGAATCCTGCCGCAGCTTCCAATCGAGCTGATCGACCGTCACGTCCACCGCGAATACCTTGCTCGCGCCATGCTGCAAGAGGCAGTCGGTAAAACCGCCCGTCGAGCTGCCCACGTCGAGGCAGACGCGGCCGGCAGGCGTAACGCCGAAATCAGCAAGTGCGCCTTCGAGCTTGAGCCCGCCGCGGCCCACATAGCGAAGACCGTCGCCCACAACTTCGATGCGCGCATTCGGCACAACCTGAGTTCCGGGCTTTTCAACGCGCTGGCCGTCGACGCGAACCTGCCCCGCAAGCAGCAGCGCCTGGGCTTTCTCCCGCGACGGCGCGAGGCCTCGTTCAACCAGCAACACGTCCAGCCGCGCTTTCCGAGGCTTTGTTCCTTCCGCCGCGTGCTCTGTGTTAGGTGACCGAGCTGGCGGGCGAGATGTCATGTGGATTCGACGCCGTGGGTGTGGTCAGGATCGGCGCGCGACAAGGTATTGCGCGAGTTGACGCAGCCGCGCTGCGCGATCGCCGTAGCAATCGAGTTCTTTGAGCGCTTTCGCTTCCAGGTCAGCGGCGATGGCGCGCGATTTCTCGAGGCCGTAGAGCGCCGGGTATGTCGCCTTCTGCTGCGCCTGGTCCTTGCCCGCCGTTTTGCCGAGCGCGGCGGAAGATTCCTCGACGTCGAGAATGTCGTCGACAACTTGAAACGCCCAGCCGATATTCCCGCCGAAGTGGCGCAGCCGTTGGACATCCTCGTCGCGCGCGCCGCCGGCGATAGCGCCCGCGACGATCGAGCTGCGAATCAGAGCTGCGGTCTTCGACCGGTGGATGTATTCGAGCCCCGTGCCGTCGACGGGCTTGCGTTCGGCCTCGAGATCGGCCACCTGGCCGCCCACCATGCCGTCCACGGTGCCCGCTGCCGCGCCGATTTCAGCAATGATTCGCACGCGGCGCGCGGGCTCGACGGGCGCGTTGGCCAGCGTCTCAAACGCCAGCGTGAGGAGCGCGTCGCCCGTCAGAATTGCGATCGCCTCGCCGAACATCTTGTGGCTGGTGGGCTTGCCGCGGCGCAAGTCGTCGTTGTCGAGCGCGGGCAGGTCGTCGTGAATCAACGAATAGGTGTGGATGAACTCGAGCGCACAGCCAATCTGGGTCGCGCCGGACGAATCGGCGCCGAACATCCGGGCCGATTCGAGGCAGAGAATCGGGCGAAGCCGCTTGCCGCCCGCGAACACACTGTAGCGCATGGCGCGATGAATCGACGACGGTCGCGCATTCTCCGGCGGCAGAATCCTTTCCAGTGCTTCGTCGAAGAGTGCGCGGTCTGCTTCGAAGAAATCGGGGAGCGTCATGCGCAGAGGCGAGGCCATGTGAGTTGGACGGCGCGGATTCGGGAAGGGCCGCCGAGGCTACGATTCATTTTCCGGTTCGAAGGGCTCGGCCACGATCTTTCCGTCGGCCTTCTTCAGGAGGATTTCGACTCTGCCCTCCGCTTCCTCGAGCTGCTTCTGGCATTCGCGGGAGAGCTTGACGCCCTCCTCGAAGAGCTTCATCGCTTCGTCCAGCGAGAGGTCCGCGCTCTCGAGCCGCTTGACGACTTCTTCCAGCCGCACCAGCGACTTCTCGAATTCACCTTTGCGCTGCGGCTCGGCTGCTTTGTTGGTTGCTGAGTTCAATCGGACCCCTCACTTCTGGCACCGCTTGCACCAGAAAGTCGAACGTCCACCCTGAGCGATTCGCGCGATGGGAGCGCCGCATCGGCGGCACGCCTTCCCTTCCCGGCCATACACGCGAAGAATGCGCTCGAGTCCCTGAAACCACCAGTTCGGATCGCGGAAGTCAGGCGCCGGGTGAAGGCAACATTCTAGCGCACGTCGAAGAACCGCAACAATGGCCTTATGCAGGCGGCGCGCCTGCGCGGGATTCAGGCGATTCGCGCGGCGCCGCGGGTTGAGCCGCGCGCGCCACATTGCTTCGCTCGAATAGATGTTGCCGAGCCCCGCGATCTTGTCCTGGTCGAGGAGAAACAACTTCAACGGGCGCTTGCTCGAGCGCAGCACGCGCGCGAGAGCGGCCGCCGTGAAGCCGCGCGAAAGCGGCTCGATTCCAAGGGCGCGCAGGCCGGGAACATCCTCGGGCTCCGCGGCCCACTGCACGCGGCCGAAGTGGCGCCGATCGACGAAGCCGAGAGTGCCATGCGGCATTTCAAACGCGACGTCGACGTGGCCGGAGACTTGGTCCGAGTCGAACCAGATGAGCTGGCCGTCGAGGCGGAAATGCAACATCAGGCATCCATGCTCGAGTTGGAGGACGAGGTATTTTCCGCGGCGCTCGGCGGCGCGAATCCTTTCACCAGGCGCGCGCTGTTCGATTTCCCGGGCTGCTTGGTTTGCGCCTCGGCCGCTCGACGGCCGCACGGCAATCGGATGTATCACGCGACAGCGGCGGATGGTGCGCCCTTCGACCAAAGGCCGCAGCGCGCGGGCGACAGCTTCGACTTCAGGAAGTTCCGGCATGCGGCGAGTCCTTCAGCGGCTAATGCGTCGCAGCGGCGGTTGCGTGAGGCGGCAGGAGAAATAACCGGTGGGCGCGAACTTTCTCCTCCGCGGAATCGGTGAATGGCGCCGGAATGCCGCGGCCCGCAAACCATTCGGGAAACTGATCGCGATAGTACGGGCTCGCGTACTCGCCAGATTCACCGGTGGTGATTTCCATCAGCGAATCGTCGAAATTCGCGAGATCGGACACGAACCGCATCGCGGGTCCGTGACCGCGCCCCATCGCGCGCACGGTATCGATCGTGCCGTTCGATTCGTACGGCCCGATGCTAAACAAATGGTGAAGGAGCCCCGAACGCCCGAGCGGATGAATCATATCGAGCTGGTGCAGGCTTCCCCAATTCCACGCCGAGATTTCGCCGCGGCGTGTCTGCTTCTCCAGGGCTGCAACGGCCTCATCCGCACTCGCGATGAGCAAATCGTTGTAGCTCGCGAATCCCTGCGGCAGCCAAGCCGGCGGGCGCGTGCGAAGGGTATTCTCGAGGAACACTTTGTCGCGCCACCAGACGTTGGCGTAGATGCTCTCGGGTTCCCACAGCTCGTAGTCGGTGACGCGCCGGTTAAGATACGGCGCGAGCAGATTGCGGAAAAGCGCGTGCCGCGTGTACTCGACGAACGAAGTCTCGACGGAATCGGTGGTCGCGCGCGCGTCCCACCCGCTGAGCCGCCCAATCAACTCTTTCGCCCTGGCGTCCTTCGGTTCTTGCACGTGCGCGGCGGCGACGAGCTGCCCAGCGAGAAATTTGTTCGGCAGGCTCAGGACATCGTTCTGGACCGCGTTGCAATCCACGGCGCGCAAATCTCTCCGGCCCGAGAGCAACTCGTAGATTCGCTCCGTTCGATACGGCCCAGCCTGCCGGTCGGACAGATAGTATTTGTATGCCCGGCCGACGGTGCGCGCGTTGGCCGTGGCAATGATTCCGTCCGGCGGATCCAGGACGCGCGGCAGCTCCTCGAACGGAATGTAGCCTTTCCATTCGTAGTCGTCCGTGTCGCCCGGTACGGGCAACGCACCGTTTCCGTTCGCGCGAATCGGAATACGCGCGGGGATCGTGAACCCAATGTTGCCGTCGACATCGGCATAGATCGTGTTTTGGCCGGGGCCGGCGATGTGGCGCGTGACCTCGACGAACTCAGTCCAATTCTTCGCGCGGCCCAGCAGCGGAAATCCGAAGTCGAGGCCGCCGGGTTCGAGCGCGGTCCAGCGCAGCGCATAGGCGCGCCCGCCTTCGCCCGGCGGATCGCGATGAACGATGGGCCCGTGACGCGTAACGAGCACGTCAAGCACAACGTCGGGCTTGCCGCGCACATGGATCGTCTCGCGACGAACATCCGCCGACCGCCATTGTCCGTTCACGCGATACGCAAGCGCATTCATGGGGTCGAAGGTTTCGACGTAGAGGTCCTGCACGTCGGCGTTGCTGTTCGTGAAGCCCCACGCGATTCGATCGTTGTGTCCGATAATCACCAGCGGCGCGCCGGGCAGTCCGAATCCCTCAACGTTCCATCCCGGCGCGGTCATGTGAACGAGATACCAGATGCACGGAACGCCGAGACCGAGATGCGTGTCGTTCGCGAGGAGCGGCTTGCCCGATGCTGTGTGCGCGCCGCTGACGACAAAATTGTTGCTGCCGATGATCTCCGACGTTTCCTCGCCAAATTGCGCGAGGAACGCCCGCGCCGCGTCCCATCGTTCGGGCGCGAAGGGCGGCGGGCCGTTCGTTGCTGGAGACTCCCGTAGTTTCGCCTCGGCGGCTCCGCTGAATCTGACCGGATACTTGATCGGCTCGATCGCCGCGATGAAGTGATCGAGCGGCGAATCCTTCGCGAAAAGATCGCGCGCGCGCTCCGGCCCAACCTGCTGCACGATCCACTGCCGGTTGAGCTTTGCCTTCCACGTTGTGGTGAGAGTTTTGTACATGTACAGGCTGATGAGATATGTGTCCGCAAGCGTCCACGGTCGCGGCTTGTATCGAAGCGCGACAAACTCGATCGGCAGGCGATTCCCGCGCTCCGCAATATATTGGTTCACGCCTCGCGCATAAGACTCGAGCAGCGCACGAATTTCCGGCGACGAGTCCGCGGCGGCGCGTTCCGCGGCCTCGCGCATTCCGAGGGTTCGATTTTCCTTGTCGGCATCGAGCGCGACCTCGCCAAAAATCTCGGATAGATTGCCGGCCGCCGCGCGCCGGATAAGGTCCATCTGCCACAGTCGATCCTGCGCCATCACGTAGCCCTGCGCTTCCACGAGATCGTCCACTGAATTCGCGCGAATCCACGGGCGTCCCCATTGATCGCGGTCGACGATGACGCCCTGTTTCAGCCCCGGCACCGACACGCTTCCATCAAGCGTCGGCAGGGCGCGCCGAACGGTCCACCACGCAAGCAATAGCGCGAGCCCCAGCAGGACAAGCAGAGCCGCCAGAAGATTGCGAAGGAGTCGAGAGGTACGCGTCATCGGTTCGTGTGCAGGGAGCAGCCGCGGAGTGTAGCCCAGTTCGCGATCCTCTCGCAATTAGGGGTACGCCTGCGCGTCACAAGGCGCAGTGGGAGGTTCCAAGCGGAACTGCTGAGGACTGATTTCGAGAAGTCGCCCGCAAGCCAAAACCGGCGGCCTCAATTGTCCTGGCCGGCGCCTTTGGCCATGCTGCGCGAAGTAGTGGAGGAAGCGGGCGACATCGCAACGGCGGTTGCGTGATTTGTGCGCGCCTCGCCCAGCAGGTGCCAGTCCTTCGTGAATTCGAGCATCGACTCGCGGCCGTGCTTCGGGCTCTCGAGGACACTGCCGGTCCGCGCGAGCATCACTTGGTACGCCAACTGCGAGTCGGATGACGGCGCGAGGATATTGCTCGCGCTCAGCCCAATCCTTCTTGTTTCACCCTCGGCCTTGATTTCGGCCCAAGCGCTGCCGTCCGGCTCCAAAACAATCGCGCCATCCTCATCGAGACGCTTGAAGAAACGATCCAGATATTCGCGGCTCGGAATTGCTTCCTCGTTCACTGCGTCATCCGCCGCGGCGCCGAACGCCTTGCGATATTCCTTCCATTCTTTTCCTGTGCCGACCACCTTCGCGCGTTCGTTGCGCTCGGCGGCTTCGAGCGCTCGAACTCT
Organism: Candidatus Acidiferrum sp.; assembly: GCA_035517015.1. GTDB lineage: Bacteria > Acidobacteriota > Terriglobia > Acidiferrales > UBA7541 > Palsa-295. The sequence continues at coordinate 67,654 of DATIZQ010000066.1, read as the reverse complement.
GGCGCCATCGTCATCATCTTTCGCGCTCTTGAGCTGGTAGCTCGTCTCCGTGGCTCCTGCCGTCGGATACTTCTCCGCCTCGTGCTCCGGATTGAATCGGCCGGTCAACAGGTACGACGCGACCGCCACCGGCAGCTCGTGATACGCGAAAATCGCCATCGGCACGAGGAGCTTTTTCGAGTGAAATAGCTGCTCGGTGCCGTTGCGGCATTCGCTGCTCCGCTTGTAGGTGCCGGGCACCTGTGCAAAGTGAAGCACGTGAAAGTCCATATCCGGATGCTTTAGCGCATAGTGCGTGAACGAACGGGCGATGGCCTTCGGGCTCGTCATCCCGAAGTCGTTGATGTAGTCCGCCTTCGTCGAATCGGGGAAATAGAAGTTCATCACGCTGCGCGTAAACGTCGCACAATTCCGCGTGACGCCGTTGAAATGGTTTTCGTTGGCGCTCGCGTTGAATTCCGCGATCAGCGCCCGGTCCTGCTCCTCCGTTGTCTTCACGATGAAAATGTAGAGGCTGCGGGAGATCGTCGCGGCAACCATCTCGCGCCACTCGGCCTTGTTGCTGGTCTTGCAGGAATCCGTTGTGCAGTATGCGGCGAGATATTTCTCACGATAGCGCTCTTCGAGCGCGTACTTGACCTTCGCCGAGCCGAACAGCGGACGGTTCGCGGGATCCTCGACCCCGTAGAGGTAAATGTTCAGCGGCGCGATGTTCCACTCGTACGGCTGATCTTCGCCGAGCGTGATGTAATTGCTGATTACGGAGCCCTCTTCACCCGGGCGGCACAGGCGCAGCTTCACCGGCGATGCCGGGCAGACCCGCGACAGATAGATAGCGCTGTGTCCGGAGCCCGTGATTCGCGCCACGCTTGTGTCCAACGACTCATTCAGCACGATTCCCACATCGGCGCGCGCTTGCGGGCATGCGAACGCCCCCAGCAGGAGCACGACCGCGGCGAAGCACACTCCGGCCGCACGCGCGCGGCCCCTGCTGCCAGCCGCGAAATCCAGAGCCGATTTTTTCACACCTCGAGTCATTTCGAACCCAAACGACCCTTTCACAATGAACACTTCCCCTCAATTATAGTTGTCGGGATAGGTCCGGTTTGAATCAGGGAAAACCGAAAGTGACCTCATTTTAAACTGTACGAAGGGCCATGTGCTCCCGAGCCGATTCAATGACGCGAAGCTCGAATTCCACGCGTAACTCCCACATAACACGCGGCCTACACTCAAATTGGATTCTGCCGGCCGATTGTGAGGTTGCGTCACAACGCGCTTTGGCGTAACTGAAGTTCAAAGGATCCCTTGTCTTCGCCTTATATTCGCCTATCCGTTTGTATCAATCCGGCTTTCCCCCTATTGCCGAAGACCAGGCGAAACCCGTACCATTCGAGTTCTTCCTCGAAAGGGGGCGCACATGCCGGCCACATGGAAGGGCTCACTCTCGTTCGGCCTGGTTTCGATTCCGATCCAGCTCTCTCCCGCGGCGCGCACGGAGCGAATCAGTTTCAATCAGCTCCACAAGGTGTGCCACACGCGGCTGAAGCAGCCGCTTTTCTGCCCCACCTGCAATCGCATGGTCGAGCGCAGCGAAGTCGAGAAGGGTTACGAGTACGAGAAGGACCAATACCTCCTCTTCTCCGAAGAAGAGCTCGAGAACGTCGAGCCGGAATCCGCGCGCATCATGGAGATCCTCGAATTCGTGAAGGTCGACGAAATCGATCCCCTCTATTTCGATGCTTCTTACTACGCCACGCCCGAGCAGACCGGCGCGAAGGCCTATCGCCTGCTGCACGAAGCGATGTTGCGCACCGGCTATGCGGGAATCGCCAAGGTGACGATGCACAGCCGCGAATACATCGTCATCGTCCGGCCGCGCAAGAACGGCCTCACGTTGCACACGATGTTTTATTCGAACGAGATCCGGCCGGCGGCTGAGACCGGCACGGACAAGTTTGAAGTGAAGGAACAGGAGCGGGCTCTGGCCACACAGTTGATCGAAAGCCTGGCCGCGCCGTTCGATCCCGAGAAGTATCACGACACCTATCAGGAATCGCTGCGCACCCTGATTGAAGCGAAGGCCGCTGGCCAGGAGGTTGTCGCCGTTCATGCCGCCGTCCAGGCGCCCCCGGTCGACCTGATGGCCGCGCTGAAGCAAAGCCTCATGCAGAAGCCGCAGCCGCGCGGCGAGAAAAAAGCGCTGCTGCGCGTCGTCCCGAAGACCGAGCAAGCTGCCGTCGAAGCGTCCGCAGCCCAAGCTACTAAGAAATCCCGCCGCAAAGTCGGGTGATTCCCGAGGAAACCTCTTTAGCCCGCAGTTCGTCAATCCACGTGTGCATTCTCCGGCCCGTGGTTCGAATCTAACGAGTGTGCAAAACCCACTCTCGGAGGTAGAGCATGGACACTATGAAGAAGACAATCGGGCTCATCGCATCACTCTTGCTTTTCTCTGTCCCGGTTCTCGCCCAAAAACCGGGAGGACATCCGGAAGCGCATCCTCGCCCTCCCGCTCACGGACCAGCTCCAGTTAAGACCCCTCACCCAGTCGAGGAGCACCGCAACTTCAGCGACAAACCCGGCCATCCGAACGTGCCCCACGTCGACAAGGGGCGCACGTGGGTCGGGCACGACACCGGCCGGGATGATCCCCACTATCATCTCGACCATCCATGGGAACACGGCCGCTTTACGGCCGGATTCGGTCCGCACCATGTATGGCGCTTGGCAGGCGGCGGCCCGAACCGGTTCTGGTTCGGCGGCTTCTATTTCGGCGTGGCGCCGTACGACGTCGGGTTTTGCAACGACTGGCTCTGGGATTCCGACCCAATCATAATTTATGAGGACCCCGACCACGTCGGCTGGTACCTCGCCTACAACGTGCGCCTCGGAACCTACGTGCACGTGGAGTTTCTCGGCTCCTGATATTCATTTCCGCAGTCGCGATTGGGAAGGCGCGAACACATCTCGCGCCTTCGCCTTTTCAGGGGCTTCTCCGCTTGTGCACTCCGCGATTTCTCCTCTTGCGTTCCGCGCGCAGGCAGGATAAACACATCGCACACGAACGCCGTTCCGTCGCCGACCAATATCGCGCCCAGGAGACCCATGCCCGACACTTCCGACATCTCCGTTCCCGGCCTGAGGCTGCACACGCAAAGGCGGGAGGACGAAATCGTGGTGCAGTGCGCCGGGGTGCTCACCGCCGCGAATGCCGCCCTCTTGAAGACTCACGCCAAGGCGCTGCTCCCTCAGACGAAACATCTCGTCCTCGACTTCACGGACCTCGCGCAGATGGACAGCTCCGGCCTCGGCGTCGTTGTCGCGGTGTACATCTCCGCGCGAAACGCGGGCAAAACTCTCGAGTTGATCAACCTGAGCGCGCGCATTCGCGAGATCTTCAGCCTCACCAATCTGCTTTCCGTCTTTGAAACGTGCGGACGCTATGGCACGCGCCTGCCGTAGCTGGCGGGGTTCTCTAGTCGGGATGCTTTAGCGGCAATCGAGGAGTATGCTTAACGCGAGGTTGGCCCGTGTCCGACGACCTGGTGAACGTTCACACCTTCGACTACCGCTATGAGGCGGAACTCGCAAAGACTGCGCTCGAAGCCGCGGGAATTTCCGCCGTTGTCTTCTCCGACGATGGCGGCAAGCAGGAAATCAGCCTGCAGTTCGTTCGTGGCGCACATCTGATGGTGAATCCAAACGACGCGGCCCGCGCCAAGACCATCCTCAAGCTGCGCTGAGTCTACGCGGCGAGCGCAATCCGCCGAATCAAATCTTCCTGCTCGGCCTTGCTCTCCGCGCCGATGGTGAACGCGTCGAGCAAATCAAGCGACAGCGCAAACTTCAGCGCCTCGTCCTGCCGCGCCCGCATGTCGCCCTGGCCCAGAATCTTCATCCCCACGAGGCCCTTTCCCGCCGCGCGCATTTCGCGCATCACGCTCACCACCGTATCCGGATCGGCATCCATGTACGAGCCGATCGGATTGATCCGGACGAGGTCCACTTCCACCCACGGTGATTTTGCCGCGGCACGCAGCGCCTCGATGCTGTGGCACGAGCAGCCGTGCGCGCGAATAATCCCCTTCTGCTTCGCCTCTTCGAAAACATCCATCACGCCCCGATAGCGCTGCGTCCAATCCCCCTCCGTCAGGCAATGCATCAGGCAAACGTCGAGGTAGTCCGTGCCGAGTTCCCTGCGAAAGCGGTCGATATCGGCGCGGGCGCCCGCGGGATCGCGAGCCCACGTTTTGGTCAGCACGGTCACCTTGTCGCGCGGAACGTGCTTCAGCGCCTCCGCCACATAGGGATGGCTGCCGTAGGAGTCCGCCGCGTCGAAAAATCGCAGCCCGTGGTCATAGCCGTTCAGCAGAAGCTTTGGCAGGCCGTCCATCCCCAGCGCCGTCTGGTGCGAGTGATGCCCCGAACCCACCGTGCCCGTGCCCATCGCCAGCCGGCTCGTGGTGATGCCCGTCTTCCCGATGGTCACCGTGTCCGAAGCCGTGAATTTCCTCGGCAACTTCGCCACGAGCGGCGGCACGGCGACCGCGCTTCGCCCCGTGCTCACTCCGTGAAACACGTGCGCGCCAAGCCACGCCGCACCCACTCCATACGCCGCCCGCTGGATGAACTCTCTGCGCTTCATGGGAACCTCCCGAGCAGCCCTTGCCGCACGTGCCCCTAGGGTCTATGGACGTCCGAACGCGCTCTACGTTATCACAGGTACTTCACGCGGGACCCCACCCCACCCTGAAATGCATAAGTTGCCAGTCGCATGTTGACTCCCTATAATCCCCGTTATGAAACTCCCCAAAACAGTCGCCATCTCCGTCTGCGCTTGCTTGATCCTTTTTTCGCTGCCGAGCGCGGCGAAGACCGTCGTCCACCTCATCGACGCCCAGGGAAAGAGCGTGGGCACCGCCATTCTTTGGGACAACAATCCTGGCGGAGGCGTCGGAATCGAGTTGAATCTGGAAAACCTCCCGCCGGGCGAGCACGGGATCCACTTCCACCAGAATGCGGTCTGCGAGGCGCCCGACTTCAAGTCGGCGGGCGGGCATTTCAATCCTGACGGAAAGAAGCACGGACTCGAAAATCCCGAGGGTCACCACGCCGGAGACATGGTCAACTTCACGGTAGGTCCGGATGGGAAGGCGAAAGTCAGGCTCGCGGACAAGGACGTCAATCTTGGCAGCGACAGCCATTCGCTTTTCAGCAACGGCGGAACCGCGCTCGTGATTCACGCCAAGGCCGACGACATGAAAACCGATCCCTCCGGAAACTCGGGCGACCGCATTGCATGCGGCGTGATTAAGAAGTAGGAACGCGAAGCTCACTCAAGCACCCGCTTTTCCGGGATTCGGGAGCCTCATGCACACATCTCGTCGCGATTTCATAGCCGGCCTCGGCGCTCTTGCGCTCATGCCGTATGCGCGCCTCGAAGCGGATCTGATTTTTTACAACGGCAACATATTCACGGTCAGCGACAAGCTTCCGCACGCGCAAGCCGTCGCCATCAGCAACGGACGCTTTTTTGCAGTCGGCTCAAACGACGAAATCCTCCCGCTCGCGACAGCGTCAACCCGGAAAATCGATCTCGGCTGGAAAACCGTGCTCCCCGGCTTCAACGACGCTCATTCTCATCCATGCATTTCGGGCGTCGACCATCTGCGCATGGTGGCGTGCGACAAGGATTCCATCGAGGCGATTCAGGCGGCGTTGCGCGAGCGCGCCCAGAAGACCGCGCCCGGCCAATGGGTCCTCGGCTTCCTCTACGATGACGGCAAGACGCCGCACCCCATCAATCGCCACGATCTCGACGCCGCTGTTCCCGGCCATCCCGTCCTGATTCACCATCGCGGCGGCCACACCGTGTTCGTCAACTCGCTCGCGCTGAAGACCGCCGGAGTCGACGACTCGACGCCCGACCCGACGGGCGGCCGCTTCGAACGCGACAGCTCCGGCCACCTTACCGGATTTGTCGGCGATGCTGCCGTGCGCGTCTTCGACAAATTCATCGAGGACAATCCCACGCGCGACGATTACCGCAAAGGCGCGGCGCTCATTTCCAGGATGTTCGCGGCCAGGGGCGTTACATCCGCCTGCGATGCGGATTGCGATCCCGAGGGCGTCCAGGGATATCAGGACGCGCGTGACGCGGGCGAACTGCGCTTCCGCGTCTATGCTCACATCGGCGCGCGCTTCGTTGACCGCTACATCGCCGCTGGAATCCACACCGGCTTCGGCGACGACTGGGTTCGCGTCGGCGGCGTGAAGCAGTACGCTGACGGCTCCATTTCCGAACGCACTGCGTGGCTCTCACAGCCCTACATCGGCATTTCCAACAACTACGTGGGCCTGCAACTTTCGACGCGCGAGCAGCTTCTCGAAACCGCGCGCAAGGTCCACGCCGCCGGATGGCAGCTCGCCACGCACGCCAACGGCGACCTCGCGATCGACCGCATCCTGGACGTCTACGAGCAGGTCCAGCGCGAAATGCCGCGCCGCGATCCCCGCTTCCGCATCGAGCACTGCACGCTCCCGACCGACTCCGCGATTCAGCGCATGCGGACGCTCGGCGTGATTCCGGTTCCGTTCTCGGCGTACGTTTACTTCCACGGCGACGTCATGCATTTCTACGGCGAGCAGCGCACCGAGCGCATGTTCCCCATGCGCTCGTACCTTGACGCAGGACTCCGTCCGCCCGACTCCTCTGATTACACGGCCAGTCCCTCCGACCCGATGATGTGGATGCAATCGCAGGTCACGCGAACGGACATGAAGGGCAACGTCTGGGGCGCTAACCAGCGCATCACCATCGAGGAAGCAGTCCGCTGCGGCACCGCGAACGGCGCCTACGCATCGTTTGAAGAGAACACAAAAGGCTCGATCGAGCCCGGCAAACTCGCCGACCTCGTCGTTCTCGGCCAGGATCCCTTTAAGGCCGACGCATCTTCTCTCGTCAAGATCCCCGTCGAGCGCACCATGCTCGGCGGGAAGTGGTCCTACGAATCCTAGCCGCGTCTCAGGTGCGCCTTGCAGACAAGTCAAAACACATATAACCTCTGCTCACGTAATCCTTGGAGCCCGCTATGAACCGCATCGCTCAGTGTGCCGTCGTCTTCCTGTGTCTCGTAGGCAGCCTCAATGCGCGGCCGCAGTCGCCGCTTCCCGAGCTGCCTCCCGACATTCCGCAAAACGCGATCATACGCATGGTGCTCACAGACGGCACTCCTTCCGGTCAGGACGCCGTTTGGTTGTCCTGGGACGGCGCCGTCCACGAGTTCTTTCAATTCAATGATCGCGGGCGCGGCCCGAAAATCTACACAACCTATCACCTCGATGCGAAGGGCCTGATCGTCTCGGAAGAGTCCAAGGGCGTGGACTACATGAAGAATGCTGTTGAAGAGAAGTTTTCGCTCGTGGATGGCAAAGCGATCTGGAAGAACCAGGCGGAAGACGAGCAGCATCCGGGCGCGAACGGTAAGTTCTACATCGACCTCGATGGAGGACCCGAGTCGGGCGTAATTCTCGCTCGTGCGTTGATGATCGCTCAGAAAAACGGCGTCGAGCTCGGCATGTTGCCGAGCGGCACCGCAAGGCTTCGGGAGCTCCAGTCCGTTCCCGTCGAAGCCGGCGGCGTCAAACAAACGGTAACCCTATATGAGATCAGCGGGCTGGCGTTCACCCCAAGTTACCTCTGGCTAACAGAGCACAAGCAGCTCTTCGCGAGCCTGAGTGGCTGGTCCTCCGTAATTCTGCGCAGCTTTGAATCCACGGCTCCCCTCTTGCAAAAATCGCAGGAGCAGGTCGAAAACGCCCGCGCCGTGGACCTGGCGAAGCGGCTCACACACAAACCGGCCGGCGACGTCGTCATCCGCAACGTCTCGGTCTTCGACTCCCCAACCAAGTCCGTGTTGCAGAATCAGCGCGTCACCGTTCGCGGAGATCGAATCGTCAGCGTTGAACCTGACGACGGAGCGCCCGCCTCGCCCGGCGCAACCGCCATCGACGGCACCGGCAACATGCTCTTGCCCGGCCTTTGGGACATGCACGCGCATCTCTACGAGGAAAACGCGTTCCTTGACGTCGCCTCCGGCGTCACCACCGTGCGCGATCTTGGCAATCCCATCGACCACCTCACGAAACTCCGTCACGACATCGACGACGGCGCCCAGATCGGTCCGCGCGTCGTCCCCGCCGGCCTCATCGACGGCCCCGGGCCATTCCAGGGGCCGATTCGGGTCCTCGCCGGCACTCCGGAGGAAGCCATTCAGTGCGTCGACCACTACGCCGACCTCGGCTACGTGCAAATCAAAATCTACAGCTCCGTGAAACCCGAACTCGTGCCCGTTATCATCCAGGAAGCGCACAAACGCGGCCTCCGGGTCAGCGGCCACGTCCCGTCGGGCATGATTGCCGAGCAGTTCGTCCGCGACGGCGCCGACGAAATTCAGCACATGAATTTCATCTTCCTCAATTTCATGCCCGACGTGAAAGAAACGCGCACGCCCGCGCGCTTCATCGAGCCCGGAAAGCGCGGCGCCGATCTCGACCTCAATTCGCAGGCGGTGAACGACTTCATCGCGCTGCTGAAGCAGCACCACACGGTGATCGATCCCACGATGGGAGTCTGGGAATCGACTTTCGAGAGCCGGCCCGGACAAGTTCCGAAGCTCGACGCGCCGATGTTCGATCGCATGCCGCCGCAAGTGCAGCGCGGAATCAAGAGCGGCGGCGATGCCCTGCCCGCGCCCGACGCTGCGACGGATCGCCAGTACCGCGCCTCCTACGAGAACATGGTCCGCATGTTGAAGAAGCTGTACGACAGCGGAATCCAGATCGTCGCCGGCACCGACGCCGAAAGCGGTTACGCATTTCACCGCGAACTCGAGATTTATGTCGAGGCGGGCATTCCCGCGCCAGAAGTTCTCCGCATGGCTACGCTCGAAGCCGCCACGGTCATGCACCGCGACAAGGATCTCGGCTCGATCGCGCCCGGGAAGTACGCGGACATGATTCTCGTCAACGGCGATCCCACGAAAAACATCAGCGACATCCGCCACATCGGCCTGGTCATCAAGAACGGCGAAATGTACAAGCCCTCGGAGATGTATCCGGCCTTCGGCATCCGCCCGGAGTGACGCGGGTCCTCCGCTCTCGCCTCCAGCCGCCCGCCGCGGCCTTGCGCTGAGTTCGCCGTCGGCGGATGAAGCGCCTCCGCCTCTGTGCGATAATGCTTCTCTTAGGCTGAGGCAATCGTGACCGACCGCTACGCCGGTCCCTGGACCGGCAACCACATTCGCAAAACGTTCCTGCGCTTCTTCGAAGAGCGCGGCCACCGCATCGTGCGCAGCTCCTCGCTCGTTCCCGCGAACGATCCCACGCTCCTCTTCACCAACGCCGGCATGAACCAGTTCAAGGACGTCTTCCTCGGCCTCGAGCAGCGCGACTACAACCGCGCCACCACCTGCCAGAAGTGCGTCCGTGCCGGCGGCAAGCACAACGACCTCGAAAACGTCGGCTTCACGAATCGCCACCACACCTTTTTCGAGATGCTCGGCAATTTTTCCTTCGGCGACTATTTCAAGAAGGACGCCGTCGCCTATGCCTGGGAACTCGTCACCTCGCCCCAGTGGTTCGGCCTCCCCATCGACAAGCTCTATTTCACCGTCTTCGGCGGCGCGGAAATTTCGCCCGGCGCAAAACTGCTGCCCGATCACGACGCCGCCTCGCTGTGGGTCCAGACCGGCGCGCCGAAAGACCGCGTCATCGAAATTCCCGGCCTCAAGGAAAATTTCTGGCAGATGGGCGATACCGGCCCCTGCGGCCCCTGCAGTGAAATTTTCTATGACATGGGCTCAGCCGCGTCCGAATCCGGCCACACCGATTGCAAATTCCCCTGCGACTGTGGCCGCTACGTCGAAATCTGGAATCTCGTTTTCATGCAGTTCAATCGCGAGGCCACCGGCAAGCTCGATCCCCTCCCTAAACCCTCCGTCGACACCGGCATGGGCCTCGAACGCACCGCCGCCGTCCTCCAGGGCGTCGTCAGCAACTACGACACCGACCTGTTCGCTCCACTCATGAAGCGCGCCGCCGAGCTTTGCGGCGTCGATTTCGAGCAAGAAGAGAAACTCGAGGAGGAAAAGAAGACTGCTGGTTCGCTCCGCGTGATTGCCGACCATGCGCGCGCCGCGACATTCCTCATTTCTGACGGTGTCATCCCGTCGAACGAGGGCCGCGGCTACGTCCTCCGCAAAATCATTCGCCGCGCTCTGCGCCACGCGCACATGCTCAATGCGCCGTCGCCCTTTCTTTCCATCATCTCCGCCGTCGTTCGCACAGAAATGAAAGACGCATATCCCGAACTCGAAGAAAGCGCCAAGCGCGTCACTCGCATCCTCGACGAAGAGGAAACCCGATTCACGCGCACCGTCGACGTCGGTTTGAAGAAACTTGACGAAGAGATGTTACCGATAGTCCGAAGACTGTTCGAAGAGCACAAGGACCAACTGCAATTCAAGAACGCGCCGGTTGCCCCGATAGCTAACCAGGCGATCGAACGCATCTCACACGACCTAAGCACAGGAACAAATCTGCAGGAAGCGCTCAACCTCGCGGTAACGCGCCTCAGACATGTCGTAGGAGTTCCTATTGAGTTCCCAGGCGACAAGGCATTCAAACTTTACGACACGTATGGTCTCCCGTTCGACTTCATCGAAGACACTCTCCGTGACGGCGGAATTCTACTGGACAAGCCCGGCTTCGATCGCGCCATGGACGAGCAGCGCGCCCGCGCCAAAGCCTCTTGGAAGGGCGCCCACAAGGAAGTCGCGAAGCCCGTCTACACCAAGCTGCGCGAAACCTTCAAGACCGAGCCCGACTTCTACTTCGGCACGCGCGTTCGCGATGCCCGCGTCGAAGCCATCGTCACCAAGGACGGCAGCGTCAACGAAATTCCGCGCGGCGCCGAAGCCGAAGTCGTCCTCGACCGCACCGCCATCTACGCCGAATCCGGCGGCCAGGTCGCGGACATCGGCGCGTTCTTCGACAGTTCCGAATCGCTCGAAGTCGCCGAAGTCCGCGGCGCCTATTATCCCGTCAGCGGACTCATCGCTCATCGCATCGTCGCCAAAGAAGATCTGCGCGTCGGCGACCGCGTCACCACCGTCGCCGATCCCGAGCGCCGCGTCCGCGACATGCGCAATCACACCGCGACGCACCTGCTCCACGCCGCGCTGCGAAATATCCTCGGCACGCACGTGAAGCAGGCCGGCTCGCTCGTCGCGCCCGACCGTCTCCGCTTCGATTTTTCGCACTTCGCGCAAGTCGATCCCAGCGAAATCGCCGAAATCGAGCAGCAGGTGAATGACGAAATCCTGAAAAATCTCGAAATGCGCACGGACATCATGAACATCGACGACGCGCTCGCTTCCGGCGCGCTCGCCTTCTTCGGCGACAAATATCCCGAGGCCAACGTCCGCGTCGTCACGATTCCTGATGCCTCGTCGCCGCGCGGCTTCTACAGCAAGGAGCTTTGCGGCGGCACGCACGTCGCCCGCACCGGCGAGATCGGCGTCGTCAAAATCGTGGCCGAACAATCGACCGCCGCCGGCGTTCGCCGCATCGAGGCCATCTCCGGGGACCGCGGCCTCGCCGAATACCAGCGCGCCCTCACCACCCTGCGCGATGCCGCCGCCCTGCTCAACACCTCCGAGGACGGCCTCATCGAAGCGATCTCGCGCCAAATCGAGACCACGAAAGCGCTCGAAAAACAGCTCAAATCCGCCGCCACCTCCCGCACCCTGGGCCAGGTTGACGCCCTCCTGGAAGGTGCCCGCAGCATCAACGGCGTCCGCGTCGTTGCCGCCCGGATCGACAGCGCCGATCGTGACAATTTGCGTCAGTTGGTCGATGTCCTCCGCCAGAAAATGGGCTCCGGAGTCGTCGTTCTCGCCGCCGCCGATGACGGCAAAGTCGCGCTAATCACAGGGGTTACGAAGGACCTGATTCCCCGTGTTCACGCCGGAAAAATCGTCCAGGAGCTCGCCAAGTTGGTGGGCGGTTCCGGGGGCGGCAGACCCGATTTAGCGGAGGCTGGCGGAAAGGACACATCCGGAATAGAAAGGGCCTTGAGTACCGTTTACCCCCTCCTCGAGCAGTTACTATAATCCCCATCGCGCCAGAGGTTTACGTCCGTCAGGGGTGTACCTGGCGGGTACGTAAGTGTCTTTCGTTTCGGAGGGTACTTAACGTTCTGCCTTCCCAAGGGCTATGAAGACGAAGAACTGCATCGCCGGAGCAATCTTGGCAACGGGTATGTGGCTCGCCATGAGCCCGCCTTCCCGCGCCCAGATCGCATCGTACGTAGATGAGCACGGGAAGCTCGTCTTCGTGAACGCGGACTCCCCGAAGCACCGTTCCGGTAGTACTATTAGTGCTGGAGCGGGTGCTTCTTCGCGATCCGATCCGGACGCGAGGATTACGCCGCCCGATCGGCTTGAGCGTCTAGTACGCGCTGCAGCCGAGCGGCATAAGGTGGACCCCGAGCTGGTCAAGGCCGTGATCAGCACGGAGTCGGGGTGGAATCCGTACGCGGTTTCCCGCAAGGGAGCTGTCGGACTGATGCAGTTGATTCCCGGGACGGCACAACGTTACGGCGTTGGTAACCCTTTTGATCCCGCCCAGAATGTGGAGGGCGGGACATCGTATCTGAGGGAGCTGCTCGATCATTATAACGGGGACTTGAGAAAGTCGCTCGCTGCTTACAACGCAGGCGAGCACCTCGTGGATCGAAGCGGCGGCGTTCCTGCCATATGGGAAACGCAGCGATACGTGCAAAAGGTCACCCACGCATACTTCCGGCCCGGCTCGGGTCGTGACCCGTCGCAGATGGAGTTTCAGGGTTTGGAATTCCGGAACCCGGTGCGGCAGGAAACGGACTCGAAAGGCCGGGTAGTTTTCACGAACGAATGACCTATTTGGTTTCGACTCGTCTTCGCTCCGCGATTCAGATCTTGTTGATCGCTTCTGCGCTGTTGGTGTGCTTCGCCTCGCCTGCTCTCGCCGACAAGCAATCCGACGCCCGCGACCAGTTCGCTCGCGCCGTGCGCCTTCGCACGATGCTTGAGGGCTATCTTCCTCGCGACCGCGCGCTTTCCGACTACAAAGAAACGATCGCCGCGTACCATACGGTCTACCTGATCTCGACGCAGGCTCCCGAAGTTTGTCCTTCGCTGATCGCGGAAGCCGAGCTCTATCGCGAAATGGGCCGGCAATTCGATCCCAAGTATTTTCAGACCGCCATCGATACCTACAATTTCCTGCTGAAGCAGTATCCGGGTACCCGCTATCGCGGCGAAGTCCTCTTCGCCATCGCCCAAGTCCAGAAAGACGACCAGAAGAATCTCGACGCTGCCACGGCTACCCTCAAGGACTTCCTGAAACGCTACCCTAAGAACGACAAGGCCGATGACGCGCGCGCGGCCCTGCAGGAGATTGCCGATGCCCGCGAGAAGCCAAAAGAAGCCGTTGCGCAAACCGTGGTTCCGGCAAAAGAAGAGCTCCCGCAGCAGGGCCCCGTCGTCGAGCCGCGCGAATCCGACAAGCGCTTTTCCAGCGTTAATTCCATTCAGACATTCGACGCGGCCGATCACGCGCGCATCGTCGTCACGCTCGGCGACACCATCAAGTACGACGTCAACCACCTCCGCTCGCCCGACCGTATCTACTTCGATCTCCACAAGGCCAGGATCGGGCCGAAGCTGACCAAGTCGCTTGAGATGCCGGACGGCCTCCTCAAGTCCGTTCGCGTCGCTCAAAACCGGGCGGACGTTGTCCGCCTCGTTCTCGACGCCAATGGCGCGAAGGACTGCACCGCGGTCCTGCTCGGCAGCCCGTACCGTCTCGTCATTGACGTCCATGGCCAGCCGCCCGCCGGCGCTTCGAACATCGCAGCCCCTAACGCGCCCGCGCCGCCCGCTGAAACCGTTACCGTCACCGTGGAACAGCCCCCGGCCGCGCCTGCGAAGTCCTCCGCGCAACCCGAGAAAACCGTCGCGAAATCGGCTCCGCCGAAATCGCTCGCGAATTCGAAAACCGCCGCCCTTAAGCCGCCGCCGGAACCCAAACCGACTCGCGACGGCCAGCGTTCGCTCACTCGCGCCCTCGGCCTCAAGATCAGCCGCATCGTGATCGATCCCGGCCATGGCGGGCACGATACCGGCACGATTGGCCCGCACGGACTGATGGAAAAAGATCTCTGCCTCGACGTCGCCCTGCGCCTTGGCCATCTCATCGAGCAGAAGCTTCCCGGCGCCGAAGTGATCTACACGCGCAAGGACGACACCTTCATCCCGCTCGAGCAGCGGACCGCCATCGCCAATCAGGCCAAAGCCGATCTGTTCATTTCCATCCACGCGAATTCCAGCCGCGACCACGACGCGCGCGGCGTCGAAACCTATTACCTGAATTTTGCTACCTCGCAGGAATCCATGGAAGTCGCCACGCGCGAAAACGCGTACTCGGAGAAGTCGCTCCATGACTTGCAGGATTTGATTCAGAGAATCGCGCGCAACGACAAGGTCGAGGAGTCAAAGGAACTTGCGAGCGACATTCAGGATTCGCTCTCGCACCGCCTGCAGCTTGTGAGTTCCAGCGAGCGTAACCGCGGCGTCAAGAAAGCCCCGTTCATCGTCCTGATCGGCGCGAACATGCCGTCTGTGCTCTCCGAGATTTCGTTCGTCAGCAATCCTTCTGACGAACGCCTGCTGAAGAAAGCCGATCAGCGCGACCGCATCGCCACCGGCCTCTATCGCGGCATCACCACGTATCTCGAAAGCCTCAACAGCCTCTCCTATAACAAGCAGAGGCTCGCCGCCGATAATCCCGCCGCCGACAACCCCGCCGCCACTTCCGTCGTCGCCAACGGCAACCCGAAGTAGGCTCTCCGGCGGAACGCTATATGCCCCGCTCGAAACGCCGGGGGGCTCACCAAATAACCTTCAGGTCCTTGTAGAGGTGAAAACTCCGATCGGACGTCACTATGGGGATTCCCTCAGCGAGGGCTTGCGCGATGATCTGCCGGTCAAAGGGATCCGGGTGGTGCAGCGGCAGGTCATACAGACCGTACGCGTGCTCCGCGGTGTAAGGCAAGACACGCAATCGCAAGTCGGCGATGCCCTGTTCGAGAACCTCCCTCTGAACCGCGAGCTTGCCTCTCGCCTGCTTGATCGCAATCTCGGAGAGCGAAATCACGCTGATTTCTCGCACGGCCGTCTCGCTCGCAAGCGCGGACATCGCCGGGCGAGAAATCCGTTCCGGCGAGTCGACCGCCCACAGGAATGTGACCGTATCGAGAAGCAGTCGCATGTTCTTCGGGAACTAGCCGCGGCCCTCGATGAACGCGTCCGCCTCTTCTTCGGTCATCGGCTTCCACCAGTTCGGGTCGCGCACCACGACCTTGCCCTTCAGCGTGCCGAATTTCGGCTTTTCACGTACGGCCTTGGCCGTTCGAACGATGTCCACCACCGGCGTTCCACGGCGGCAGATCGTCACTGATTCCCCGTTCTCAGCCGCCTTGATCAGCTTGGTGAGCTTGTTTTTCGCGTCCGCCACGCTTACTTTCATATGGTTCCATGATAGCCATCTTAGATAGCCATGTCAAGCCGCCCCGGTGCGGCATAGCCACGCTTGGCTACAGCTCTACATCGTCAGCACGCGCAGCGCCAGCACTCCCGCCGACAGCACCAGCATAAACACCGCCGAGCCGCTGCCTTTTCCATCGCCGGCGCGCAGATGCGCGACGACCGCCCCAACGAAGTAAACCACGAGTCCGACAGCGGCCGCGACTCCGAGTGGCGGCCACCAGATCCCTGCCACTAACCCAATCGCCCCTGCAAATTCACACAGCGCCAGCGGCAGAAAATACTTGAACGGGACGCCGACCGTCTCATGGATGACCTTCACCTGAAGCGGCTGGCGTCGAATCTTCCCGATGCCGGAAAACACCACCATGAACGCGATCACCGCCGCCGTCACCATGTATGCCGTAACCATTTTACCCCTCCCTTCCCCGCGCTAGCCGAGTCTACACGCCCTGTCCCCTTCGCGCTCCCGCGTTCTGCGCCGATTCTT
The DNA here is from genome assembly GCA_035517015.1 of Candidatus Acidiferrum sp. Lineage (GTDB taxonomy): Bacteria > Acidobacteriota > Terriglobia > Acidiferrales > UBA7541 > Palsa-295. The sequence goes on along the minus strand of DATIZQ010000066.1, from coordinate 51,517 downwards.
TCTCGCGCCAGCGGGAACTCCCATTCGGGTCCCGGAGTCTAATTACCCGGCGTGGTCCATCAACCTCGATTCCGCATCTCCTTTCGATGCAATGGCCGCTCTCGATTCTGGGTAACGGGGACGGGTCCTTGAAAATTTCACGATTGTATGCAACGGTAGCCCTGTGGGATGGCTCGTGTTGAAATTTCAGGACTTATCCCACGTCGTCAGATCATGTAATATTTACTCTTTACAAATCGACGATTCTGTGGTAACATGACTTGTTTTTGCGCCCGCTGTGAAGGGCGCCAGGTGGGGAGGGCGGGATGATGACGGATGGCTCGAGAAACCGGCTGGCCGGCGGTTCTGATCCACTCCTAATCTGCCCGGAAAATATTAGAAATGCGTCTAAGTCATAGAAAACAAACGACGGAGGTCGAGTCTAATCTATCCTGCTCCCGGCCCTCGAATCCGGCGCCCAGTCAGCGTCTAATATACGGTACGGGGATTAGAAACGCCCGTAAGTCGTTGAAAACACAGGATCGGACATCGTTCTAATATACGGTAAGGGAGCCCTGCGAAGCGCTATGACGGCTACACACAACTCGAACAAGGTCGGAGGCGGCAGGAGTCGCATTGTACCGCTCTCCCTCGCGCTCTTGCTCCTCGCCACCGCGTTCGCCGCGCTGCCCGCCGCCGCGCAATCCATTCTGCCCTCTTCCTTTGCCGGTTGGAGTCTCAGCGCGAAGGGTGCCTTGGAGCACCCCCCGCTCGTTTTCACGCCGCGCCCTGCGGACGGCTCGAACCCGCGAACGCCGGACCAGGTTTGGTCCGCGCTGCAAGAGTACGGACTCGTATCGGGAGAGCAGGATAGTTACACGAAGGGATCAGACAAGCTCGACGTGACTCTGTACCGCATGAAGGATCCGAGCGGCGCCTACGGCGAATACTCCTACCTTCGTACGCAGGACATGCCTCGTTCCGATCTCGCCGAACATTCGGCGATGTCGCGCGATCGCGCCCTCATCCTCCACGGGAACTTGCTGCTCGATATTCAGGGCCGTGATTTGCCGAAGCTCGACGCGGATCTCAAGTCGCTGGTCGCCGCTGTCGCGCCGCGCGCCGAGACCGGATTGCTGCCCACCCTGACGGATCATCTGCCTCGCAAAGACTTCATCGACCGCTCCGATCGCTACATCCTCGGTCCCGCGGCGCTGAACCAGCTCTTTCCGGTGGCGGTGGGCAGTTCGCTCGGGTTCTCCGAAGGCGCGGAGGCTGAGCTGGCGCACTATCGGCTCGACGGTCGCGACGTAACTCTCTTGATTGCCGACTATCCCACGCCGCAATTCGCCGCGAAGAAGCTCGCGCAGTTGCAGCAGCAATTTGACGTGAACGATTCGAAGCATGACGCCAATTCGACTCCGCTGTATGCCAAGCGATCGCTGACTCTCATCGCGTTTGTCGCTGGAGCGAAGTCGCAAGCCGAGGCAGATGTGCTCCTGAGTCAGATTCATTCTGATACGGAACTCACGTGGAATGAGCCTACCTTCGCACTCACCGAACCGAGCATCGGCGCCATGATTGTTGGAACCATTGTCGGGACCGGAATCATCTGCCTGTTCGCGCTGATTGCCGGTTTGGCGTTCGGCGGTGTCCGGCTCGTCGTAAAGCGCACGCTTCCCAATAAGGTCTTTGATCGCAGCGATCAGCTGCAAATCCTCCAATTGGGGCTCTCGAGTAAACCTATCAATGCAGAGGACTTCTACGGCCTCGGACCGGGCGGGTCGTAGTACTGGACAGTGGAAAACTGGCGACATTTTGTGTCATTCCTCATATCCTGTTGTTAAATAAGGAGTTACGGGACCGCTAAAAACTGGGGTTTCGTACTTGACTGATTTCAAGGCCTCTACTAGACTGCCCTCGAGGAAAGGGTTCTTCGGCCATCCGCGCATTGGCCGTGGGGCTTTCTCCCTGCGAAGGCCCGCTGCAAAGCGGGCCTTCTGTTTCTGCCCACTCAGTTCTCCGCATCAAGTACGTTCCATCGCTCGTACGAACGACGTCGCCTTGTCTAATTGAGTAAACCGAATCCGCGAGCATGTTGACATCGTAACTCCGTCGCTTACGATAGACGTGCAACATCCCCTTCCAAATACTATCGGACTGGAATCGCCCGGACCTGCGCGCCCTTGGGCGCATTTCCGCTCGCTGGCTGAGATTCGAGCCTCTTGCGCGTCGTGATGGACAATCTTCTTGGAAACGCCCGGAAATACGCGTCGAAACATCCCCGGGCGCGAATCGAGTTCGGCAAGGTGCAACACAATGGAAGCTTCGGCTACTTCGTGAAGGACGAGGGCGCCGGTTTCAACTCGGCTGCTCCATTTTTCACTTTGAGCAAAGAAGCTCGGAGGAATCGATGGAGGAAGCCGTGATCCTACTGGTCGAAGACAATCCGGATGATGAAGCGCTTACATTGCGGGCGTTGAAGAGGAACAACATCACGAACGAAGTCGTCGTTGCGCGCGATGGCGCCGAGGCTCTGGACTACCTGTTTGGCACCGGCACATACAAGGACCGCAATACGCGGACCATGCCGCAAGTAATCCTGCTCGATTTGAAGCTTCCGAAGGTCGACGGCTTCGAAGTTCTTCGACGGATGCGCACGGACGACCGGACGAAGCTGCTGCCCGTCGTGATTCTGACGTCGTCGAATGAGGAACAGGATCGGGTCAACGGCTACGGCCTAGGAGCGAACAGCTACGTCCGCAAGCCGGTTGAATTCGGGAATTTCATCGAGGCTGTCAGGCAGCTGGGCCTGTACTGGCTCATCCTGAACCAAACGGCACCGACCTCCCGGAGAGCGTAAATGGCGATTCCGCTTCGGACGTTGATCGTCGAGGACTCGGAAGACGACGCCGCCCTGATCGTTCGCGAGTTGGGGCGCGGCGGATTCGACGTGAGCCATTTGCGAGTGGGCAGCGCACGGGCCCTGAACGCGGTGCTGGAAGCAAGCGAATGGGACATCGTCATCTCCGATTACTGGATGCCGGGCTTCTCGGGAGCCGAGGCGTTGAAGATCCTCCGCGCGAAGAACTCCGAGGTTCCATTCTTCTACGTTTCGGGGACACTGGGCGAGGAGACGGCCGTCGCCGCCTTGCGATCCGGCGCACAAGATTGCCTAATCAAGGGGAATCTGAGGCGTCTGGTGCCCGCGATCGAACGCGAGCTGCGCGATGCCGAGGGAAGACGCGTTTGAAGAGATGTCCGCGATCAAGCCCGACCTGGTTCGGTTCTGGATATGACCGCGTAACGCAGACTGAACGTCCGTCAAACTTTCCGCCGAGGCAATTCAAAGGGATGGAGTCGTCGCACCGGGAAAGCGGCGCGGCATTGAAAAATGCTGGAGCCGAGGGCGAGACTTGAACTCGCGACCTGCCGATTACGAATCGGCTGCTCTACCAACTGAGCTACCTCGGCGTGTGAATCGAATGTAGCATTGCCGCGAAAACGCGTCAAACGCGCGTAGCTAAATACAGAATGCGCACAGCGCGAGCTAGCGCGAGAAGGGATACATGAGCCAGGCGATGGCGATGCTCACGAGGACGAACAGCGCGAAGGACCACAACACATAACAGACGCGCCGCGCGAACGTGCGGCGAGCCAGGAATCCGAGCGCGAGGGAAACAAACAGCGCGAACATGAGCAGGACGCCAAAGTGACTCACCAGGATGAGGCTCACCTAACGCCGCCGCCCACTCGCAATCTCGTACGCATCGCAAATCCCCAGCAGGTTGACGACCCCCGCAGCCGCAATGAATCGCGTGCCGTAGTCGCCGATCGCGCGCGACACGTTCGGGCCGGCGGCCTCGAAAACCCGCGCGAGGAGATAGAAGACGCCGGAACACGCGTCCGCAATGAACCCGAGCGTGCCGAACGGGTCAGGCGAGCGCGGCGCAAAAACGTTTCCGCGCATCAGATAGCCGCTCACGGCCAGTCCGCCTACCGCCACGAAGAACGCCAACGCTCGAGGCCACCGGCGCAACAACAAGTGTCCCAGTCCGGGGACGAACCACGCCACCACCGCGATTGCCGGCGCAATCGTGTGCATGAGAACAGTGTGCTTCGCAGGAGGCGCGGAGCCCTCATTGGGCGTCGCTGTCGTGTCGTTCATTGCCGCTCAGGCGAGCAAAGGAAGAATTTCTTCCTGGATGGCGCCCGTGACGCGCGGCCCATCTTCGCCGACGTAGACGTTCACTTCGCTGCGGACGCCGAACTCGGGGAGATAAATCCCCGGCTCGATCGAAAAGCAGGTGCGCGGCACAATCTTGCGGTCGTCGCGCGTCTCGAGGCCGTCCATGTTCGCGCCGTTGCCGTGGACTTCCTGGCCGATGCTGTGACCCGTGCGGTGCACGAAATATTTTCCGTAGCCCGCCTTGCGAATCGTTTCGCGTGTGACGCGGTCGACCTCCCAGCCGTGAATTTCGCGGCCCTTCGCGAATGATTCCTTGATGAACGCGACGGCGTTGTCGCGGGCCTGCCGGACGATGCGAAAAATCTTGGCGTACGAGTCGGGTACGCGGTCGCCTAGATAGCCCATCCAGGTGATGTCGTAATAAACGCTACCCGGACGATTGGATTTCGTGAACACGTCGAGCAGGAGCAAGTCCCCGGCCCGAATCGGCCGCGCGCCCGCAGCGGTCGGCTCGTAGTGAGGATTGCCGTTGTTCGGCTGCACGGCAACGATGGGCGGCTCGGGGACCAGATCGCTCGCGCGAAACTGGTCGGCCATCCACTGCTGTAGTTCGTACTCCGAGAGCGGCTTGCCCTCGCGAACGAACTCGGCGGCGCGCCGGAAGGCGTCGCGCGTGACGCGGTCGACAACCCTTCCCGCGGCCAAATGCGACTCGAGCTGCTCGGGCGTCCAGCTCGCCTCGAATTTCTGCACCAGGTCGGCGGAGCTGACCACCTTCTTCTTGAGTTTCCGGATGAGCTCGATCGTCCCCGCATCAACCAGCCCGATGTAGGGAATATTGTTGTCAGGCGAATACTGCATGGCGATTTTCTTGCTGCCCGCAAGCAGCTTCACGAGCAGCTTGTGCAGCTCCTCCCATCCGGCGTAAACCAGCTTCTTTCCCGCAAGGGTGTCAAGCGCACCCTGTTCGATCCGATGGACCAGCTTGCGAGGCTCGCCCTTCGCCGGGATGAAGTAGAACCATCGGCGCGTGGAGAGCCCCTTCGTCCCGAGGCCTAGCACACGGCCGGCGATGGGATCGCGATGGTGATGATCGTAAAAGAGCCAGCCGTCAATCTTGCTGGCGCGGAGTTCCGCTTGGATGGCTTGTATATCGGGCATGGGTCACCTGTTCGCTTTCGATGGCGGAGAGCAAAGAGCTGCGATCTGCTGAACCGAGACGCCTGCGATCGCAAGGCGTTTCGTGCAGCTCTTCTCGCCAGCGACGATTCTAACAGCCACAACGGGCACGTTCAAACGCTCAGCCAGAAAGCGGCGCAAGGCTTCGTTCGCGCGATCTTCGATCGGCGGAGCCGTAAGTCTCACCTTCAACGCGCCGCCGTGCTCGCCTTCGATCGCATCGCGGCTCGCGCGCGGCACGACGCGCACCGCGAAGGTTACGGCACCGTTGCGTTCTGCGATTTCGATCACGGGAGTGGCCTTCCCTTGGCGCGGGATCGTTCAGCTACACCGCACTCGCCGGAAGCTTCGGCTCACGTTCGCCGAAGATCGCGGTGCCAAGCCGTATCTCCGTTGCACCTTCCTCGATGGCCACTTCGAAGTCGTGGCTCATGCCCGTCGAGAGAACGGGCAAGCCGCGACCGATCCGCCGGACGGCGTCGTCCCGCAGCTCGCGCAGGTTGCGGAAAAACGGGCGCGCGCTCTCTGGATCATCGGAGAACGGCGGAATCGTCATCAGGCCAACGAGATCGAGATGTGCGAAGGGCGCAACGCCTTCGGCCAGCGCCGGAAAATCCTTTTCGCTGACGCCACTCTTGGTGGACTCATCGCCCAGGTGCACTTCGATGAGAATCGGCAGATTTTTGCCCTCGGCCGCTGCGGCGGCATCGAGCTTTTTTGCCAAGGCAAGGTCGTCGACGGAGTCGATGCGGCGAAACAGGTAGGCGGCGCGGCGCACCTTGTTGCTTTGCAAATGGCCGATGAGATGCCAGGTTGCATCGAGATCGGCGACGAGCGGTTGCTTTGACTCCCACTCTTGCACACGATTCTCACCGAAATGGCGCAGGCCGGCCCGGTATCCAGCCCGAATCGCCTCGGCAGGAAATGTCTTCGAGACAGCCACGAGTGTGATGTCTTCCGCACGGCGTCCGGCACGACCGGCAGCGCGCCTGATTCGTTCGCGGATTCGGTCGACATTCGCCGCGATTTGACGTGAGTCAAGCATCCGCGCGATTCTAGCACGCGCCGTGTGTTAGACTGGGGTTCACGCGATGCCTCCCCGCGGAAAATTTATCGTACTCGAAGGAATCGACGGCTCCGGGAAACGAACGCAGATGGAGATGCTCGCGCGCGCCCTCACCGCGCGAGGCGTTTCGTTCACGCAGATCAGCTTCCCGCGCTACGATGGCTTCTTCGGCAAAATGGTCGCGAAATTCCTCAATGGCGACTTCGGTCCACTCGAAGCAGTCGACCCGCACTTCTCCGCCTTGCTCTACGCCGGAGACCGCTTGGAATCGAGGCCGGAGCTGGAAGCGGCGCTCGCGTCCGGGCAAATCGTGATTGCCGATCGTTACATCGGGTCGAACCTAGCTCACCAGGGAGCGCGCGTGGACCGCGAGAGGCGCAGCGAATTCTTGACCTGGCTGAAACAGCTCGAATATGAGATCTACGCGCTGCCGGCTGAGGACTTGGTTCTGTATCTTCGTCTTCCCCCGGTGGAGGCTCAGCGCCTTGTGGGACAGAAGGGCGCCCGGGAATATACGAGGTTGCGCCGCGACTTGCAGGAAGCAAATCTCGCCCACCTCGACGCAGCGTCTGAGGTTTACGACCAGCTCTCCCGCCAGCCGAACTGGGTGAAGATTGAGTGTTTCGACGCGGAGGCAGGCGCGCTGCGGTCGCCCGACTCGATTCACCAGGAGATTCTCGGAACGATTGAGGCGCGCGCGTTTCTCGCGTTCCGTGCCAAGGGATAGCAAATGGGATTCGACGAATTCTTGGGCAATGAGCGCGTCGTCAGCGCCCTTCGCGGGATGCTTCGCCGCGAACGCGTGCCCAGCGCGGTGCTGTTCACGGGCCCGCGCGGAATCGGCAAGTTTACCCTGGCGCGCATGTTCGCCCAGGCCGCGAATTGCGAGCGCCTGAAGGACGACTTTTGCGGCGAGTGCCCTCCGTGCATGCGAATCGCGCGACTTGCGAATCCCGGGCCCCTCATCGAAAGCGGGCTTGCCGAGCGCGGCGAGAGCGCGGATGTCGCGACGGTCGAGCGGATGCCGCTGATTGTCGAGACCCATCCCGATGTATGGCTGCTCGTTCCCGATCCGGTACGCCTGCGGACCCCAGTGGCCCGGCCGATGATTCGCGTGGGGCAGTTGCGCGCGGTCCAGCGCGCCGCCTACTTTAAGCCACAAGGACGGCAGCGCGTCTTCATCCTCGATGGTGCCGATACCATGCGCTGGAACGATGCCGATCTGTTTCTGAAGATCCTCGAGGAGCCCCCTGAGTCCGCGACGCTCATACTGCTGGCGCCAACTCCCGATTCCCTGCTGCCGACCATCCGGTCCAGGTGCCTCCAGTTTCACTTTGCACCAGTTCCGAGCGCGCAGATCGAGGAGTTCTTGAGCGAGCGCGTGAAACTGAAGCCGGCCGAGCGAAAGCTGGCGGCACAACTCTCTGACGGCAGTCCCGGCCTGGCACTTTCGATCGATCTGAAGGAATCAGCCCGCTTGCGACGGGGCGTGCTGCAACTGCTCGAGCAGGCACTGACCGGTCAAAAGCACGGCGAGATCTTTTCTGCAACGGCGCAACTGGCGAAGCAAGAGAAGGAATCGTTTGAAAATATCCTGGAGCTGTTTTATAGTCTGGTCACAGACCTGCTCGAACTTTCTCAGAGCCCGAAGAGCAGTCTTCCTCGTAATCCCGACCTGCGCGGGGAACTTGAATCGCTCAGCAAGAAGGTCAGTGTGGAGTGGGTGCAGCGGGCGACGCAGGGCTTGGACAGGCTGGGGAGCCGTTTGCGGCGCAACGTAGGGCGGCAGTTGGGCCTGGATGCGCTGCTTGTTTCGCTCGAGGTTCGTTGAGGAAGAGCATCCTCCAACTTTTTGCGAAAGATTTTGCAACCGAAGGACCTCTCGGACAGTCATAAGAAGTAGCATCCTGGTGGGAAATTCCGAAGGAGCACTCATGGTGAACCGCAGATTATTTCGCCCGCCTCTTACCGAGGTCAAAGAGACATATGTACCGAGGCCGGCTCAGTCCGGCCCACAGCCGGGACCTGCGCCCCGGAAGAAGCCGGCGCCGCCGGAGCAAACGCACGCGGAGAATTTCTACTTCGTGAAGCAGATGCAGTCGCGAACCCCTGTGGCCGTGGTGCTCAACGACGGCGAGGTGCTTCGCGGCACGGTCGAGTGGTACGACCGCGATTGCATCAAGCTTACGCGTTACGGCAGCCCGAACCTGCTCGTCTACAAGCACTCGATCAAGTACATGTACAAAGACGGCGAGGAAGCCGCACAGGGCGGCACGAACGGCCAATAATCCGCGAGACTACGCACTGAAACGATTTAGCGTTGGCCCTTCTTCGCACGCTTGAGGAAGGGCCCCACGAAGAAGGTCATCAGGGCTTTTCCGACCAGGCGGCCATCCCCATCTCTTACGTCGCAGTCCACCACCGCAATGTGCGCGCCCATCCGCACGACTTGAGCCTCCGCGTGGACGATTCCGCCCTCCACTGCTTCGAGGTAATTGATCTTCATTTCGATGGTCGCGACGCGCGTCCCGCGCGGGCACGCCATGTAGGTTGCGAGGCCTCCTGCCGTGTCTGCCAGAGCGGCGATCACGCCGCCGTGCACCACTCCGTGAACCTGCTTGTGGCGCTCCTGGACCCGCATCTGCAGGATGACGCGGCCGGGCTCGGCCTCGCCCAGCTCGAAGCCGAATTGCTTCGCGGTGCTGCTTGCTTTAAGCCGCTCGCGCAGTTCGTCGGCGGCAAGGTGTTCGACCGCTTTGCGAGAGCGCGTCATGTCAATACGCCGTCAAACCACCGTCGAGCGGGAACGCAGCGCCCGTGACCCACGAGGATTCGTCGGACGCAAGATAGACAGCCATTTGCGCGACGTCCCGCGGCTGGCCGATGCGTCCGATGGGAATCTCCGCCGCGCGTCTGCGGCGCTCGGCCTCAGGATCGGGCATCTGCAGTATCGACTCGTTTCCCAATTCGGTTTCGACAATGGTGGGACAGATACAATTGACTCGAATATTCTCGTGCGCGTGATCGAGCGCCATCGCTTTGGTCAAGCCTGTGACGCCCGCCTTCGACGCGCAGTATGCAGCTCGTTGCTTGCGAGCGACCAGTCCGAGGATCGAGCCGATGTTGATGATCGAGCCGCCTCCCGCCTTGCGTAGGATCGGCAACGCCGCGCGCGACACCAGGAACGCCCCCGTCAGGTTCGCCTCGATCACCCGATGCCAATCCCCGTCGGATGTGTGGTCGGCATCAGCCACGACCACGGCTCCCGCATTGTTGACGATCACATTGAGCGCCCCGAAATACTCCACTGCCCCGGAAAGCGCGGATTCCACGGACTCGCGCTGCGTCACATCGCAGGCGATCGCCAACGCCTGCCCGCCCGATTCTTCAATCTCGTGTACTGTAGCTCGGAGCGGCTCGTTGCGGCGCCCCGTTACGACCACCTGCGCGCCTTCCTGCGCGAAGAGCATCGCGCACGCCCGGCCAATCCCAGTTCCGCCCCCCGTGATGAAAGCCACTTTCCCCGAAAGTCTCGGCACCTTATGGGCCCCCTGGCTCGTCTAATGACGAAGCGCGAATCTAGCACCCGAAATCGCCGGAGCGCAAGCGAGGGGGCGCGCACATCAGGGGAAAGCTAATCGTCCCGTTTTGTTCGCCCGATTCTGGTTTGGAAGGATAGACTCACGGGGGCCTCATGAAAATCGGCATCACCTGCTACCCGACGTACGGCGGATCGGGCGTGGTCGCCACCGAGCTTGGAATCGAGCTGGCGGCGCGCGGCCACGAAATCCATTTCATCAGCTACGCCATGCCCATCCGCCTCAGCGGCGCGATGGAGCGGATCTACTTTCACGAGGTCGAGGTCACCACGTACCCGCTGTTCGATCACCCGCCCTACACGCTGGCGCTGGCGACGAAGATGGTCGAAGTGGCGGAGGACGCAAAGCTCGATCTGCTGCACGTGCATTACGCGATCCCCCACTCGGTCAGCGCTCTGCTGGCCCGCCTGATGGCGGCGCCGCGGAAATTGCCCTTCATCACCACGTTGCATGGAACGGACATCACGTTGGTCGGGAACGACCGGAGCTATCTGCCGATCACGCGATTTTCAATCGAACAGAGCGACGGCGTCACGGCGATTTCGAAGTACTTGCGGGAACATACCTTGAAGGAATTCGATATCAAGCGGGCCATCGAAGTGATTCCGAACTTCGTCAACTGCGACCTCTACAAGCGCAGCGATGATTCCGCCCTGCGCGCGAAATGGGCGCCGGAGGGCGAGCCAATCCTGATGCACCTCTCCAATTTTCGCCCCGTGAAGCGCATCACCGACGCTGTGGAAATCTTTGCCCTCGTCCGCGAGAAGATTCCTGCAAAACTCATCATGATGGGCGACGGCCCGGACCGAGGCGCCGCGGAATATCTCGTGCGGAAGAAGAAGCTGCAGAAGGATGTGCTCTTTCTGGGGAAACAGGATCGCGTGCAGGAAAAGCTCGGCTTGGCGGACCTGTTCTTGCTCCCGAGCGATCTGGAATCGTTCGGGCTCGCGGCTCTCGAAGCGATGGCCTGCGAAGTGCCGGTCATCGCGTCGAACGTCGGCGGCCTGCCCGAAGTCGTTACCCACGGAGTGGACGGCTATCTCGTGCCGCCGCGCGACGTTGAAACCGCCGCAAGATACGCGCTCGAGATTCTCACGCGCCCCGATCGCGGCCGCGCCATGGGCCAGCAGGCCCGCATCGACGCGCGCCGCCGCTATTGCTCGAATGACGTGATTCCGCAGTACGAGGCTTACTACCAGAAAGTCCTGAACTCCACCGGCGCGTCCGCTCGCGCATAGCTGACACTTCTCAGCGATGCCTAATTGGTTGATGGAGCGGAAGTCGGGCGAATGGTCTGAATGATTCGGTTGAGCTCAGGCTGGGCAAATCGCATGCTCGAATCCTTTCGCATAGACAGAAAGAACCGAAACTCTCGATCGTCCGCGTCGAAAAAGTCGAGCGAAACTAGATGGTCTCGAGACGGATCGCCGAATTGAAAACCGCGCAGCCCGTTCGACTGAAAGGAGAAGACACCAAACCACGGATAGGCCGGCGGACTGCAAAGAGCCGCCTTTAAGTTCAGTAGGGTCCCTCCATACTTGCCGCCTTTTGTCCAAAAAAGTGGGCTGACCTGATCGGGCGTAATGTTCAATTCAGCGTTCAAAAGGTCGTACTCTGATCGCGCGCCAAGGAGCGAGACGGCTTTGGCTTGTGTTCCCGCAGTTGCCTCTTTCATAGCGGCTATCAAGCCGTGCTGTTCAGCCGGATTTTCGAACACCAGCCCTCGTCCGCCTGGAAAGAGATAGTCTGCCAACCACTCCTTCCTAATCGCCGTCTCGGGCTCCGGCCACGGAACTTCGAATTCATATCCGAACTCCGCCAGCTTCGTGCCTGGGACCCGGGATACCGTCTGGTCGCGCAGCGGCTGGGGCACAAGCAACAGACGGGGGTTGGACTTGCCCATCTGCTGAGCCTTTCGCCAGTTCAAAACAGGAATCAGGAAGAACCATACCAACACGAGTGCGAGAACAGCAACCACGCCGATGGAAACGCCGATCCCCAGTTGTTTCGTGGAGTCCATCACCGCGTCCCCACGCCGACCCGCGGCTATCGCTCGCTCACCGGCACCGGTCCCAGCGATTCCACCCCGCAATCGATGTCGCCCTGCTCGATCTTCGCGTTCGAACCGGCCGTCGCCAGAAAAATCAAGCGAAGCTGATTGTCGCTGCCGTCAAAGACGCGCAGCGCGACCGGCCGCCCCGTCGACGGATCGCCGAACTGAAATCCGCGGTTTCCGCCAAAAGCAATCGAATAGATCCCCGGCGCGCCATCGAGTCCGAACGAAATCTTCCAAAGCAGAAGCTGGTTCATGCGAATCGCGTCGCGAGTGCCCATGAACGCTGACGTCGCGTTCGGCGAAGCGCCGTACACGGCTTGATAGAGGGCATAGTTCGTGTCGAACGACTCGCCCACAAACACATTCTGAAATTGCTGGTATTCGAGCGGACTCGTGGACTTCAGTTCGCGCAGAGTGTCCGATTGCGCTTCCGGATCGAAGAGAATTGCCACCTGGCCGGACTCGAACCGGAACTCCGAGTAGGTCAGCGTCCCGCGGGTCTGCACCTTGCCGGGCCACGGCACGTTGAACTGGTAATTGAACGCCCGGACCTGGGCCTTGCAGGTGCCGGGTGTCCCCGACGGCAGAGCCGCTGGCACGTCGGCAATCCATGGGTTGGATCGTGTCCAATGATGCGTCTCTCCCCAAACGAGAGTCTGCAGGCCGAACGCGACACAGTACCCCGCTACGAGAACGACGAGGACGGCAAGAATGATCGCGTCGCGCGCGCCGCTGTTTTCGGATTTGTTTGCCATTTCGCCTGATTCGCTTGACCGGACCGAACAAGGACCGACGCGCCATTCTACGCTGAGCTCAAACGACGGGCCAGCATTGACAGTGCCGGTCGCGGGGCATAGACTCCGTCTGGCTTGCATATTGTATACAAATTGCAGGAGCTCTCATGCCCAATATCCTTCGTAGGGATTTTCTGAAGGCCGTTGCCGCCACCGGCGTTCTCTCCGAACTCGGCTCGCACGCCTTTGCCCACCAGCCGCCTACATCCGCCGTCGACTCTCGCTACAAACTGCGCGCGTTCAATTACGACGGCGTTCGCTTGGCCGAAAGCCGCTGGAGCGGCCAATTTCAGCGTGGGCGCGACTTTTACCTCAACGTCTCGAACGACGACATTCTTCAGGGGTTCCGCTCGGAAGCCGGACTACCTTGCCCGGGAAGTCCGCTTGGCGGCTGGTGCGAGAAGGATAGCGCCACCGTCTTCGGCCAATGGCTCAGCGGGATGTCGCGCATCTATTGTGCCACCGGCGACTCGCAGCTTCGCGACAAGGCTGTCTACCTCACGTCGGAATTCTCAAAGACCGTCGGTCCGGATGGCAACTGTCGCATGCGCCATTATCCCTACGAGAAGCTCGTCTGCGGCCTGGTCGATATGCAGGAGTACGCCGAGTATCCCGAAGCGATCGACTTGCTGGAGCGGTGCACGGATTGGGCGAGCAAGACACTCGACCGAACGCGGGCTGCGGCGAATCCTCATCCGTGGGAGATGCACTCAGGCAAACCTCTCGAGTGGTACACGCTGTCGGAGAACCTCTATCGCGGATATGTTCTGACCGGGAATCCCAAGTTCAAGGAATTCGGCGACGTCTGGCTGTACCACGATTTCTGGAACAAGTTTGCCGACACATCGTCGCCCGCAAACGCGACCGGCGTGCACGCCTACAGCCACGTCAATACGTTCAGCAGCGCCGCGATGGCGTATGCGGTCACCGGCGACCCCATCTATCTGCGAATCATCAAGAATGCTTACGATTTCATGCAGGACACGCAGTGCTATGCGACGGGGGGCTACGGGCCGGTAGAACGCCTCATGCCGCCTGGAAGTCTCGGCAAGGCGCTGGAATTTCAGCCGAATGATTTCGAAGCGCCCTGCGGATCGTGGGCCGGATTCAAACTCTCGCGTTACCTGACCCAGTTCACGGGCGAGGCGCGGTACGGAGATTGGGCCGAGCGGCTGCTCTACAACGGGATCGGAGCGGCGCTCGAAATCAACGGCCGCGGCACGCATTTCTACTATGCAGACTACCGCGTTGCCGGCGGCGTCAAGATCTTCACTCACAACGCATACACCTGTTGCTCCGGCACGTACATCCAGGACATTGCGACGTTCCACGATCTGATCTATTACAAGGACGATTCCGGGTTGTACGTCAGCCTCTATCTCCCGTCGAGCGTGACTTGGGACAGCAAGTACGGCAGCGTGAAGGTCACGCAGGACACGAGATATCCGGAAGATGAGACGTCAATGCTCACGCTGGAGATGGCCCACCCCGCGCAATTCCCGCTGAGTTTTCGCATCCCGGAGTGGTCGCGCGGCGTTTCTCTGAAAGTGAACGGCGCGGCGTCCCCAGTGACATGCACGCCGGGAACATGGGCGGTGATCAATCGGACATGGACTTCGGGTGACCGCGTCGAGATTCGCATTCCGTTGCCGCTGCGTCTGCAGGCCGTCGACGAACAGCACCCGCGCCGCGTCGCATTCGTTCGCGGGCCTGTCGTGATGGTACAGGATGGCGGCGTGCACGAACCGGTGTTCAGACTTCCCGACAACGATGCCGACACCAACAAGTACATTGTGCGCGACGAAGAGGGACCCGCCGTCTTCCGTTATGTGCCGCCGGACGGCAAGAAGGTGATGGCGAAGTTTCGTCCCTTCTATTCGGTCGGGCCGTTCTATTACTACCGGATGTATTTCGATCTTGACGCGCTCCCCGTCTATCTGTGGCAGTACCAAGGTGAGGGATAGATTCGCGGCCTCGGCGTTGTCAAGCGCTGCATTGGAGATCTCCCGCGCCGAATGATTTCGCTTCGGGCAATCCCCGCCGAATCTGCTCGTCGCTAAACGGCGTCTTGGGCGTGAGATCGGCCGGCAGATTCTCGTAGGGTGGCCACGGCTCGACGATGCCTTCGGAGAGAATCCGCACCTGCGCCAGCGAGACGAGCGGAATCTTCATCGTTGCCTCGAACAGTCTTGCCAGCAACCGGTGCATCGCGATCGGCAGTGGAACGTACAGCGGATGCTTCCCGATCATTCGGCCCACGCGCCGCACTGCTTCGCCGAGCGGCATCTGCTCCGGCCCCATGATCGCGACCGTCTGGCGTGAAAGACGCCCTTCCGTTAGCGCGGCCGCGAGAACGCCTGCGAGATCCTCCACGGCCAGCGGGCGCACCGGCTTGTCCGCGAATCCCACGAGCCCGAACACGGGAAATGTGTGCAACGCATGACTCAGGTGATCGAGCATGTGGTCGCCGCGCCCGTAAATGACGCCTGCCTTGAAAATCGTGTAATCGAGCCTCGAATTGCGCACGATTTCTTCCGCCGCCCACTTCGATTCGTGATAACCGGAGCCGCAGTCGGGGCGCGCGCGCAAGAAGCTGAGCAGTGAGATTTTCCCCACGCCCGCCCGCCGCGCCGCCTCTACCACGTTCCGCGTCCCTTGGATGTGGATGCGTGCGTAGGTCTGCTTGCCGATTTCGCGATTAATCCCCGCGCAATGCGCCACGGCCCCGCACGCGGCAAAAGCACGCGCGAGTTCGTCTGCGCTCGAAAGGTCGGCGGCGAAAAAGCGCGTATTGGAGATCTCGTAAGCAGAGGGATCGCGGCGATCAAGCCCTCGCGCAATCAAGATCACTTCGTGGCCGCGAGCCACCAAAGCTTTTGCCAAGTGCCGTCCGACAAAACCGGTGCCGCCCGTGATTGCCACTCTCACGTTTGACTCCTTTCGTTCCGTGAGCGCACGAAGCCCGTCGCCTGAATCCAGCCAAGAAGACCGCAGAAGGTGAACCCGAACGCGTTCGCGGTGCCGTGAAGTCGCGCCATTTGCTCCAGATGAACGAACGGCTGCAGCGGATATTCGCCAATCGCCCAAAGCGCGGCAAGCACCATCGCAAATGCAACCGAACCCGCGGCCACCGCAATCAGCACCTTTGCGCGCATGGAGGCCACGCGCGTCAGCGCCAACAGGAACGAGAGCGCCAGGCCGGTCTCGCTCGCCGCAAGAACCAGCGCAGCCGCAAGTTTCACGCGCGGCCCAATCACGAATCCCGCTGCCAGCAGGCCAGGGCCGATCAGGACGCCCGCCGCGACAACGTTGAGCAGAATCGCGACCGGCCCCTGCCTCTCCCGTTCCAGCAAGGAACGGCGCGACGAACGAGCAAGAAGCGGTGCCGCGAAACCGGCGTAATGAAAATGCACCGCGGTCAACAGGACAATCGGCTCCTGGAATCCGAGAGGAGTCAGGCCGAAGCGCGAGGCCACCAGCCACGCCGCGCCAACCGGCAAATAAAGGGCCGCTGCGGCTGAAAATGCCGCATCGAAGCCACGAAAGCCGCCGTTGTAGAGGCGAATGACTCCGCCAAGGGCAAGGAGTCCGCAAAACGCGAGCCACACGCTCGCCAGCGAGGCGGCGAGGATTCCGCGTCCAAACCAGAATGAGACAACCACAAGCAGCGCGCAGGGCAGTTGCGCGACCCGCGCCAGCCGCTCTGGCACCGAAACGCCGGCGCCCTGCTCGACGCGGCCTGTCAATTCAAGCCCGAGGGGCACAATCACGAGCGGCGCAAAGAGAAAGAGGAGGTCAATCCACTCGAGCTCGAGCCGGCGCGTCATGGCAGCCGCTAGCAGGCCGAGCCAAACGACTGCACCGATGATTGCGCTGCGTTTCATCGCGTCCTCTCAGCCGAGCGGCACGCCCAGCGCCGCCACTCCGAAAACGAGCACCAGAAATGAAATCGCCAGGAGCATCGCCACGTCACCGAGACGGTGCGCGCGTCGAAGTTCGGGATCGTAAACGAAAAGCTGGATCGGAATTCGCGGCAGCCAGAACAGGGCGATCGTCGCGCTCAGGAAGTGTCCCAGCCGGGTCGCACCCGCCAGTTCCGGCGCAAACCGGAAGCACAGCGCCGAAAAAACCCCCAGAATCGCCGCGATGTAAATCCAGTGCACGATGAACACATCGCGAATCATCGGCGAAACACGCGTAAGGTTCTCGCGGCACTGCAACTTCTCCGGCAGCACCGCATTTGCCGCAAGGATGGCCAGGTGAACCGCGCCCGCAGCCCAGATCAGGAAAATCAGCCGTTGCATGGATCCTCCTTTTCTCCGGCGGTGAATCTCGTCGCGGATGCAGCGCTAACCATGCGCATAGTGCCTCGCGATTTCCGACGCGTACGACGCGCCCAGCGCCTTGGCGTTCGCGCCGAGCCACTCGGAAAACCGTGTCCGGCCGGTCGGCGGCGCGCTGGACACAAGAAGGCCTGCCATCAGCCCTTCGATCTCCTCGCGAGTCAAAATGCGGTCGCGAACCAGCCAGCCCAGGATTCTGCTCAGCGCCAGCGCAGCAGCCGGCGGAACATGAAGCAGCCGAGCCCGGCTTCCGACATCCTGCGCGATGAGTCCGACGATTTCGTTGAACGAGAAAATCTCAGGGCCGACGGCATCGCGAATGCTGTCGCCCTCCTCCCATGCTGCGCAAATTGCAAGCTCGGAGACATCTTCCACGAACACGGGCTGCAAGCGGTATTCCCCGTCGCCGGGAACCGCAAACAGCGGAAGCCGTCTCAGCAGCCAGGCGATGTTGTTGATCAGAATGTCTTCGCGGCCGAAGACCACGGTCGGCCGGAGGATCGCGTAGTGAAGGCCCGACCGCTGCAGTGCGCGCTCCAGCTCCGCCTTGCCGCGAAAATAAGGAAGCCGTGAGTCGAGCGAAGGATTCGTGATGCTTATGTGGACGATCTTTCGCACGCCCGCGTCCTTCGCTGCCGCAAAGAGCATGCGTGTGTTCGCGACGGCGCGCTCGAATGTCGACCGGCCATGATCGAACCGCACCCAGTAGGTGTTGAACAGGCAGTCCGCACCGCGAAGATTGGCGACCAGCGTCGCGGGATCGTTGAAGTCGAGTGGCGCGATTTCGATTCGGCTGCCGAATTCATTTGGGCGCTCGGCATGGCCCGTCAGCGTGCGCACGCGCTTCCCCATCGCAAGCAGCCGGCGCGTGATGTACTTGCCCGTGTACCCCAGCGCACCGGTCACAACGACGCGGCCGTTCACAGCCTCAAGGGTGGTCATGGCTTGTCCTCCTGCGGTTTGCGGTGCGAAATAAAGTGGCTCAGCACAAATCCCAGGATCACGACCGACAGAATCAAGCCGGCCAATCCGCTTTGAAGCTGATCCGCGATGTCGAATATCGCTAGGGGAGGAGTAGGCGCGGCGGCTGGCTGGTGCAAAGCGAAGATCGTCGGTATTCCCAGCAGCGTCACGTTCGAAAACGCCAGCCAGAACCGGGCGCGATCTTCGGTTCCGCATAAATCAGTGAGAATCTTCAGCAGCGGGGTTTGGAGGTGCCTCAGAGCCGCCAAAGACACTCCGACGACGAGTATCAATCCACAGAGAAAGATCCATTCCGCTGTCATGATTTGCTCCTTGTCGCTTGGTTGTAAGCCCTGTCGCCAGTTTCATGTGCCACCGCGCACGCGCCGTTGATGCAATAGCGCCGGGCGGCAATGCGCCGATACCCGGCGCGGAGCGCCGCACGCACTCCCGGAAGATGCGCGAGCGCAACGAGCGGCCAACCCCACCAGACGTATCTTGCAAGAGCGATGATGGCGTCGGCGCCGCCATGTGCTTCGCCGTTTCGCAGCAGCACGCGCATCTCGTCGAGAAGCTGGTCTTCGGGGAGATGAAAGAACGCGCGAACCCACGGCGTTTGCAATGGGAGAAAGACAAAGCCGCGAGGCGCGAGGATTGGTTCCATGCGGCTGGCGGAGCGGCAGCAGAACTCGCAGCCGCCGTCGTAGAGAACCCAACCGCGAAGCGGCTTGGCGGCTGCGTCAGTTGTTTCTGTAGAGACTGAAATCATAAACCCTCAAAAAAGCCGGCTCAATGCCGGCCTCACAATCTAGCCTTGCAGCAGTTTTCGAATCTTCCCGCGCAACTTCACGATGCCGCGTGCCGCCGCAGGCGGCAAGTGCTGAAACTCGGTGAAGAGCGTGTCCATCGTCGAGATGAACTCGAGTAATTCTTCGAGCTTTTGCCGCGTGTAGGCTTCCGGAGCTCCGACCTGTGTCGCTTCGGCCAGGCATCCGCGGACCACTTCGATCGTGGGGTCGACTTCCCTCTTCTTCCGTTCCTGGATGATGATGCGGAAGAGCTCCCACACGTCCTTTACGGACTCGAAGTGCTGCCTCCGGTCTCCCAGAACCGGGGCCACGCGCACGATGCCCCAGCCCTGCAGTTCGCGGAGGCTCGTGCTCACGTTGGAGCGGGCGACGGAAAGAGTCGTGGCGATCTCCTCGGCCGAGAGCGGCCGTGGCGAGAGAAACAGCAGCGCGTGGACCTGGGCAACCGTCCGGTTCACGCCCCACCGCGTGCCCATTTCGCCCCAGTGGAGGATGAACTTCTCTTCCACCGGAGATAGCCGGGTTTTCTCTTGGTCTGTCATTTCAGTCTGAACTGAAAATACAGTAATGCGAGTGATTTGTCAAGCCCTTTCTCCCGCCGCCACAACCGACCATGCGCACCCTGTGTTCGATTCCGCGCCTTCGCTGTCCCACCAGCGAGCAGATGAACGCCGCATATCAGACCCAACCGTCCGTATCCGATAGACAATAAGCATCTTACGGCACGGACGTGAAGGCTCACGAATTGCCGCATGAAACGCATCGTAGGGGTCTGCACACCTTCTCTGCTGCGGAGGCGCCTGATGGAATCGTTCTGGATGGACCTGCGGCACTCGATTCGCATGCTCCTGAAGAATCCCGGATTCACGATCGCCGCCGTCATCTGCCTGATGCTCGGCATTGGTGCCACCACCGCGATTTTCAGCGTTGTGAACGCCGTGCTGCTCCGCCCTCTTGCTTACAAGCAGCCCGACCGGCTCGTGCGCGTCTACACTGAGTTTCCAAAGTTCCCCAACGGCGGCCTGCACCGCTTCTGGGCCTCGCCGCCGGAATTCATCGACTTGCGGCGCGACCTGAAGTCCTGGCAAACGCTCGACGCCTGGGTGAACGCCGGCGCCAATATTGCCGGAACGACGCAGCCCGCCCGCGTGACCGCTTCCTTCGTCAGCGGCGGAATGCTCGAGACCCTGGGTGTCTCGCCAATGATGGGCCGGCTGATCACGCCGGCGGACGACAACCCGAGCGCGTCTCGGGTCGTTGACATCTCGTACGGCGTCTGGAAGACAGTGTACGGCGGCGACCCGGGCATCGTTGGCCGCGACACTCTCCTGAATGGGCGGAGGTCCACGATTATCGGCGTGATGCCGAAGGGCTTTCAGTTTCCTCCCGGCGAGACTCCGCCGGCCGACGTGTGGTCGCCCCTTCAGATCGATCCGGCAAACCCGGGCGGCCGAAGCAGTCACTTCCTGTATCTTCTGGGACGCTTGAAGCCCGGAGTGACGGCTTCTCAGGCGTCTGGAGAGCTCCAATCGTACGAAACGGCGATGGGCGAAGCACACAAAGGGTCGATGAAAGAGCACTACTTCGATCCCGAAGGGCACACGCTGGTCAGCTATGGCCTGCAGGATGAAGTGGTGAGCAGCGTTCGGCCGGCGTTGATCATGCTCCTGGCTGCCGTCGGTTTCGTGCTGCTGATTGCTTGCGTCAACGTAGCGAACCTGCTGCTGGCGCGTGCCGAAGCCCGGCGTCGCGAGATTGCGATCCGAAGTGCGCTCGGGGCTGGAATCGGCCGGCTGGCCATGCAATTCATTCGCGAAGGACTGCTGCTCTCTTCCGTGGGCGCGCTGTTCGGACTGGCGCTCGCCTACGGCGGTTTGCGGCTTATTCAGTTGACGAACGCTGGCAGCCTGCCGCGCGCGGCGGAAATCGGCATCGACGGCCGCGTTCTTCTGTTCACCATCGGCGCGACGTTTCTCACGGGCGTGCTGTTTGGCCTTGCGCCCATCGTCCCGCTGGGACGCCAGGATTTGCAGAATTCGCTAAAGGACACCGTCGGGTCTACGACCGCCACAGAGGGTGCGCAGAATTTCAGGCGCTTGCTCGTGATGGGCGAACTGGCGATGGCCCTGGTTCTGCTGATCGGTTGCGGCCTGATGGTCCGCGGCTTCTGGAAGCTGCAGCAAGTGCGTACCGGCATGAACCCTGACAACGTGATCACGATGAACGTCAATCTTCCGGGGGCCTCGTACCCCAAGAACGAACAGCGGGACGCCTTCTGGACCACAATGGACGACGCGATCACGCATTTGCCGGGTGTGGAGTCTGCCGCGATCGTGTCTGGATTGCCGCCCATGCGTCCACCCAACATGAACGATACGAAGATCGAGAACTTCGTGGCTGTGAAGGACGGGCCGATCCAGAACGTCGATTACTATCAGACCGTCAGCAAGGACTATTTCAAGACCATGGGAATCCGCTTGATGGAAGGGCGTTTGTTCGACGAGCGCGACGGCAAAGGGGCGCCGGACGTTGTGATCATCAACCAGACGATGGCGCGGACGTTCTGGAGGAATGACAGCGCGATCGGCAAACGCATCCAGCCCGGTTTCGGACCTCCCTGGTGCACGATCATCGGTGTGGTCGAAGACGTGAAGAATGCGGGGCTCGATAAGCCGGCGGGAACAGAATTGTACGTGCCCTACACGCAGCCACAGGGCAGCGGCGTACAGAACTCGTACCTCGTGCTGCGAGGCCGGGGAGATCCACGGGCGCTGGTTGCCGAAGTGCGCGGCAAACTCGACGCCATCGACCCCACGATCCCGCTTGCCAAAGTGCAAACGATGGACGCCGTTCTTTCGGAAGCGGAATCGCAACCGCGCTTCCTGACGCTGCTGCTGACGCTGTTCTCGGGCGTTGCGCTGGTGATCGCGACGGTGGGAATCTACGGAGTGATTTCCTATTCCGTGGCGCGGCGGTCGAAGGAATTCGGCCTGCGCATGGCGCTCGGCGCGCAGCCCGGCAACGTGCTGACGCTCGTGATGACGCAGGGCCTGACGCTCACGGCGATTGGCGTGGTCGTGGGCGTCGCGGCGGCGCTCGGACTGACGCGGCTGATGGCGACGCTCCTCTTCGGCGTGCGGCCAACGGATCCGATCACGTTCCTGAGCGTGTCGGTGCTGCTTGCGGCCGTGGCGCTCGCGGCCAGCTACATTCCCGCGCTGCGCGCCACGAAAGTCGACCCGATGAAGGCGCTGCGCTACGAGTGACGCGGATGCGGTGTAGACGGCGACGGCATTCTGTCGTAGCATAGCCGAAGAGCAATTCAGAACGCCCGTGTCCGCTTCGCGGACCGGGCGTTTTTCTTTTTGGAATGGAGGAAACGATGCCCGAATCGCCGCACTATCGATCCGCAGCCGAAATCGAAGACGTGGTTCGCCGATTTGAATCGTGCGAATACAGGTGCGAGGAATTCGTGCACGCCCGGCACGTCGCTGTTGCGGCGTGGTACTGCCTCCAGTTCGGCGGCGAACAAGCGGGCGAGCGCATGCGCGCCGGCCTCCACAGGTTCGTGGCGTATCACGGGAAGAGCGGCTATCACGAAACGATCACGGATTTCTGGCTCCGCGCCATCGCCGCCCACGTCCGCGAACTTTGCGCGACGCGAGAGCCGGTCTACGTTGTGAATGAAGTCGTTGAGGCGCTCGGCGACAAGAATCTCGTCTTCCGGCATTACAGCCGGGAGAAGATTGCTTCGCCCGAGGCGAAAGCGAGCCGCACGGAACCCGATCTCGTTCCGCTGCCTTTTTGACGGATCGGCGCTCGCGCCGAGTCAGGATGCGGCGGTGGGTTCGACGGAGGCGAGTTCTGGAATCTCGATGTGAATGATGGTGCCCTGCCCTTCCTGGCTGCGAATATCCACCTTGAACTGGTCGCCGTACAGCAATTGCAAACGCTCGATGACGTTGCTGATCCCGATTCCCCCCGCATAGACTTCGCGCAGCCGCTCCGACGAAATGCCGATTCCGTTGTCCTGGATTTCGATGGCGAGCCGGCCGTCGACCGAACGCACGCGGACAAAGATCTGCCCGCCTTCGAGGCGCGGCGCGAGGCCGTGCTTGATCGCATTCTCGACCATCGGCTGCAGCAGCATGCTGGGAACGAACGCGTCGAGCGTTTCCTCGCTCACTTCCTTGAAGAATTGCAGCTTGTCGCGCCCGAAACGAATCACTTCGATGCTGAGGTAGTCGTCGATGAATTCGAGCTCCTCGCGCAGCGGCACGAAGGTTTCGTGCTTGCGCAGGAGGCGCCGCAAGATATTCGAGAGCTTCAGCACCACGCCGCGAGCCATGTCCGGGTCGAAGCGAATCAGCGAAGAGACGGTGTTGAGCGTGTTGAAGAGGAAATGCGGATTGATCTGGCTGGTCAGCGCGTCCATGCGCGCCTTGAGCAGGAGCTGCTGGTTCTGCTCGAGGTTCATTTCGATGCGCGTGTTGTTCCAGATCTTGACGGGGACGGCGACGCAGATGACGGACGTCAGCACAACCACAAGCGCCAGCCAGCCGTTCGCGGGATAGTCGGCGAGCAGCCAGCCCGGATGCGCCCGCACCGCGATCGCAAGAAGGATGCAGGCCGATTCGAAGGCCGCGCAGGCGAAGAACGGAAGCATCGCCCAGTTCCCTTTGCCGTAACGGATGAGCTTCCACAGCCACTGCGGGACGTTCAGGAACAGGAACGGGCCGAGATGCCAGATGTCTTCTTTTTCGGGCATGGCTTCGCGCACGACGCCCGCGAGCAAACCGACGAGCGCGGCGACGGGACTCGAAAGCCATTCGTGCATGCCGAAGGCCGGCAGGCTGATGAGCGAACCGCCAAGCAGGCCGACGATGCGTCCTCCCACCAGCCCCATCAGGAACGAGCCTTCGAGCATCAAATCGAAGAAGTGATATCCGCCGACGATCCGAAGGATGATGCCGAGGGCGAGCGGCGGCGTCAGGAAAAGCAGCAGCATCACTTTCTGGTCGGAGTCACGGTTTTCGGTGAAGAGCAGCTTGCGAAAGGACCGGAAACGCACGAGCAGGGCCGCCAGCGCCGCCGCCCAGCAGACTTTCAGCAGCAGCGTGAGGAGGAAATCCTTGAGGCTGGAAAATGAGCCCATGTTCGGTGCTTCGGACGAAGGCGCCTCTGGGGTTAACTTAGCCAAAGCCGCGGGGGATGTAAAGCGATGCGAACAAAACTGGTTACAGGGCTGAGGCCGAAGCAGCCTGCTATAATGCTCGGTCCCATGAAGCGGCGAATTCGAAATGCGAAGGCGCACGTGGTGGCGCAGGCCGAATTGCCGACGTCGTTCGGCAAGTTCAAGATTTTCGCGGTTCGGGGCGCCCGCCCTGCCGACGAAGCGGTAGCGATCGTGCGCGGCGATCTGCGCCGCGCGAAGGCGCCTCTCGTGCGCGTTCATTCGCAATGCCTTACGGGCGACGTGTTTACCTCCCAACGGTGCGATTGCCGCGCGCAACTCGAATTTTCGCTGCGGAAGATCGCGAAGGAACGGGCGGGCCTCGTGCTGTACCTGCCTCAGGAGGGCCGGGGCATCGGCCTGATCAACAAGGTGAAGGCGTACGAGCTGCAGGACGCGGGCCTCGATACCGTCGAGGCGAATCGCAAGCTCGGGTTCGCGGCCGATTCGCGCGACTATGAGTTTGCCGCCGAGGCATTGAGGGCGCTGGGTTTGCGGGCGGTGCGGCTGCTGTCGAACAATCCGGACAAGGTGGAACAGCTCGAGAGGTCCGGGATACGAGTGGTGGAGCGAGTTCCCTGCCGGCCGCGGACGAGCGGCCTCTCGCGGGCCTACCTGCGCACCAAGCGCGAAAAGATGGGTCACCTCCTCGCGGGGATTTGAGGCTCGGCCGACCGATTTTGCGGTCGGGGAGGCGGATAGATTAGAAATCAGGATTGTATACTTCACGCCAGTACGGGTGTACAATCCGACCATGTCCGACACCTCTCCAACGACCCACTTTTCGTTTGCTCGCCATCTATTTGGCACATGGTGGGCGCTGATGTATGAAACAATTTTTGGTTTGTACGCCTCTGCGGATTTCTGCATTCAAAAATGGGGATCAGAAAGATGGAAAGAGAAATGGGATTCCTTGGTCGTACCTTCTAGGCTCGGCTGGAAGGGTTCACTCATTGTCTTGCTCTCAATAACGGTAATCGTTATGTTTTTTCACGCCGTTGCCCATATCAAGAAACGGGAACAAGAGATGGAAAAGGAATTAAGCGACGAGCGTGCGAAAGCGGAGCGTCCCCAGGTGATTGTTACTTGCGATTGGATAAGTGCGGTTTCGACGATGCGAGGGCGCAATAGCGGACAGCTTATCTTGAAGGTTCTTAACGATGTCCCGGCCTTAGATGTATGCGTGCAAGAGATTGAATTTCCCAACTCGACGAAAGCAAGGTTTGAAGTTGTGCGAATAGTGGAGAAGTCTCAAGCCCAATCGGTGCCTTGTTCGATTGAAAAACGCGATGAGAAGCTCACATCATCAATGATTATGACCTTTGAAAGTTGCGTGAAGAGAATGAGTGATTTTCTTCCTAAAAACGATTTGTGCGTTGGCCCTATAAAGGTCATAGCCCAGTACAGGGATATGTATGGGAGGTACTGGCAAAGTATCAGCGAACTGACTTACAACGTGTTCACGGAGGAGGGCGACATGCAATACATAGATATTTTGCCTATGGTCAAGCCGCCACTTCTTTCGTAAGTTTCTTGTATTCGAGATTCGGAGAAGCAATGAGCTTGAGAATCGTATCGCGGAAAAGATAGGGATTCTTCCGATTGTTGAAACGGAAGCACATTTCGTTGCAGTAGGCTTGGAGATGCTTCGCACTGATTCTATGCCACGTTCCGAGCACGCCGCGCTTCAAAAGAGAGAAGGCCGATTCGACCGTATTGGTATGGACGTCGCCCTGCACGTAGATTCCGAGCTTGTGCATGATTCTGCGATGCTTTTGACCATGTCCAGCCCGTCGGGCTGCGCCGCGATATTGAGAGAGGTCATCAGTCATCAGGATTTCCACGTCGTCACTGATATTCTCTCGAATGTATCGCTCAAGAGTTCCAGATCGCACGTCTTCGGCATGGAAGAAACGCAACTCACCTTGCCGCTGACGGATTCCGATAACTACTTCTTTGTTGGCCGCGCCGCGACCGCGCTTTCCTCTGGCGCGACCACCGACATACGTTTCGTCCATTTCGACCACGCCGTTGAGTTTCGGCTTGTTGGCTTCAACCATAGCGGCCCGGATGCGGTGGCACAGGTACCACGCGGTCTTGTAGGTCTTGATTCCGAGCGATCGTTGAATCTGGCAGGCACTCATGCCCTTCTTCGCTTCGCAGAGAAGGAACGTCGCAAGAAACCACGTCACAAGAGGCAGGTGAGTATCGTGGAAGATAGTGTCCACGGTGACGCTGAATTGGTATTCGCATGAGGCACACAAGAACTGGTCGCGCTTTTCCAAACGGTAGATTTTCTCGGCCTTGCATCGCGGGCAAGCCACGCCGTTCGGCCAACGCAGCGATTCAAGGTAAGCACGGCACTTGGATTCATCGGCAAAATCCTGAATCATCTCAGCGAGGTTCATATTCATGTCGTCCATGACTCACCCCAAAAGGAAGAAGAAACACCCGAAGGACATGACCACCGACGAGGCCATGCGGCACTTATTCACCCGCAAGGGCCATCGGCTGATTAAGAAGCACGTCCGCGATTTGGAACGCTCAAGCACAAGGAAAGACTAGCAGAATGGCGAAGTGGTGTCAAGTATATAATCCTGTTAGAAATTTGTATGTTGTTCATGTGGAATGGCTTAGGTCAATTTCTAATCTTCTGTGGGTAGATTAGAAGCGGATTAGCAGCGGCGGCAGAGAGGCAAGGAAGCTCGGTCTTCGACGCCGGCCGGTTTCCTCGCAACTGTATATTAGACATGGTGCCGGTCCTTTGTTTTCAACGAGTTAGGTCGATTTCTCACGATTATTCACTTGACAAAAGCTAGGCTCTTGGCCTATGATTCTGGGCATGGAAGCAAGCCTCACTTCTTCTTGGACTTACCGGATGCGGCGACAGGCCGTAACTGGCGTTTCAGGTCTTTTCGTATCGAAGCGAGTAGTTTCCTCGTTGGAACCTTGTGTAGCTCTTTGCGCTTATCTTCCAATGGAGTCCTCCCGATGCCTATAAGCCTAGCAGACGTAATGACGCGCTTCTCGACCGAGGACAGGTGCCGCGAATTGCTGCGCCGCCTCCGATGGCCATCTGGCGTTGAATGTCCGCGCTGCAAGATGCCAGCCGTCGAGCTTGAGACCGACAAAGAACTGTTCTACTGCAAGGACTGTGACTACCAGTTCACGGTAACAGCCGGGAGCATCTTCAACGATTCGCATCTCCCTCTGACTAAGTGGTTCATGGCGACCTTGCTTCTCTGTGAAGCTAAGAAGGGCATGAGCGCGTGCCAGATTCAACGCACGCTTGGACTCGGAAGCTACAAGACCGCGTGGTATCTCTGCCATCGGATTCGCGCTGCGATGGTCGAGAGCCAAAAGCCGATGCTCTCCGGTAAGGTCGAGATGGACGAAACCTATGTCGGCGGTAAGAACTGGTGGCAGGGCAAGGGCGCAAGACTCGACAACAAGGAAATCGTCATCGGCTTGCGGCAACGCGGCGGCGATCTGCGCTTCTTCCATGCCAAGGACGTAAAGTCCGGCACCCTTGAAAACTACATCCGCGAGAATATCAGCGAGGACGTGGACATCCTGTTCACCGACGACTTCAACGCCTACCGGAGCGCCGCAAAGCATCTCCGAAAAGATGGGCGGCACAAGACCATCCGACACAAACTCCGCATCTACGCGAAGGGCGACGTTTACACCAACACGGTCGAATCCGCATTCTCGCTCTTGAAGCGCGGCATCGTCGGCACATGGCACAAGGTCAGCGCGAAGCATCTCCAAGCCTACTGCGAGGAGATGACATTCCGGTTCAATCGCCGCGATAAATCCGACCTGTTCTTGGACACACTGCGACACATGGTTACCGCACCAGTACTCACATTTGAGAAGCTGACCGCTTAGATTATTTACTAGACGAAAGAAAAGCGAAGAGTGGTAATATGGAAACGCCCCACTTTGCCGGTGGGGCGTTTTGGAATTGAATCCCTTCTCTTGGCCCAGAGATGGAGATTTTCTATCTGACTCCTCCATCCTAAGTGCTTCGGCGCTCTCCGTCAAGAGAAAAACAGGAACCGTGGCCACAAGGTCAGGGGTGGTCACCTGTCTAGCTCGGTTTTTCTGACGGGCATGGAGAAACACAATTGCCAAGCTATAAAGAAGGGCAGTATTTTCAACAGAACAACTCAAACACATTCGATCAAGTATTCCATCCTGGAACGATAGCCCCCGCATCGGGAGTCTACCGCTGCGACACATGCGGCTTTGAAGCCGTATCAACCAAAGGCCACAGACTACCGCCGGAAGAACACTGCCAGAACCACTCGCCGAATTGGAGATGTGGGGCTGGCCGTGTCCTATGGCGGCTGGTGGCAGCCGCAATTCACTGGAAAAACTAAACGAAACCGTGGGGGTCGAAAGGCCCCCACGTTCATCAGTGGTCAACCTCAGCATCCGAACTCGCTTATAAGTTTCCGAAAGTCTTTTCGCAGAGACACAAATTCCTCCCTTTGGTCCCCCGGACCGTCGAAGATCACAGTCTCCAGGAATTGCCTAGTTGTAGCGTCTTCAAATTTCTGGAGAAGCTTTTCGGCTCTCTCAATGCGGTCATCAAGAATGGATACCCATCTGCCATTTTTTACGCACCAAATACTCGTATCCTTCCCGCACCATGGCGTATCCCGCTTGACCCTTCGTATCGTGTCGATTGCAATTAGAGAAGTACTAGCAGCGGAATAGAATCCATGTAAGTTGTCCATCAGAATGTTCGCATACATCGCACCCATTCCTATGGCTGCACTGGGGCCAGCGGGACGCAACACCCCTTTTTCGACAATCCACAGATAATGCGCATAGTTGTCTGATTTTTCAGAACGGACAGATACACCAAGTAAGAGAGAAAAATCGTTCGCTTCTCTTTCTTGAATGGTGGGCCATGCTAAGACGTGTTCTTTATAAAACCGATGGACACGGTCAGCAATTTCTTGCTGTATTTGGAGAATGTTCTCAAAAGATGCGGGAAGAAAGTCCTTCCACAACTCCTGTGTTATAGCATCGACCAAGTAGCCCGGTCCCGCTCCTCCAGCTATTAAATAACTTCCGTCCGAAGTCCTAAGCGGGAACAACTTTTGCACACTCTTTTTCAGATCGGTTGTGCTCTCCTCGCTGTCGGCTCCCATAACGATTCCATCTCTACTCAACATGCCTACTATGATGGTCATGCGGCCCCTCACTGGAAGCCGTCGAGGAGTTGGTCGCGGCACTGACAATTGCGGCTTCAGGAGCAAGATGCACCCCCGCGCCGTCTTTCGTCAAGTGAATAATCATCCGATTTCTAATCGCGCAACTGTATATTAGAAAGGCCGCGATCAGCGACCCGTGGCCCGCGACCCAACCCCGTATCAACGGCTCCCGCTTCATCGTTCCTCCTCTCGTCGATCCTCCTGGGCACACCCAGGGCGCAGACGTCTTCATCTCAGGGTTTGCCCCCACGGGGGCAGGCAAGTACAAACCCTGAAACCCGGCGCACACACAATTAATTATTCTGATTATTAAGGGTAGATTGCTTATATCACAGTTAAGGGACGATTTCAAGACCCAGTACTAGCGGTACGAGGAGAGACGATCGAAGAGTTGCCAGTCGACAGTTAACAGTTGAGAGCCGGGGAAAAGGGGAAGCGCTGCGCGCCCTTCACTCCGTTCCCCTCGCCCCTGCTCGGGGCAAGCAGGGCAAGCGGGAAGAAGCTCGACTAGGGGGCGCGCCGACGGCACGGCGACAACTTCATTGAACCAACGGGAGTAAACCAAGGGCGCCGACCCTTCGAAAACCGCGAAGAGTCGGGCACCCGAAAATTCAAAGGCGACCCCCGGTTCATAAAGGGTGTTCCACCCGCCCATTTTCTATTGCTTTGCGGCTGGGGTGCGGAGACAGTTTATCGTCTCCTTATAGAACCGGAAAGCATCTCGGGCTTTGGGTGAAGGCAGGGAATTCTCGACCTCGAGCATGAGGGGACACACGTCTTGTGACTGCACTTCTGTAGTCGCGGAGCCTGCCGGACACGAGAGCGCAATCTGCATAAAGTTGTGGTGAGGTTGGGGCAACTCGAAGGGCGCAACAAGAACTTTGATCTGTGAGGGTATTTCTTTCCACGGCATGTCCCGCTGCTCAAGAATTCGAATGACGGCTCGTAAGTCCGCGGGGCGCAGGTATTGCCAGCAGCACGGCAGCGCAAGGGGGCGAGTGCCCTCTTCGGAGCAGTGTCAAGAAAGGGGAAGCGCTGCGCGCGGAAGAGGCTCAACTAAGGTGACCGCTGCGCGGCGAGAAGGGCGTTGGGGGCTGCTTGCGGCGGGGATAAATCCCCGCCCTTCCACCCTGCGAACTAGGGGTGGGCTTCGCGCCGGGGGGCTCGACTAAGGGGCGCGCCGACGGAACGGCGCGATATGTCGGAGCCCTTCGAAGCTCAGGGTAAACTGAAGCTCCGACCCCCTAGAAGCCGACCGTTCGAAGGGGCGAGCGATGACGCACCCGCAAGGCGGAGGCGCGCACCCTTACACTTCAAAGGGGTGCGGCACCCCGATGATCTTGTGCGTGGAGGAATGGACGGTGTGGTGTGGATGGGTCGGTCGTGCCTTCTATCTACTTGCGAAGTCGGAAAGCACCGAAGGGTACGCCACCCGCCCACCGGCCACCCTGAACGGCTAAACCAGAGCCAGAATCAGGGGTGCGCCAGCGGCCCGCGCTATTCCTCCTTATAGCCGTAGAGGACCCACTGGCCGTTCTCTTTCTGGAGCGCCACGTCGAATCGGACGGTTCGCTTCTCAAACACGAAATCGGCGGCTATGACAGCGCTCCAAAGATATGGGTTGCCCTTTCCGCTGATGTGGTAGCCAACGGACTGAACCGATTTCAACCTGCCAAAGTGCTGTTCAAGTTCGCGCTGCTGCTGCACGAACTGATCGTAGGACAGCGCATCGGCGAATTCGTGACCGCCGAACCTGTAGGCGTCGGCGTATCGCTGGCCAACCAGTGCCGTGCCGTATCCGGCAAACGCTCGATCGACCTCCCGCGCTTCACGGGATAATCTGAGGAATTGAGGAATTGCGTACGCCAATGCGGCTAGCATGACGGCCACAAGTACCACCAAAAGCCACTTCCAGTGTCGCTTCACTGTGCGATGCCTCTCTATGGAAGTTGCGGAAACGGATTCCTGGAGAGTGTTGGGGCTCGAGCGTTCAGACCTCCCAGGTAGCCGCTTAGGTCTGGACTTCTCTGCGACATGTCTCCGCGGGCCTGCCCTTCCGATGTCAGGGTAAAAGGGGCCGGTCCCGCGACTGAAGGTCGGAGGCACCCACCCTAAAGGCGAAAGACGCACCCTTTGCAAAACCGGCAAAGAGTGCAGCAGCCCGAACGTCGAAAACCAGCGCCGGAATCACCGATGCAGTCACCCGCCCTACTCGCAGAGCGCGGACTTGAGTTTCTTCAGGTCGATTTTGACGGCCTCTCCGATGGATGAGACTCCTATTCCGTCGGAGTCAAAGTTATAGAATTTGGATTCAGTCTTGATTTTCACTCTGATTCTCTTGGAGTCGACCTTTTGGTCCGATTTCATAATGAGGCCAAGGACGTGATCGGTCTGCTCTTCGTCTCTGATGCGGATGATTTTTAGCGCCTCTTTCTCAATGTTTTCAGGAGTTACCGGAGCATACGTTTCCACGGTCCAAGGAATCCAGAATACCTCGACGCGAGTTTTCCATGCAGTATCCTGCGAAGCGAAGAAGGCTAGCGCGCAGACCAAGCACAGTAGTCTCATGACGAAGCCGATCATACCACCGTGAGAGTTGGCGCAGGAGTAGCTGCCTAGTCGTGGCGGCG
This sequence comes from Candidatus Acidiferrum sp., assembly GCA_035517015.1. Classification (GTDB taxonomy): domain Bacteria; phylum Acidobacteriota; class Terriglobia; order Acidiferrales; family UBA7541; genus Palsa-295. Next base: position 19,449 of record DATIZQ010000066.1, on the reverse strand, counting down.
CCGGTCGCACGGAGCCTTGCAAAGGCAAGGGAGCCGGCGGGACGCCAGCGCTCGCCTCTACCAGGGACCTCTTGGCACGGCAGATCTTCAAGCCCCTAAACCGGCTTGAGTTGAAAGAGAGAATCTACAAGGGCCGCCCCGACGTAGTCTCGGGGTGATTAAGAGGACAACCAAGCACCCACCGGGGTCCCGAGACCGGACCTTGGTCGTCTTACCAGCAGCCAAGTTTACTCGGGAGAAGGAGCCGACAACGTCATCTAATCAGCCGATATTCATATATACGTCTGCGCGGATTTTCGGGAGCAGGTCAAGGACTGTTACGTCCATTTCATGGACAAAGCCACGGAGAATTTCTCTCGGAGTCGAATTTGAAACTCAACCGCGCGTCGAATTGAGACGCTCTCGCTGTCGCCTAATCTGGCGGACTGCAGAATACATAAACGCGAGATTTATCCCCAGTCCGACTGAGAGTGGGCCCCATAAGTGTTCTGTTGCGCCCTTCGCGATGCCCAGGGGAAGGCACATTGCTAGGAGACCTATCCACACTTTGTTGATCCAAATTTTTCGCCGGATGTGCCTCCGGGTTCGAGCGTCGATCACAATTTCGGGAGCCATACTCGATGCGAAGTGCTTCTTTGCGGTCAGTTGCCGTACGAAGGCCAACAAGGTGAAAGTTGCAACCCAGGCAACCCATCCAATCATCATCGCGCCAGGCGACAGAATGCCATAAATACCGCCTAGCACCAGTAGCGCGAAGGAGCCCAGCATCACCACGATTCCTACACTCTTCAAAAGTAGATTCTTGTTTGTCACAATTCGTCTCTCAGATTTTCACTATCATTGTTGCGCACAATTGCCGGCGTTTGCAATTCCCATCACACTCAGTAGTCCATCGGCTGTGTTTTGTATCAGAGTCGAGAACCCCGAGGAACTGAATATACCGGCTCCGACGTTGAAAAAATTCTCAACTGCTCCGTAGCGCTTCGCATTTGCCATGGTCGTGCTGCTTATCCCGTGCCTGAGGAATTGATAGGGGGTGGTCACCGGAGCCGAGAGAAGGGTCGCAGTCTTCTCGAGATTGGTTTCGGGGCCAGATCTTCCCGAGGCCGCTTTAGCCAACTGACTCGCGGCCGTTAGCATTTGGCCGGTCCCGTTTGTCAGGTCGTAAGCCCCAAGGAGGAATATTGGAGCACTCCCTCCTGACGTTTCGGGGCCGAAACCTGCGCCAACCACCGTCCCCAGCAAACCGCGAACCAGCTTTTGTTCACTTAGGATACCATTTGCCACGCCCTGTACGCCCAAGCTTACTCGCTGGCCACGGGAAAGCGAGCACGTCTGGTCTGACTCGACTGGTGTCAAAGTGGCAGAGACAATTGCGTTAGGGTCACCATCAAGCGCGTTTTGTATGTCTTGCACTTGCTGAGCTAATTCGGCGCCGGGATTTGGATTCCAATCGCCGGTCACCTGGGCATTCCATGTTCCGCCCTGACTCTCGCAGCCGGCTTGATTTCCCGTTTGCGGGTCATCGCCTGCATCATAGCTTCCGTCATCCCATACACAGTTCAATCCGGTGGGGTCCTTCCCGGTTATCGGATTGTTCAACACATACGCATACAGATTCCAGGTCTGCGGATTTGTCAAGTCTTGAGCCGCCATGCCTGCCGGGTCGACGGTCATAAACCGGCCGAAGCGGGCTATTCGGTGGCGGCGTGGCGGAAGGCGCGGAGGATGTCGGGGAGGGTGAGGACGCCTTCGAGCTTGCCGAGGTCGGCGCGGTTGACGACGGGGAGAACGGGCCAGTCGCCGGTCCAGCGGAGGACTTCTTCGAGCGCTTCGTCAGGGAAGATCATCGGGAGCGGACCCTTGCTGTCGAGATCGGCGGCGGTGAGGGGCTGGCCGGCGGTGGGCGTGGCGGCGTCGCCGGGAATGCCGGATTTGAGATTGGAGATTTCGGGAGCGTCGCCGGAAATTTCAGGGGGAGCTTGAGGGGACTCGGCGGCGAGGCGGAGAACCTGTTCGCGGTCGAGCAAGCGCCACTCGCCGACTTTGACGCGACAGAGCACGGGGATTTCCGGTTTGGCTTCGGCTCTCGCTTCCGAGCTCGCGGCCGCGGGGGCGGCAACCTTCTCACGTTCAGAAGCAGCCAGCGCAAGTTTTGAAATCCGATTCGCGATGTCGGTGAGGAGATCTCCGGGGACGACGACGATGGCGGCGTTCGGGCGCATGGCGTCCTCAACGACCAAGGCGACCTGCTCGCGGAGCTCCTCGATGGAAGGAAGCACGAGGCCGTCCTGGCGCGAGAGCATGTCGAATAGCGGGACCTTCTGATAGTGGCGGGAAATCAGGTAGGCCACGAGGCTCGAGATCATCACCGGCACAATGGCGGTGTAGTTTCCGGAAACTTCGATGACCATGAAAACCGAGGTGATGGGAACGCGCAGGAATCCGGCGAAAAAGGTGCCCATGCCAACGAGCGCGAAAGTGCCAATCGTTCCGGTGAGGGCGGGGAAAAAATGCTGCTCGATGGAGCCAACGGCGCCGCCGAGCATCGCTCCAATGAAAAGCGAGGGAGCAAACATTCCGCCGGGCGTGCCGCTGAGAAACGAAACACCGGTGGCGAGAATCTTCAGGACCGCGAGAAGGATAAGAAGCTTCCAGGTGAACTGGCCGTGGAGCGCCTGATCGATGACGGCGTAACCCGCGCCCAACACCTGGGGAAACCGGATGCCAATAACGCCGATGAGGAGTCCGGCGGCGGCGGGCTGGAAATAGTGCGTCCAATTCGGGAGCGCCTGCATGCGCGGGCGGGCGTAGGCCAGCCATTTGAGGAAGCCGAGCGAGGCGAGGCCTCCGACGACGCCGAGGACGACGTAGGCGAGAACCTCCCAGGGACGGACGAGCTGGAACGGCGGAACGCGGAAGAGCGCTTCCTTGCCGAGAAACCAGCGCATGGTGACGACGCTCGAGACGGCGGCGAGCACGATCGCGCCGAGAACACCGGCGCTCCAGGTGCCGATGACTTCCTCGATGACGAAGAGCACGGCGGAAATAGGAGCGTTGAACGCAGCCGCAAGCCCGGCGGCCGCGCCGACGGGAGCGATCAGGCGAATCTTGCGCTGCGAAAGATGGAGCTTGCGGCCAATCGCCGAGGCGATGCCGGCACCCATTTGCAGCGACGGGTCTTCGGGGCCAAGGGATTGTCCGCTGCCGATGGCAAGCGCGCAGACGATGAACTTGCCGATGACCGTGCGAAACGGAATGTAGCCATTCAGAACGTACATCGCGGACTTGGTTTGGTTGACGCCGCTGCCGCGGGCCTGGGGAAAAACATGGAGAACCAGGAGAGCAACGCCAATGCCCGCGAGAGTGGGCGCGATCAAAACGCGCGGAATGCTGGGAGCCAGCGAAGAGCCGAGAAGGAAGAAGCTGGTGAATTCGATCGCGATGCGGAACCAAACGACGGCGATTCCGGAGAAGATGCCAATCAGGACCGCGAGGAGCAGGAAGAGGCGATCCTCGCCGAGCGAAACAAGCCATCGGCCAACGGCGTCGCGCAAAAGGCGGATCGAGAACGCATTTGCCTGAGCCGCGACCGGGACCGGTTCGGCGATGGAGGCTGCAGGCGCGGGGTTGGACTCACTCATGGCTGAGCACCGAACCGAGACTGCGCGATGAGAAGAAGAGCGCGATCGGCAGTTCTCTCAGGAGTGCCGCACTGCTGCTGCGCGGCGTTTTCGAGCTGAAACACCACTTTCATGGCGTCGTCGATGAGTGCAGGGTTTCGCGCGAGATTTTGGCGGCTCCACTTACTGGCCATGGCGCGCATGGCGGCAAGAGACTCCTGGACCGGAGTGGGCGCCGAGTCGGGGTTCAACGGTCCCGTACGCGCAATACACTGCTGGGCGCGGGAGGTCGCCAACTCGATCGCTTTTGCGGCGCGGCGCGCGCGTTCCGCCGCAGACAAGCCCAGATTGTAGGGATTTTCCGCGTCGACCGCGCGGGCCGTTTCCATCATGGATGAAACCTCGGGATCGGCTTGCTTTTCCGGCGGAAGCGCGTCCAGAAACGAGAGTGCCCGCGTGTATTGCCCCAACTGAAACGACGCCGTGGCTGCGCCGAGAAGCGCGTCGGAGTCATGCTTGTGAGTGATGAGGACGGCGTGGTACTCGTCGAACGCGCGGTTCCAAAGCCCCACGCGCAACAGGAGGGCGCCGGCGTCCTTGCGGCGCTGGGCGTCGCCGGGCGGGACTTCCTGCGCCAAGGCGATGATCTCGGGCTCAGCCTGGCTGCGCATATTGTGAGCCAGAAGGTAGCCGCACAGTTCGCGGCGAACGTTCCAGCGCATCACGATCGGATCCTGGTCCCACACGCCGTAGATGGCGGCGTTGTAATAGCGAATGGCATCCTGGGCCGAGCCTTTTTCGGAAGCTGCGATGCGCGCGAGCTCGAGGTTGATCTGGCCGCTGGCGGGAGACTCGGAGAGGAGATTCAGCAGGTAGGAACGCGCTTTCTCGCCTCCTCCAGCCGCGAGAAGGGCCTGCGCCAGATGAAATTGAAAGATCGGATTGCCGGGGGAATAGACCAGAGCGTTCTGATAATCCACAATCGCGCGCTGGGCGTTGCCGGCGGCAAGCTCGGCTTCGCCGCTCGCGAACCACTGGTCGGCGAGGACGTGAACGTCCTTGTGGTAGAGGCGCGAAATGACGGCGGTGAAGGCAAGGAGCACGAGGATCAGGCCGACGCAAGCGAGGAGGACGGCTTCGTTGGAGTAGCCGTTGCGCGAGCGCGGCGTCGAGGCTCCCGATGTTGTGCGACTCTCCCGGGCGATCGGCGGGGCGATCGCTGTACCCGGCTCAGAATCAGACGATGTCATAGCGACATTACACAGAATAATTCATTCCGCGTGCGTGTTCCATCTCAAGAATGGAATCCGACGGAGGTAATCGCGGACTGAGCTTCGGGATTTTTCATGAACGTATCCCAGAGCCCTCCCCGGACTGAAAGTCCGGGGCTTCAAGTAGGCGGCAATCGGGAGATTGGCGCTCCCGGCGAACGCGTCATTCGTGGCGGAGGGCGACCATGGGGTCGACGCGCATGGCGCGGCGCGCGGGAATGTAAGCGGCGAGGAGACCCGCGGCGACGAGGGCGGCGACGGCGAAGCCGATCGCGGCGGCGTCATTCGGCTTAAGGTCGAACAGGAGCTGCTGCGCCAGGCGGGTGATCCAGAGGGCTCCGAGCGAGCCGGCCACGATGCCCGCGGCCAGAAGCGCGGCAACGTCGCGGACGACGAGGCGAAGAATGCTGCGCGGCTGCGCTCCAAGGGCCATGCGGATTCCGATTTCGTGGGTGCGCTGCGTGACGATGTAGGCCATCACGCCGTAGAGTCCGATCGCGGTGAGCAGCAGCGCGAGAAGACCGAAAAAGCCCGAGAGCGTGGCGAGCAGACGGTCTTGAGCGAGGCTCTGGCTGACCTGCTGGCGCAAGGTGTCGAACTCGAGCGAAGCGGGCTTGCTGACTCCCGAGATTGCATCGCGGGCGGCGGTGGTCGCGGCGGCGGGATCGACGGCGGTTCGCAATTCGAAGGAGCTCCAGTCGGGAACGGTCGAGAGCTGCGCGAGCGGCACGTAGGCGCCGGGGAGCGTTTCTTCGCGGAGCGACTGGTACTTGGCGTCCTTGACGAGGCCGATGATTTGAATAGGCGCGCGCGAAACGAAGTCGTCTTCGGTTTCGTCGACGCGAAAGTACTGGCCGACGGGGTCGGCGTTGGGGAAGAAGCGGCGAGCCATCGATTCGTTGACGATGGCGACGTGGGGCGCGGTGGCGCTGTCGCGCGCGTCGAAATTGCGGCCGCGAAGGATCGGGCTGCGCAGGACCGTGAAATATTCGGGCGTGATCCAATTGAAGTAGACGGAGTCGTCGACGCCCGCTCCGCGGCGAGGCTTGTAGCCTTCGACGAGAATATCTTCATTCCAGGTGAGGCCTTGTATCGGCGTGCGGAACGATTGGCTGGCGGAGACGACGCCGGGAAGGGCCTTCAAGCGGTCGAGCATCTGGCTGTAGACAATGGCGCGCTCGGCGGGAGGAATGTGCGCGTTGCGAAGGTTGGCGCTGATGAGGAGGACGTTGCTGCGGTCGAAGCCGGGATCGAGAGACGTCAACTTCCAGAAGCTGCGGACGAAGAGGCCGGTGCCGACGAGGAGAATCAGCGAAAGCGCGACCTGCAGGGCAACGACCCAGCGGCCGGAGTGGAAATGGGATCGCGCAGTTTCGCCGCGGGGATCGCCTCCCTTGATTGCGGAAGTCAAGGAGACGCGCGTGGCGCTGAAGGCGGGAAGAACGCCGAACAAGAGGCCGGTGAGAATCGCAACGGCGATGGTGAAGGCGAGGACGCGGCCATCCATCGAGAGATCGAGAAACACCTGGCGCGTGGAGCTGGAAACAAACCGGACGAGCAATGCCCCGCCCCATTTTGCGAAGGCGACTCCGAGAAGCGCACCGCCGACCGAGAGAACGAGGCTTTCGGTGAGCACCTGGCGAATCAAGCGGGCGCGCGATGCGCCGATCGAGAGGCGGATCGCGATCTCTTCCCGACGCGAAGCGGCGCGCGCCGTCATCAGGCTGGCAATGTTGGCGCAGGCGATCAACAGCACCAGCGCGACGATGAACATGAGAATTCCGAGCGGGCGCTCGTACCGGCGGCGAAGGTAGGAGACTCCCGTTGCGCCCGGCGTCGCCTCGAACTTCTGCCGGAGGTAGTCCTGCTGCTCCTCCGGCTTCCAATGCGGCGGAAGCGTGGCGGCGAAAATCTGCGGGGCGAGAACATTGAGGCCTGTGGCGGCTTGCGTGGCGCTGCCGCCCGGCTTGAGGCGTCCCATGATTTGAAGCCACCAGGCCGAGCGGTTGTCGAGCATGGAGCTTTTGCCGTTGAAAATCGCCTCGGTGCAGACGGGGAGGAAAATGTCGGACTGACGGCCGACTTCGAGGCCCGAAAAGCCTGGAGCCGCGATCCCGACGACGGGAAAGCCGTGCCCATCCAGGTTCAAGGTTGTGCCGATCGCACTGTCGGCGCCGGCGTAATGACTCTGCCAGAATCCGTAGCTGATGACGGCGGCGCCGGGGCAGCCGCGCGCGTCGTCCGCAGAGGTGAGCAGGCGTCCGGCGGCGGGCTGGACGCCGAGCGTTGTGAAATAGTCTCCGCTGACGTAGGCGCCGAGCGCCTTTTGCACCTGGCCGCGATCGGAGAAGTCAAAATCCTGAGAGGACCACGCGAGAACGCCGACAAAAATGTTCTGATGGTCGCGCAGCTGCTCCCAGATGGGATTCGTGTAGGCCCCGTTCGGCTCGCCAGTGTTGCCTGGTTGACGAATATCAATCCGCACGAGCTGGTGCGGGTCGCGAACGGGCAGCGTCCTGAGCATGATGGCGTTGATCAGGCCGAAGATGGCGGTGTTGGCGCCGATGCCGAGCGCGAGAGACAGGAGCGCGACGACGGTGACGGTGGGCGTCTTGCGGAGGAGGCGAACGGCGAAGCGGGCGTCCTGCACGAGGTCTTCGAACCAATGGATGCGGCGGGATTCGCGGACGCCGTCCTGGTACGCCTCGGCGCAGCCAAATTCGAGGCGGGCGCGGCGGAGGGCTTCGTCGCGCGAGAGGCCGGAGCGGACGAGATCGTCGGCGCGCGATTCGATGTGGGATTGCATTTCGGCGTCGAGATCGGATTCGAATTGCGCGCGGTGACGCAACGAGTGCCAAAGAGAGCGGAGTCGAGAGAACATTGTGTTAGTCCTCCTCTTGCGAGCGGCCGGCCCCATCGACCGCGGATTTCAAATTCGAAAAAGCAACTCCAAACCCAAGGACACGCCAATCAGGAGGTTGGCGTCCCCGGGTGATCTCATTCGTGGCGGAGGGCGACCATGGGGTCGACGCGCATGGCGCGGCGCGCGGGAACAAAACACGCCAGCAACACCACGACGATCGTCACAAACACGACCGCGGCAAAAGTGACGGGATCGGTGGCGGTAACGCCAAAGAGCAGCTTGGTCATGAGCCGGGTGAGCGCGAGGGCACCGAGCACGCCGGCCGAAACGCCTGCGACCGCGATGCGGAGACCCTGGCCCATCACGAGCTTCAAAACGTCAACGCGGCGGGCGCCAACGGCGACGCGGATGCCGATTTCGTGCGTGCGTTGGCTGACGCTGTACGAGATGACGCCGTAGATGCCGACGGCGACGAGAATCATGGCAAGAGCGGCGAACAGTCCGAGCAGCGACATATTGAACTGGCGCTCCGCGAGCGACAGTCCGAGGAGCTCGTCCATGCTCTGGATGCGGTTCAGCGGGAGCTGGCTATCCAGCTCCCAGACCTGGCGCTTGACGGCGGCGATCAGGCTGGGGGACGTGTCGGGCATGCGGACGACGACGGACATCCAGCGGCGCCACGCTTCGTTCGACTGCGGGAAAGGCGTGAAGACGGCGGGAAGCGGCGGATCGGCGAGCGAGTATTGCTTGACGTCCGCCACAACGCCGACGATGGTCATCCAGCGCGGCGGGCCGGTCTCGCGGGCCCAGCGAATGCGCTGGCCGATGGGATCCTGGCCGGCGAAAAACGTGCGGGCGGCAGACTCGTTGATGACGGCAACGAGGGGCTGATCTTCGCGGTCCATCGGCGTAAGGACGCGGCCCGAGCGAAGGGGAATGCGCATCACGCCGAAGTAGTCGCCCATCACACAGAATGTGTCGACTTCGGGCTCGTCGCCTTCAGCGACGGGCGGCCGGCCATCGAAAGCCAGGCTGTGCGTTACCTCGCTGCCACTCAGGGGAACATCGCCAACCATCGCGGCCTGGGTCAAAGGGAGCGCATTCAGGCGGTCGATCAGCGCGCGGCGGAACTGGATCTGGGTCGGAATTTCGGCGTAGCGAACGTTCGGCAACTGAATGTTGACGGCAATCACGTGCGAGGGGTCAAAGCCCGGATCGACCGAGCGCAGGCGCGCGAAGCTCTTGACGAGCAATCCCGTGCCTGCCAGCAGAATCAGCGCGAGCGCGATTTCGACCACGACCAGAACCTTGCGGAAGTTGTGGCTCGCTGGACCGGCTGTTGTGGCGCGTCCTTCCTGCTTCAGGGCATCGGTGACGTCGGCGCCGGATACATTCCAGGCGGGGGCCAAGCCGAAGATCAGGCCGGTGAGCAGCGAGACGACGAGTCCGAAAACGACGACGGTGGGGTCCATCGAAATTTCGTTCAAGTGAGCCAGCGCCGCTGGTTTGGCGGCAACCAACAGGCGAACGCACAGCGCCGCCAGAGGCAACGCCACGGCGCCGCCAAGAACCGCGAGGAGGGTGCTCTCCGTCAGCGCCTGGCGAATCAAGCGGTGCCTGCCGCCACCAAGAGCCGCGCGAATCGTCATCTCGCGCCGACGAGCCGCGGTGCGGGCCATCAGAAGGCCGGCAAAATTCGCGCAGGCAATCAGCAGAACGACGCATACGGCGGCGGAAAGCACCAAGAGCGCGGGACGAACGTCGCCTGTGACCGATTGCTGGAGAGGCATGGGCACGGAGTGGCGGCCCTTTTCCTCGCCGGGATAGTCCTTTGCCAAACGAGCGTCGATCGCGGCCATTCCCGCAGCCGCCTGCGATAGCGTGACGCCGGGCTTCAGGCGCCAGTAGGTATTCATGAAATGGACGCCGCGATAGCGCGCCGCCTCCGGATAGACGACGCGCAGAGAAACGAAGAGGTCGAGGCTGTACTCCGGCACGGCGAAACCTGGCGGCATCACGCCGACGACCGTGTAGCGGTTGTCGTCGAGGCCGATCGTTTTGCCGATGATGTTGGGGTCGGCATCGAGATACTCGCGCCAGAACTGGTACGCCACCACGACGACGCGAGGCCCGCCGAAGCGATCGTCTTCTGGGAGAAGGGGGCGACCCAGCAGAGGCGGAACGCCCAAGGTGCCGAAGAGGGCGGAATCCACGTATCCGGCGTGAACTCCGAGAGGCTCGGCGCCGCCGGTGTAGGTGAGGACCTCCGGATTCACGCCGCCACCGGAGGAGAAAAAGCTGCTGCTCTGGGAGCGGATGTCGTCGATATCGAGCTGAGACTCGTTCCCGCGCCAAGTGACAAGTTCCTGCGGATTTGCGTACGGCAGCGGGCGAAGAAGGACAGCGTTGATCACCGTGAAGATGGCGGTGTTGGGGCCGATTCCGAGAGCAAGCGTGAGAATCGCCGCAACCGTGAAGCCGGGGGACTTGCGCAACATGCGCGCGCCGAAGCGAAGGTCCTGAGCGAGATCTTCGAGCCAGCTCACGCGGCGGGAATCGCGGACGCCGTCCTGCCAGGCTTCGGCGGACCCGAATTCGAGGCGGGCGCGGCGGAGGGCTTCGTCGCGCGCGAGGCCGGAGCGGATGAGATCGTCGGCGCGGGACTCGATGTGGGATTGCATCTCGGCATCGAGATCGGATTCGAATTGGGCCCGGTGGCGCAAGGCGCGCCAGAGAGAACGGAGTCCAGCGAACATCGTCAGCCCTCCTGCGTCTTGGCGCTCAAGGCGGAGCGGATGGCGGTCGAAAGGCGATTCCAGCTTTCGGTTTCGTCGCGAAGGCGACGGCGGCCGGCGGCGGTGAGGCGGTAGAACTTGGCGCGGCGATTGTTGTCGGAGGTGCCCCACTCAGTGTCGAGCAGGCCCTGGTGCTCGAGGCGGTGCAGCGCGGGATACAGCGCGCCTTGTTCGGCGAGCAGGGCGCCGCGCGTGATCTGCTCGATGCGGAGAAGCACGCCGTAGCCGTGGAGCGGGCCGAGCGAAACGGCTTTCAGGATGAGAAGGTCGAGCGTTCCGGGAAGAAGCTGGGCTTGTTCGGGCATGACACTCTCCTAAGCGCGTTAGGATAGTACGACGACTTTCCTAAGTTGTCTAGGAGTGTTTGGGAGAGGCCTCGGCCGGTCCGTCTTGTCAGAGCAGGTGCTACAATCGCGCCGGAATGAGAAACGGTGAGCAGCGGGCGGACCGATGTTGAGCATCGCGCGCCGCGCGCGTTCGGAGGTGATGCCATGAGCGAGGCGAGTGCCGTTGAGGTCGCGCTTGCGTTCGTCGCGAAAATCAACGCGCATGACGTCGACGGAGTTGTCGCGTTACTGAGCTCGGATCACGTGTTCATCGACGGACTCGGTTCGATATTCCGCGGCGCGGAGCAGATGAGAAGCGGCTGGAAGACCTATCTCGCTTGGTTTCCCGACTACGCCATCGAAGTGACGGAGCAATTCAGCCGTAGAGACGCGGTTGGGCTCTTCGGGAAGGCTCGGGGTACTTTCGCCGTGAACGGGAAATTGCCGCGGGAGAATTCCTGGGAAATTCCAGCAGCTTGGCGGGCGGTGGTTCGAAATGGACGGGTGGCCGAGTGGCAGGTCTATTGCGACAACGATCCGGCCCGGAAAATCATGGCGGTAAACTCGGGAAAGAAGCCCGGGGCTTAGCCGCCACCGACGAAGTGGACGATCTCAAAACTGTCGCCCGGCTGGACTTGCGTCTCGGACCAGCGGGCGCGAGGAAGAATATCGAGATTGCGCTCGATGGCGACGCGGCCGGATTTCATTCCGAGGTGTTCGACGAGCGCGGCAACCGTGAGGCCCTCGGGAATTTCGCGGCGCTCGCCATTGACGGTGACCATCATGGGGCCCCATCGCTTGGAGGGGGTTTTGTGCGGGAGCGCATCGCGAAACGAAGTTCGTCCTTGCCGGCGTTCGCGCGGGCCTGGATAACGAGGGCGAGGTCGCCCTTGCCGAGCGGGGGCATCGGGAATTCAATCTGGACGCGTCCCTGTTCGTCGCTCATTCCGGCGTGGCGCGCCTCTTCGAGGGCGCCTTCGATCACCGCCTCGACGCGCGCGCCCGATTCGGGCTGATTATCGGCGCGACGCAAAATCTCCAAAATCAGCGAAACGCTGCCGGCGGAGAGCCAGGAAGTCGGATTCAACAACTGCACCTGAATGCCGGCGGCATTGCGGGCCTGCTGTTCGGCGGCGGCAATCTCCGAATTGAGAGAGCCGGAGCGAAGGTCTTCGATGACGAGGCGGTGCTGGGCCTCGACGCGCCGGCGAAGGGCTTCGGGGGTGAAATCGGGTGACTCGTGGAATTCGCGGTAGCTGGAGGAACGGCGATGGACGACGCGACCGCTGTGATAGACAGCGGTGTCGATGGCGGAGTAGGAGGCCCCGCGATCCTCGGTCTGAACGTGGAAGACGCGTTCCCCGACGCGAATGTCCGTGTTAAAGCCGGAACTCATCGATGGCCGATTTTCCTCATCGCACCAAGGACCGCAGACGCGCGAAAAAGATTCGGGAGTTCATTTGACCGATGCGCGTTCGGGCCGTTATTATACCAATGCTACGAAAATGCAGAGCAGCTACCTCAACGATTACGCACCGCTTTTGCTCATGTTTATACTGGCCTGCGGGCTGTCCGGCGCGCTGATCGTGGTGTCGACGCTCGTCGGGCGGCACAAGCCGTCGCCGGAGAAGGACTCGCCGTACGAATGCGGGATTCGGCCGACGGGCGACGCGCGGGAGCCGATTTCGGTGCAGTTCTATATGGTGGCGCTGCTGTTCATTCTGTTCGACATCGAGGCGATTTTCCTGTATCCGTGGGCGCTCGTCTACCATCAACTGAGCGTGTTTGGCTTTGTGGAGATGGTGCTCTACATTATAATTCTGCTGGCGGGCTACATATTCCTCTGGAAGAAGGGCGCGCTCGACTGGAACCGCTAACCGCCGCCCCTCGGGAATCAATTCATAGTGGAATCTCAGGAACCTGATAAGAATCCGGTAGTCCAAAAACTCAAAGAGTGGGACGCGGCAGCGGTCGCCGAAACAGCCGAATTCAGGGGCGAAATAACGGCGGTCGTCCCGAGGCAGCATCTTCTTCGGGTCGCCGAGTACCTGGCCACTGAGCCCTCCCTGCGATTTTCATTCCTTTCGGATATCACCACCGTCGACCGCTTCCCGATCGAGCCACGCTTCGAGGTGAATTACCACCTGGTTTCGATCGAGCGGCACGACCGGGTGCGGCTGAAGGTGAAATTGTCGAGCCAGGACCCCGTAGTTCACTCGGTGACTCCGGTGTGGCCGGGAGCAAACTGGCACGAACGCGAGAATTTCGACCTCTTCGGCATCCAGTTCGAGGGCCACCCGGACCTGCGGCGGATCTTGATGCCGGACGAGTGGGAAGGCTTCCCGCTGCGCAAGGATTATCCAGTGGAGGGGTATCGCTGATGGCGCGCAGCGGAGGAGTTTCGGCGCACCCGGTGATGCCGGTGACGATGGAATCGACCGCGTCGCCGAACACAATGGTCCTGAACATGGGGCCGCAGCACCCGTCGACGCACGGAGTGCTGCGCGTGATCCTGGAGCTGGATGGCGAGATCGTGGTAAAGGCCGAGCCGGTAATCGGCTACCTCCACACGGGCATCGAGAAAAGCTGCGAAGCGAAGACCTACTCGCAGGTCATTACACTCACGGACCGGATCGACTATCTGGCGCCGCTCTCGAACAATCTGGGTTACTGCCTGGCGGTCGAAAAGCTGATTGGGATCGAAGTGCCGAAGCGCGCGCAGTACATTCGCGTGCTGCTGACGGAGCTAACGCGCATCGCGTCGCACCTGGTGTGGCTCGGGACGCACGCGATCGATCTTGGCGCAATGTCCGTGTTCCTCTACACCTTCCGCGAGCGCGAAGAGATCATGAAGATTTTCGAGTACGTCTCCGGCCAGCGGATGATGACGAGCTATTTCCGCATTGGCGGGCTGGCGCTGGAGCCGCCGCCAGGCTGGATCGATCGAGTGCGGCGCGTGCTCGATGCGTTGCCGGGCCACATCGACGAATACGAAGACCTGCTGACGCAAAACAAAATCTGGATCGGCCGCACGCGAGGAATCGGAATCCTGAAAGCGGCGGACGCGATTGCGATGGGAGTCTCGGGCCCGATGCTGCGCGCAAGCGGCGTGGCCTACGACGTCCGCAAGGCTTTCCCGTACTCGAGTTACGACGAATTCGATTTCAACGTGCCGACGCAAACGGCGTGCGACTGCTACGCGCGCTATCTGGTGCGGCTGGCGGAGATTCGCGAGAGCATGAAAATCGTCCGCCAGGCGATCACAAAGACGCCGGCGGAGGGGCCATTCCGCGCGTCGGTGCCGGGAATCATTCCGCCGTCGCGCGAAGAGATGAAGACCTCGATTGAAGGCCTCATCTATCACTTCAAGATTTTCACCGAAGGTTTTGCGGCGCCCCGGGGCGAGGTCTACCAGGCGATTGAATCGCCGCGCGGCGAACTGGGCGTGTTCGTGGCGAGCGACGGATCGCCGAAGCCGTACCGGGTGAAATTCCGCGCGCCGTCGTTCGTGAACCTGCAGTCCCTGCCGAAGCTGTGTATCGGCCGGCTGATCGCGGACGTAGTGGCGTGCATCGGGACAACCGATATCGTCCTGGGAGAGGTGGACCGGTAGGATGCAACTTCCGGCGGAGCTCGACGCGAAATTCACGGAGCTCGTGGGACGCTACCCGGTGAAGCGGTCCGCGCTGGTCCCGATGATGCTGTACGCGCAGGACCACTTCGGATACCTGGGCGACGAAATCATCGAGGAAATCGCGAAGCGGCTGGACCTGAACGTCCTTCAGGTGACAGAGACGCTGGCGTACTACTCGATGTTGCGGCGCAAGCCCGCCGGCCGGTACCACATTCAAGTGTGCACGAACATTTCGTGCATGCTGCGCGGGGCGAACGAGCTTTACGAGCACGTTCAGAAGCGGCTGGGAATCGGCAACAAGGAAGTTTCGGCGACCGGCACGTTTTCGCTCGAGGAGGTCGAGTGCATGGGCGCGTGCACCGGCGCGCCGGCCATGCAGGTGAATTACGACTTCTACGAGAACCTGAGCCCCGAGAGAGTCGACGCTATTTTCGAGCAGCTTCAGGACGGGCGAAGGCCGGACCCGGCGCCCGTGACCTCGGGCTCCCTCCACGAACGCCATCCCGCGGAAGTCCCCGTGATCAGCCGTCGTTTCGGGATCCCGAACTCGAAGTCCATCGACGTCTATCTGCAGAACGACGGATATCAAGCGCTCGAAAAAGCCCTGAAACAGATGACGCCCGACCAGATCATCGACGAGATGAAAAAGTCGAATCTGCGCGGGCGAGGCGGCGCGGGATTCCCCGCCGGGATGAAATGGAGCTTCGTTCCGAAGGATCCGAGCAAGCCCAAGTACATTCTGGCGAATTGCGACGAAAGCGAGCCGGGAACCTGCAAGGATCGCCCGTTGATGGAGATGGACCCGCACCAGTTGATCGAAGGAATGATCATCGCGGGCCGGGCCGTGGGAGCGCAGCAGGGCTACGCGTACGTTCGCGGCGAGTATCGCTACGTGATCGACATCCTCGAGAGGGCCATCGCGGAAGCGTACGCGCGGGGCTATCTCGGCAAGAATATTCTGGGCAGCGGGTTCGACTTCGATCTGGCGGCGCATACCGGCGCCGGCGCGTACGAGTGCGGCGAAGAATCGGCGCTGATGGAGTCGCTCGAAGGCAAGCGCGGCTATCCACGGATTCGCCCGCCGTTTCCGGCTGTGGTGGGGCTGTACGGTTGCCCGACAGTGATCAACAACGCGGAAACGCTCAGCTCCGTGCCCTCGGTGATTCTGCGAGGCGGCGAATGGTACGCGGGACTGGGAACGCCGAAAAACGGCGGCACGCGACTGTTCGCAATTTCCGGGCACGTCAACAAGCCGGGAATTTACGAACTGCCGATGGGCTTCAACATGAAACGCATGATTTATGAAGTGGCCGGAGGAATCCGCGGCGGAAAGAAGCTGAAGGCGGTGGTTCCCGGCGGCAGCTCGTGCCCGCTGCTCACGGCGGATGAAATCGATATCCCGATGGATTTTGATTCCGTCGCAAAGGCGGGGTCGATGCTGGGATCGGGTGGCACCGTGGTGATCGACGAAGAAGCGTGCATGGTCGACCTGGCGCGGCGAATCATGCACTTCTACGCGCACGAATCGTGCGGCTGGTGCATTCCCTGCCGCGAAGGAACCACGTGGCTGCAGAAGATGCTGGACCGCTTCCACGAAGGCGGAGGCCGCGAGGAAGATATCCCGCTCATCGACGAGCTGTCAAAGAACATGCTGGGGAGAACGTTCTGTCCGCTGGGCGACGCGGCAGCGATGCCGACAATCAGCATCGTGAAGAAGTGGCGGAACGAATTCGAGGATCACCTCCACGGGAAGTGCGCGTACAAGAGCGCGGAAGCCCTGGCGATGGGCCGCTGACGACATATGGCCGAGCAAAAACAAGTCACATTCACGATCGACGGCAAGCAGGTGACGACGCCCGCCGGCACGCTGGTCATCGAAGCGGCCAAGGGGCAAGGCATCGAGGTTCCTTCCTTCTGCTACTACCCCGGATTGACGCTGCAGGCGGCTTGCCGCATGTGCCTGGTGGAGGTGGAGAGGGCGCCGAAGCTGCAGACGGCGTGCACCCTGGTGGCGACGGACGGCATGATCGTTCGCACCGACACGCCGCAGGTACACAAAGCGCGCAAGGACATGATCGAGTTCCTGTTATCGAATCACCCGCTGGATTGCCCCGTTTGCGACAAGGGCGGCGAGTGCGAACTGCAGGACATGACGTTCCGCTATGGGCTGGACCACACGCGGTTCGTCGAGGAGAAGCTGCACTACCCTGAGGAGCAGTGGTCGCCGCTGGTTTTTTACGATGCGCCGCGTTGCATCCTGTGCTTCCGCTGCGTCCGCGTGTGCGACGAAGGCATGGACGTGAAAGCACTCGGAGTGGGCGCGCGCGGCGTGAACTCCGTGATCCTGCCGAACCAACCAGGCGGGCTCGCGTGCGAAGAATGCGGGATGTGCATCGACATTTGCCCCGTCGGCGCGTTGACGAGCGGGACATACCGCTACCAGACGCGGCCGTGGGAGATGACGTACGTTTCCGAGCCCTGCACGCACTGCTCGAACGGATGCAAAACCACGCTGAGCGTGCGAAACAACGAAATCTTGCGCGCCAACAATCGCGACCATTCGGGCATCAACGGCGAGTTCCTTTGCGGGAAGGGCCGCTTCGCCTTCGATTTCACCAGGCATCCGCAGCGCGTGCGGCAGCCGCTGGTTCGCCGCAACGGGAGTCTGGAGCCTGCCAGCTGGGAGGACGCGCTGGAGGAAGTGGCGCGCCGGCTGAAGCAGGCGCACGACCAGCACGGCGCAGCCGCAATCGGAGTGATCGGTTCGAATCACACGACGAACGAAGAGAATTATCTACTGAACCGGTTCGCGCGGGTCACGCTGGGGACAAACAACCTCGACCATCACCGCACCGCGGATTATGCGGGGTTGGCGGCGGCTCTAGGGCCGAAGGCCAAGGACGCGCAGGCGACGATGGCCGATATCTATTCGGCGCAGGCGGTCCTGCTGATCGGCAATGATGTGACGCAGCAGAACCCGTTGGTGGCCTGGCAGATTCGCACCGGCGTGCGGCATCACGGGCAGCGGCTGTACGTCATTAACGGCGAGCCGAGCAAGATTCACCGGAAGGCCGCGGAGCTCGTGACTGTGGCGAAAGACGCGGAAGCCAATGCCGTTCGCTGGCTCGCAACAGGTGAGGGTGAGTTCGACGCGGACGTTTCCGGCGCGCTCGGGAAACTGAAAGGGGCGCTCGAGCAGGAAACCGACGTCCTGATTCTCTTTGGCGCGAACATGCAGGGCGCGGCGATCCGCGACCTCGTCTCGTTCGGATCGCGGTTGCAGGGGAAGACTCGCTATATTCCGCTTGGGGATTATGCGAATTCGCGAGGCGCCGCCGAAATGGGCGTGCTGCCCGATCGGCTGCCCGGCCACGCGCCGATCACTGACAAGAACGAGCGCACGCGATTCGGCAAGCTCTGGGGAGGTGAGGTTCCGTCCGCGCGGGGATTGACGGCGCGCGAGATGATGGAGGCTGCGGCAGCGGGAAAACTCAAGGCGCTCTATGTGGTGGGCGCGAACCCGCTGAGAACGTTCGGCGTCGCGGGGCCCGACCGCATCGCGGGCCTCCATTTGCTGGTGGTGCACGACATGTTCCTGACCGAAACGGCGCAGCGCGCGGATGTGGTCCTGCCGGCCGCCTCGACGTATGAGAAGGACGGGACGCTGACGAATACCGCGGGCGAGGTTCAGATGACGCATCGCGCGATCGACCCGCAGGGGCCGCGCAGCGATTTCGACCTAATTCGAATTCTTTCGCACCAGCTCGCGATGCTGGGGCTCGGCTCGGCCATTCGCTTGCGCACGCCCGAGGCGGCGTTGGACGAAATCCGCCAGAACGTCGCAGGCTATGATCTGTCACTCGCAACTCTGTTGGCGGGCCGGGCGCAACTTTCAGGCGCAAGCGGCAAGACGGTGGACGCGGCTTACGATGTGCCGACCGGCGCGATTTTTTCTTCCCGCGACTTTTTGTTCAGCAGCGGTACTCTGGGCCGCTATTGCTCGAAGCTCAATTCGACGAACGAGGCTAAAGACACTCCGTGGACTTCATCGCCCAGCACGCTGTCCTGGTGGTATCGCTAGTTAAAATCGCCGTCCTGCTGTTCGTTGTGATGACGGTACTGGCTTACCTCAGCTGGTTCGAGCGCAAGGTGGTCGCCCACATCCAATCGCGCTGGGGGCCATACTACGTCGGAGCGCACGGATTGCTGCAACCGCTGGCCGACGGGATCAAGTTTCTGTTCAAGGAAGACGTCACGCCGCCGGCGTCCGACCGGCTCGTTTATATTCTCGCACCGTTCCTGGCGTTGTCGCTGGCGCTGACGACGCTGGCGCTGATTCCCTTCGGGCCGACGACGGTGCAAGTGCTCGGGCAGCCCGTCTTTATTATCGCGAATTCGAATATCGGGCTGCTGTTCCTGTTCGCGATCACGTCGATCGGCGTGTACGGAGTGGCGCTGGCGGGCTGGTCGTCGAACAGCAAGTATCCCCTGCTCGGCGGGCTGCGCTCCTCGGCGCAGATGATTAGCTATGAGGTTTCCCTGAGCCTGGGTGCGATCGGCGTGTTGATGATTGCCGGCACTCTCAGTCTGCGCGAGATCGTCAACCAGCAGGCGGGATTATGGTCGCACAGCGGCGTGCTTTCGCTGCTGCCCCGTTGGAACCTTTTCCTCCAGCCCCTGGGATTTCTGATTTATTTCATCGCCGCTATCGCTGAGACCAACCGCATCCCTTTCGATCTTCCCGAAGGCGAAACGGAACTGGTGGCCGGCTTTCACACCGAATACAGCAGCTTCAAGTTCGCGATCTTCTTCATGTCCGAATACGCCAACATGATCACCGTTTCGGCCATCGCGACCCTGTTGTTCTTTGGAGGCTGGCTTGGACCGGTCTTCGGCCCCGCACCGCTGCGGGTGATTCTGCCGGTCTTCTGGTTCAC
>DATIZQ010000065.1:0-8761 GCA_035517015.1 Candidatus Acidiferrum sp. | reverse complement strand
TCTAATCGCCAAAAAACGCGATTTCGATGTGCCCGTTTTTCGCTCGTCCGCTCCTTAGCCTCCTTTGCTTCCGCCTGCGCTCGGTGCCTTTATGGCAAAAGGTCCTGGTCCAGGTCCCCGGTTGGGCTAGAATCTCCCTTCCAAGGAGATGGAATGAAAATTCGATTCCCGTTGGTGCTCGCAGTCCTGCTCGCGTTCGCCATGCCCGGCCCCCTGCGCGCCCAGATTGACGACGCCACGAAACAGCTCTCGCACGACATCTTCAAGCAGCTCATCGAGATCAACACCACCGATTCGGTCGGCAGCACTACCCTCGCCGCGCAAGCGATGGCGCAGCGCCTTCTCGGTGCGGGCTTCCCCGCGAGCGATGTGCAGGTGCTCGGGCCGAATTCGCGGAAGGGAAACATGGTCGCGCGGCTGCACGGAACGGGGGCGCATAAGCCGCTGTTGCTGATTTGCCACACAGATGTGGTCGAAGCGCGCCGCGAAGATTGGTCGATGGACCCGTTCCAGTTTATCGAGAAGGACGGGTATTTCTACGGCCGCGGGACCGAAGACGTGAAGGACGGCGACGCGATTCTGGTGACGACTTTCATTCGCCTCAAGCGCGAGGGATACAAGCCTGACCGCGACATCATTCTCGCGTTGACCGCGGATGAGGAAGGCGGCTCGTCGAACGGCGTGAATTGGCTGTTGCAGAATCATCGCGACCTGATCGATGCGGAATACATCCTGAATCCCGATGCGGGCGACTTCGAAATCGACAAGGGAAAGCGCTTGCTGGTGGGAATTCAGGCCAGCGAAAAACTCTACTCGGACTATACGCTTGAGGTGCACAACAAGGGCGGGCACAGCTCGTTGCCCGTGCCCGACAACGCGATCTATCAATTGGCCGAAGGGCTGACTCGGCTCGGGCATTACCAGTTTCCTTTCGAGCTCAACGAGGTCACCCGCACCTACTTTGCGAAGGAGGCGGACATCGTCGGAGGCCAGGAGGGCGCGGACATGAAAGCCATTCTGCAAACGCCACCGGACGAAGCGGCCATCGCGCGGCTCTCGAAAACGCCGTTCTGCAATTCGCGGATGCGAACGACCTGCGTCGCGACGCGGCTCGACGCCGGCCACGCGAACAACGCGCTGCCGGGATTCGCGCGCGCGAACGTCAACTGCCGGATTTTTCCGGGACATAACGTGGAGGAAATTCGCGCGCAACTGGTCAAGATCCTGGCGGAGCCTGAAATCAGCGTGACGCCCGTCGACAGTTCGGGATTGGGTCCGCGGGCAAACCCTCCGTCGCCGCTCCGGCCGGACGTGATGGGCGCGCTCGAAAAAGTCGTCAGCGAGATGTGGCCCGGCGTGCCGGTGGTCCCCGTGATGGACGCGGGCGCAAGCGACGGCGCGATTTCGCGCGCTGCCGGAATTCCCACGTATGGCGTTCCCGGCGTCTTTATTGATCTGAACGACGACCGTTCGCACGGGCGCGACGAGCGGCTGCCCGCGGCGGCGTTCTACGAAGGCGTCGATTTCTACTATCGCTTCATCAAGGCGCTCACTTCCGCGCAATAGCTTTCCGCGAGAAACTCGATGAACCTGATGCGCAGCGCGATCCTGAAGGCCTCGCAGAGTGCGAGGCTGCGCGAACGCGCCACGCGTTACCGGTTCATGCGCCGTACGGTCGAGCGGTTCATGCCCGGAGAGAACGCGGAGGATGCTCTGGCTGCGGCGGCGCGGCTTCAGCAAAGCGGATTGGGCACGATCCTGAGCCACCTCGGCGAGGGCGTCGCCGACCGCGCCGAGGCGGAAGGCGTGACGCAGCATTACCTGGAAGTTCTCGACCGGATTCGCGAATTCGCGCTCGCCAGCGAACTTTCCGTGAAGCTGACTCAGCTTGGCCTCGATATCGACTTCGATTTCGGCCTCGCAAATTTCGGGAAGGTCGCGGAGCGCGTGCCGCGCGAGAGGACGCTCTGGGTGGACATGGAGCAAAGCCCCTACATCGACGTCACACTCGACTTTTGCCGTCGAGCCCGGCGGAAGCACCGGAATATCGGCGTCTGCGTGCAGGCGTATCTGTTCCGCACGGAACGCGATATCGAATCGCTGATTGCCGAGGGCGCGCCGGTGCGGCTCGTGAAGGGCGCATACAGCGAGCCGCCCGAAATTGCGTTCGCGAAAAAAGCGGACGTGGACGAGAACTATTTTCGCCTCGCGCAGATTCTGCTCGGCGCGGATGCTCGCGCTGCGGGAGTGCGCGCCGCAATTGGCACGCACGACCGAAAACTGATCCGGCGCATTGCCGAGTGGGCTGCAGGACAGGGGATTGCGAAGAGCGAACTCGAGTTTCAGATGCTGTACGGTATCCAAACCGCCGAGCAGTTGCGGCTCGCGCGCGAAGGCTATCGCAGCGGAGTCTTCATCTGCTACGGCTCGTACTGGTTTCCGTGGTTCATGCGGCGGCTCGCCGAACGCCCGGCGAACCTTGCGTTTCTCGCGCGGAATCTTTTCTCACGCTCATGACAACGCGAACAATCCGCGCGGGAGAGTTTCGTCTCAGCAACAGCCTACTTTTTCCGCGTGTAGGTAGTCTCCTGAAACGGCGCGTCCTTGCCGTCGGGTCCCGCGGTCGAGAGCGTGACCACGAAGTGGTCATCGTCGATCTGGCGCATGCGCGCGTGCAGCGGAGGCCCACTGTTCCCGCCGATCGTCGTGTACTCGATCGTCTTCCCGCCGTCCTCGCTCTTGCCCGTGAACTTCGTGATCGCGGTGGACATCGTGTACATCGAGATCATCTCGTATTGCTTGGCCGCATTGTCATAGCCAAATATCCGCATGCCCTCGACGGCGTGCCCCATCACGGTGTCGTGGTTTTCCTCCACAATGAACCGCCCGCCGAGAATCACGGAGATCTTCGACGTTCCGCTCCATTCACCTTGCTGGCCCACGAACTTGATCGCTCGCGTGTACTCCCCGGTTCGCTTCGCCAGGAATGCCTGCTCGGGACCGGGCTGCGAGGATGCCGACATTTGCGCTCGCGAAACCGGGGTGAACAGCACCATCACTACCAGCGCGGACAACAGACATTTCGTCACGCTTCTGCTCATGAGGAACCCTCCGTGCCACCGTTTGAGAAGCCGGCTAAGTCTAACGGCCAAGCCCTGGATGAGCGAACAAATTCTTCTGCGGGCGAGCATTGGCGGTTGGGAGGAGTTCGTCTGCATTGGGAAAACGCAAGAATCGAGAAGTTCTTGGGCAGCGTCCGTGCCATGATTGACGGCAGAGCTAGCCTGCGAAGGAGATCTCTCGAATGAACCCTGCGGATTCTGGCTTTGGTCTTGGTCAAATCGGCCAGATCGGAATTACAGTGACGGACCTGGATCGCTCGATTGCCTTTTATCGAGACACTCTGGGAATGAAATTTCTCTTTCGGGTCCCGAACCTGGCGTTCTTTGATTGCGCGGGAATCCGATTGATGTTGGGGCTCCCGGAGGCGAACGGCGAGTTCTTTCGCCCGATTCTTTATTTCCGCGTCGACGACATTCAGAAGGCCGCGGACGAGTTGTCGCGGCGCGGCATCACCTTCGAGACTAAGCCGACGATGATTGCCAGGCTTGAGAAGCACAATCTTTGGCTAGCGGGATTTCGCGATCCGGACCGGAACATAATCGAGCTGATGAGCGAAGTACCTCGCGGATGATCCGTGCTCAACGCGTTCGTTCGTCCTTTTCGACCTTGCCGTCGCGAAGACGAATCACGCGGTGGGCGTGCGCCGCAATATCCTGCTCATGCGTGACGAGGATGATGGTGTTGCCGCTCTGATGAAGACGGGCAAAGAGCGCCATGATTTCCTCGCCCGTTTGCGAATCGAGATTGCCAGTCGGTTCGTCCGCCAGCAAGATCGACGGGTTGTTCACGAGCGCCCGAGCAATCGCCACGCGCTGGCGCTGCCCGCCAGAGAGCTCATTCGGCTTGTGCATCATTCGCTCCGCCAAATCCACTTGCGCGAGAGCGCCCTTCGCGCGTCCGAGCCGCTCTTCCGCCGGCGTGCCGTTGTAGATCATCGGAAGTTCCACGTTGTGCAGAGCGGTCGCGCGCGGGAGCAGATTGAACGTCTGGAACACGAACCCGATCTCTTTATTGCGGATGTAGGCCAACTCGTCGTCGTCAAGCTGGCTGACCAGGCGTCCCGCGAGCCAGTAGCTGCCCTTGGTCGGCGTGTCGAGGCAACCGATCAGGTTCATCAGGGTCGATTTCCCGGAGCCGGACGGCCCCATGATGGCGACATACTCGCCCTTGCGAATCTCGATGCTGACCCCTCGAAGGGCGTGCAATTGCTCCGCGCCCATTTCGTAGGTTTTCCAAAGGTCCTCGGTCTGAATGACAATCCCGGAGGTGACCAGGTCTTCGCGGTAACTTTGAGGGCTGGTTATTTCGTCCACCGGCATCGACACTCTGCTCCTGAACCTAACTCCAAGCCTGGTTCAACCTCCGGCGATATACCTTCAAACCAACCCGGGCAAGGCGCGGCCCGGGCAAAGAGAAAGGACTTAGCTCGACGATTCGTCGTGCTTCGGGAGTGAATTGTCGATTTTCACGGTGGTGCCGGGGCGCAGGCTGCGAAGTATCTTATAGCTGCCGGTGACGATCTGGTCGCCCTCTTTCAACCCGCTGGTGATCTCAATGTCCGTGACACCGGTAATCCCCGTCTGAACGGGCACGAACTCTGCTTTCTTCCCGCGAATCACGAAGACGCCCTGAATGTCGGTCTTTTGTGCGCTCGTCAAGGGTTTCGAAGCGGCCAGGGTCACGTTGCCTTTCCCCTCTTTTGCCTCGTCCAAGTCCGCCTGAGAGCGCACGGCGAGAGCCTGAATCGGAATGGTCAAGGCGCCCTTCCTTTGAGCTGTCTGTATCTTCGCCGTCGAAGAGAGCCCCGGCCGGAGCGAGTCGGGCGGATTATCGAGCGTGACGACCACCTTGAAGTCGCGCGCCTCCTGCGTGTTTGCGGTGGTCTGCGTCGTCGCGGCCTGACCGGAAGAACGCAAGATCGCGAGCTCGCCTACTTCGGTGACGTGCCCCTTGAAGGTCTTCCCGGGCACCGCGTCGATCGTCACGTCGGCAGGGTCACCCGTGCGCACATTGGTGATGTCCGTCTCGTCCACTTTCACTTCCGAAGTCACTATGCTCATGTCCGAGATCGTCATGAGAAAGCTGCCCTCGGCGTTCTGAATGCCGGGCACGACGTTCTCGCCCACGCGCACGGCGATATAGCTGACGATGCCGTCAATCGGAGCCCGGTAGGTCGTCTTGCGCAGGACGTCCTGCTGGTGCGTCAATATGGCCCGCGCTTGTTCCGCCACGAGCTGCGATTGTTCTCGTGCGGCGCGGGTCTGTTCAACCTGAGCTTTGGCCGCGGTGAGCGCGGCGGCGGCACTGTCATAGCTTGCCTGGGCTGCATCGTAGTCTGACTTTGCGATCAGCTCTTCCTTGTAGAGCGACTGTGACCGCTGCCAATCGAGCTTCGCTTTTTCGAGATCGGCTTGGCGCTGCGACAGTGTGGCCACGGATGCGTCATAATTCGCCCCAGCCGCCTTCATCGCCGCTTCCGCGCCCTGCACATTGGCCGTCTGAGCCTGCACGTCGGCTCCCGGCTGGATGCTTTCCAGGTGCAGCAGGACATCGCCCTTTCTTACGTGATCGCCCTCTTTGACCACAATGTCAGTGATCTTTCCGATGCCCTCGCCCAATACGTTCGTGTAATTCTTGGGCCGGACTTCGCCGGAGGCGGTTACGATCGAGGTCAGATCCTCCCGCGTAACTTGCCCTGACTGAACCGTCTCAACGCCCTTGTTCGCCTGATAGACGCTGAACAGAACAATACCACCGAGAATGACCACCGCTCCGGCGCCAATCGCCACTTTCTGCCACGTCTTCATCTCGTCAGCCCCTGAGAAACTCTTCTAGCCATCATGTCGCGACCGCAAATCTCCCCCTCCACTGTCTAGTACGCTTGGGCGGCACGGAATGTTTCTAGTCTTAGACGCAGAGTAGCGGATAAGGACAGGAAACTGGCTCGGCCCTGTTCTAATTCGACTGCGGTGGTCGCGAGACCCAACTCCCTGTGCCCGGTGCCCGCGGTGGTTGCTTATTCTAAGTCGATTCGACCAGAAATGAAAGGCCCGAGCGTTCGACCGCCCGCGCCTCTCTCTTCGGGCTCAAATCACAAAGAACCCAGGCAACCCGTTCCTATCCAACATGATTCCTACGTTTCAACGACCGTGGCGGGGAAAGTTGTGTTGACCTGTCCTAGGGTACAGGTTAAGATTTCTAACCATCGGGCAAAGGTGCGAAATATGGGCCGCTCAGCGAAGATCCTGGTATCCATCGTTCTGGCGGAGGGGCTGACGTTTCTGGCGGTAGCCTACGCCAAGCCCACCCCTCAAGAGAAGCAGAGCCAAGCGGACCAATCCCAGCAGGATGCAAAGAAGCAAACCAAAGAGAGAAAACGCAGGGAAAAGGACCTTTTCAACGAGCTCGATTCTCAGTACAAGAAGTGGCTGAACGAGGACGTGGTCTACATCATCACGCCGGAGGAGCGCAGCTCCTTCCTGCATCTTTCGACGAACGAGGAACGAGAGCAATTTATCGAGGCATTCTGGGCTCGCCGCAATCCTGATCCCGATTCCCCTGAAAATACCTTCAAGGAAGAACATTACCGCCGTATTGCTTACGCGAATGAGCATTACGCGTCCGGCATTCCGGGATGGAAGACAGATCGCGGCCGGATCTACATTATGTGGGGCCCGCCGGATGAGACCGACTCGCATCCAAGCGGCGGTACGTACGAGCGCCCGCCCGAGGAAGGCGGCGGCGAGACCACGACGTACCCGTTCGAGGACTGGCGCTATCGCTATCTGGAAGGCTGGGGCGAGAACATCATGCTTGAGTTCGTCGACCCCACGGGGACTGGCGAGTACCACCTCACCATGGACCCGAGCGAAAAGGATGCCTTGACCTACGTTCCCGGCGCTGGGTTGACCATCGCAGAGTCGATGGGCATGGCGAGCAAGACCCAGCGATTCCAAAACACCGATGGCACGCATATGGCGCAGCCTGAAGGCGGTCAGCCGGAGGAATACAACGAATTCGAGCGTCTCGAGAACTATGCGCATGCCTTCCAAGCCCCACCGGTAAAATTCAAGGATCTCGAAGCTGTGGTGACCTCGCGCCTGGTGCGCGATCAGGTGAAGTTCGACTATCGATTCGATTTTCTGCGGATCACTTCGGACACGGTGCTCGTACCCATCACCGTGCAGATTCCGACGAGACAGTTGACCTTCGCGGAAAAGGACGGCGTTGATACCGCAACTCTGAATCTCTTCGCGCGACTCACGACTCTGAGCGGCAGGATCGTCCAGACGTTCGAGGACCCATTGAACGTGGCTGTTCCCGCTTCTCTTTTGCAGCAATCCCTGACCACCTCTCAGATTTACCAGAAGGCGGTTCCGCTCAGCCCGGGCCTGTACAGACTGGACATCGTCATCAAGGACGTAACCAGCGGGAACGTGGGCGTCGTAAACACGCGCTTGGCTGTGCCGCGGTTCCAGGATGACCAGCTCAGTTCCAGTTCCCTCATTCTCGCCGACGACATTCATCGCGTTTCCTCGAAGGACATCGGCCTAGGGCAGTTTGTGCTGGGCGATGTGAAGGTACGGCCCAAGTTGGACGCCGTGTTCACCTCGAACGACGCCATGGGCGTCTTCCTCCAGGTGTACAACCTGAAGGTCGACGACAAGACGCACAGGGCGGACGCATCGGTCCAATTTCGCGTCCTCAAGGACAAGGTCACGGACCCGGTGCTGAAGTTCGATCTCTCGCAGGACAAGATGCCGGAACATGGAGAGGAACTGACGCTGGAGAACAGGATCACGCTCGGTTCTCTGACTCCGGGGAAGTACAAGCTCGAAGTGGCTGTTACGGACAACCTAGCGAAGCAAACGATCACGCCGGTTGCGGACTTCACGATCAAGCCCGCGCCGGCGGCCAGTTCGGCCCCTCAAGGGAGGTAAGACGACTTGAGTTCGAAGGGCATTCGCGTCTTAGGTCTAGCGTTGCTGGCGTGCTTGTTTGCGCTTCCGGCCACGGCTGCGCCGAATGTCGGCAGAATCGCAGGCCTCGTCGTTGATTCCGGCGGCACGCCTCAAATGGGCGCCACGGTCCTGATCTCCTCCGAGCAGATGCTTGATGCCGCTCCGCTCAGCCTCCTGACGAATGACCGCGGACGATTCTCGACTGAGACCCTTCTGCCGGGCGCTTATTCGGTGAAGGTGACACTCGCAGGTTTTCTGCCTGCGATGGAACACCACATTCGGGTGAGCGACCAGCGCACCACGATTCTGCAGGTTGTTCTCGGCTCGGTGTTGTCGTCTTTCGAGCAATTGCGACGCCCCGCTGACCAGAAGGTATCAGCCGACGACTGGACGTGGGTGCTGCGCGCGTCGCCCAACACGCGATCCGTGTTGCGGTGGACCGACGGGCCTCTTGTCTCCGATGCCCAGATGAGCGGTGTCGAGGCGACCGCACAGAACCGTGCGGATCACGTTCAGATGGAGCTCATATCTGGCGCGGACCATCCAGGTTCGATCGGCGCGTTGGCAGATTCCCCGGGGACCGCAATCGTGTACGACATGGGCATCGGATCGACAGCCCGCCTGCTCATGGCAGGCCAGTTCAGCTATGGCAACCAGGCGCCAGCTGGCGGCTTCGC
>DATIZQ010000064.1:0-150906 GCA_035517015.1 Candidatus Acidiferrum sp. | reverse complement strand
CAGAGAGAGACCAGCTGATATGAGTACGGCGGGCAAGAACACGGGCGGTGTGAGCGAAGAAGAGCTGCTAAGAATGCTGAAGGCATTGAAGAAACAGCTGAGCGCGACGAAGAGAGAGTATTTCAGCCACTCGGGGGTCGTCACGGATTCAGTAGTATTGCCTGACGATAAAGCCCGGCTGCGCGCCGTCGTCGAGCTTGCCAAGTTGCACGGGCTGTTTCCAAGGAGAGGTGAGGGGCAAGCACGTGACCAGTACGACCGTTCGGAGCGTCCTGTCATAAACTTGGTGATGCCTAGCCTCGAACGAAATGCGGCATGTACAGGCAACGAAGGGTAACCTCAGATTCAAGACCTCCGGAGAGCTTGAGCATCACCTCTTGCTCTGACACCCTACGGAACTCGGCCTTCCTCACCGCGATGTCCTCGGCCTGGTTTCCGAACGCTACAACGGCGGGAGCGAATGGCCAGGGTTGACCCTCGCTTGACGACCCGCAATAACTTCGCGTCCGAAGGCCCTCGCGGACGCGTCGGCACAATCAAAAATTCTCGGCGGTCCAGACTTCTGAGCTCATTGCGGCGCTGAAAATCGCGAGGTGGCGTCCGTCCGGCGAAGGCAGCGCCCACGTTTGGTATGCCCCGGGTTGTTGGAAGAGGACGTGCGCGTTGCCGCGCATATCGACCTGCAAGACGGTGCAACGGCTGCCGGAGCGGCTGGAAATGAAGAGGCTGTGCTCGTCCATGGCCCAGTGCATCGAGATCAGGTGAGGCCATCGATTGACTTCAATTTGAGTATCGGGCGCGCCACGAAGAGAGATGATCCTGATGCGAATTTCGCTGTCTTCGACTTGCGAAATCGCGACGTGCGAGCCGCGCGGCGAAATCGCCCACTCATAGGATCGGGCCGGATCGGTGTCGAGGTTGAGAAGGACTCGTCCTCTGCCGTCGGCGCCGCTATTCTTCGATGGATCAAAAGTGGTGAGAATCAGGTGGCGTCCATCGGCGCTCCGCTCACCGAGAACGCAAAAAGCTGATGGCACGCGCGTGCACTGGTGGCTGTCGTAGGTTTCAGAAGTAAGCACGAGCTGAGGCGTTCCGCCCGAGACCGGAATCTTCATGAGCTTCACGCGCGTTGCGGCGCCGAAGTGCTCGAAATTCGGCACCTCCATGTAAACGAGCCAACGGCCGTCGGGGCTGAGGACGGCAGCGAGCTGCTCGCCGGGCCCGGCGACGACGGGCTCCGCCGAATCGCCCGCGAGGGACTGCGTATAGACGTCGTTGTCACCGCTCTTCGAGGAATAGAAGACGATCGCTCGGCTGTCTTTGGTCCAGGCCGTGGGCCAATCGCCGTCGACTTCATTGGCCAGACGGTGGGGCTTCGCGAACGTTCCGAGCCGCGTCGAATCGATGTCGCCGATGGCGATGTTGGTCTGAAACCAGTCGCGCAGGAACGCAACGCGCTTTCCGTCGACGCTCGCAGTGACACCTTGAAGGCAGAAGCCGGTCCAATCTGTCAAGCGGGCCGGCTGGCTCGCGGCTTTTCCGCTCCGCGGATCGACTTTAATCTCCCAGAGGTTGAAGTCGTGGTTGTCAAACGATGGCTCAGAGAAGGCGAAGATAACCCGATTGTCGGGAAGCCACCAGGAGCTTTGCGCCTGCGACGAACAGAGCCGCGGATCGGACAGCAGGATTCGCGGCCGCGGGTCGCTGAGCCTGCGGGTCTCGAGCCCACACTCCAGGGCATCTGGGCGTCGAAGAACGCGAAAATCCGCGAGCCATTGGCCGTCCGGACTCCAGATGACGCGGCCGATTTCAGTGCCGGCATCAGCGACCGCGAACTGGCGCGGGTCCTCTCCATGAGGTCCCATGAGCCAGATTTCGGATTCGTTCTTGATGGCGGCTACCACGGAGCCGTCGGGCGATACGGATGAACCCCAGGCGCCCTCGAAAAGCTTTTGAGAATTGTTGGTGACGAGCGAAATCGACCAAATGGCCGGCTGAGGTGTTGTCGATCTGGGCGCTCCGGTGGTAACCAGCAAGCGGCTGCCATCCGGGTACCACGCGACGGGAAAGCGCACCGCAAAGCCCGAGTTGGGGGAACCGGGCGCGTCCGTACTGGGAGGGAGGATTGTGCGCACCTCTCCCGTCTCGATGAGCTTCACGTGAACACCGGTTGCGTCTGCGTAGGCGACCTGCCTTCCATCGGGCGAAATCGCTGCAAAGTTGACCGGATTCTCGGCGGGGCTGGCGACCACACGAGCCGGTCGAAGCAGGGAGTTAGCGGCGGAATTCGACGACATGGCGCGCCAGTAGAGGGTCACGGCTCCGGCCAGCACAACGGGAATCGCAGCGGCGATCGCGCGCCGCGTCCAGGAGCGCGGGTGGTGCCGCTCTGGCTCCAGCGCGGGTGCGGGCTGCGCGACGACGGCTTCCTGGTGACCGTTGCCCTTCACCCCGTTCGTCGGCGCGATGAAACGGTAGCCGCGACGCGCCAGCGTCTCGACAAACTGGGGATGCTCCGCGGAATCCCCAAGGGCTTCCCGCAGGCGCTTGATAGCGTTATTCAGGCCGCGGTCGAAATCGACGAAGGTATCTGCCGCCCAGATGCGCCTCTGAAGCTCTTCGCGAGTCACTACCTCGCCGTGACGCTCGAGCAGCACTTCGAGGACGCGGAAGGGCTGGTCCTGTAGCCGGATCTTGTAGCCCAGTTTGCGGACCTCGCCCGCACGAAGATCCACCTCAAATGGGCCGAAAGATACAGTCGAAGGCGTTGAGTCCTTGCCTAACATGGTAAGAACCGTGAACTTTGAGCGAGAGTCTATCATCGCTTCACGAAATTGGCCAGCTAAGTCCAGCACGGTGAAAGACTTCAACCGATACATACAGGAGGGAGAAAGAATACCGGCAAACGATTGAAGTTCCTCTCCCGCGCTGGCAGGAATCCCGCACATCCTCTCAGCGGGAGGCCTCATGAAGCGAAGTCGCGCCTTCGTCGTGATGCTCGTCTTGGGCTTCGCGACGACCCTTTCCAACTGCAACAGCTCCAACACGCCACCTCCGCCCCCGATTTCGGTGACGATTTCTCCCGCTGCGGCGCAGTCGGTGGACCAAGGCCAGATGATCACTTACACGGCGACAGTGCTGAACGATTCCGCCGCAAAGGGTGCCACGTGGAAGGTCAGCTGTTCAGCCGCAAATTGCGGGATGCTTTCGGCCATGACAGGCGCGACGACGGTATATACGGCGCCCAGTCCCCTGGCAGCGAACGTGAATGTGACCGTGACTGCGACGTCGGCCGCGGATCCGACGAAATCGGCTGGAGACGCGGTGACAGTGAACACGCCGCCCACGATCTCGACCCACTCGCTTCCGGGCGCGACCGGAGGAGTTTCCTACAACGCAATGGTGCAGGAGTCCGGAGGAGTAGCGCCATTGAACTGGACGCTTGGCCCGACGGGCTCGCTACCGGCCGGGCTCGACCTCAATGGCGACGGGTCGATTTCCGGGACGCCGACGCAGGGCGGCCTGGCGAACTTCACGGTGCAAGTGACGGACTCTGGAAATCCACCGCTGACGGCTTCGGCCAACCTGAGCATCAGTGTGACGGTGCTGCCCATGACGATTACGACGGCGTCGCTGCCCAACGCGACGGTGGACGCTGTTTACAACCAGTCGATGCAGGCGAGCGGCGGAATTCCGCCTTACACGTGGAGTGTGTCGAGTGGAGCGGTTCCAGCCTGGGCCACGCTGAGGTCCGACACGGGACAGATCAGCGGAATTCCGGGCGCGACGGGAACAACGAATTTCACGGTGGAGGTGGCGGATTCCGAGGGCGTAGCGCTGACGGCAACACAACCGCTCGCGATTACGTCTGCGACAGCGGCGAGCGTGAATGATTCGGAATTGCACGGGCAGTACGCGTTTTTGTTCAACGGCTTTGACGATGCGACGGGTTCGCAAGTGGCGATCGCCGGGACGCTTGCGATGGACGGCGCGGGGAAGATCACAGGCGGAGTGCAGGACGAGAATGGGCCGAACGGCGCGGTGCTGAACGCGGCGGTGACGGGGACTTACAACGTCGGAGCGGATGGCCGCGGGGCGCTGACGATCAAAACGGCGGCGGGGGCGAGGACGTACGCGCTGGTGCTGAATTCGATTCAGAGCGGGACGGCGCAGAAGGGACGGTTCGTCGAGTTCGATGACACGACGGGAACGAGCGGGCAGCGCGGGTCAGGCGTGTTGAGGCTGCAGGATGCGACGGCGTTTTCGCTCAGCAAGATTTCGGGACCTTACGCTTTTGGGCTGGCGGGGCAGGACTCCACGGGGAATCGCAAGGCGATTGCGGGTTCATTTACGTTCGACGGTGCGGGAACGATTTCAAGCGGAGAAGCCGACCAGAATATCGCCGGGGCGGCGGTGAATCCAACGCTGACGGGAACTTACACGGCTCCTTCGGGCACGACGGGACGAATGACGATGCATGTGGCACCGTCCGGAGCTGCGAGCCTGGACTTCAGCGCGTACGTGGTTTCGGCGAAGGAATTTCTGGCGATGACGACGAATGCTTTTTCGTCGGCGGGGATGGTGAGCGGGCAGGCGCTTTCGCAAGCCTCGACATCGTTCACAAACGCTTCGTTCAGCGCGCCATCGGTCTACTACGAGAGCGGCACTGCCGATGCGGGTTCAACTCTGGGTGAAGCGGAGGTCGGGCTGCTGTCGCCAGACGGAAATGGGAATCTCTCGGCGACATGGGACAGCCAAGCCGCCGCGAGCATCTTCAAAGATCAAACCTTCAGCGCGACATATGCGGTGTCGGCGGACGGGCGGGTCAGCGTAACGGGCTGGCATGGCGACGCTACGAATCCGGCGATCATTTTCTATTTGGTCGACGCGAACAAGGGCTTTTTTCTGGATACGGGCGTGAGCGCCGGGTCCGGATTTGTCGAAGGGCAGACGGGAATTCCCGCGGGAGGCTTTACGAATGGGTCGTTCGCAGCGGCGGTATCGGCGGCGACGGTGGCGCCTTCGGCCCCGGGAACGTTCAACGGCGTGGGGCTCGTGACGCCGGACGGGGCGGGAGGATTTTCCGAGGCAGTGAACTTGAGCAACACGAACGGCTTATTCGTGAGCCAGACAACAAGCGGGCATTATTCGATCGTGGCAAACGGGCGAGGAACGGTGACCGGGCTGACGTTCAGCACGGAAATCAAGACCGCGTCGCTGTTTGCGCTGGCCGCTGGACTGATTTTCGCCGGGTTGCGAAAGCCGCGAAAAAGGGAAGCGCGTCCCGGACTCGCGTTGTTCTCGTTCGCTGTGCTGCTGGCGATCACGCCGGCAGGATGCCCGTGTCTCACTTGCGGGCTCACAAACCAATTAATCCTTTACATGATATCGCCGCAGAAGGCCGTGATGATTCACCAGGCGACGGGGCACCCAGTACCGGAAGTGACGATTGTGGAGGAATGAGCGGTCAGGATGAAGAGGGTCAATGGGTCGACGCTGCGTCACGCAGGCGTGAACGACGAGTGACGATGCTCTTGGCCGCAAAAAAATTTGCGGCAACCAGGAGGAGAAGATGAAAAGCAAATTTATCGGAGCGGTTCTTTTGGCGACGGGTGGGATTTCATCCCTGATGCTGGCGGCGCAAAGCCGGCGCATGGCGACACGAAGTGTTGTGCTGGCAAATGACCATGGAGTCTGTTCGCAGAGAGATATCGCGGGCCGGTGGGGCTACTCGTATGCGGGCGCGATTGTGGGATTGGGGCCGGCGGGGTCGGTGGGCAGCTTTTCGATGGATGAGCACGGGAACCTATCGGGTTCTCAGACGCGAAGCTTCAACGGAGACGTTGAACCGGAGACGATCACGGGAACCATCACGATTCAACACGATTGCACCGCGACGGGGACGATCAACGTTTACTTGAACGGAGCGTTCGAACGGTCGACGGACCTTGACCTGGTGTTCGTGGACCACGAACGAGGAGCGCGCGCGATTTTCAAGACGACTGGAACGGTGATCACGATTGAAGCGCGCCGCATCGACGAAGATTGATTCGAGGATGTGAGGCGCTAATGATGAGTTCAATCCGAGGTGCCAGGGGTAGTGCGTTTGCCACATGCATGGTTCTGGGGATGTCGTTCGCGTCCGCGTGCGGAGGGGAACACACGCCGCCGCCGCTGATTTCGGTGAGCATCAGCGGCGCGGCCTCGCAGACGATTGAACAGGGCCAATCGGTAACGATCACTGCGGTGGTCGCAAACGATTCGTCGGGCAAGGGAGTAAGCTGGGCACTGAGCGGCGCGGGAGCGCTGAGCAAGCAGACGAGCACGACGGTGGAGTACGACGCACCGGCAAGCGTCGAGAGCAATCAGGCGGCGAGCGTGACGGCGACAGCGGTGGCGGACGGAACGAAGTCGGCCGGCGACACGGTGACGGTGACGTATCCGCCGGTGGCGCTGGTGCAGGTGAGCGCGGACGCGTACAGCGGGGGACTGGGGCAGCATGCAACGGAAGTCGAGCCGGACACCTTCGCATTCGGATCGACAATCGTTTCAACCTTTCAGGTGAGCCGCATTTTCGGCGCCTCCGCAATGAACATCGGCTGGGCGACCTCGACGGATGGAGGCGCCACTTGGACGAGTGGGGTGCTCCCGGGAATCACAACTTCGGCGGGAGGCACTCTCGACTCCGCGGGCGATCCCGTTGTCGCGTATGACGCGGCTCACGGTCAGTGGATGATTTCGACCGGCGGCGGCGTAGATGATGCCAATGGGAACGTTTTAGAGGGCCAGAGCTTCATTGCGCGTTCAAGAGACGGAATCAACTGGGACGACCCCATCGCAGTGGCACCTCTAAGTACGAACCTTCACGACAAGGACTGGATCGTTTGCGACGACACTTCCACCAGTCCTTTCTACGGACACTGCTACATCCAGTGGAGAACCAACGACGGGCTGATGAACACGACGACCTCGACGGACGGCGGACTTACGTGGCTGCCGGCGTTGCACACCGCCGATTCGATCAATGGGCTTGCGGGGCAGCCGCTCGTGCAACCCAACGGGACGGTGATTTCGCCGATGGTCAAATTCCTCATGACAGACATGATTTCATTCAGTTCCAGCAACGGGGGCGCTAGTTGGAGCGCCACGACAGAAATCTCGTCGATCACGGACCATACGGAAGCCCAAAATCTGCGAAGCGGTCCCTTGCCTTCGGCAGAAATGGACGCTGCGGGGACCGTGTATGTCGTGTGGCAGGATTGCCGCTTCCGGACGAACTGCTCGTCGAATGACATTGTCCTCAGCACGTCCAGCGACGGAGTGAACTGGACCTCACCCGCGCGCCTTCCGATCGACCCCGTCACGAGTACTGTGGATCATTTCATTCCGGGTATCGCCGTTGATCGCACGACCGCTGGGAGTTCTGCGCATCTGACAGTGCTCTACTACTACTACCCGGTCTCCAACTGCACCGACTGCGACTTATATGTGGGCTTTGTGGCATCCGACGACGGCGGCCAAACTTGGTCGGCTCCGGTTGTCCTAGCGGGGCCGATGAAGCTTTCCTGGCTAGCGCAGACCGGCAGCCAGGGAGAAGCGCAGGCGATGATTGGCGACTACTTCTCCGTTTCCTACGTTAGCGGAAATCCCTTCGCGGTGTTTGCGGTTGCAGAACCGAAATCGAATGGAGTCTTCGACGAGGGTATGTACACGACGGCGGCTCCCATGGTTCCGGCCACCGGTGCGGTGCGATTCAGTTCGCGAGGGGAGAAGCCGGTGCCCAACGCGAAGTCGGACCATCCACCTAGGCGCGAGGAGGAGCCCCACAGCAGCCGCAGAGCGGCGCTTCGGTTGAGGCGATAGAAGAAACGATGACGGACTTCAAAGCGGGCGTGCGAGCCAGCTTAATGATCTTGGCCGCCGGCATCCTGAGCGCGTGCGGAGGCGGAGGACGCACGCCGCCTCCAGCGATTTCGGTGAGCATCAGCGGCGCGGCCTCGCAGACAATTGAGCAGGGCCAGTCGGTGACAATCACGGCGGTGGTAACGAACGATTCGGCGGGCGAAGGGGTGACGTGGGTATTGACTGGCCCGGGCGCGCTGAGCAAGCAGAGGAGCACGACGGTTGAATATGATGCGCCGGCGAGCGTGGAGAGCAATCAGACGGCGAGCGTGACGGCGACAGCGGTGGCGGACAGGACGAAGTCGGCGGCGGACACGGTGACGGTGACGTATCCGCCGGTGGCGCTGGTGCAGGTGAGCGCGGACGCGTACAGCGGCGGGCTCGGCCAGCACGCGACGGAAGTTGAGCCGGATACCTTCGCCTTCGCCTCAACCTTGGTTGCCACATTTCAGATTGGCCGGATTTTCGGCGGAAGCGCAATGAATGTGGGATTCGCGACCTCCAAGGACGGAGGCGCCACGTGGACGCATGGCGTCCTGCCGGGCATCACGACATCGGAGGGCGGCACGTTCGACGGCACGGGGGATCCGGTTGTCGCGTACGATGCGGCTCATGGCAAGTGGCTGATCGCGACGATTACCGTGCACGAAGACGCAAACGGAAATATCTCGAACGATCAGGTCGTTGTGAGCCGTTCTGGCGACGGGCTCACGTGGGACAGTCCCATTGCGGCGAACGCGGTGGCCGGTCCGAAGCTCTACGATAAGGACTGGATCGTGTGTGACAACACGGCTACTAGTCCTTTCTATGGTCATTGCTATCTCCAGTGGAGAGGGACGAACGGCCTGATGAACACGAGTACTTCCACGGATGGCGCGCTGACATGGCCCGCACCGCTGCTGACGGCTGACGCGATCAACGGAGGCAGCGGCCAGCCGCTCGTCCAGCCAAACGGGACCGTGATTTCGCCGATGGGTAAGCTCGGCGCGACGGACATGATCGCTTTCACGTCGGCGAACGGGGGCGCGAGTTGGAGCGCGACGACCGAAATCTCGCCAATCATCGATCATGAGGATGCGGGGAATCTACGCAGCAATCCCATCGGTTCAGCGGAGATGGACGCCGCCGGCACGGTGTATTACGTCTGGCAAGATTGCAGGTTTCGGACGAACTGCGCATCGAACGACATCGTGTTGACGACTTCGAGCGACGGAGTGACCTGGACAGCGCCGGCACGGGTACCCATCGATCCTGTGACCAGCACCGTGGATCATTTTTTGCCGGGGCTTGCGGTGGATCGGAGCACGTCTGGCAGCGGCGCTCATCTGACGCTGCTTTATTACTACTACCCGGTGACGAATTGCGGGACAGACTGCGACCTGTACGTGGGCTTTGTGGAGTCGGAGGATGGCGGGCAGACGTGGAGCGCGCCGGTGGTGCTGGCGGGGCCGATCAAACTGCCGTGGCTGGCGCAGAGCGGCGATACCGTTGCGACCGGATACATGGTGGGAGACTATTTTTCTGTGTCCTACGTCAACGGGAACCCGTTCGCGGTGTTTGCGGTCGCGAACGCGAATTCGGGATCGACGTTTGACGAGGGGATGTACACAACGGCAGCACCGATGGTTCCTGCCCTTGGCACGGCGCGGTTCAGCTCGCGAGGCGAGAAGCCGGTGCCGAACGCGAAGTCGGATCATCCGCCGCGGCGCGAGGGCCCTCCACGGCACAACCGCCTGGTGGCACGTCGCGTGTTGCGGTAGGCAACCGGACGGCAGCGGGCTGTACCCGCATCCTAAAATAGAGGCACCAACGGGGGCCACACGGTTTCGACGGAAGCTGTCGCGGCTCTAAGGCATGCCGGGCGCCACCTGCCGCAATCGGGTGGAACAACACAACTGGCGGCGTCAAAGATCGAGAGCTGCTGGAGTCGTGCATCGTGGACACCGCGCTCTTGAACGACCCTGTGGCGGTTGAAGCCTTCATGCACGCCGTTACACCCAACTCAAGATTAAGCTCGTGGAGTCGAACGAGCGCAGGCCGTGAGGTGGCGCCGCGTCGGAATACCGTCTCGGCACCGTCCACAAGCGCCCCCAGCTAGTCCAGCATTGGCGAGGCGTTCGGGAAACACCTGATTTCGAAACGACTGGATACTCGTGGTCGCGCGCTGAGGAATCAACTAGTTATGGATGCAGGATGGAGAGGGTTTTCGGAACATCACGCCAGATCGTATCCGTTGGTTAGTCTTTGACCGGTGCTTCCCGCTCGTCTTCTCGCTGGCATCAGCCGCAATTCCCATCGCGGGCCACTGCTAAGTTAGCAGTAGACGTCACACAGGGAGTTGGTGCGCGTGAGAAAACGCGAAAGAGTTGCACCGGCACCCATTATTGGTCCTCTGGCTATGGTCTTGCGCCCACCTAGACAATCCGCACCGTCGCCTCGACTCGTTTGACCCTCGGCGAGAACGCATCCGATAAAATCCGTTGACACTCGAATGAGCGGGCGAGTATACCAACCTGCCTGTAAATGATTCTTCGATTTCGCGTTTTTGAAGTGCCAAAGATGAGGCTCCTTTGAAATTCCACGCGTGCTTGGCTCTGGCTGCGCTCTTGCTGGCTCGCCCTCCTCAAACGCCCAGCTCGTCCTCCCATCCGTTTCGTCCCGACGGGATGGACACAATCCTCTACGGCGTCGCCTACTATCCCGAATACATGCCCTACGAGCGGCTCGACAAGGACGTGGCGCTGATGAAGCAAGCGGGAATCAGCGTCGTGCGGGTCGGAGAGTCGAGCTGGGGATTGTGGGAACCCGAGGACGGGCGATTCGAATATGCGTGGATGGACCGCGTCATCGAAAAAATGCACCAGGCAGGCATTCACGTGATTCTCGGAACGCCGACGTATTCAATCCCGGCGTGGATGTACAAAGAGCATCCGGAGATCGTCGTCACAAGACTGGATGGAAAATACATCTACTACGGGTTGAGGCAGAACACTGACCTGTTGAATCCGGCGTTTCGTTTTTACTGCGAGCGCGTGATTCGCAAAATTCTCGAGCACTACAAGGACAATCCAGCGGTGATCGGCTATCAGATCGACAACGAAACTTCGGCGGCAGGCGTGGCGAACCGCGACGTCCAAGTGGGATTCGAGGAGTACTTGAAGAAAAAGTTCGGCACGGTGGACGTGCTGAACAAGATCTGGGGCCTGAATTACTGGGGGCAGCGCCTCAACGACTGGACCGAACTTCCGCCGCGCGAAGGAATCATCAATCCCGGGTGGAAGCTCGAGTGGGAGCGCTATTCGCAGTGGCTCACGACGGACTTCTTGGGCTGGCAATCTGGAATCGTGAACGAGTACAAACGTCCGGACCAATTCATAACTCACGATTTCGCAGGGCCGCCGCGTCCTGAGGTGAACGAAGCGGACGTGGCCCACGCGCTCGACATCGTCGCGGCAAATCCTTATCACGGGACCCAGGATGCGTTCGACGGCGAAGGCTCGACCTACGCCGGCGACTATGTTCGCTCCTTGAAACACACGAATTACCTGATCACCGAAACGAACGCCGAGGCGATCGGCTGGGACTCGGCCGATCAGTATCCACCGTACGACGGCCAACTGCGGCTCGATGTCTACACGCACATCTCCACCGGCGCCAACATGGTGGAGTACTGGCACTGGCATTCCATTCATTACGGGCAGGAGACTTACTGGAAGGGTGTGCTGGGGCACGATCTGGAGCCAGGCCGCGCCTACGCGGAAGTGAGCCGTACCGCGCATGAATTGCAGCGAATCGGGCCGGAGATCGTCGACTTCAAGCGCAAGAACGACGTCGCGATTCTCTACAGCCGCGATTCGTACTACGGCATCGAGTTCATGAGGTTCAGCGCGCATGACAATTACCAGACGGTCTTGCGGCAAATGTACAGCGCGCTGTACCACGACAACGTTGGAGTGGATTTCGTTCTGCCCGAGAGCACGAATTTCTCGGACTACAAGGTCATCGTCGTCCCGCCTCTTTATATCGCGAGCGACGAGGTTCTTGAGCGGCTGAGCGACTACGTGAGCGCCGGGGGGAACCTCGTCATGGCGTTCAAGAGCGGATTCTGCAACGAGTACTCGACGGTTCGCTGGGAGCAGGCTCCGGGGCCACTGCGAAAGGCGGCGGGTTTCAGCTACCAGGAGTTTTCGAACTTGCGCGAACCGCTGAAGCTCAAAGGCGATCCGTTCCACGCGGGCGAGGAAAACAACGTATCCGACTGGGCGGAGATGCTGCTGCCAGACGGAGCCGAGGCCCTCGCATACTACGACCATCCGTTTTTCGGAAAGTACGCCGCAATCACGCGCAACAAGTTCGGCAAGGGCACGCTCACTTACGAGGGCACGGTGCTTTCTGACGTGTTGCAGGAGCGCGTGCTGCGCGGAGTGCTGCAGCTCGCGGGTCTGGTCGGTCCGGATCAAAATCTTCCGGCATCGGTTCGCGTGAAGCACGGCACAAATCGCGCCGGCAAGACCTTGCACTATTACTTGAACTATTCGAGTGATTCGGCGGCGTTCACCTATCCGTACGGGACGGGCGCGGACTTGCTCACGCAGACCAGCATCGCACCGGAGCAGAAGGTGACCCTGAAGCCGTGGGACCTCCTCATCGTGGAAGAAAAGTGATCTTGTCTTTCCGAGGAATTCGACTCGGCGTAACAATTCACCCAGCTCGGGCCAGGAGAATCGCAACCCCATGTTGAGAGCGCGCACGATTTTCTCGATCCTGCTTGTGGCATTCGCAATCCGGACCGCAGCGGCCCAAGCGCAACGGCCGGCCCCCGCGCACGTTGAAAAGCGGATCGATGCGCTTCTGGCTCAAATGACGCTGGAGGAGAAGATTGAGCTGATCGGCGGAACGAACAGCTTTTACACGCGTTCAATTTCGCGGCTTGGCATCACGTCTCTCAAGATGTCCGACGGCCCATTGGGAGTTCACGACTACGGCCCGACTACGGCGTATGTCGCGGGAATCGACCTGGCAGCTTCGTGG
Source organism: Candidatus Acidiferrum sp. (assembly GCA_035517015.1). Taxonomy (GTDB): domain Bacteria; phylum Acidobacteriota; class Terriglobia; order Acidiferrales; family UBA7541; genus Palsa-295. The sequence goes on along the minus strand of DATIZQ010000064.1, from coordinate 137,973 downwards.
GACGCCGATCTCGCCCGGCGCGTTGGCGCCTCGATGGGGCGCGACGCGCGAGCCCGCGGCGTGAATATCGTGCTCGCTCCGGGACTCAACATCTATCGCGCGCCGATGAACGGTCGGAATTTCGAATATTTCGGCGAAGACCCGTACCTTGCATCGCGAATGGCGGTGGGAGTGGTCGAAGGGATGCAGTCAGAGGATGTAATCGCGACGGTGAAGCACTTTGTCGCAAACAACATGGAATACGGGCGGAATGATCACAGCTCGGATGTGGACGAGCGCACGCTGCGCGAAATTTATCTTCCAGCATTCGAAGCGGCGGTGCGCGAAGCGCACGTGGGCGCGGTGATGGACGCCTATAACCTCGTCAACGGCGAGCACATGACGCAAAACGCGCACCTGAACAAAGAAATTCTGAAGGGCGAATGGGGATTCGACGGAATCCTGATGTCGGATTGGGGAGCGACTCACGACGGCGTCGCTGCGGCAAACGGCGGACTCGACCTGGAAATGCCTTCGGCCGTTTATATGACGCCGGAAACTCTTCTGCCGGCGATCAAAGAAGGAAGAGTTTCGGTCGCAACCATCGACGATAAAGTACGCCGGATTTTGCGGATGGGGATCCGCTTCGGCTTTTTCGGACACGATCAGACGGACCCGGACATTCCGCTCTATAACCAGCAGGGTCGTGAACTTGTCCGCGAGGAAGCGCGCGATGGTATGGTGCTGCTCAAGAACAAAGGCGGCTTGCTCCCGCTCGACAAGACCAAACTGAAAACAATCGCCGTGATCGGCCCGGACGCCTATCCCGCGGTGATCGGCGGCGGCGGAAGCTCGCTGACGCAGCCGTTCAATCAGGTGAGCTATCTCGAGGGGATCAGCAACTACTTGGGCCCGCGAGTGAAGGTGCTTTCCGCGGTCGACTCGGTTCCCGCCGCCGACGTTGCCGACAAGACGGAATTTCGAACGAGCTCGGACGGCCCGATCGGCCTCGAGGGCGAATACTTCGACAATCGGGATCTCGAAGGCGCGCCGGCTGTGAAGCGCGTCGATCCGCGAATCGACTTCGAATGGGGTGACGGCAGCTATGCGCCCGGCCACGCCGTGGATAACTTCTCCGCGCGCTGGACCGGCTACTACATCGCGAAGATGACGGGCGACTACACCTTCTACGTCTCCGCGGACGATGGCGTGCGCCTGTATCTCGAAAACGAGCGCATCATCAACGATTGGACGGCCCATTCCGAGACGGTCGACGTCGCGACGAGGCATCTCGAAGCCGGCAAACCCTACGCAGTGAAACTCGAATACTTTGAAGGCGGCGGAGAAGCGACTGCGAGGTTCGGCGTGATCAACACTGCCGAAGTTCTCGGCCGCGAAACGAAGCCGCTGGCTGCGCGCGTGGATGCCGTCATCCTGTGCGTCGGCTTCGATCCTTCCACCGAGAGCGAGGGTTTCGACCGGACATTCCACCTTCCGAACGGCCAGGACGAATTGATTCGGCAGATCGCGAGCGTCAACAAGAACGTAATCGTCGTGCTGACGGCGGGCGGAAACGTCGACATGACGGGCTGGCTCGATCGAGTGCCCGCGCTTCTGGATGCGTGGTACCCGGGCCAAGAAGGCGGCACGGCCCTCGCGCAGATTTTGTTCGGCGACTACAGCCCGTCGGGCAAACTGCCCGCTTCGTTCGAACGCCGATGGGAAGATGACCCCGCCTTTCACAGCTACTATCCGCAGAGTGATAAGCGAGTGGCCTACACGGAGGGAATCTTCCTCGGCTATCGATACTATGAGAAGTCCACGACGAAACCTCTCTTTCCGTTTGGCTTCGGTCTTTCATACACCCGCTTTCAATATGCCAATCTGAACGTTTCAAGGCGCCAGAGCGATGACCCCGATTCGGTCGCCGTTTCGTTCGACGTGAAAAACATTGGCACACGCGCAGGCGCGGAAGTCGCCGAACTCTACGTCGGCGATTCACATTCGAGCGTTCCGCGGCCTGTGAAGGAGTTGAAGGGCTTCGCGAAAGTGTTTTTGCAGCCGGGCGAGATGAAGAGGGTGAACCTCATGCTCAACCGCAGGTCGTTTTCCTACTACGACGTCAAGAACAAGCAATGGACCGCGGAGCCCGGCGAGTTTTCGATCCTGGTGGGTAGCTCTTCCGAGAAGATTGAACTGACCGGCTCGTTCACGCTGACTAAAGCGGGGCCAAGCCGAGCATTGAAATGATCGAGCAGCACTTCGTGAAAGTGGCATACAAGTGGATCCTCGCCGCCATCGTCTGCGGACTCATCTGCGGGAAGGTGAGCGCTGACCCGGTGCTGCCGCATATTTTCAGCGACCACATGGTCCTGCAGCGAGAAGCGGACATTCGCATTTGGGGTTCGGCGGACGCCGGCGAAAAAATCGCCGCGAGCCTGGGCCAGGCGAAACGCGAGACCGTCGCCGATACTGACGGCCGATGGGAATTGACTCTGCCACCGATGTCGGCGGGAGGGCCATTCGTCCTCACCGTTGAGGGCAAGAAAACCATCGAGCTGAAAGACGTCATGATTGGCGAGGTGTGGGTCGCCTCGGGCCAATCGAACATGACATACGCCGTGAGCGGCGCCACGGGAGCAGCCGAGGAGATTCCGAAAGCCGATCGCCCGGAGATCCGCCTGTTTACTGTGCCCGGCCGTGTTGCGGTGACGCCGCAGACCGATACGCTGCTCGCAAGCTGGAGGGTTTGCACACCGGATAGGGCGAAGGAATTTTCGGCGGTCGCGTACTTCTTTGCGCGCCGACTGCAGGAATCTCTGCACGTTCCCATTGGAATCATTCTCAGTGCTTGGCCCGGCTCTGGCGGCGAGGAATGGACGGACCCGGAATCGTTGCGTCAAGATCCGATATTGGAGCCGATCGTGGACCATTGGGGTGCATTGGCCGCCGGGGTGAAATCGTTTGCGGCGGAGGGCGCATCAGTCGACCTTGAGTACGACGATTTCGAGTTAATCCCATCGCCCGGGTCTTCCGAAAAGACGCTCCTTCTGAGCAACTTCGACGACGGCTCGGCGAGTGTGTCTCCGGACGGCGAGTGGACTTACAGCTGGCAGGATGCGCCGCGAACTGCCTTTGACTTGGTCTCTCCCGGGCGCGGCGGCGCAGGATTCACCGCGCGTGTGAGCGGCCGCATCGCCGAACTGGATTCTTCGCGGCTCGAGGCCGCGTTCAAACCGGGAAGTGCTCCTACGGACCTCAGCGCTTACGCCGGCGTGCGTTTCTGGGTTCGCGGCGAGGGGAAATTCCGATTCCAGTCGCTGCAGCCGACGATCACCGACTGGGATAACTATGAAGGCGAGACGTTACAAGCGAGTCGTGAGTGGAACCCCGTTACGATCTGGTTCAAGGATTTGAAGCAAGAGGGTTGGGGAGTGTCGATGCCCTTCACGCCGACGACATTGTCGGGATTTAGGCTACTGAGCATGCCGAATGTCGGTGATCCCCCGCGCCCGCCCTCGGGGCTGTACAAAGGAATGATCGCACCTCTCGCGCCTTACCCGATTCGCGGCGCCATCTGGTACCAAGGTGAAGGAAACACTTCGCGAGCCTACCAATATCGGCATCTCCTGCCGGCCCTCATTCAGGGCTGGCGCAAGGCATGGCGAGAAAGCGATTTCCCGTTCTTGATCGTCCAACTGCCGAATCAGGGAGTGAGCCCGGAGCTGGGCGACTCGATTTGGGCGGAGCTGCGCGAGGCGCAACTCCTGGCGAGCGAGGCCGTCCCGAATACAGGGCTGGCCGTGACGATTGACGTCGGCGAGATGAAGAACCTTCATCCGTCGAACAAGCAGCCGGTGGGCGAAAGGCTTGCGCTGTGGGCGCTCGGAACCACCTACGGGCAAAAGATCGTCTACTCAGGGCCGCTCTACAAATCGATGCGGGTCGAAGGAACCCAGGTCCGAATTCGATTCAACCTCTTCGGCTCGACGCTCGCGGTCCATGGCGGCGCGCTCAAGGGTTTTGCCATCGCCGGGCCAGACAGGAAATTTCATTGGGCCGACGCACACATCGACGGCGACACCATCATCGTTTCGTCAGCGGATGTGGAGTCTCCGGTCGCCGTCCGATATGACTGGGCGAACAGTCCTGAAGGAAACCTCTGCGACCAGGAGGGACTCCCCGCCTCTCCCTTCCGCACGGATGATTGGCCCGGCGCGACGGTGGATGAGCGCTAGCCGCCCGAAGAAATCGACGGAGACTTCGTTCATGAACGGTCGTCGAAGAAGCACCGCCATCAAAATCGCCGCGAGCCTTGCAATCGTCGCAGCAGCGATCGTCCTCTCTGCTCGTGAATCTCCTGGCCGCCGTTTGGGTCCTGCGGCGCAGTCGCAGAATGCTTCGGCGGACGCGCAGTGGTCGTCGCAGGCGCTCGGTGAGCCGATCCTGCGCGATCCCATTTGGGTGTACAACGATTGGTCATCCTACGACGAGTTGTCGGACAACATTCCGCTGACGGAAAAGCTCGCGATGAAGGAGCTGCACGAGCTGCTGCGCCTTCGCCGCTTCGGCGTCCATTTCGATTACTACATGATGGACGCGTTTTGGTTCGCGCCCGACGGCGGTTACCGAACGTGGCGCAAGCCGAATTGGCCGAATGGCCCCGATCTCTGGATTCAAACTTGCCGCGAAAACCACATTCTCCCGGGAATGTGGTTCGGCACGAACGCACTTGTGAAAATCAATCCAGTGGACGCGTGGAAGGATTCTCTGACGGCGAACCACGGAGCCCTGTCGCTATCTGCAGGCGGCTTTCTGCCGGACTTGATGGATGTTCTTCAGTATTGGTACGACCGCGGGATTCGCATGTTCGAATTCGATTTCGCCTACTTTGACGCCGCGACTCCGGAGCAGGAGAAGTCCCTTACGCCCGCGCAGATTCGGCAACAAAATGAGACCGCTTTTCGCGATGCTCTGAAGAAATTCCGCGCGAAGAACCCTGACGTTGTCCTCGTCGCCTTCAATGGATTTGGCGGAGATCTCGGGTCGACGTCCGGGCCGTTCCCGTTCCACGATCCGATCGACCTTCGCTGGCTCGAAGCCTTCAGTACCCTCTACGCTGGCGACCCGCGGCCATCGGATGTGCCGGAAATGAACTTTTGGCGCTCGATGGACATTTACAGCGACCATATGGTCCGCCGGTACGAGCAAAGCTTCGTCCCGCTCGAGCGCATCGATCCTACCAGCTTCATGCTCGGCGACACGGGCACCATCTACTATCGCAAGGCGCACGCCTGGAAGGGCGCACTCTTGCTCGTGGTTTCGCGCGGTGGCTGGATAAACACCATTCATGGCAATCTCGAATTCCTGAGCGACTCCGACGTGCGCTGGTTTGCGCGGCTCCAGAGAATCTTCGCGCCTTTGAAAGCGGAAGGCCGGACGAAAACATTCGGCGGCATCCCCGGCGATGTCGAGCCCTATGGCTTCGGCTCCGTCGATGTTACCGGCGCGATTTACACCGTCATGAACCCCGGGCAGGCTGTGCGTACGCTCGAAATGCCTCTGCTCTCGCGTGTGCAGCCGCCGTTCGGTACGGGCCGCGTGCTCTTTCGCGACGCCGGGTTCGTGCCCGTCCTGCACGGAAACGAAATTACTCTTGGCCCTGGCCAGTTGGCCGCCGTTGGCTTCGGCCGCTACTCTTCGCCTCAAGATGACCTAGGCGTGCAGCAGGACGTTCAGATTCCTCGCTCGATCGCACCGGTCGAGGCGAACTTCGCATCCGCGGGGCAAAACGCAATCGAGGCCACAGTCCAACCGCCCTCCTCAGGCGACCTCCGTATCATTTTTCAGCAGTACGGCAACGACGGCAGCGTCCTCCGAAGCTGGATGGGCGGACCGCCGAACGGAACCAGCATGGGCAAGGTGCTGAAAATCTCCGCAGAGCAGAAGGGCAAGCCTCTCTCCGTTGAGATCAACTACGACAAGATGATATGGAGTGGTCTCTCCTGGGGTGTCGGCGAGGTCAAGCACGCCGGCTTTTCGCCGAACATGCCGATTCTTATCCGCTGCTCCTCGGCGGAGAAGAATCCCGTTCAACTCAAAGGGCGCATCTACTCGGTTCAGTATTGATGCTCGCCAGAACTGGCGTAAGCCTTTAGCCGAGCCTCCTGACCCCTTCCACGAGGCGCGTGAGTCACGACACGCACCGGCGTGACTCTCGTCACTGAGACTTGGGTACCGCGCGATACACTTCCCGCTGCGTGACCATTTGAGCGTTGGGAGGAACTCTAAATCGTTATAGATGTTCATCCAAGAACTTGATGGTTGACATCACGAATTCATGGAGCTGCCTTTCCGTCATCTAACCGGAGTAAACGTATTCTGCCCTATGGTCGCTCCCTCCAAATGGCGAAGGAGATAGCTATGCGAAAACTGCTTCTCGTAGTCTGCTTGACTTATTTGGGCTTTCCCACGGCCCTCCTGGCGCAGTCTAACCGCGCCACCATCACCGGCACCGTCACCGATTCGAGCGGCGCCGTCGTTCCCGGCGTCACCGTCAACGCCACCAACGTCGGCACCGGCGTTGTCACAAGCGCTGTAACGAACAATGATGGAATCTATTCCGTGTTCAATCTCTTCCCCGGGACGTACGATGTTGAGTTCGCGAGGAAGGGGTTCAAACCGCTCAACGAACGGGGGATTAAACTCGAATCAACCCAAGTGGCCGAGCTGAACGCCAAGCTTGAGGTGGGCACGATCACGGAGACAGTCACCGTTACCACCGAAGCTCCCATCCTGGACAAAGAATCCGCTACGTTTGGAACGAACATGAACGGCAACGTAGTCAGCGACCTGCCTATGAACATCTACGGGGGCCGCAGCGTGGAAGATTTCGCCGTGGCGATTACACCGGGTTATTCGCCTTCGAGCAGCCCCTATTGGGCCGTCATCAACGGCACTCAGGGATTCACCAAAGATTTCACGATCGACGGTACGTCGGCGACTGCGCAGATCCAGGGCGACTCGATGGAAGTCGGCCCGAGCATGGAGGCCGTGCAGGAAATGCAGGCTCAGACGAGCGGCATAGATGTCGGGAGCGGAATCACCAACGGTGGTGTCATCGCGTTCAATTTAAAGTCAGGAACCAATCAGTTTCATGGCAGCGCATTCGGTTTCGGTCACAACGAATTTCTGGATGCTAACACTTGGGACAACGGCCACACTCCCGATCCCGCCGTTCCCGGGAGCACAAGCACACGAAAGCCCAAGGCTCGCTTCTGGGACTATGGCGCCAGCGCGGGGGGCCCAATCATCAAGAACAAGACATTCGTGTTCGGCACGTTCGAACGCTTCACGCAGAACGACTTCACCCCGGGCGGATTTGGCAGCGCGGCCTGGGTTCCCACCTCGGACTTCTTGAACGGCGATTTTAGCACCTTGCTGGGAGCGCCTCTGACGGACGGCAGTGGCAACCCGTACATTAACCCGTGCACGGGCGAGCAGGTTCTCGCGGGCCAAATCTTTGATCCGGAAACGACTCAAACCGTCGGCGGCCAGGTCTGTAGCATGCCATTCGCGGGAAACAAGATCGATCCATCCAGATTCAGCTCAGTAGCGAAAGAAATCATCCCGCTCTATCAGAAGTACTATGCGCCGGAACGCACCGGCTTGGTGGCAAACGATCGGCTGCCGCAGAGCAACTCACCGGCTCAGACCCCCAACCAGGCAGTCATCAAGATCGACCACAACCTCCGAGACGCTGACCGTCTGAGCGGCTCCTGGGTTTACAACCATCGTCCCCGCACCTTGGTAGACTCCGGCGGAGTGTGGGATCCGGGCAGCACGGACGGGGGCCCGCTCGCCAATTCGCGGATCCAGATGGTCAAGGGCAGCGAGTTCCGCGCAAGCGAACAGCATATTTTCTCGCCAACTTTGCTAAACGTGTTCAACGCAACATACAACTGGTACTGGAACGGTTCAGTTCCCGCCTCCTCCGGAACGGACTGGCCGCAAACGCTGGGTTTCGGAAGCACTGGCGCCAGCAATTTCCCGGTGATCAGTTTTGGCGGCCCGGTGAACGGGTATCAGGAAACCGGCATCGGCAACAGCTGGCAAGGTCACTATGTCGGGACCACGCTCATGTTCGATGATCAGATCACGTGGACGAAAGGGCGTCACGCTTTCACTTTTGGCGGGGACTTCCGCGCGATGGAGATTAACAGCACGCTTGGCACCGGTGCCTTGTCCTTCAACTTCTCGCCGAATCAAACAGGTGCGCCGACGACTCCCTACGGTGCCCAGGTCGGCTTCGGGTTCGCCAGTTTCCTCCTGGGGGACGTGAACGATGCCTCTGAATCCACTCCGTTCAACCTCTATGGCCGGCGCAAGGCCTTTTCCTTTTATGCTTCCGATACTTACAAGGTCACGCCAAAGCTGACACTGGATTATGGCCTCCGTTGGGATATCCCGTTGCCGTTCCACGAAAAGTACGGACATTGGGCGAACTTCGATCTGACGGCGATAAGCCCGGCTCTTGGCATTCCGGGGACGCTTGTGTACGCCAATAGTGGCGGCGATAGCTTCGAGAACGTGTACTACAAGGACTTTGGGCCCGAGGTCGGCATAGCGTACAACCCGTGGCGAAGGGTCGTGTTTCGCGGCTCCTATGGAATCCTCTACGCCCCGATCGGAACGCAGTATTGGAATGGCGTGCCCTATGGTTTCGCGCCAGGGTTCCAGGGCGTGAATCGCGTGAACGCAGCATCCGACGGCTATTCTCCGGCGTTCAATTGGGACAGCGGCTACCCAGGCGTGTTCGTGCCCGGAACGAAGGATCCCAATTACATTCCGTGGGGGCCGGTGAATATCGATCCCCGCAGCTTGCAGCTTGGATACACACACAACTTCAACGCCGGCGTTCAGTACGAACTGACCGACACGACACGCGTGGAAGCAAGCTATGTGGGTAATCGCGGCCGGCGTTTGCATGATCCCGATCTCGCTTTCAATCAACCCAATCCGACGGCGTTCCTGAATCTCTACAACTCAGGCAATTTCTACGATTGGGTTTACGACGACGCGTCCGCATCTGCCGCGGGTGTTGCCTATCCCTACGCCGGATTCCAGGGTTTCGCGTTCCAAGCGATCGCACCGTATCCACAGGTCACAGCTCTCTACTCGCCGATCTACTACGTGGGTACGCCCAGAGGCCAATCGACCTACGACTCGCTGGTACTCGAGGTGGTCAAGAAGGCTGGGCGCGGCGTAACGCTGGACTTCAATTACACATTGTCCCGCTCGCTGGGCGACGTGCTGACCAACTTCGGCGAGAACTGGTGGAATGGAAGTTTCCAGAACTTCTATGATCTTTCGCAGGATGAGAGGACGTTAACCGGGTTCGACCAGAAGCATGTGTTCAAGGGATACATCACGTATCGCTTGCCGTTTGGCGAGGGCCAACGTCTGTTGGCTGACAAGGGCCGCCTCGTAAACAACATCGTTGGCGGTTGGCAGATCAGCGGGCTCTTCCTATATGCGTCCGGTAATCCGCTCTTCTTCTACTCCACAACCGTTCGCAACGACTACGCGCCGTGGGCATACACGTGGTCCACAGTCTATATGAATTACAACTTGAGCGGCTACAATGGGCGGAGATTCGATCCCAGCCATTACGACCCCTCTAATCCAACCGCTGCTTCGAACCTCTACTTCCCTGCAACGGTGGTGAGCGACCCGCAGCCCGGGACGTTGGGCAAGGGACCTGCTGCGATCGATGAACTACGGGGATTCGGCACGGCGTCCGAGGATGCGAGCCTGCTCAAGTACTTTTTCTTCGGAAGTGAACATCGTTACTCACTTTCTCTAAGAGCCGAGTTCTACAACCTCTTCAATCGCCACGGCTTTGCGAATCCATCAACCGATCCTTCGGATCCCAGGTTCGGGTATGTAACCGGAGTGACAGGATCTCCGCGCCAGGGGCAGTTCGGCGCCCGGTTCGAATGGTAGGTCAGTTTTGATTCTGTTGTGGGCGATGCGGCATCCATCGCACCGCCCCAGCCTTTTTCTAAAAGACTGTCCAAGGGCATGCCAAGATTCGCAGCATCGAGCGAGAGTCTTTCAGAACGCGGTGGCCGCTTATGATCTTCTCTCGCTTGACAATCGGCATTTTGATCGCTTTGATTGCACTCGGCTCGAGAATCAGCAGCTTGGGATCGAGCAGGACCTACTACGTCGATTCGCGCGCCGGAAGCGATGCCAATTCCGGCACGTCGCTCACCGCACCCTGGAAATCCCTCGACAAGATCAACGCCACCACCTTCCATCTCGGCGACCACATTCTTCTAAAATCGAGTTCCGTTTGGCACGGCCAGCTCTGGCCCAAAGGCTCGGGTGCCGAAGGCAATCCAATTACGCTCGGGATGTATGGCGGCGGAGTGAAGCCTCAAATCGATTGCGACGGCCTCGCCGAGGACGCCGTCCTGCTCAAGAATCAGGAGTACTGGGAAATCGAGGATCTCGAAATCACGAATACAGGCCGCACACCCGCGGTTCGCCGCGGCGTGCACCTCATGCTCGACAATTTCGGCGACGCGCATCATATCTACGTCCGCCGCTTGACCATCCACGACGTCAACGGCTCCGACCAGGAAAAGCCGAACGGCGGAATCAACTACACGAGCGACGGCTCCACGAAGCGCAGCCGCTTCGTCGATTTGCGAATCGAAGACAATCAGATCTATCACGTCGACCGCAGCGGAATCTTCGGCTGGTCCGACCGCTGGGAGCGTTCAAAGTGGTACCCGAGCCTCGCAGTCGTCGTCCGCGGTAACGTGCTCTCGGACATCGGCGGCGACGGCATCGTCGTAGTAGCGACGGACGGGGCGCTCGTCGAGAACAACCTCGTCGGGCACGCGAATCAGAGGTCCGAAGGCTATAACGTCGCCATCTGGCCCTGGAGCGCGGACAACACCGTCATCCAATACAATGAGGCCTACGGAACCAAAGGCCAGCGGGACGGCGAGGGATTCGATTCGGACTGGAATGCGCGCAACACCATCATTCAATACAACTACAGCCATGATAACGACGGTGGATTTCTTCTCATCTGCAACGAAGGTGGGCTCAGCGCGGACGAGAGCGCGGGCAACGTCGGCACAATCGCGCGCTACAACATCAGCCAGAATGATCGCACGCGCGGCATCAATATCGCGGGCCCCACGACTGACACACAGATTTACAACAACACGCTTTACGTCGGCACCGGACACAACGTGAACCTGACCATCATCTCCGATTGGCACGGCTGGGCGCGCGGCACTTCCCTCCTCAACAACGTCTTTTACGTGGACGGCTTCGCTCAGTTTTCTTACGCGTTGTCTCGCAACCCTGACGGTGAGTACGTCGTCGCGCCCGGCGCCGGTCCGAGCGCGGCCACCGTTTTCGATTCGAACGTTTATTTCGGAAGCGTGCGCCCGCCGGATGATCCGCACGCGCTGACGGGAAATCCCGGGTTCGTCGCCGTCGGCGAGGGCCGGCTCGGCCGCGAATCCTTGCAAGGCTACCGTTTGAAGGAAGGCTCGCCTGCGATTGGAAGCGCCATGCACATTCCCCACAACGGCGGCCGCGATTTCTGGGGCACAGCGCTCCCTCCGCGCCACGCGCCCGATCGCGGAGCCTCTCAGTCCGGCCCTCAGTAATTCCGGCGGAGTCTCACCTTTTCCATATTTCGCGGGTAAGCGCCCAGCCGCTCGGATACCAAGGAGGTCGCCGATCACTTAGGCCACGAGTCTTGGCATATTGAGGAGATGAGCGGCGCGTATTCGCAAGGGCTTAGGGATGCGCGATGGGGATTCGCTATACTCTCCTGCGTGGATTATCCTCCCGTTCTTCTCGGGACGTCTTCGTTCACGGCCTCGGGCTGGGAGGGATCGTTCTATCCGAAAGGAATGCGATCGGCCGACTATCTGGCCTTCTATGCCGAGCACTTTCATACGGTCGAGGTGGATTCGACGTTTTACGCCTGCCCGTCAGACCGGCGCTCAAATCTGCAGCGTGCTGGTAGCGCGGATGGCGATCCTTCTCCAACGACTTGTTGATGATTTCTTCCAACTTTGCCGGTATTTCTGGGTTCAGCCACACCGGCGGAGTGGGCGTGTGAAGGATGGCGTTCAGCGCCGCCCTATCGGCACCAGAGCATCGGAGTTCACGTTCGAATCGACTACTGATGTACTCGGCTTTGGCTTGCTTGAGGACGGGCATGTCAGGGTCGGCATCTTTCCGTAGCGAAGGGAAGCACCGTCGCGAGAGCAAACATTCATGAGCTAGTGGAAATGGGAGATGAGGACGGCGTCAGTTGAGTCCCGGCCACGCACGAGGGCGAGCTGCTGGTTCCGCATCGACCAGGCAAAGGCGAAAACCAAGTCCTCGCTAAAGTTGGTCAACTGCCTCGCTGGGGTTTTTGTCGGAGCATTCGTTAGACGGACGGGCTGCGTCCAAATCTCGGATACGCCGTTGCGATTGACAATATATCCCACCGAACCTCCGTCGGTTGCCCACCTCAGAGCGGCTCCTGCCTCGCCTGACCAGAAGAAATCGGAGGGGAGTTCAAAAATGGCGCGGATGGGTCCGCCGTCGACATCCAGGATAGCGAGCTTCAGAGGTCCATTATTAACCGTAACCCTGTCTCCCATCGATCCCCGACTCCGCTGGTTATAGAGCGAGGCAATAGAACGGCTGTCAGGAGAAATGGCCGGGCAAAGGAGCGACTCATCGTTGAGCTGAATCGGCTGGCCTCCATCGGTTGAAACCTTCCAGAGGCGAGGTTCGTTTGCGGAGACAGTCGTGTAAACCACCGTTTTACCGCTCGGAGAACACGTGGGTGCGAATGCAAGCGCGTCGCGAACGATATTGTGAAGATTGCCGCCATCCGAGTCCGCGCGCCAGATACCGCGTGTACCGGAAATGTCAGCCAAGAAGACGATGGTTTGACCACTGCCGCAGGCGGACGGCGCGTCGTACAAGCCTGCTGGCAGTCGCAGGCCAGTGGAGTTGCTGCCATCGGGAGAAATCGTCGCGAGCCTAGTTTCGCCTCGGTCATAGTAGCCGTAGAGGATTCGCCCGTCGGGCATCCAAGAGAGGCCGAGATAGCCATCCGCGCGATTCGGCCCAGAAGTTATCTGCTTTGCGGCACGGACCTGCGCAGGTCCTGCGCCGGGGGCCACCCAGAGATTCGCGAGAACGGCGGTCTGCACAGTGAGAATAGCTGAACCGTTTGCAGTGATGGTCTCTTCAAGGTAGAGGCTAAAATCGTTGGTAATTCGCCGAGCTTTGCCTTCGGGATAGGAGACCTCCCAGAGCTGCGGATTCAGAGACGGGCCTCCGACCACTGAGGATGCAAAAATTATTCCGCTGCCGTCCGCCTGCCAGACGACCCTGCGTGGGAAGACCCAGGAGCTAACGCCCAAGCGGGACTCGCGGCCCGAGTTCGCATCCACCGTGGCTACGTACATATTTGACGGGTTGTCAAAATCCCCCACGCCAACGGCGATGTGCTTACCGTCCGGCGACCAAGCAGGACCTTGTGTGCTGAAGCGACTCGGAAAATTCCGCGTGTCGAGCTTGCGTTCACCACTGCCGTCCGCGTTCACGAGTATGAGGTTGGAGGTGTGCTCCTCCGGCGCCTCACGGACGAAGACAAAGCGATTGCCGTCCGGAGCAAAGCTAATTGGACTATCCACATTGCTGACCACCTGTTGCGCTGTCCCTCCAAGAGACGGTGTTTGGTAGAGGTTGCTGGCAGCACTCCCCGGGAATCGTGAGACGTAATACAAATAGTTTGCGTCCGGGCTGAATGTAAGTCCATGAACGTCGCTCGACATCGCAGAGAACACCTGCACACTACTGCGAGTTTCAACTTGCCGTACCCAAACGGCTGTCTCGCCTTTTTGTTTGGTGGTGTAGGCGACCAGCTTTCCATCGGCAGAAATTGCTGCGGACCCGACGTTGCCGCTAGACGTGATAGGGCTCATTTGCATCTCGTTGAATGGGCTCTCCGCATGATGTCCGAGGTTTTCGTGGAACACGAGACTGGCAGCAAAGCCACCTGCAACCAGTACTCCGGCCAATAGCCACAGCCGCAGTCGTGCCCAGCCGATAGACGGAGGATTCTCGGGCGAGCGGGAACGCACCTTCGAAGGAACGCCAACCGCAGGAACACGCGCCGAATCTGTATCGCGCTTCAGGCGCTGTAAGTCAGTGCGGATGTCAGCAGCGTTCTGGTATCGCAGTTTCCGATCCTTCTCTAGAGCTTTGGTGATGATCTCTTCGAGCTTCGGTGGCAAGTTGGGATTCAATCGGACAGCCGCCGTTGGCGCACGATTCAGGATCGATTCTGCTATCACTCCAGCCGTGTCTCCCCGGAACGGCATCGTCCCGGTGGCCATCTCGTAGAGCACTGCGCCGAAGGAAAACAAATCGGAGCGTGCGTCCACCTCCTCTCCGCGCACTTGCTCAGGCGACATGTACGTGAGTGTCCCGATTGCAGTCCCGGGCCGAGTAACCTGTTCCAGTTCTGTGGCTGTGGGCATCGCGGAAAGATTCGCGTCCCCTCCTACAGGCAGAACCTTGGCTAAGCCGAAATCCAGAACCTTGGCGTGCCCTCGTTCAGTGACAAAAATGTTAGCGGGCTTGAGGTCGCGGTGGATGATTCCCTTGCCGTGCGCCGCATCCAGGGCGCCCGCAATCTCGATCCCCAACTCCAGCACTTGCTCTACCGGTAGTGGGTTGCCCGAAATGCGGTGCTTTAGTGTGGCGCCTTCCATCAATTCCATCGCAATGAAGGGCTGGCCGGCATTCGTTCCGCCAGCTGGAAGCGGGGCCTCGCCAATTTCATAGATGGTGCAAATGTTAGGATGATTCAGGGCGGACGCGGCCTGTGCCTCACGATTGAAGCGGCTCAGAGCTTGTGCGTCTGTCGTGAACGCTTCAGGAAGGAACTTGAGCGCAACGAACCGGTGTAGCCTGGTGTCTTCGGTCTTGTAGACAACACCCATCCCGCCGCCACCGAGCCTCTCGACGATGCGGTAGTGGGAGACCGTCTGGCCCAGGAGGGCGTCGGGAACAGCCATAGTGCCGTCATCTTATGTTGCGGTATAGGGTAAGTCAACGAATCGACTACGGGGCGCTGTCCTAAATCTTGAATCGGCAGCTTAGGGACAGTACCACCGCCGGGCCACTCGACCCACAACGTCGAGTTCGGGCAGGTGGACGGGTAACGCGGTTATCCGAACGGTGTCACCATCAGGAAGACGCGTGCAGTTGAGGTTCGAAGTCCGTTGTGATGCTGTCAGTTGCCCCGAGAAACTATGTGTGAAACCTGCGTTCAGCCGAGCAGAACGGGCAAGCTGGCACCTGGCTAAGAATACCCCGTGAACTCGCCAGTTCCTGAGGGTCAGAACGCTGGTGGACCGCCCGATAGACAATCCCGACACCAGCCCACCCAATTGCATCGCAATGGCTCGCCACGACGCTCACTGGCTTCGTAGGCGGCCAACCACAGTCGCGTCCACGACTTTCCGCAGGTCGCCTGAGGCGTTTTCCCCTTTCGCGCGTGCGCTCCCCAGGCCAGCACGCACTCTCTCCGCCATCAATCGCCGAGATCAAACCTCTCGAAGGCTTCGATGCACTTCCCAACATACTCGTCCGGACATTCCGTGACGGAATCGTCCCAAACGACTGAGATTACTGGGTAACTGACTTCGTCCCCTTCATTGCCGACCTCGTGACCTTCCCACGTGACTCGGACATCCACGCCGCGCGGAGGTTTGCCGCACTCCTGTTTGATGTACTTGATCGCCAGTTCCATCTCATAGTCGTCCAACTCGGGGCCTTCCCCGGATGGTGTGCATTCTCCGATGAACTCGTGTCCCATGTCCGTTCGCCCCCTTCGACTCCGCTATGACTCTATTTCTTGCCCATTCCTTGCATCAGCCTGTACAACTGGAACCTGCGCTGGCCACTCCGCTCCACGCTCGGCATCAGCAAAAGCCTTGGCTTTCCAAGTCTCCAGGCCGCTCGTGGGCCGCGCGATAGACTATTCCGATACCGACTCCCAACTGCTTCGCGATGGCACGCCAGGAGGCGCCCTCGCCGCGTAGACGGCCTACCTCAGCTGCATCCACGACAGTCCGCGGGCGCCCCAGTTTCCGCCCCTTCGCGCGTGCATTCCGCAAGCCAGCACGCACTCTCTCTGCGATCAATGACCGCTCTAGCTCCGCCACGGCACCCAGGACGGTGAAAACCATCTTGCCGGCCGGCGTCGTCGTGTCCATCTGTTCGCTTAGGCTGACAAACGCAATACTGAGGGCGTTAAATGTCTCGAGCGCGCGGAGCAGGTGTGAGACCGAGCGCGCAAATCTGTCGAACTTCCAGACTATGACCACATCAAACTTACGCCGGTGTGCGTCAGTCATCAGTCGGTCCAGCTCCGGGCGCTTGTCTTTGGCTCCCGAGATCCCAATGTCCAGATAGGAATCTACGAGACGCCATCCGCGAGCTTGAGCGAATTGCTCAAGCTCTGTCGCTTGCATGGAAACGTCTTGGCCGTGGTTGGTAGTGGAAACTCTTCCGTAGATTGCGACGCGGGTTAAACTATTTGAAGCCATCGTTGCCTCCAGTTAGGTGATGACGGTCAGGGGCGTGTCGGTGCTCGATACACCGGCACGTCCCGCTTTTCAATTTCTTCTCCTTCGTTGCAACTGCTCCCTTCTATATTTGCGCATGTAATCTCGTCGATGTTCTCGCCAGTCGGTAGTCTTAGCATATGCGCTCTGTTGGCACTCTGTTTTACAAAATCGCTGATGCTTGAATCTTGCGTAGAACCAAGTCGTGCACCAGCCGCATTGTCGAATTCGATCTATCAAACCGAGCTCAGCGAGGTTCAACAAGTAGACAACGGCTTGTGCCTCGGAAGGGTCAATCGGCCTCAGGTAACGCTCGGTCCAATCCGGTCCGAGTGAATCGCCCACTCGGAGTCGGAAATTGTAACGACGCAGGTGAAACTCAATCTGTTGTAACAGGCGAGCCCGTTCACTCTTCTTGGATGCTTCCGTTGAGCGGGAGCTCCGTCCCAACGCCAGAGCTTTCTTGGCAAGCACCAGTATCTTATGAACCCGCCTGAACTCTGAAGTCTGATCGTCCGAGGGCCTAATTATCCGCTTTTCGGCCCCGTATTCGTTTACTCGAAGCCAGATTATCAGCCGGCCTGCCTCGAACTCACCGGCAAACTCTCGTGTGCGTAACCTATGGCTTCGTGACATAGACTACACTTACTTATCATAGACGCGCAACGGTGTCCAATAATATTATTTCGGCACAATCAAGGTTGCCGGGAGAGAACATGAAATCAAGCGTACGGATGCAAATTCGGAAGCGAAGCGGCCTTACCCAGGTTCGCCTCGCAAAACTTGCGGGAATTTCTCAGGCACGACTTTCATCTTGGGAAAACCACGAAATCGAGCTGTCCCATGCAGACATCATGAACGTCGCGCGAGTCTTAGATAAGTATCTGCGACAACCCCTGTCCTTTGATGCAACCAAGGAACTAGCGCGGGCTCTGGTGCAACGCAGTGGCTGAGAGCGGCTCACAAGTGCTCGCGGTAGCCATCCTCGGACGTGAAGTACCGATTCAAGTTGTCAGTCAGGGCCGCGCGGCATGAACGCCACTTTTTTGAAGGATCTTCCGGCCGAACTACAGGGCGGCGACTGCTTCGTGGCTTGGCGTTACGAAGAGCGGGACAAGAAAAAGACAAAAGTGCCCGTAAACCCGCGCACGGGCGGCAACGCCAGCGTCACAGACCCCTCTACGTGGTCGAGTCTCGAGGAGGCGATTCGTGCCATCGGCCGCTTTGGATGTTCTGGAGTAGGACGTGTGGTTGTGTCCAAGGATGGTTACTGCGGAATCGACCTGGATAAATGCCGCGACCCGCAAACCGGCAAGCTGACGCCGCTGGCCACCACCATCGTCAAGACCTTGAATAGCTACACCGAAATCACCCCATCGTGTTGCGGTGTTCGCATTTGGATTCGTGCCACGTTGCCCGGTCCTCGTTGCCGCAAAGACGGTGTCGAGATTTATGCGGACCGCCGATACTTCACTCTCACGGGAAATCATCTGCCAAACACGCCCAGAACGGTCGAAACGCGCCACGCAGAACTCGACCATATCTACAAGAAGCTTTTCCCCGGCGCTGCCAAAGCCACCAGATCTAACGGCCACAACAAGGAGACTGGGGACCCGTGGACGCGCTGGCGCGGAGTGCCCGACGAGGAACTCCTACGACGTGCTTTCAAGAATCCAAAATTCAAGCGACTCTGGGATGGCGATACTTCCGAGTATGGCGGCGATGATTCACGCGCCGATTCAGGACTGTGCTACAACCTCGCGTTCTGGACCGGCAAGGACCCAGAACGAATCGAACGATTATTTAATCGCTCCAAACTGGCGGACCGTGGCAAATGGCAAAAGCGAGAGGACTATCGCCGACGAACAATTTCCAACGCCATAGACAACACCACGAACGTTTGGACGCCGGCCATCCCCCAAGGGAACCCAGTCAATCCCTTTTCGCTTGCCGTGGGTATGGATACGCTTCTCGCGGGCGAAGACGATTCCACCGAGTTCATTGAGCCGAACATAATTGCCAAAGGAAATATCACACAGGTGTTCTCCCCGCGCGGCCTGGGTAAGAGTATGTGGGCCACCTGCGTTGCTGTGAAGCACGCCAAGACTAAGAACAGGGTTTTGCTCATCGACCGTGACAATCCACGAAAGGCTGTGAGAGAGCGGCTATGCGGATTTGGAGCTACACGGGATCTTCCGGGGCTCAAATTCCTCTCCAGGGAGAACGCCCCGCCGCTGACTGACACACGAGCCTGGGCGGATTTTCCGTACGACGAATACGACCTTGTGATCCTCGATTCCCTTGACTCGGCGGCCGAAGGCGTTGGAGAGCAAGACTCGACCAAGCCTTCCCTTGCCATCGCGCCACTGCTCGACATCGCGCGCCGCGAATACGGCCCTGCCGTGCTGCTACTGGGTAACACCATTAAGAGCGCCAAGCACTCGCGCGGGTCGGGAGTAATCGAAGATCGAGCGGACATCGTTTTCGAAGTCCGCGACGCGACTAATTTTCATCCGACCGGAAAAAAGCCGTGGATAGAGGAACTCCCAGCCGCCGACGCCGGGAGTTGGACTGGACGTTCGACACGCCGAAAGCGGCTGAGTAAGTATCGGCTGGCGTTCGTCGCTACGAAGTTCCGCATTGGAGAGGAGCCAGAGCCGTTCATCGTTGAAATCGACCTGACCACGGAGCCGTGGACGGTTCGGGATGTCACCGACGACGTGGACCGCGAGGGAGCAGCGGCGCGCACGCGGGCCGCTGAAGAACGGGCCGCTGCCGTCCATACCGCCGCGGAGTCCCTAAGGTTGGAAATACTCCGCCGGGAGGCGGACGGCGAGCCATTCCTGCTGAAGAAGCAGGCCGAGGAATTCCTGATGTCCAAGGGTGTAAAGCAGAAGATTGCCCGCGATGCAGTCAATTCGCCAGCGTTTGAGAGTGTAGAACTCTTGGGCAAGGGGCATCCAAAGGGCGTTCGTCTCGCCGGACGGAATCATGGCGTCAACCGAAATACCACGGCCACGCGACCTTTCTCAGATGCAGGTTCCGGCGATAATGATTTCGGTCAACCGCATCCAGAGCGGGCAACCGAAATCGACCCTCAAAAAGCCCAATCTTCAGGCCTGTCGCAATCGGCCTCCATTTCAGTTGAGGCTTCCTCTTCTGTCCGGCGATCCGACACCCAGAAAGTCGTGAACCCTGAGGACGATGAGGTCGAACTGTGACGCCGGTCGAAGCCGTCGAAACCCTCGAATCGGCCGGGGGAGCGGTCCGGTTGGATGGAAAATCTGTGAAGGTGAAACTACCACCGGATTATCCAGAGGTTGGGTGGCTGCTGGCAGAACTTCGAAGGCACCGCAATGAAGTGGCGGCGCTCCTCCGGCAGCGCGCGGCGAGGCAACAGGGTCTGGTGCAGGGAGGATTAGAAAACGACGGGCGGTTCGACCAGCCGCACGCAAAGCTCTTCACCTTCATCGGGCGGAAGGTCAGGACTCCGAAAGGACCGGGCATGCTGATTCAGGTCTTCGCAGAGCGGGTGACTGTGCTGCTGGATTCGGAACGGGACAAATGCAGTTTCTTTGCCCCAGCGCAAATTGACCCGGTGAGCACTGAATGATTCGATGGCGAGCGCAGCACAAGTCGGTAGAACGAAGGCCACGAAGGCACGGCTGGCTCCGGTGAGGATTCCTTCCAGCCCAAAGCGTCAGACCAGTGCCCAAATCGACGCGAAGTTGAAGGATTTTGTCGACCGTGTGGTGGTCCCAATTCTCGTGCGGGATTTCCTCGCAGATTCGGAAAGCGAAAAATGCATTGCGAAGACGCGCCCAGACATGGCATTGTGCGGGGCGATGCCTTCAGACGTTGAGGTGGTTCGATGAACCACCCAGCACGCCGCGCTGCGATCTACGCCCGCGTTTCGACCGACAAGCAGAGCCAACTCTCCACAGCAGATCAGATCCGGAAGTGTCGTGAGTACGCATCCACGAACGGCTTCGTCGTCTGCGACGACCACATCTACGTGGACGAAGCGGTGAGCGGAGTCGGTATCGATCGCGGCGCCCTCTGCCGCATGATGGACGCCGCAGTTTCCACCACGCGACCGTTCGACGCGGTCCTCTTTGACGACACGTCGCGCCTCACCCGGAGCACGAAAGATGCGCTCGGGATCTTCGAGCGAATGAATTTCGCCAGCGTGCAGCTCGTCGCCGTCAGTCAGGGGATCGACAGCGAGGATGATCAGGCTGACGTGCTCGTGACCGTCCATGGCCTAGTGGATTCGCTCTATGTGAAGGAGCTTGCGAAGAAGACGCACCGCGGGCTCGAGGGGCTCGTGCTGCGAGGACTCCATGCCGGCGGCCGTTGCTTCGGCTACACCGCGGTTCCCGTGGGCGACGGAGGCTCAAAGCGGCTCACGATCAACGAATCGGAAGCGGCAGTCGTGCGTCGAATCTTTGAGCTCTCGGCCAGCGGCGTTTCCCTGAAGACAATCGCGAAGACGCTGAATGCGGATTGCGTCGCAGCCCCTCGAGCCCGCGCCGGTCGACGTCCTACGTGGTGTCCGACAGCCATCCGCGCCATGCTCAAACGTGAGCTCTATAAGGGCGAAGTGATCTGGAATCGCTCAAAATTCGAGAAGGTCCCGGGAACGAACAAGCGCCGCAGGAAGATGCGCGCGCAGACCGAATGGCGGCGCATCCAACATCCTGAACTGGCCGTAGTGCCGGTCGAGCTTTGGGACAAGGTGCAGCGACGGCTGCAGTCCTTTGATGGATTACACCGAGAGCAGAGTCGTCCGGGCCTACTTCCGCGTCCGGCCACCAGCCCCTATCTGTTCAGCGGAATTCTTCGATGCGGTCAATGTGGGGGAAATCTTATTATTGCCACTGGTGGCGGCACACATCGCCATCCGAAGTACGTCTGCACGAATTATTTCAATCGGGGAGTTTGCGGGAACGATCTCTATATTCGCCGCGATCATCTTGAAGAGAGACTCCTTGACCGGCTGCAATCCGAACTGCTGCGGCCCGAGGTTATCGACTACGCCGTGAGTGAGTTCGGCCGCCAGCTACGCACAGCCCTCGGGAATCTCGGCTGCGAAGTCGAGCAAATGAGGAAGCGTAAACAGGAGGTCGAGCGAAAGATTCAGAACGTCGTGGCTGCGATCGGGGACTACGGTCACTCCTCGGCTCTTCTGCAGCAGCTTGCGCAGCACGAGTCCGAGTTCCGTGCGCTCACTGACCAACTTCGCTCAGCGACACCGGGCTCGGTCGACACACGAATTGGCGAGATCCGCGAATTTGTAGAGACAAGCATCAGCGATCTTCGCGGACTGCTCAACCGGGATGTTGTTCTTGCGAAGACTGAGCTCCGTAGACATCTGGACGAGGTGCGGATGATTCCGACCCACGGACAAGAAACGTGGCACTACGTCGCGACGGGAACGTGGGACTTGCTTGGAGCCGATTCAGGAGTGGACCGAACGCGCCAGCGGTCTGACTGGCGCATTCGGATGGTTGCGGGGGTTGGATTTGAACCAACGACCTCCGGGTTATGAGCCCGACGAGCTACCAGGCTGCTCCACCCCGCAGAAGCATCATAACACACAACTTAGATTTCGCAGCAAACGCCGGTTTGCAGGGCTGTCATTATAGTTGCCCGACGAGCTATGAAAATTGCCACCCGGCGTGCGTTGAGGTCACGTGGCTTGGCTCCCTTTGCACGCTTTTCAGGTGCCCGATCAGTGCCCAAAGTTGGCCGGTGGGTCTGCCTAGGGAGCAGAAAGCATGGCACACGCGACCGATCCGAAAATCGCCGCATCGTGAATACCCCAGATCGCCGCCGCATGTCGCATCCTGCACCGATTTGTTTGCCTGGTACAACGAAGAGCACCATCATGTTGGCATCTGCTCGCTGACGCCCCACGACCTGCGAGCCAGGGCGCTCCACGATGCGTTCGTTCGACGCGCGCCGCCGTTCACCCCACGAATCCACTTTCGCGTCACACCACCTAGGGCGAGACGCTGTGTAGAAGAAACGTGGCGGCCACCGCCTCCAGCACCTCCGCTCACCACCCCGCTCTCCTTCGTGAACGGTTTGTTTTCAGGCTTCGATTTCCCTTGGTGCCGGCAGAAGGCCCAGTTCACGTGCATGCTGGCGAAGATCTGGAACTATGACGATGGGCGCGAGCACCAATATCTCTTTCTCGACGATCCGATGTCGAGTCTCGATCTTCACCATCCGATTCAGGTTCTGAACGGGGCTCGCGACCTCCTACGGCACAACTGCACGCTGTTGCGATTCTCCACAACGTTAGTGTCGCGGGCACCTACGGTGACCGTTTCCTCGTGCCCGATCGGGCGTGTTGCGGCTGAGGTCGATAGCGCCGACGGTCTCTTGCCCGAGTGTCTCGCCGAGCCGAGTCTCGCCCGAGTCTCGCCCGAGCCGAGTGTTGGAGCAACGTGAAAATGTCACCCCCTCAGAGGTTACTGTGTTGCAGCCGAGTGTCGCCGTAGTACAGGACGATGCGGCCGTCGAGAGCCTGATGGACCAGCACTTTGGCTCCGGCGAAGCTGTATCTTCGCGGCTGCGGATGAATCTGCAGCCGCAGCCCATCCCATTGCAGGACGTTGTCGTTGCTGACGACGCGCTCGTGCGTGAAGCAGCAGATGCGTTGCAAGTTGGCCGGAGCGGGACGCCAGGCCTTGTCCGCTTGGCGAGGAGTGCGGGCAAAGCGGCGATTGTAGTCCGCGACGAAGCGGCGCAGCACTTGGTTGGCGGCATCGAGATCACCGGCGGCGGCCAAACGCAGTTCGCTGGTGAGGCGATCTTGGAGCACGCCCCAGCGACGCTCGATGCGGCCTTTGGCCTGAGGTGATTGCGCGGCAATGAAGGTGATGCCGAGTTGTTCCAGGGCGCGGCCGAACTGCGTGGGCTGGCGCTTGTCGGCGAGTTGTTCTTCGACCGACCAGTGCTGATCGTTGCGCGTGAAGACGCCGCTGCGGTCGCCGTAGAAGGCCAGCGGAACACCGAAGCGCTGCAAAAGGCTCTGCAACAGGAGGAAATAGCCCTGAGCGGTTTCCGAAAGGAAGAAGCGGGCGGCGAGGATTTTGCCGGTGGCGTCGTCCTGCATGCCAAGCACAGTAAGGCGCGGACCGCGGCCTTCGAGCCAATCGTGGGGAGAGCCATCGAGCTGCACGAGTTCGCCTTCGCGCGCCGAGCGCAAGCGGCGCTGGCGATGAGCGGGCGGTCGGCGCTTGCGCGACGAGCCGATCCCGGCGGCGCGCGGATGCGGCGGAGCGTTTCGCGACTGAGCGAGAGGCCTTCCTGTTCGATCAGTTTTTCGCGGAGGTGATGATCGTTGAAGCCCGCATAGCGGTTGCGCGCCAGAGCAAGAACGTGATCGCGCGTGCGCTCGGGGGTGCGGAGAGGACTAGGGCGGCCGCGGCTGGCGTGTGCCAGAGCCGCTGCGCTGCCCAGCCGATAACGGGCTTTGAGGCGTTTGACGTGCCGCGGCGTAATCCCCAGCAGCTCCGCGGCTCTGGCACACGCCAGTTTTCCTTCGATGCACTGCGAGATGATCGCCACCCGCTTCCATTCCTTCTGAGTCAACGTGATTGTCTCCCGGTTCATGGGGTGACATTTTCACGTTGCCGTTAAGGGGTGACAGAATTATCGAGCTAAGACAGTCTCGCCCGAGCCGAGTTGATCGATCTGGTCTTCGGTGTTAATGTCGAGCGTCAAGTCTGATAAGTTTAGGCGCACGTCGGGTCTTCCGTGCGTTGCGCGATGGAGTTCATGCCATGACTTCGTTCGGCATCGACACAGAGGCGGCCCACGTCAACTTCGCCACGACCTTCGCGGCGTGGGAACAGTGGAGCGGCGGCGACCCGCCCGCATTCGCGTGCCGGAATTTCCTCGGGGGCACGTATCTATGGGCCCATGGTGAAGCGACGAATGCCTTCTCGTCGCCGAGCCCAGGCAACCTCACGGCGCTCGACATCCTCGTGCCGCTGATCGCTCCGTATCAAGCGGCTGACGCGACTCGGCAAACAGTGACGGGAGGGGTGGGCAGCCTGTACGGCAAGCTCGACGCGAACGCGCTCTGCCAGCGCATCCGCGCGTGCATTGCGACCGGTGAGCTGACGTTGCCGGAATCGCAGCTCGTGCAGGTCTTCCTCGCCGTCGACCCGG
Organism: Candidatus Acidiferrum sp.; assembly: GCA_035517015.1. Lineage (GTDB taxonomy): Bacteria > Acidobacteriota > Terriglobia > Acidiferrales > UBA7541 > Palsa-295. Next base: position 113,128 of record DATIZQ010000064.1, on the reverse strand, counting down.
GTGCCGCTTTCAGCATCGACTATTGGTGCGGTTGGGCCGACGCGGTCATGAACTTCACATACTCGATACCCGATCCGACGTTACCGCCCTTGACCCTTCCGCCGCAGTTCCGACCGTTCCGTCCGAGCATCCGGTGCGCCTTCACGGGAGCGAACCTCGACATCGATCCGAACGTGGCAGCCGTGCTGCAGAATGCACCGACGCAACGCCCCGATCTGTACTCGACGTGCTGGGGCTTTTGGGCCGATGCACCCGATGGAGACCCCACGTTCAAGCAACCCAATCCCACTGTTGATTTCTCCAAGATCGATGTTCCAACGGTCGCACCGGTCTGGATCTGGCGCTTCTCAACGAAGTTCGAGGACAGCTACGGGAATGACCTCACAACGCCTCCCCACGATTGGCCGTACGACTTGGCCGCCGACGCCCTGAACAACGTCGGCGACCCGCCCGCCCAAGCAACGGCCTACATGTTGGTTGCCCAAAAGTGGCAATGCAGTGTGAGCAACATCGGGAACCACGATCTGCTGACCGAACAGGACACTACAACGCACGTGACGGCGCTCGCCAGCGCCACGATTCCCCAGATCACACGCCCCGCGAACGCGAACTGCGGTCTGACCGCTGCGTTCATTGTCCCCGCCGGGTCGATCTATGCCATCGGGCGGTATGTGCGGCAAACCGCGAGGAGTAGTGTCAAGTTGGCTGAGGTGACGGCCATCAACAACGGCGGGCTCCGGTTCTACACCACATTCGAGCCCTACACGGACCTGGCAAGCAACATCGACCCGACGGTCGCCGATTACTACAACTCGACTCATCATCGCGGTCTGACAGACGGCGCGACTGCGTTCACGTACTGCGCCGAGACGCTGACACAGACGCCCTACAGCGTCGTGTACTTCGCTGTCGACTGGTGCCAGGACCCGATGACGGATCAGTTCGAGGGTTGGCTGAAACAATACATCGCCGACATCCAGACCGCGTACGCCACGTATCTCACGACGCACCCGCAGCGCCCCTTCCTCATTGGTGTCTACGGCTGCGGTGCTACGGTTCGCGTCGCCTACGAGCAGGGCATTGCGACCGGCCTCTGGCAATCCGGGTCCGAGTGCACCGCGGAAAGCATTCCGCCGCGATGGCCTTGGCCCCACGCGACGCGATGGCAGTACGCGGGTAACATAGCCACCGTGGCCGGGATCGGGACTCCGGACCCCGACGTGGATTGGGGAGACGGTGGCGAGTGGAGTCTCCACGATCCGTCGAATGTCGATGTCACCGCGTACGAGCACAGTCTCACCAATATCGGCTTGGGCCTAGTCAACTATTTCGGTGATCTCTTGAGCCCGCCCCAGCAATGAGGTCGATGCCGTGAGCTCGTCGAGCTTCGTCAAGCAACTCCTCTCCGGTTTCGCCAACGCGCTGGCGCCGCTGCGCGCCGCTATTGCGTCGCCAACGGCATTCGTCGCGTTCCTCAAGCAGTTCGGCTGGACACTGCCCGATGCGACTGTCAGCGAGCTCAGGAGCCTGCTGAGCGCCATCTCGACGCTGGCCACGAACCCGTCCGCACTCAGCGTCGAGCAACTGACGAGCGACTTGGAGAACGTCGGATCGATCATCCGGAAGATCGAGTCGAGCGGCGCGCCCGCAGCGTTCGCCTCCACGTTTCCGCGGGAGCTGCTCGACTATCTGGTCTACTCCGCGGTCGCAGCCAACGTCCCGCCACTCTTTGGCCTGCTGCATTTCGCTGGGGTGTTCACCGAACAGCGCAGGCCCGCCGACAGCGCGACGGGTCGGGCCGAGTACGTCCAGGTGACGGTGCACTGGGACCGACTGGCGCCGCTCGCCGACGAGCCGCTCGAGACGATCGAGTCCGCGTACGGGTGGGGGGGCACATTCGATGGCGACGGCTTCGTGCGAAGCCTCGGCATTCTCGCACGTGGGTTCGGCGCGCCGGCCGGCATCTACGGCGCCGATCGCACGCTCGGCGCGCAGTACTACGCGCGCGGCTCGCCAGATGCGGCGATGCTCAAGAACGCCATCGTCTCGGTTCCGGGCCTCAGTCCATCGGTGTCCAGCGGCGGCGCGACGGTCAACGTGAAACTCGCCTTCCTCGCAGTCCCGATTCCGCCGAACGCTACTGCCGTCGCCCCAGCCGATGGCGTGGCCGTGATGCCCGTGATCACGGGCAAAGCTACGGACACGATCGCACTTACGGACACGATCACGCTGACGCTAGCCGGCGACATCCTCGCGCGACCGGTCCGCGCGGAGTTCCACCCCGGCATCGCGGTGCTTCGCGCCACACCGGGTGATGCCCATTTCGATGCCACGGCAAAGATGGCGTTCAAGGCGCCAGCCACCGGCCCGTGGATTCCGTTCGGCTCGAGCGACTCGAGCCACTTCGAGCTCTCGGCCGCGCACGTCGCGTTCGGGTTGAGCGGTACGGTCGATGGCGACCTCGAGCTGACCGCTGAAATCGGCCTCGATCGCGCGGCGCTCGTGATCGACTTCAGCGAAGGCGACAGCTTGATGCAGGACACCGTTGCGAGTCAGCCGACCAAGAGCCCGCTGTCGCTCGTGGTCAAGTGGTCGAGCAAGACCGGGTTCTCGTTCGGTGGTCAACCGAAGGTGCAGGTCAACATTCCAGTTCAGGAGACTCTCAGCAGCATCGCCACGCTTCAGCAGATCGGATTCGCGCTCGGCCTCGGCGCGAACAATCGTCTGGAGTTCGATGCGATGCTCACGGCCGGGACCACGGTCGGTCCGGTCCAGATGAGCATCAAGGAAGTCGGCGTCGCGATCTTCATCACGCCGGTCGCCGACACCGACCCTCCGGGCAACCTCGGCAACATCGACCTGGGGTTCGGATTCAAATCGCCCAGCGGCGTCGGCATCGGCACCGATGTCGCCGGACTCACCGGCGGCGGGTTCCTCGAGTATGACCCTGCCCAGTCACAGTACGCGGGCATGCTCCAACTCGCGTACCAGCAATACCAACTGCAGGCGTACGGGCTCATCACCACAGTCCTACCGACCGGTCCGGGCTACTCGTTCATCGCGATGATCGACGCGAACTTCCCGCCGATCGAGCTCGTCGCCGGATTCACGCTCAACGGCGTCGGCGGGCTGCTCGGCATCAACCGAACCGTGAGCACTGACGCGCTCGAAGCGGGCATCAAAGCGCACACGCTGTCGAACTTCCTGTTCGCGAAGAACGCGATTGCCAACGCGCCCACGCTCCTGACCGACCTCGCGACGTTCTTCCCAGCGGCATCGGGGTCGTACGTCTTCGGCCCGCTGCTGCAAATCGGGTGGGGCACGCCGACGGTTCTCACAATCAACCTCGCGCTGCTGCTGACACTGCCGGACCCGGTGCGGTTGGTGTTGTTGGGTGAGCTCGATGTGTTGCTCCCCGACCCGCAAGAGGTCGAGCTCGAGATGCACATGGACATCCTCGGTTCGATCGACTTTACCGCGGACGAGGGCAGCCTCGATGCGGTGCTCCACGACTCGCGGCTCGCGCACTACCCACTAGCGGGCGCGATGGCGCTCCGCGCCTGCTGGGCCGGCAGCAGCAAAGAATTCCTGCTGGCCATCGGCGGCTTCAACCCCGCGTTCCAACCGCCCGCGAGCTTCCCGACGCTCCCGCGCGTCGCGATCAACATGAAGTCGGGCAGCATCGCGAAGCTCAATCTCGCCGGCTACGTCGCCGTCACGTCCAACACGCTCCAGATCGGCGCCAACATCGACCTCGCGGTCGGGGTCGATGGATTCGGGATCTCCGGCTATCTCAATTTCGACACGCTGATCCAGTTCTCCCCGTTCCACTTCGAAGCCGACATCTCGGGCGGCATCGAGCTCACCGCGGGCGGCGACGATCTCATGTCGCTCGACCTCGCGGCCAGCATGTCCGGCCCGAGCCCGTGGCACGTCGCCGGCAAAGTCCATTTCAGCATCCTGGGCTTCGGCGTCTCGAAGTCGTTCTCGGAGACGTTCGGCGATTCGTCAACCCAACCGGCGCTCCAATCCGTCGATGTCGGCGCCGCCCTGCGCGCGGCCCTCGGTGATCCGCGTAATTACAGCGCGTCGCTGACCACGAACCAAAACGGGCTCGTCTCCCTCCGCACGCCGACCACGACTGGCGTCGCGCTCGGTCACCCCGCGGCAAGCCTCAACGTCGATCAGAAGATCGTACCCCTGGGCCTCACGATCGCCAAGTTCGGCGCGGCTCCGCCGCAGGGCGACACGTTGTTCACGATCACGGCCACGACGGTCGATGGGAACACTGCGACCACCGTGCCCCTCAACGACGAGTTCGCGCCCGCGCAGTTCCTCGATCTGAGCGACGATCAGGAGCTGTCGAGCCCCTCGTTCGAATCGTTCGACGCCGGCGTGACCGTGGCGCAGGGGGCCTGGACGGTCGGTGAGGCGATGGCCGGTTCTGCCGTGATCGAACGCACCGTCGCCTACGAGACCTACCTCATCGACACACCCGGCGGCCAACCCCGGGGGCTTACGGGTGTCACGCCGGTGCAGCCCACGCATATGATCCCGGTCCTGAGCGGCCTGTTCAACAGCGGCACGTTGCGCTACGCGGGGCCCTCACAATCGATGGTGCTCGCCCCGCTCGGCTACGTCGTCGCGACGACCGATCAAATCGCCGTGTCGGGCGTCGGTGTCGCGACGGGCCAGACGTATGCCCAGGCGCGCGTCGCGCTCGTTACCGCGATCGCGCAGAACCCTAACCAGCTCGGTGCGCTCCAAGTCGTGCCAGTCTACGAGGTGCCGTCCACATGACTACCGGGGGCTATGGATTCATCCCGTGGGTACGCAGCGGTCTCGCGGCACTCGTCACGAAGGCGCCGAGCCAGAACTTCGTGTCGCTGCAGGTCGGGGTGAGCGTGAACACGACCGCGGCACCCACGGTCACGGTGCGCCTCTTCGGCCCAGGACAGGTCACTGGGTTGGATTCGCGCGCGATCGTCCGCATGGAGCCGCTGCCGAATTCGACCAACTTCGAGTCGAACTACTTTGCGGTGGTCGAGTTCGCGACACCAGACTTTCCTTGGCTGTTCTCTCCGACGGTGCCATCGGGCGCGGCGCTCATGCCCTGGCTCTGCCTCGTCGTCGTCGAAGTACAGCCCGGCGTGACACTGACCCAGCGGCCGAACGCGCTGCCGGTGCTTCAATTCGCATCGCCCGCGAATCCCCTCGTCGAGTTGCCAAACCTGAACGAGATCGCGATGTGGGCGCACGGGCAGATCTCCGGCGCACCTCCTGCCAATGACGATGCCGTGCGCGCGGCTCTCGCAGATGCCAGCGGCAATCCGATCTCACGCATCATCTGTCCCCGACGACTCGCAGCCGATACGAGCTATCTCGCATGCGTGGTCCCGACCTATAACGCGGGCGTGCAGGCCGGCCTCTCGTCGGACCTCCCGGGGGATGACAACGACCTGACTCCTGCCTGGACCGCAAGCGTCACTGCACCGTTCTCGCTTCCCGTCTACGCGTACTGGCAATTCGCGACCGGCGACGCAGGTGACTTCAAGTCGCTGGCAGCGCTGATCGAGCCTCCCTCTACGCCGCTCACGGCGGGACAAGCGCCAATGGACGAGAGCGCACCTGGATTTGGCATGCCGACTTTTCCAGGACTGTCGCTCGAGCTGGAAGGCGCACTCCGATCTCCGGATGTGTCGTCGACTCCATGGCCGGTCGGTGTGCAAGCGCGGTTCGAGGCCGCGCTCACGCCTATTCTGGATCCACCACCCGAGCCCGAGCCGATCGTCACGCCGCCCTTGTACGGAGAGTGGCCGGCGAACGTCAGCGCTTTGCCAGCGGCCGGCTCTCCGCCCGTGTGGCTCCGTGAGCTGAACCTCGATCCGCGCATGCGGGCGGCCGCCGGCATCGGCGTCGCCGTCGTTCGCGCCGATCAAGAGGATCTCGTCGCCTCGGCCTGGGATCAGTTTCAACAGCTGCGGCAAGCGAATCAACGGCTGCGACAATTTCAGTTGGCGCGCGTCGTCGCGCAGTCGACACTCGCCCAACATCTGACGGTGCTGGCGAGCACAGGAAGCTTCCTCCAAATCATCAGCGCGCTGAATGCGCGCGTGCGCCTGACGCTCGGTACCACGACCGCCACGCTGTCCGCGCAACTCGACGCGAGCCGGATTCCATCGGGTGCAGTCGCTCCCGCTTTCCGGCGGCTCACCCGTCGGCGTGGGCCATTGGGGCGTCAGCTCTTCCCTCTCAACGCGCCCGCATCCCAGATCGTCGAGCGACTAAACCAAGCGCCCGGCATGATGCGGGCGCTGTCCGTCGTCGCCCAGCTCGTCGCACCAGCCGGCACGGTGCTACTCGACAACCTGTCGTCGCAAACAACCACCGCGCTGCTCACCAGCGCCGCGGTGGCGGCTGCACCTGGTTGGGGCGCGGCCGCGACGGCGGCACCGGTATCCACCACCGCGACGCCGTTGCTGCTCAAGGCCGCGCCGCCGAATTGGATGACAGATCCGCAGGCGCCGGTGTGGCTCAGAGGATCGACCACCGCATTCCCGGTGTCGCCCGAGTTCCCTACCATCGTGCCGCAGTTTTTCGAGATGGAAAGCCGTTTTCGCACCGCGGCGGCAGCGGTTACGACGTACATCAGTACCGAGACCGCCAAGATCGTCGACGCACCCGAGAAGCCGCCGCTCGCCGCGGCGTTGCCCGACGTGCAAGCGATGGTTGTCGCGGCACTCGACCCGACGAAAACACTCGCGGCGCGCGCCGGTGCGCAACTCCTTTTGCCTGCGACCGGCGATCGCCTGCGACCGCAGATTGGAGCGCCGCAGTTCTCTCGCCCGATGTCGCTCGCGCTGACACCGCAGCTACTCCTTCCGGGCGTCGACACGGTGCCGTCCGACGTAGCCGCAATGCTCGTCACGAACCCGCGATTCATCGAGGCCTATCTCATCGGTCTCAATGACGAGATGCGACGCGAGCTCGCTTGGCGCCAGTATCCTGTCGTGTCGACCGCGACGTTCTTCTCCAATTTTTGGGGCAACGCGCCCGACATTCCGCCGATCGCGACATGGACCGGCACCAACCACCTGGGTTCGAACCTCGAGGCGAACCAGGCGCAGGTCGTGCTGCTGATCCGCGGCCAGCTCTTGCTCCGGTATCCGAATACTATCGTGAGCGCGATTCCTGCCACCGGATCAAATGGTACCCGAGGGCTCAGTCCATCTGGCGAGATCTTCCCGATTTTCAGTGGCACGATCGCGCCCGACATGACCTTCTTCGGATTCGCACTTACAGAGGAGCAAGCGACCGCCAGCCCGGGGTACTACTTCGTTCTGGCCGAGCATCCGAGCCAGCCTCGGTTCGGGCTGGAGGATCCTGCGCCAACGAGTGCCATCGCGACCTGGAACGATCTCACATGGGCGCAAGTGACCGTCATCAACAATCACGTGAGCGTTGCAACGCCGCTCACGGTGGCGCCACCACCCGAGGGCGGTGCGTGGAACGTCAATTCTGCGCAACAAGCCTTCATCACGTATCGCCGACCGACGCGCGTCGGATTCTTCGCGACCGCTCTTCTCGGATGAGACGCCAATGTCCGTAATCATACAACAGTGGTTTGCGGTTCCACCGCTCGGTCAGGTGCCGATTGCCTTTCTCCCAGTTCGGATCGAGACGCGGTTCGGAAATGCGGCGACCGGAAGTCCTGAGCTGTGGGTCCGTGTCTTCCCCGATGACATCCACGTCGACAGCTTCGAGCCGGCGTTGACGGCTGCGGAGTCGACTGCGCGCACCGCGTTTCTCGCGAACCCTACGGCGTCCGCATGGACCGGACTGGCGCAACGGTTCGGCCCCGAGCGCGCGGCGTGGATCGCGTCGACCACGGCGGGAACGAGCGGCGGCAAGGCCTCGGACTGGACGCAGTCAGGAACGACAGCGATGCTGCCCGACCGGTTCATCGTGTGCGCGTACGATGACCAGGGTAACGCCACCCGCATCGCGGGCGCGAACATCGCTGATGGCCTTGCCCTGACCCCATCACCAACCGGTGGCGACCCCGCGACAGATCCCGCGCTCGCGTGGATGCGCGACTTCAACCAGGCCGTTACGCTGGGGATGGGAGTGCGCGTGCCGCTCACTCCGGAGCTCGCCAAAAGCGGATTCTCCCGAGTGCTCGTCCTCGGCGTCAAGAGTCTACTCGATCCGACAACGGCGGCCACGCGATTCGCCACTGCGCTCGACGCGCACCACTACACTGACGGGGTCTCGCTGCTGCCGATCGGGACGCCAACGAACAACAGCAACGGCGTCAAATCCGGGTACGATTCGAACGACCCCGCGTACGCGACGAGCTTCGCGATCGAGCGCGGGCCGGCCCTGACGCCGAGCGCGGATGGGCGCGGTAACGGCGACCGGGTGGCGCGGGCACTCGGGATCGACACGGCGCACTTCGCGCACATCGCCGGCGCAGACGGCCGACACGACGACCCGCCGTCTGCGATGAACACCATGATGTGGCCAGCGACGTGGGAGTACTACCTTGAGAATCTCGTCACCGGCGCCGTGCCGAATCCGACGACGACGATTCCGGCGGCGTATTCCTTTTTTCTCAACTGGGTGAGGGCGCGCGGACCCTGGCCGACTCTCCGTGTCGGTCTGCAGCCGTACGGCGTGCTGCCGGTGATGTGGAGCGCTGGGTACCAACCACTCAAAGGTGATACGCTGACGGCGCCGCTTCTGTCGCTCCTCAACAACCTGCGGCCAATCTGGCGCACTGCGGCGACATCGGTCCCACGCGTTGGCTTGGGTTCCGATCCCGACGCCACGCTGACCGCCATCTTGGGTATGAGTCCTCGATCCGAGACGTACGTGGGGCGCAGCGTACTGGGTCCACAGTTCAACGAGTACTACTGGCGATTCCTCGGCAGGGTCATCGACCTCTCGTGGTGGACCCAGCTCGGCACGCTCGCCACGAGCAGCCTGGGTTCACTCGCCACGACCGCGACGCCCACACGACTCGGCAACTCCACGTATCTGGCCAGCCACTTCGCACTCTCGTCGACGATCGTGGCTTCGCCTCTTACCACCGCGCCGCTCAGCGACAACTATCTCACCACGTTCGGCGGGATGACGTGGGAGCAACTCCGCGCTATGACACCACCTGGGCGCAGCGTGCCGCTGCTGTGGATTCTGGCACGCCATGCCGCCCTTCGGCAGTACGCGTCGAGCGCCTACACGCTCCTCGGTTCCGCCGTGAGTGCGGCCGATCAGCTGGAGCCGGAGCTGGTCAACATCTCGCCGGTAGTCACCACGCCGCGGGTGTGGGATCACCTGGCGTTGACGCTGTCCGGCGGACTCGGCGCCGTGGGCGATTACCTCAATCAGCACAAGAGCGATGGCCCCGCAGCCTTCGTCGCCTTCTGGAAAGCCCTCGGTACACTCGCTGCCATGGGGACGACCGACCTCGATCAGGTCTTGCGTGAGACTCTTGACCTTCATTCTCATCGCCTCGACGCCTGGTATACGGCAATTGCGGCCCAACGTCTCGACGTGCTGCGCAGAGAGTCCGGTAACGCCTCGACACTTTATCTCGGTGCCTATGGCTGGGTCGACGATGTGCGGCCGCAGCCCGCATCGGTAACGTGGGGATACGTGCACGCACCGTCCACCGTTCATGCGCGATCCGCAGCGGTACTCCGCAGCGGTTACCTCACGCACCAGCAGAGCGGGAGCAATGCCGCGGCGATCGACCTGTCCTCGACTCGCGTGCGACTGGCGCAGAACCTCCTCGACGGCGTGCGCTCCGGCCAGGCGCTCGGCGCGCTGCTCGGCTATCAACTCGAGCGTGCGTTGCATGCGGCGACGCTCGATGCGTTCATAGCTCCCCTCCGGGCGTTCGCGCCGATTGAAGGCGTCACCGGCGATCACACGGTGGACGGTCTCTCGCTGCTCGACCGGAGAGCGAGCATCCCGTGGGGCACAGACACGTGGCCCGCCGTCGGCGATCCTACACAGGTCGCGCTGGATGCGCAGATCTCGACGCTGGCGGACACTGTCGACGCCATCTCCGACCTCATGCTAGCTGAGAGCGTTCATCAGCTGGTGCAAGGCAATACGAACCGCGCCGGTGCCACGGTCGACACGATCGGGCGCGGCGATGCGCCGCCACCGGTCCTCGACATCACGAGGACGCCGCGTCGTGGTGGGATGATCACGCATCGACTGTTCGCGATGCTCGACGGCACCATGCCGTCTCAATGGACAACGACACCGCGCGGACAGGGGGAGCCGCGACTCGCAGCGCTCGCCGCGAGCTTCTTGGGCTCTCCGTCGCGAGTGCGTGCGAGCGCGCAGATCGTCGGCCCCACCGGTACGGTCATCGCGACCGTCACGATGACCCTCGCCGATCTAGGCGTCGGTCCGCTCGATCTCCTCGTAATGCCGCAATCCGAGCTACAGGCACGACTTATACGCCAGGCATGGAGCCTCAAGCCCTCGGCGACGCCCGCCGGATCGAGCGTGAATCTCCTGTTGACGCGTGATCCCGCGTGGCCTGCGACTACGCTGTCGTTCGGGGAGGTTGCAACCGTGGTGGCGTCCACGAGCGCGCTGGTCGCCGGTGCGCGAGCGGCGACAGCCGTCGATTTCGCGACCACGGACGCGACCGTGGATCCATCGATCGACACGACAGAACTCCAGACGCGCGCGGATCAGGCCGCTGCGGCGCTGCAGACGGTTATCACGCATTTCACCGACGGGACCGCGGCCGACCAGGCGCTACTCGACGCCACACAGTTTGGCGCGCAGAACTCAGTGCCGTCGATCGACTCGACGGCGTGGCCCGCGCAAACCCAGTCGGCGTCGGCCGAGCTCGCGGCCCGAGCCACACAGTTGGCCAAATTCGACGCGGGGTTCTCTCGCACCGGGGCGGCGGAGACCGCGCTCCGCGATCACGACGTTGGGCGGCTGCAAATCATCTTCGGCGCCAGCTTCCCAGTCGTGGTCTGTCTCACGTCGACATTCGCCGCTACACTGGCGCCGATGTTCGCGGCCAGCGACACACTCGTGGCCAACGCACCACTCGCGCCACTCACGTGGCTTATGCGCTCGGCCCGCGTCCGCGCGGGCGCTGGACGACTCGCGGAGGCAATGGTGCACGCCGAAGCGCTGGCCTCGAGCGCACCGCTGACGCCAGTCGTGGCCCAGCTGCCTGTAGTAGCGAACGATCTGTGGGCGGCCTTACCACTCGCGACTGGCACCAAGCCGGCAGATCATATCTCGCTCGTCGCTGTGGGCCAAACCAGGGCCGTTCGTGCCGCGCTGTTCATCGACGAGTGGCTCGAGACCGTACCTAATGCAAGCGAGACGAGCGGCGTGACGTTCAACGTCAACGACCCATCAGCCTGTGCCCCTCAGGCGATTCTGCTCGGCGTTCAACCGGGAATCGCGGCTACCTGGACTCTTGAGAGTGTTGAGGGCACGCTGCTCGATGCCATCGACCTAGCGGAGTTGCGCGCCGTCGACCCGGACACTCTCGGCGGCGTGGGGCATTTTCTGCCGGCGCTGCTGTTCGCCGTCAATCTCGGCAACACGACCCCGGACACGATCTCGAGCGACTTGACGCGCGCTGTGCAACCGTCGCCGATCATCATTCGTCCGCCGATTCCAGTCGGACCACCCGTCGCCACGGAGAACTGAGACCATGCCCTCGCTGACAATCTGGACCCGACTCGAGCCCCGCTGCCGAAGCGCCGATTTGAGTGCCGCGCTCGAGGCGCGGACGCACGACCCGTTGTGGATGCTGACGCGGCAATGGCAGTTCGGCGAGACGCTGGGCGATGATGCTGGCTCGCCCATCTTGGCGACCATCGCGACGCTGAGCGCGCCGCTAGACCGGTATGCGCCCGGAACTGGCGCTCCAGTCGCGTTTCCGGCGAGCACGCCGCTCGAAGCGTTCACCGAACGCGAGGTCGTGCGACCATCGGGATCCGGTATCGATTACCGGCAGTCGGCCGATGCGGGTCTTTACTTTCTGCGGCTGCTGAGCGCAGGTGGCATCGGGTCACTGGCGCCGGCCTACGTCAGCCAGTACGCAATCACCGCGCCCGCGGCAACGATCGATGCGCCCGCGGCGGCGTTGGCCACCGTGGTCGCGGGCCGGGTACCCGATGGTGTTCGGTTGGCCGCCGACCTCCGCGCCGCACAGCCGAATCTTCCAGCCGCGCCAGCGATCCCTATCGCTGACAAGACGGCCGTGCAGACAGTGGTCGCCGCGTTTCTCAAGTGGTTCGACTCCGTGTACGATGCGCCCGCACCCGGAGGCACGGTAGATCCGCCAGCCTGGGTTGAAGAGCGCATGGAGTACCACTTCTCCATCGACGCGAGCGCGACCGACATGCCATGCGCGTTCCTGGCCGACCAGTACACTGGCAGCCAACCGATCGACTGGCCCTCGTTCGACTACGTCGCGAAACCGTTGGGCGAAGTCACGGCGGCGCCGGCCGCGGTCACTCGAACAGTCATCCCGGCTCCCGTGACGTTCAAAGGGATGCCCGCCCGCCGCTACTGGCAGGTCGAGGACGCGAACGTCGACCTCGGCGCCATCGAGGCCGGACCGACGGATCTCGCACGGCTCATGCTGCGCGAGTTCGCGTTGATCTACGGAAACGACTGGTTCCTGGTCCCGGTTCCCCTCGCAGTCGGATCGATCACGCGGATCACGTCGCTCATCGTGACCGACACGTTCGGCATCACGCAAACGATTCCGCACTATGCCTCGACGCCGGATGGTGGGCGGTGGCGCATGTTCGCGCTGTCCGGCGATGCCCTCGATCATCGGCTGATGATGGCGCCGGTCCTGGCACAAAGCCAGACGAGCGCGCTCCAAGAACAGGTGCTTCTCGTCCGGGACGATGCCGCGAGCCTGGCGTGGGGTGTCGAGACGATCGTCGCCGGAGCCAGCGGCGCTCCGATCGATCGGGCTAGCGCAACGGCAGCCGCGGCGGCGGTGCCGCCGCCCCCCTCTGCCAGCACGGCCCGTCGCTATGTGCTCGGTACATCGGCGCCGGAGTATTACTTCCCCTTCGTTGCGACGGCGATCAATGCGACGCAACAGCGACTCGTGCGCGCGGCCTTTTTAGGCACCGATGGCTCACGCGTGCCGATCACGCCGCTCGGACGCCTCCTTGCGCCCGAAGTGCCAATGTTCGAGGAGGAGTTTATCCGGGAGGGGGTTCGGATCGAACGCCTGTATCGTTCGGCCCGATGGACCGACGGCTCGACACACCTTTGGCTCGCGCGCCGCAAGGTGGCGGGCGCCGTTGCAGGCGCCAGTGGGCTGGCGTTCGATCAGATTGAGACGGGCTGAAACTCGAGTCGAGCGTTCCTATCGCATCTGCTACTTGCACTACAATCAAGCGCGCCCCGGTAGCTCAACAGGATAGAGCACTGTCCTTCTAAAGTCGGGGCTCCCGGTTCAAGTCCGCGTCGGGTCGCCATAGTTTACCCGATGGTACTTCACCATTACAAAAAGGACCCTCTATTACCCCGAAGCTTCTTCGTACGCTGCGACAGGCGTCAATAGGTTCAGGTGCCCGTTAAGTGCCCAGAAAACGGCTTTCTTACGGGCCTTCGGAGGTGCTGAGAAGGGCTAAGTCGTTTGAATCCGGCAGAGCCGGTTGGCGTTTGGCGCGTTATGAGCCCGACGAGCTACCAGGCTGCTCCACCCCGCGAAACCATCATAGCGGATACGCGCGCGCAGGTCAAACGCTCAACGACGCGTCACGGATGCGGACCGGCGGCAGCCGCGCTCGTTGAGCTGCTTTTCTGCGAGATCGCTTCGCACGCGAGCCGCACGATCGTGTCCGTCGAATGCGCCGCTTGCGAGAAGATGGTTTCTCCGCTTCGGGTCACCACGGTAACTTTGTTGACTTTCACAAGCCCGCCCAAACCCGTGATTCCCTTCTTGCTGGTTCCTTTGTCAAACAGCACCGCATAATCCGCATTGGATTTTTCTTGCGTCACGACCACCGCCGGACAATCCGACGTGAAATCCTGGTAGATGTCGGTCATTTCGGGATCGTACCCGCCGTAAAGGTTTCCGTCCGCGACGCTGCTCGCTCTGCCGAATCCTCCGGTTTCGGTCCACGACTGCGTGTCGCTGACGTATACGTGCGGCTTGGAAGGGTCGTTCGCGCGGTCGCCCGGAGAAGCTTCCGCCGCAGGCTTCGGGGCCGATTGCGCCGCGGCGTGGTTTGACGCTGCGTTCGCGCTGCTCACCGACGGTGCGCTCGGCGGAACAACGGCAACTTCGTACCGAGTCACGTAGCCCACTTTCCCGCTCGCCGTTCGCACTTTCACCGTGTAGCCCTGCATGTCGGAGAGGACCCGAATCTCTTCGTCGCACTTCAGCGTGGCGACCAATTTCAGCGGAATGGCTTGCTCGGAATCCGCCGTAACAGAAACGGAGGATTCGTCGCGGCATACGGCTTTCGCAAGAATGCCTTGAGCCGCACCCGACGACGCCGGGCTCGGCTGCTGTCCCCAAACCGCGCCGCCCGCGAAGATGAGAAGCGCCGACAGAACCGCCAGCGTGCGGAACATGCTTGCCTCCGGCAGGAAACTTCCTCGGATTAAGTCTATCCGCTTGCGGCGGATGATGTGAGGCGAGAGCACGCGCTGTGCTGAACCCGCCAACTTGATTCGCAGCGTGTGGATTTTATGAATGCGAGCGCTTGCGAGGCTGCGATTCTCCTTGCCGGATGCGGCGCACCACCGTCTGGTGCATGCGGTACGCGCGTTTCTCGGGCGCCCCGTGGCTCAGATCGTTGAAGGAAAACGTGATCTCGCTGGCCGACGCCTCTGCGTGCGTCAGCGCAATCGGGAGCCTGCCGCATACTCCGCTATCGACAAACGCAGTCTCGTACCGCGCACGTTTTGCTCCCCAGGTGTAAACGCGCAGCGAAGTGAAATCGCACGGCTGCCCTTCCGGTCCTTTTGCGTTGAGGACGAGATATTCGGGCTTCGGATTTCCCGAGGCGTCCTTGACCTGGTACAGATCGAACCACGCGACAATTCGCATTCCTGCGGAGCTCGCGTAGTCCGGCAGCGGCGCAGGAACATTGAGCTCGATGAATCGGCCAAGGACCCAGCCCGCCAGCGGCTGCTCTTCCGGCGGATACGCGCGAACGAGCCACCAATCCTCCTTCTTCGTGGGTGCAGGCTCGGCGGGCGCAGCCTCTTCGTCGCTGTCCGGGCGATTTGCCGCCGGAAGCTCGACTGGTTCACGCGCGAGCAGGTCGACAGGCATATCCTTGCTCAATTGGCGGATGCGTGGCGCATCGCGGCCGGCGTCCACGTGAAGATTGCTGATTACCCTGGTGTGCCCACGCGCTTCGACCGGCAGCGCCGCAGCCTTCATGCCGAGAGCCTTATCCGCGTCCCAGACCTCGGACGAGAGCATATCGCGCTCGTTGATCCACCCGGTCTTGCCGGTGGCGGTGCGAACGCGCACTTTGCTCTCGAACCGCTGCAGGATCGTGAGGCGCTCTCCAAAGGCGAGCGCGCCCACGGGCTCCCGCACCTGCGCGGAACTGCTCCACAGCGTGACCTGGCCGTTTCCGGCGTAGCCGACTTCCGCCGGCGCCTTGACGGCGCGGAACCGCAGGTAGGCGGCGACGGCGATGATCACAAAGAACGCGAGTCCGACCATCACCTTGCGCATCAAAACCGGTCCTGGGCCAGACGAGGCATGCGATTCATTGCACCGGCCATCACTATGAATTTGACGTAACCGAAGATTCTACACCAACCGACTTGCCGCGCCAGAAAACGCCCGCGACGGTTCCCGCCATGTGCGAATCGCAGCACGACGTTCTGGTACAATGCGGGACCTTGGAACGAGATTCGACACCTCCAGCGAGGAGAGAAAATGCAGAGTATCGAAAAGCTGAAGCCGCTCGCGCTGCTCGCGTTGCGCATCGCGCTGGGCGTAATCTTCATTTTTCACGGCTATCCAAAACTGACGCACGCGCAGCAGTGGACGCAGAACTTCGGCCACATGGGTTTTCCGGGTTATTTTGCCTATATCGCAGGAGTCCTGGAGGTTTTTGGCGGCGCCGTGTTGATCTTAGGACTTTTCACGCGCATCGCGGCGTTGCTCTTCGCAGTAGAAATGGCCGTTGCCCTGGTGAAAGTTCACGGCCTCCTTTCGGATCCGGCGGCCGTGCAGCATTATGAATTGCCTCTCGTTCTCTTCGCGGCGTCGTTTGTGCTGGCGACGGTCGGCGCCGGCATGATCTCCATCGACGGCGCCCTATTCGAACGGCGAGGGTCGCCGCGAAAAGCCAAGGCTTGAACGAAGGCTCCTCGCCCAGCCGAATTTTCGTCAGGCCGTTTGCGTCGAGTTTGGCGCGGCGGCCGGCGGCGCCGGCTGCGCAGCCACAGGCACGTACAGCGGGGCCTGCGGCATCACGATCCAGCCGATCAGGTAGGCCACACCTCCAAAAACGAATCCGGTGAAGATGAAGACCAACACCCAGACAAGCCGCACGATCGTCGGGTCGATCTCAAGATACTCGGCGACGCCCCCGCAGACTCCGGCGATCTTGCAATCGACCGACGAGCGCATCAGGCGCTTGTGCACCGGCGCGCCGGTTGCGGGCGCCGCGTGTTGGCGGGCACCGCAGAAGTAGCAGAAATTGGAGTAGTCGGTGATGTCTCTCCGGCAATTCGGACACATCATGTTCTTTACCCTCCCACGCGGGCCGCGTCGAGCGAATCCGCGCTTCCTACACTCAGGTACGATTCAAGCCCCCAAAAGGTTTCGCGGCCTCCGGGCTTTCATGCTAATAGCGGACGAGGTCGCGGACCGCGCGAACGATGTCCTCGGTCTGCGGTAGAATTTCGTCCTCGAGCTTCGGCTGATACGCCACGAAGGTGTCGGTGGCGGCAACGCGGCGCACAGGCGCGTCCAGGTAGGCGAACAGTTCGTCAGCGATACGCGCAGCGATTTCGGCGCCGTAACCCCAGGACAGCGCATCCTCATAGGCGACGATGACGCGATTCGTCTTGCGCACGCTCGCAGAGATCGCGTCCCAATCGTAGGGACTGAGCGAGCGCAAGTCGAGAATTTCGATGGAGACGTTGTCGCGGGCAAGTGCCGCGGCGGCCACTTCCGCGCGATGAACCACCGCACCGTACGTCACCACGGTCGCGTCCGCACCTTCTCGAACCATTCGAGCTTTGCCGAACGGGATGGTGAAGTCCGCGCCGGGATACGGCGAACGATTGTACGGCTGGCGGTAGAGATGCTTGTGCTCGAGGAAAAGGACGGGATCGTCCGAACGAATGGCGGTGCGGAGGAGCCCGCAGACATCGAGCGCGGTCGAGGGCATCACCACGCGGAGGCCGGGAATGTGCGTGAACACCACCTCGCCGCACTGGCTGTGATAAATCGCGCCGCCGGTGAGGTAGCCGCCAATCGGGACGCGGACGACGACGGGAGCCTTGAATCGCCCGCCCGAGCGCCAGCGCATCGTGGCCACCTCGTTGCGGAGCTGCATCATCGCCGGCCAGATATAGTCGAAGAACTGGATTTCGGGGACGGGCTTGAGGCCGCGAATCGCCATTCCCGTGGCGCGGCCGATGATCGCGGCTTCGGCCAGGGGAGAATTGAAGACGCGAGCCAGGCTGTAGCGCCGCTGCAATCCGGCGGTCGCTTTGAAAACGCCGCCCTTGCCTTTCACGGTCGTAAGATTCTCTTCGCGGCTGCAATCGGCGACGTCCTCACCGAAGACCACGATGCGTTCGTCGCGCGCCATCTCATCCATGAGCGTGGCCGAAACCATTTCGACCATGGTTTTCGGATTGCCGTCGCGCTTCGGTTCCGATTCAAACTGCTTGGCGGAGGGATCGACGTCCGGCGAGTAGACGAAATTGTAGATGGATTCCTTCGGCGCGATCGGCGCGGCGAGCGCGCGGTCGGTGGCTTCGACAATCTCGCGATCGACCTCGGCTTCGAGCGATTCGAGTTCGGCTTCCTCGAGAATGCCCTCGCGCACCAGAAACAGTCCGAAATTCGGGATGGGATCGCGGTGCGCTTCCGATTCGCGCTCCGCCGCGGGCTTGTAGAGCTTTTCATCGTCGGAGAGAGAGTGTGAATACGGACGCGTGACGTGCGCGTGGACGAGTGCGGGACCCCGCCGCGTGCGCGCGTACGTCACGGCGCGGCTCAATGCCGCGTAACTCTCGAGGGGGTCGGTGCCGTTGCATTCCTCGACGTGCAGCCCCGGAAAGTTCGAGACCAGCTTCGAAATGCTGCCGCCGGCCGTCTGCGCTTCGACGGGAACGGAGATCGCGTAGCCGTTGTCTTCGACCAGAAAGAGCACCGGGTAACGCCCGAGGCTCGCGGCGTTCATCGCTTCGAAGAATTCTCCTTCGCTGGTCGCTCCCTCGCCGCCCGAGACGTACGCGATTTCGTCGCGGTGGAAACCGACGGCGTCGCCAAGCGGCGCTTTCCGGGCCTGGTCGAGCGCTTTCGGAAATTGTTCGTAGTAGAGCGACGCTTCGGCGGCGCCCACGGCGTGAAGCCAGCGCGTGCCCGTGGGCGAGGAGCCAGTGACAATGTTCGACTTCTGGTGGCCCCAGTGCGAGGGCATCTGGCGCCCGCTCGAGGAAGGATCGTCCTGCGCGCCAACCGCCTGAAGCAGCATTTCGTACGGTGTGACGCCAAGCGCCAGGACCAATGCGCGGTCGCGGTAATAAGGGAAGAACCAATCGTAGCCGGGCTTCAGGAGAAGGCCCGCAGCCACGAGAACAGCCTCGTGCCCCGCCCCGCTCATCTGGAAGTAGGTCTTATTCTGGCGCTTGAGCTGAATCTCGCGGTCGTCGAGACGGCGCGAGAGGAACATCGTGCGATACATGCGGATCAGCGCATCTCGCTCAAGGCCCTGATATTTTGCGGAATCGAATTTCGTGGCTGTCTTGATCTTCGTTTGAGATGCCACGCGGTTTGCCTCCGCCGCAGAGGTTGACCGGCTCGGATGGTTACGGCCCATTATAGCAGGGCTCGGGCCTTGCCGGCTCACCGAAGAACTCAGAATCGCTGGCTCAGGTGTGAAACCCCCGACGAAGACGCACCCTTAGAGCCAGAGCCCAACCTACAAAATATTCACCGCCCGCGCCGCCAGCAGCGCCACGATCGACAGCGAAATCATCGCCTGCAGCATCATCCCCACCTTGGCCCACCGCGACAGCACGGACGTATCTGTCGGCGAAAACGCCGTGCTCGTATTGAACGCCAGAAACAAATAGTCCATGAACTGCGGTGACCACGAAGTGTCCGCGCCCGGCATCACCATCTGCGGAAACATGAACGACCGCTTCCACCGCCCCTTCGCACGCTCGCGTCCCGTTGGTCCGCCTCCGTCGAGCTTCCAGTACCACAGCGCGAACACCAGAATATTGGTCACCCACAGCGCGCTCGCAGACCGCAGCAGCGACTTCGGCGGCTCCGCGTGTTTCGGCAGGCCCTGGATCAGGAAGATCAGCGACGCGATCATCGCGAGCATGATCGCGCCATTCACCACAAACGTCAGAATTCGCGCCACGTCGTACCGGCCGCGCGCGTGCGAAACGAATATCGGGACCATCAGCACCAGAACCACCGCCACCAGCCCCCAGCTTGGCCCCAGGGAGAGCGGTTCCGGCAGCGCCGCATAGACGCACCCGGCGGCCACCATCGCCACCAGCGCCGGCCATCGCGGTTCCCGCATCGTCTCGCCGCTCATCGCTCCGCCTCGCGCACTCCCAGCATCCGCCGCAGTCTAATGCACTCCTCGCCCTTTTGCGAAACCAGAAATCTCACATCGATCCCCGCACTTGGCGCCTCCCCGGGGTATTTCTTCTGCTGCCCTTCGCCCAACTTCTTCCCGCCCGCGTCCATTTCTTTGCGATAATGAAAAAATGGGAATTGGTTTCCTACAAGAACGTTGGCTCCCGAAGTCGATCCTCTGTCTTCGGGACTACAGCTCCAAAAAGTTTTTTCATGACATCGTCGCGGGCATCACCGTGGGCCTCGTTGCGCTTCCGCTGGCGATGGCTTTCGCGATTGCCTCCGGCTTGACGCCCCAGGCCGGCATCTACTGCGCCATCGTCACCGGCTTCTTGATCTCGCTGCTCGGCGGCTCGAAGACGCAGATCGGCGGGCCCACCGGCGCCTTCGTCGTCGTCGTGGCCGGCATCGTCGCCGCGCACGGCGTCGACGGCCTTTTCATGTGCACCGTCATGGCCGGCATCCTCCTCGTCATCATGGGAGCCACCGGCCTCGGCACCGCCGTCAAGTTCATTCCCCGGCCCATCGTCATCGGCTTCACCAACGGCATCGCCATTCTCATCGCCAGCACGCAGGTCAAAGACTTCTTCGGGCTCCGCCTCGCCAGCGTTCCCGGCGTCTTCTCGATGCGCATCGCCGCGCTCGCCCGCAACATGCACACGCTCTCGATGACTGCCACGATTCTCGCCGCCGGCACCGTGCTCGTGATCCTCGTCTGCCGTGGCATCTCGGACCGCATTCCCGGCGCCATCGTCGCCCTTGTGCTTGGAACCGCCGCCGTCGTGATTTTCAAGCTGCCCGTCGAGACCATCGGCACGCGCTTCGGCGGAATTCCCAGCGGCCTGCCGCACATGAAAATTCCCACCTTCCACTTCGGCTTGATTCACGGACTGCTCGGCCCCGCCTTCACCGTCGCCATGCTGGGCGCCATCGAGTCGCTGATGTCCGCCGTCGTTTCCGACCGCATGAGCAACGACCGCCACAATCCCAACATGGAGCTTATCGGCCAGGGCGTCGCCAACATCGCCTCGCCCATGTTCGGCGGATTGCCAGCCACCGGCGCCATTGCGCGCACGGCCACCAACATCCGTTCCGGCGCGCAATCGCCCGTCGCGGGAATGATTCACTCGCTCACGCTGCTTTGCATTTTGTTGTTTGCTGCGCCGCTGGTCAGCTACGTGCCGATGTCAGTTCTCGCAGGAATCCTGATGGTCGTCTCCTACAACATGGGCGAGTGGCGCGAAATCCCGCAGCTACTCAAGCTCACGACGACGGACATCAGCGTCTGGCTCGTCACATTCGCCCTCACGATTTTCGCCGACCTCACCGTCGCCGTCGAAGCGGGCATGATTCTGGCCGCCCTGCTTTTCATCAGCCGCGTCGCCACCACCACCACCGTTTCGCAAGTCACCGACGACTACGTCGAAGACGGCCGCGTCCACATCCTCCAGGACAAGGACATCCCCTACTACGCCACCATCTTCCGCATCCACGGGCCTTTCCTCTTTGGCGCCACCGACAAGATTGCCGCGGTCACCGAAAACATTCACAAACTTCCGCCCGTCGTCATTCTCCGCCTGCGCAATATGACCGCTCTCGACGCCACGGGCCTTTTCGCCCTCGAAGAAGTCGCCAAGCAGCTCCACGCCACTCGCCGCACGCTGATTCTCTGCGGCGCCCGCGAACAGCCCTCGAGCCTTCTGCACCAGGCCGAATTCGAGCGGGTCGTCGGCCGCGAAAACATCTGCGAAAACGTTCAGGCTGCTTTGCGCCGCGCCGAAGAGGTCTACGAGCACCTCGAAGCCAGCTCCGCCGTCGGCGCCGGCACCTAGCGCGCGCCCACATCCCGCCGTTTCCGCATTCAATCCGGGAAATCCCGCGTTCAGTTTGGATTTGCCATCATTGACGCCCGGCGGCCCGTCGTGATCGAAAAATATTCAATCCACTGTTTTCGAATCCCGTTGGTTCGTTCGATCAACTCGCGGCTCGGTTTTGCGCCGTGTTGAACCACCATCACCATTCCCGTGTTGAAGCGCCGCTGTGATTTGTCGACGCCGGGCACGCGTTCACCTTCGGCCGCAATCACGTCTTGAATCGTCACCTTGGTCCTGTCCGCTTTGAAGATTCGGTGACCATTCGCATCCTCGCCCGCGGGGGCGAGGTTACGCAGAATGAAAAAGTCCGGCACCTCGGCAGGCGAAATCAGGCCCATCAGATACAGATCGAGGTACGAATACCCCGTCGCCGGGACGTAGTAATCGTCGTCGAGCTGCGTGTAGGTGCCGTCAAAATTGTCCTGCCAAACGCCGCCGCCCATGATCGACGCTTCCGACGGCCGCACATACGGAAACGGCACGATGGCCTGCAAGCCTCTCGCCCAGTGCGTGGGACCGAGCGGTATCGTCTCGTTGCCCACCTTGGCCGAAACGAACGCCGCCCACCGGTGCCCCATCTCGTGTCCGATCTGCGACATCGCATACATGTACGGAGGCATCTTCCCGTTCTGCAAAATCTCCGCGATCTGCTTCTGATAGAACGTGACGTCGTGATCCGTGCCGATCGGCGCGTCTTTCGGCGGCTGCGCCTGCGCCTGGTTCGATCCGGCGTAGACTGGCTGGATGTATTGCCATTGGAATCTCCCGGCCGTGCAATAAGACGCCAGGCCCTGCTGCGTCGCGCCGATCCCGGTCACGGCGCCCCCCACCGCTCCGAGCGGGCCATCGCTCGGCGTGCCTGCCTCCTGATTGTCGACGCGGAAATCCGAGTAGTACGCCAAGAAGTCGAATTTGTCGCCGAGGCCCTTGATCACAGTGCAGCTCAAGTCGCGATCGCTCGGCAGAGCGTAATAGTGGAACGCTTCGTAGACCACCTGAAAGGGACCGTCCTTCGGCTTCAGCGAAGAAAGATGCGTTTCAGGGTTGTGGATTCCGCTTAGCCCGACCAGCCGCGCGGTAACTTGTGACACGGGCTTTTCCGACCCGGCTGCCGAAGCGTCGGCCGATATCATAATCCGCGCAGCGCCCCGAAGCGCTGGCGGCAGAATTCCCTGGATGGAAATGGTGTTGCCGCTCGCATCGACGCGCCGCGACACTCCCGGGCCGAACACAAAGTAGCGCGACCTGCCCGCGTTCGCGGGGTTCCGCGGCGCAAAGCCGTGAATTGCCCACACAGCATCCGCATGCGCGGCATCGGCAGCCTGCAGTGACGGTTTGTGCGCGCTAAAGTAAACGCGATACGCGATGCCCGCGACTCCCGGATCTCCTTCGGCCAACACGGGCCCCGTCGTTTCGAACGTGACCTTCAGGAACAGCCCGTCAACCACCGAAATCTTGAGGTTCTCGATGTTGAGATTTGCCGCCACACTTGAATTCTTCCCGCCCGTGAGCGTGGCGAGAGGTTTCTCGACTCCGCCGGAAACGAGGGGATAAATGCCGATGATTGCGTCCTTCGCCGCCAGTTGGTCGTAGGACATCTCGATCGTGCCGTCCTTGTGCAGCACCGCCTGGAACCGGTTCACCGTCTTCGTCCACGTGAAGTCCTGGATGTTGCCCCACGGTTCGGTCACGTCCCACGTCACCACCACGCGATCCTCGAGTTCCTTTGCATACTCGTCGCCGGACATTCGCGGCTTGAAAAAAACGCAAATCGCCGGAACCGTATTGACCAGGTTCGCCGCCCCTTCTGTCAACGCGTCGAACCGCCCAATCGCAACTCCGCCCTGGTCCGGCATGCGGAACCCGAAGCCGCCGCCCTCGGCCGCGTTGTTCTCCGCTCCGAATCGAATCGATCCGGTAGCGCCCACCGAAAACGAATCCCAGGCTTTTCCGGAGAATGGAAACGAGAAGTTATGAAGCTTCACTTCATGATGTTCCACCTTGTCGCCGAAGTTGGCATCCCAACTCAGCGGCACGTTCTCGACGCGATATCCGCCGCTTTCCGGCGTGAACCGCAGCGTGCGATGTCCCAGGTCGAACAGGTTCTGCCTGCCGAGTGCTCCTTCGTTTAACTCCATCAGGATCAGGTTGCCGGCGACGGAAACCTTGCCGATCGATTTACCCGGCTGCTCCCGCTCCTGAGCGGGTGCGGCGGTCACTGCCAAAAAGACGGCGCAAAGAATGAGCAGCCCTTGAAAAAAACGGCGATGAGTTCTCTCCATGATTCCCTCCTGAGCGTACCGCCGGCATTGTATACAATATCCGCCGCTCAAGCCCACTTCATTCCCCGATTCCTCGTCCCACAACTCCGTCACTCCTCGATCACCCGCCACATCGGCCGCCAGCTAAACCGATTGTGGGAACTTTCCCTCCTCCTCGCTCGTAACGCCTATAGCAATCGACGCTCTTGGTTCTTAGGGGAGATCTCATGACGAATCTGCTCCGCGATGTGCGCTTCGGCGCGCGGATGTTCCGCAAGAATCCTTGGTTCACCTGCGCGGCGGTCACGGTGCTCGCCCTGGGAATCGGCGCCAATACGGCCATATTCAGTTTGGTGAACGCGTTCCTCCTCAAACCGCTGGTCATTCGCGATCCTGCGCAACTCGTCGGCTGCTACAGCCGCGACACCTCCAAAGGAAGTTACCGTGGCTTCTCGTATCCGGACTACGCCGAGCTTCGCGAAAATCACAGCGTCTTCTCCAGCCTGATGGCTCACGACATGGCTATGGTCGGTCTTTCGGAAGGCGACACGACGCGCCGCGTCTTCGCGGACGTCGTTTCCGCCAATTACTTCGCCATGTTCGGAGTGCCGCTGTTTCAGGGACGCCCATTCACGCTCGCCGAAGAACGCCCCGCCTCCGCGATTCCCGTCGTTATCGTGAGCTATTCGTACTGGAAGAAGACCGGCTCCGATCCGCAGTTGCTCGGCAAGACCGTCCGCATCAACAACCGCGTTTACACCGTCGTCGGCATCGCTCCGGAGGGCTTCACCGGGACCACCGCGATGATCAGCCCCGAGCTGTATCTGCCGCTCGGCGTTTACGAAATAGCGACCAACGATTTTGCGGGCGTCGATCGCACCCTGGGGGCGCGCAACTATCACGGTCTCATCCTCGTCGGACGTCTCCAGCCCGGCGTGTCGCAAAAGTCGGCGGACGCCCTGCTGGCGACCCAGGCTTCTCAATTGGCCAGGGCCTACCCGGAGGACGACAAAGACCAGACCTTCCTGGTGCAGCCGCTGCCCCGGCTCGGGATTTCGACTGAACCGGAGACCAACTCCGAGCTGATGATTCCGGCGATCTTGCTGTTCGCTGTGGCGGGCGTTGTGCTCCTCATTGCTTCCCTGAACGTTGCAAACATGATGCTGGCCCGCGGCACCACGCGCGGTAAGGAGATCGCCATCCGGCTCGCGCTGGGCGCCCGCCGCGCGGACGTCCTCCGGCAGCTCATGGTGGAGGGCTTCCTGCTCGCGCTTGCAGGCGGCGCGGCAGGACTCGCGGTCGCCTATTGGACCACCGGCGCGCTGGTCCGTTCCATTGCGCGCTTGGCCCCCATCGACCTTGTCTACTCCGCCGGTCCCGATTCGCGCATTCTTGCCGCCACGATCGGCTTCTGCCTGCTCAGCACCATTCTGTTCGGCCTTGGCCCGGCCTGGAACCTTTGCGGATGGAACCTCTTCGCCGGCCTCAAGATCGGCGACCGCGCGGACTTTCACGCCGGCCGCCGCCGCGGCGTTTTTTCGCGGCGCAATCTGCTCGTGATGGGCCAGATCGCGCTCTCGTTGATGTTGCTCAGCGCCGCCGGGCTGTTCATCCGGAGTTCCGTGCAGGCGGCGCGCGTCGAGCCCGGCTTTCGCGTGTCGGGGGCAATGCTGGCTGAAGTGGACGCA
This sequence comes from Candidatus Acidiferrum sp., assembly GCA_035517015.1. Lineage (GTDB taxonomy): Bacteria > Acidobacteriota > Terriglobia > Acidiferrales > UBA7541 > Palsa-295. Next base: position 87,468 of record DATIZQ010000064.1, on the reverse strand, counting down.
AGCCTCGCGGGCTACGATCAGACGCGTAGCCGTGAAACCTACCGCGCGGTCGTCGACCGCCTCCGGGCCGTTCCTGGCGTCGAGTCCGTAAGCATTGCTGCCACGGTTCCGTTCGGAATGATATCGCTCGGCAAGACCGTTCAGCCTGCCAGTGATGCGCCGTCCTCAGGGGCGAATTCGGCAGGCGCTGCCCACAAAGTCGCGTGCCGGTACAATATCGTCAGCACCGGCTACTTCCAGACCATGGGGATTCCGTTGCTGCGCGGCCGCGCGTTTGCAGAGCCGGATGCGGCAGGCTCCAAACACCCCGTGGCCATCCTCGATCAAGCTGCGGCCGAGAAGCTGTGGCCGGGTGGCGAAGCGGTCGGGAAGAATGTTCGGCTGGTGTCCGACGGCGACGGCAGCGAAACTCCGCTCGTCGCCGAAGTTGTCGGCGTCGTCGCCAATGTGCAGGAATCCGTCATGGGAACGGAGAGGCCGCCGCACGTCTATGTGCCGTTCGGACAAGCCTACCAATCGGACGTCAACATCCACTTGATGACCAGCGCGCAAGACCCGCAAGCGGAAGCTCGCTTGCTCCAGACGGTGCGCGACGAAATTCGCGCGGTCGATCCGCACCTCCCGGTGCTCGCGCTCAAGACGCTGCGCACACACATGGAAAGCAGCTTCGATCTTTGGGTTGTGCGGACCGGCGCGAGCATGTTTGTCATATTCGGAGGCGTCGCGCTGCTGCTGGCGGCTATCGGCCTGTACGGCGTGAGAGCCTACACCGTGGCCATGCGGACGCGTGAAATCGGCATCCGAATGGCACTGGGCGCCCGTGCCTCGGATGCGCTGCGCATGATGTTGCGCGAGGGAATGGCTCTCTTCGGAATTGGCGCCGGGGTTGGGCTCGTGCTTTCGCTTCTCGTCGGCAAAATTCTGTCGACTCTTCTCTACCGCGTGGGCAGCTTCGATCCCGTGGTCCTCACGGCGGCGCCGGCGTTGCTCGCCGCTGTTTCCTTCATTGCCTGTTACATTCCGGCGCGCCGTGCCGCGCGGCTCGATCCCATGGTCGCCCTCCGCGACGAGTGACCCTTCGCGTTCTTGCGCAACCCAGACCTGAGGCTCTTGGTTCTTAGGGTGGGAGCCCCCGACTTTCAGTCGGGGGAGGGTGGCCTTTAGACCACCCGAAACGAGCCCTCGCGAGAATGTACGGGCTTTTAAGCCCTGGGCCTTTTGGCTTGCCTTTCTTTGAAATCTGAAATCCCCCGATATCCCCATTCCCATTTTGGGAATCACTTTCTATCGGTACTGGTACTTGACATTTCCGTCAATCTGTGATAACCTGCGGCTGGAGACTTAGACATGAACAACGAAGACACCTTCACAACCACCGACTCCCAGGCCACCACCCACCAACCCGATTCACCCCAACCCCGGCGCCAACGCCCCCGTAACACCAAGAAACCACAAGCTTTAGAGCTGGTTTCCGCCGCGGAACGCCATCGCCGCAAGTGCGCTGTTTGCTCCCACGCCGAGCGTCAGGCCATCGAAGAGGAGTTCCTCGACTGGCACGGCGCCACTGGCATCGCCAACCGCTACGGCCTGTCGCACAAGTCCACCGTCTACGCCCACGCCCGCGCCACGGGCCTCTACGCCCGCCGCCGCGACAACGTCCGTCACTCCCTCGAACACATCATCGAACAGGCCGCCACGGCCAAAGTTACCGCCGACGCCGTAATTCGCGCCGTGCGCGCCTACACCTGCATCACCGACGAGGGCAAATGGGTCGAGCCTGCCGCCCACGTTATTGTCTCCTCCGGCTCGGCGCTTCCCTACCGAACCGCTCCCCCTACGCCAACTGCCGCCATCACCGTCGCCTCACTCGAAATAAACGAGATAGCTCAACCTGCAGGCGTTCCTCTCGCAGCGGACCAGGAGCTTCAGGGCGAGATCGTCTATTCCAACCCTAATCTATCCCTGGAAGATTAGAAAATGACGCAACTCGTTGAAAACAAAAGGCCGGGACGAACTCTAATCTGCCCTCGTCCCGGCTCAACGACGATTCTCATCCCCTCGTCCCCGTCCGCACGTCGCCGGGTCACCCCGGCCCTGCAACAAATGTGTGTATGACCTCGTATGGTAGTCTGTGCCCCCCAAAGAACAGCTTGAGCCTGCAAATTCGATAAGTGGAAGGAGCCGAGGCGACATGGAGCATTCGGGCAGCGGAGAAGACGCGGCGCGAGCCAATTGGCTCGCGTTGGGGACGATTGCGCTGGCGGCCGCGGTGGTGCATATCGCGACGAACGGGCGATACGGATTCCATCGCGACGAGCTCCAAGTGCTCGACGATGCGCGCCACCTCGCCTGGGGATTCGTCACCTATCCGCCCGTGACGCCGTTCATCGAGCGGATTGGCCTCGCGCTGTTCGGAACCTCGCTGATCGGGCTGCGGCTTTTCTCGGTGCTGGCGCAGGCGGCGGCGATCGTCGTTACCGGCCTGATGGCGGGCGAGCTGGGAGGCAAGCGCCTGGCCCAAGTGATCGCGGCGCTGGCGGTGGTGGTGTCGCCGCTGCCGATGTTCGAAGCCACCGAATTCCAGTACTCGACGTTCGATTACCTGTGGTGGGTGCTGATCGCGTACTTCACGATTCGCCTGCTCAAATCAGGGAATCCGCACTGGTGGCTGGGAATCGGAGCGGCGATCGGCGTCGGGATGATGACGAAGTACACGATGGGATTCTTCGTGGCGGGAATCGTCGCCGGCGTTCTGCTCACGCCGGCGCGGCGCTACCTGAAAAGTCCGTGGCTGTGGGGCGGCGCGGCTCTGTCGGTCCTGATTTTTCTTCCGGACCTCGTCCGGGAGGCGCAGCGGCATTTCATCTCGCTCGATTTCCTGCATCACATCCACACGCGCGACATCGGGGAGGGCCGCGCCAGCGGCTTCTTGAGTCAGCAATTCTGGCTTTGCGCGAATTTGGCGGTCGCACCGCTATGGATTGCCGGGCTGATCTATTTCCTCGCAGGCGCCGACGGAAAGCGATACCGGATGCTCGGATGGATGTACCTGATACCGTCGCGCTCTTTTTCCTGGCGAAGGGGCGCAGCTACTATCTCGCGGCGGCGTACCCGATGCTGTTCGCAGCAGGAAGCGTGGTGGAGGAGCGGTGGGTGGCATCGCTGCGCGTGGGGTGGGCGCGCACGGTGAAAGCGGCGACGTTCGCTTTGATGGCGCTCGGCGGCACGGCCATGGGATCGATCCTGCTGCCGATTGCACCGCTCGATTCGCCGCACAACATCGCGATCAAGAACAACGGGGATTTGCGTGAAGAGGTTGGATGGACGGAAATGGTGGCGGAAGTCGCGCGAATCCGCGACACGCTGACGCCCGAACAGCGCGCGCACCTGGGAATTCTGGCGACGAACTACGGCGAACTGGGAGCGGTCGATCTGTATGGGCCGGCGTACGGATTGCCGCAAGGAATCAGCGGAGTGAATTCGGCGTGGGAGCGCGGCTACGGAAATCCGCCGCCGGAAACGCTGATCGTCGTGGGACTCTCGCCGCACTCGATCGAACGGCATTTCGGGACTTGCAAGGTCGTGGGACACAACGGAAACCGCTACGGAATCGACAACGAGGAGAGCCGGGAGCATCCGGACATCTACCTGTGCGGACCGCCGCTGGGTGGATGGGAGGCGTTCTGGAAAGATTTTCGATACTTCGGGTAGCGCTGGGGATTCGAGCGCTGCTGGCGCTGACAAATTCAACATTCGTTGAATGACTCAACAGATCGCCGGGCGGTATGGCGAGGTGCGGCGGCGAGAGCCGGCGGCATGTCCAATGTTGTCATCGGATTCGGGCGGGTGCAGGCTCGCCCGCCTATTGGCAGCCTATGTGCACGTCAGTCGATAACCAGGATCCGGACTACGGACCTGACGGAGGTCAACATGAAAGCAAAGAGCAAGTCAAACAAGGCCGGCAGTTCCCGGCGCGGTAAGAAACTCTCGAAGGGCAAGGGACTGAAGGAAGTGAAGCCGCTCCAGATGGACGGGTATGTGAACTGGGGGAACATCACCGGCGAGTCAACCGCCGCTCCGACGCAGGAAATGATGATGATGGTGCGAAAGCCGTAAGGCGCGCCCTCGAAGAGGTCAGCGCTCGCACAGGGAGCCAGGCACCGCTTGAGTGGATTGTCCGCGCTCTAGCTCTTCGGGTACCAATCGAGGATGCGGACTTCGATGCCGGTTCCCTCGAGGCCCTTCTGGAAGACGCTGAGGTCCGAGCCGCGGTAGTGGTACGGAATCACGATCTTCGGGTGGAAGGCCTTCACAGCATCGGCGGCTTCGTCGGGCGGCATCGTGTACGGCAGGTTCATGCACACGAACGCAACGTCGATATTCTTGAGCGCTCGCATCTCCGGAATGCCCTCCGTGTCACCGGAGAAGTAGAAGCGCTTCCCTCCATAGGTGAGCACGTAGCCGTTGCCGCGGCCGTTGGTGTGATACAGCGCGCCGGGCGAAGGGCCGCGCTTCAAGTTGTACATGGGAATCGCTTCGATCGTCCAATCGCCCCACGTCTTCGTCTCGCCGTTCGAAATCGGGCTGGCGGACGTGACCGTTTTCACGACGGCGGGCGGCGCCATGATTTGCGTGCCGGATTTGCTGACTGCGGCGATCGTCGCGGGATCCATGTGGTCGCCGTGGATGTCCGTGATCAGGATCAGATCCGCGGAGGGAAGGCCTGCGAAATTGCCGGGCTTGGCGGGATCGACGTAGATGGTTTTCCCGCCCGCTTCGATCAGCAGGCTCGCGTGAAAAACCGGCGTGATTTTCACGGGGCCGGCGGAGGTATCGAAGGTTTGCACCGGGCGCACAGTCTGCGACGTGACGCGCGAGCAGCACGCAAGAGCCAAGAACAACCCAACCACGACGAGTCTGAAACGAAGATTCATTTTGCCGCTCCTGACAGTCCAGGTTTTCCCAGCAACATCCCAAACAATACGCGAGGCTCGCGGGTTCGCCAAGCGGTCCATCTCAATCGAGCGATTCGAAGAGCTCGGCGGTTTTGGCGAACGAGGCGTCGGCGTGGCGAACGGTCTCGCCCTTCGCGGACTTGAACGGCTCTTCCGTGGGAATGCGATCGAGCCAGCGCTGGTGGGAAAGTTTCTCATGGTCCGAGAAATCGAGGCGAACCAGGACGCGGACGTGCGCGCTCGATTCGGCTTTTTCTTCTTCCTTCGCCGCCGATTTCTTCTTCGATGCGGGTTTCTTGCCGGCCGCGGACTTGGGTTCGGCACTCTCAGCCGGCGCCTTGGGCTCTTCCTCCGTGCGCTCGAACTTAAGCAGCAGCTTGTTGCCGAGGCGGAAGCCCTGCTTCCAGCCGTCGACCTTGTGGCGGGCCTGCTGCGCCGCCTCTTCGTTGGTGCCGAAATCAAAAATCAAAATAGATTGGGCCATGAGTTATCTATATCGGCCGTGAGGATGTGTGTCAAGGCCGCGCGGCGCCAAAATGCGATTCAGTTGTTTCCCGCAGCGCAGGTGAAGTTGGCGGCGTCGTTCGTGTCGCCCGAACCCTTGTATTTCGCCGATTGCGGATAGGGGCAGAGCGGACGCGTCATCTTGGCGCCTTTCGCGGGATTGTCGTCGACGTACTTCGTCGCGATGATGGTAGAGGGCGCTGCACCTTTCTCGACCCACTCTTCGAGCGCGAGCACCACGTTGTGCTGCGCATCCGCGTGCCGCGAGGCGCCCAGCTGGCCGAATGAGTCGGGCCCAGGACCGTCACCGCAGTGCTGCATCCCCGGAACCATGTAGAGCCGGACAAACGAATTGACCTGTCTCTCGCCGAGCGTCTGGAGCACGGCATTGTAGTAGTTCACGGTGTTGAGCGCGGAGATCGCGGGATCGTTCCAGCCGTGATAGATAATGAGCTTGCCGCCGTGGGCGGCGAACGGGCTGAGATCGGGATCGGTCGCGTTGAATGTGCGAGAGGCCTTCTCGTCGGCTGCCTTCACGGCGTCATCGAGTTTGGCGTCCTTGTAATTCCAATCTGCCTTGTCATAGATCATGCTGGCGAAGAACCCGGTGCCGAAAGCAAACAGGAGACTCTTGCCGGGCGCGGAACCGGTAATCCACAAGGACCATCCTCCGCCGCCCAATTCGGCCCCGGGCAGGAAACCGGGAAAAATCGCGCGGCCATGGGAATCGTGCGCTCCTTCGTACAACTTCTTGAGCGTAGCCACTTGCGGCGCCGTGAGGCATGAGTCGGAATCGCCGCCCTTGCAGAGCAGCACGGCCGGATCGAAGTGACATTTCCTCGGATCGTTCACGATGCCGTCGGACACGCCGTCGCGCGCGTCGCAGGAAGCGTTCACGGCAGCGGCGATTGCAGGCACCTTGCTCGAAGGGATGTAGCCTGCCGGATCGAGAGTGGTCGCTTGTGCGTCCCACAGGGCGTTTGTGAGCAAGTGCGTCCAGAAATTGGCGGGAGCGCCGGCGAGCACTCCATCGTAGTCGTCCGGGAAGCGCTCCACTTCCATGAGGGCCTGGCGGCCGCCATTCGAGCAACTGCCGAAATAGGAATGCTGGGGTCGATTGCCATAGAAGGCCTTGATCGCTGCTTTGGCGGTCAACGTCATTTCGTGAATCGCGCGGTAACCGAAGTCGGTGACCTTCTCGGGATGACCGAGGGCCCACGCGGCATCCGTCGGCGTTCCCGCGTGACCGGTATCCGTGCTCGCGGTGGCGTAGCCCTCGCCAACGGCGAATCCCATCTCGGCGTAGTCGATGTATCCGGCGAAACCGCCATTGCCTTGCGCTCGAAATTTGCCATTCCATCCGCTCGCCGGCATCCAGACTTCGACGTTGATATCGGAATCGGCGCTTGGCGTGGACTTGACCACCACTCTGCAAAATGACGGCAGCGTCTTGTAGAAGGAGAGGTCCCTGCCGGCACCCACCGCGCCGGGAGACGGAGTGAACGCTCCGGCGGCCACTGTCGTGGCCGAGAGGACTTTGGCGTTCGGCAAGGAAAGATGAGCCAGGCCCTCGCACGAGCGCGCTGCCGTCGGCGTTTCCTGGCCAAAAGCGGCCGACGACGAAAGAAGTCCAGCCAACAGCACAGCGAGAATTCTGTTCATGACGCCACCTCTCTGGTGCCGGGTCGCGGACATAGTAGCGGAATCTCTGGTGGACGCCAACTAGACGTTCGCTTCAATGGCGCCGAGCGAGGTAGAATCGTCGCGCAAAACGAGGGCGATGGAGTTCGCCTGAACCGTCCACTTCCGGACTGATGACTCCTGGCCGCCACACGGCGCCCAGGAGTTTTTTTTGGCGCGGGCGACGAACGACGCCCGCAGGCATTGGAACAGGCGGAGCTGCTATGTCAAATCCTTTGCGAAGAATCGAGCTGGGCGAGAATCACCGCAGGGCGGTCTCCGTGCTGATGCGCGGCACGGAGCAGGCGTGCAAGGAGGTCGAGGAGTGGCTGGAGCGAACGTCGGGCGCGTTGACGGAGGTTCGAGAGGATGTGCCGCCGGAGCAGGAAGCGCGATTGCGGGAGCTGACTGCGAGACTCCGGGCAGAAGTGCAGGAGTTTTCGGGTAAGGTGACGCTCGACAAGAGACGGATGTCGCGACGGAGGTCGATTGCGGCGATTGTTTGCGCGGCGCTGATTGATCTCGAAGAGGTTCAAGACTCGGGCCTAAAGGGCTACGGCAAGATGTCCGAGGAGGCGAAGGAAGTCCTCAATGAATACGTTGTCCGAATGCTGGACCTCCTCGAACAGATGCTTCATATCGCGGAGGCCCAATAGGACGGCGGCCACGAAGCTTAGAGCTTTGCGATGAGGCGAAGGTCGAATTCAAAGGGGAGCGGCTCGCCGATTTCGATCCGCGAAAAGGCCGTGTGTTGCGGATTCAGGAGGAAGATATTTTCGGCGGGAATGATGGCGCTGGGCAGCTCGAGGACGGGTGACGGCTCTTCGGCAATCCAGGCGTCGCCGATCGCGCGTGCGGCGGCGGGCGGCGGACTCGCGCGCCAATCCTTCGGCAGGTCTGCCTTCGCGATGCGGGTGATGAGCGACGCATCGAAGCGCGCCTCGATTACAACGTATTCGTGCAGCAGGTCGGAGTTTTCGAGATGGACGAGCAATTCGAGCGCGGCGAGCGATTGCGACTGCGCCGTATAGACGACCGAGACACCGGGGGAATTCCAGCGGCCTCCGTAGAGACGCGCTCCTTCCCCGCTGAACGCTTCCCTAGCAAGTTTCCGCTTGACGATGCGCCAAGCGGAAACTTTCACGTGAAGACCCCATGCTCCAGACGGCCGATGAGGTTCTCCACTTCGCGCGCGCCCAGCTCGGAACGCGAGTAAGCCAACGGCACTTTATCGCCAAGGGCTTTCTTCGGTTGCGTGAGCCAAGCGAGCGTTTCGCCGACGTCGCCCTCGAACAGAGCGACGGCCTTTTCGAAGATGGTCGAGACGCGCAGCAAACGCTCGGACTCATCGGGCGAGAGGCGGCCGGAAGATTTGCGGCGCGCGAAGGTTCGTTCGGGAATGCCAACGATGGAGGCGATTTCGGCGGGCGGGAATCCGGTTTCGGCGGAGAAGGTTTCCAACGATTTGAAGGAAAAGCCGCGCTGGACGGCGCGGATCAGGTCGTCGGTTGCAAGCGCGGAGAGGCCGAGGCTGGAACCGCGAGCGCGATAGTGAACGGGCGAGCGGCGCTCGGCGCGAGCGGCGGTGCCGCGCCTCCGATTGAATAGCATACAAACATTATAGGCACGATTGCAGCCACTTGGCAATACTTCTTATGCCAGATGGCCTAGCGTCGGCTCCGCACAGATGGAACGGCGTGCCGCCTCCAGCCGGCTTTCGCGGAAACGAGGCTCCAGAACCCCCTTGCGTCGGTCCCGCGACTCTGCTACGGTTAGCGAACAAAAAGCGAAGGAGCTAGAACGTGTCACCATCATCCCCGCAAGGACTGGCAGTCCGGCCGCAGACCACGATTGACACCTTTCAGGAGGCCCTGTATTCGCTGACGGGTCGGTATCGCGCGGATGAGGTCCTGACCGCGATCAAGCATATCCCGGCGCGGGAGGCGCAGTTCCGGCCGATGCCGGAGTGGGTGCGGCCCGAGCTTGCGGCCGCTTACCGGGCCAAAGGCATCGAGCAGCTCTATTCCCACCAGGCGGCCGCGGCAGAGCTGGCCCGCGCGGGCCGGAATTTCGTCGTCGTGACGCCGACGGCTTCCGGCAAGACGCTCTGCTACAACCTGCCCATCCTGAACGCGATTCTCGAAGACCCGGACACGCGCGCGATGTACCTCTTCCCTACCAAGGCGCTCGCGCAGGACCAGCTCGCGGAGCTGCACGACCTCGCCACGCGGCTCGACGATCGCTTCGGCGTCTTCACCTACGACGGCGACACGCCCGGCGACGCGCGCAAGGCCATTCGCGAACGCGGGCACGCAATCCTGACGAATCCGGACATGCTGCACACCGGCATCCTGCCGCACCACACGCGGTGGACACGGCTCTTCGAGAATTTGCGGTATATCGTGATCGACGAGCTGCACACATATCGCGGCGTTTTTGGGAGCCACCTAGCGAACGTCCTGCGGCGGTTGAGACGGATCGCGGAGTTCTACGGGTCGAAACCGCAATTCATCTGCTGCTCGGCGACAATCGCGAATCCGGGTGAGCTGGCGGCGCAGTTGATCGAGCAGGACGTGAGCGTGATCGACGAGAATGGCGCGCCGGCGGGCGAGAAACTCTTCGTTTTCTACAATCCACCGATGGTGAACCGCAATCTGGGAATTCGGCGCAGCTACCTGAACGAAGCGACGCGCGTGGCGAAGGAGCTGCTCGCGCGAAAGCTGCAGACCATCGTTTTCGCGAACAGCCGGTTGCACACCGAGGTGCTGCTCACCTACTTGCAGCAGGCGAATCCGCCGAAGCCGGGCGAAGCGCAAGCGGTTCGCGGTTATCGCGGCGGGTACCTGCCGGGCGAGCGGCGCGAAATCGAGCGCGGCCTGCGCGAGGGGCGGATTCGCGGCGTGGTGACGACGAACGCGCTGGAACTTGGCATCGACATCGGGTCGCTCGACGCATGCGTGATGAGCGGCTACGCGGGATCGATCGCGTCGACCTGGCAACGGGCCGGGCGAGCAGGACGGCGCAGCGGGGGTTCCTGCGCGGTGATGGTGGCATCGTCGGCGCCGCTCGACCAATTCATCGTGCAGCATCCGGACTATTTTTTCGGGCGCTCGCCCGAGCACGCGTGCGTCCAGCCGGACAATCTCGAAATCCTGGTCAATCACCTGAAGTGCGCGGCATTCGAGCTGCCGCTTTCGCCGGAGGACAAGTTCGGCGACGTCGACTTGCAGGAATTGTGCGAGCGCCTGAGCGATGCGGGCTTCCTGCATCGCAGCGGGGCGAACTGGCATTGGGTTCAGGAGGCGTACCCGGCGGACGCGGTGAGCTTGCGATCGGTGACGTCGGACAATTTCGTGATTATCGATACTTCGGGGCACGCGGAGGGCGAGGAAGACGGCGAACCCGAGGTGATCGGCGAAGTGGATTTTTCGTCGGCGCTGACGACGGTGCACTCGAAGGCGATCTACATTCACCAGGGCCAGCAGTATCACGTCGAGCGTCTGGATTTCGAGCAGCGCAAAGCGTACGTGAAGCCGGTGAACGTCGACTATTTCACGGACGCGATTCGGTACACGCAAGTGCGCGTGCTCGAAATCGCGAAAGAGGAATGCATCGCGGGACCCGCGGCGCGCGCGCACGGAGACGTGCTGGTGCGGTCGCAAGTGGTGGGATTCAAGAAAATCAAATTCTTCACCAACGAAAATGTCGGCGCAGGAAAGCTCGAACTGCCGGAAAACGAGATGCACACGACGGCGTTCTGGATCACGCTCGAGCGAAATCTGCTCGCGCGGCTGCCGTTCGCCATCTCCGACCGGCAGAGCGGGATCTTCGGCTTGCTGTATGCGCTCGAATCGATGGCGGCGCTTTTGCTGATGTGCGACCGGCGCGACCTGGGCACGGCCGTGGGCGAGCGCCCGCCAAGCGCGGGCGTCGAAACGAACTGGAGTGAATACACGGCGGCCACGGACGATCCCGCGGAGGGCAAGGAATTCTTCGAGCCGAATCTGTATCTCTACGACGCGTATCCCGGCGGAATCGGGTTCAGCGAACCGCTGTACCGCGTTCATGACCTGCTGCGTCGGCGGACGAGGGAATTGATTGCTTCGTGCCCGTGCGAGAACGGGTGCCCTTCGTGCGTGGGTCCGGCGGGAGTGAAGAGCGAGCGAACGAAAGAAGTGGCGCTCGCGATTCTCGATAGGCTGTGCGAGTAACCTTGAGGCGAACGAACGAAAACCGGTTTGCAGGGGTGGCGGCGCTGAAGCCTGCGCGCGAGCGGCGAACCATTGATGCTCCGAACGAGCTGCGGGGAATGGCGCCGGACATCCCCGAAGGCTCGGCGCGTCTCGCGGAACTGCTCGGCGCAATGCCCGCGAAGAATCGCTTCGGCGAGCATCTCGGCCTGCGGCGCTGGTTTTCGGAATCGATTGACTGCGAGCCGCCCGAACGCCGCGTCGACGAAATCGCGCTGCGGCTGCTCGCGCCGGACGCGCCGGCGCAGATCGCCGACCCGGAGCAATGGCTTTTTCTGGACACGGAAACGACGGGGCTGGCGGGCGGCACCGGCACGTACGCATTCCTGGTAGGGATAGCGTGGTGGGATGCCGGCGGGCTGGAAGTCGAACAGTTTTTCATGCGCGACCACAGCGAGGAATATTCGCTGCTGGCGGCCCTGGCCGAGCGAATGGCGGAGCGACGGGTTCTCGTGACATTCAACGGGAAATCGTTCGACTGGCCGCTCCTCGAAACGCGCTACCGTATGACGCGAACGATTCGCCCTCCCGAGCCGCGCGCGCATCTCGATTTCCTTCATCCCGCGCGCAACTTGTGGCGGTTGCAGCTCGGATCGGTGCGCCTCGCGGAACTCGAGCGGCACGTGCTCGGATGGAATCGCGGCGCGGACGTGATGTCCGAACTGATTCCGGCAATTTATTTCGAGTTTCTGCGCGGAGGATCGCCCGACCCGCTTATCCCCATCTTTCAGCACAACCAAATGGACTTGCGCGGACTCGCGGGGCTTGCGGCGCACACGCTTTCACTGCTCGCCGAACCGGAGGCGCGCGGCCGGGACCCGCTGGAGCTTTTTGGTGTGTCGCGGATCTGCGAACGCCGCGGGGACATTGAGCGTGCGAGGACGCTCTACGAGCGGTCGCTCGCGCAGGAGCTTCCGGCCGAGACGGGGCGAGCCGCCCGAAAATCGCTGGCGCGGATTGCGAAGCGGGACGGAGACTTTTCGCTGGCGTGCGAGCTCTGGACGCAGATGCTGGGGCAGTCGCGCGAGGGCCTGGAGGCATACGAACAGCTTGCGATTTATTACGAGCGCCGCTCGCGGGAGCCGCATCGCGCGGCCATGCTGGTGCGCGACGCGCTGGCCGAGCTGCGGCGCGCAAACCGGCTGGGAGCGCTCGCGCCCGGAATCTGCCGGCGGTACCGGCAGCGGTTCGAAACGCGCCTGGCGCGTCTCGAAAGGAAGGCGCCACGAGCCCTGCTTGAGCTCCCCGGACCCGCCGGCCCGGAATCGAAACCGGCGACTACGGAATCCAATTAGCAGATTTCACCGAGGTTAAATTCGATGCAGAATTCGGATAGTACCGGCGCTCAAAGAGCGCGAACATCGACACCAGACGTGAAGGATCAAACCATGGCTCAAGTGACGGAACCCTACTTGCGCGAGCAGCTCGAAAAGCGACGCGAGGAGTTGAAGCAAGCGATCAATTCTCCCGCCGCCGTCGCGCCCGCGGCCTTTTTCAGTCTTCTGCACGAGGTCGACGCCGCACTCGACCGCATGAACGATGGGACGTTCGGCATCTGCGAAGCGTGCCACGACACGATCGAAAAGGACCGGCTGATCGCCGACCCTCTCGTTCGTCTGTGCCTCGATCACCTGAGCAGCGAAGAGCAACGCGCGCTCGAAGGCGACCTGGAGCTGGCGTCACGGATTCAGCGGGGATTGCTGCCGCAGCCGAATTTGCAATTTCGCGACTGGCGTGTCCATTACGAATACAAGCCGGCGGGCCTGGTGAGCGGAGACTATTGCGATGTGATTTCGCCTTCCGGCGGCGATGGTGCGCTCACGTTTCTGCTTGGCGACGTCGCCGGCAAAGGCGTCGCCGCTTCCCTGCTGATGACGCACTTGCACGCAATGTTTCGAAGCCTTTCGGCAATGGAGACGAGCCTCGACAAGCTGCTCGAACTGGGGAACCGGATTTTCTGCGAGAGCACAATCGCCGGCCAGTATGCGACGCTCGTCTGCGGGCGCGCGACGGGGACGGGCGAACTCGAGATTGCAAGCGCAGGACATCTGCCGGTTCTCCACATCGCCGCGAAGGGCGACGTTGAGCGAATCAGCGCCACCGGCTTGCCACTGGGAATGTTTTCGACCACGCACTACTCTGTCCGGCGGCTGCAGCTTCATCCGGGGGACGCGCTTCTTCTGTTTACGGACGGAATCTCGGAGGCTCGCGATGTCGCCGGCGACGAATACGGAGTCGACCGGCTTTCACTCGTCGCCGCCGAAAGGCACGGTTGGGCGCCGCGCGAACTCATGGCAGCGTGCATGGCGGACGTTCAACGGTTCTCAGGCGGGCATCGGCGAGACGACCAGACGCTGATGGCGGTTTATCGCGACCACCCTGTAGGTTCCTCGCTGAACGAATAGTATGCTCAGTGGCCGCCCGTCGTAGACAAGCTCAGTGAGCAGCGAGCAGGGAAGGTTCACGATCCGGCGAGCGATACGCGCGGGTTTCGACGGCTCTCGCTTTCGTTTCGGGCGCGGCGGGAACAGGCGCTCGCGGCCAGCCGACCGCAGCGGTAATTTTGTCGTAGGTCTCGCGGGTCGAGCCTTCCACCGTCAAACACGTGGTTCCCACGCAGCGCAAGAAAACGCCGCCAGTGTCTGTGCTGAACTGGAAGAAATTCGGGCGACGGAAAAGGTCCTTGCGGTCTTTGTACTTCAGCTCAAGGGCCTCGCTGTATTGCCCACAGAAGCGATCCGCGTCTTCAATGTCGTCCAGGACCAGCCGAAAGACGAGCGCTGTGTTCCCGGTCTTGGGATCTTCGAAAATGGCGTAGCGATCGCCGCTCCAAGCGGGAGACAACGCATCCGCGCGCTGCTGGCCGAGGAACTGCTTCAGAAGCTCTTCGAGGCCGAATTCACCCAGCACGTTTTCTTCGAGCAGCTTCCAATCCTTGGGCGCAACCGTCTTCCAGTCGGGCAGCGTGACGGGAACGGGCTTCACGCTCGTGAAATACAGATTCGGATGGATGATCTGCTGCGTCGAGACCGGCGGATTATCGAAAATCAGCTTGATATCTTCCCAGCCGGAATGCGCTTTCAAGAACTGCTGTGAAAACGAAGTACCCGCCAGATAGGGAAACAGCAATTCGTCGCGAATGTAGATAGGCGCGTGCGAGAGATTCGGATCCTTGTCCATTTCGGCGATGGCGCCGGAGCGAATCAGAAGCGTGACGTCCGGCACGTCGCGCACGCCCACCTTCTCGTCACGCAGCGTGTAGTCCACCATGGCAGCAACAGCGGAGCCCTCACTGACCGAATCGCGGGCGAGCTCGGCATCGTCATTGGGGCGCGCCGCTTTGATCCAAGGATCGATGTGAAACGATTGATCCTCGAGCGCGTGCGTGAGCTCGTGAGCCATGACGGTGCGCTGCTCGTCCACTGCGATCCAATCAGCGATGTAGAACTCCTTCGCTTTCGGATCGTACAGGCCCGCGACCTGATCGGTGAGGACATCGAGCATAAAGGAGTCGAGCGGAAAGCCCTTCGGGATGAAGCCGAAGGCTTCGAGCGACTTATCGTCCGCATAGCGCTCGGCGTCGGTCTTGTCTTCCTTTTCCTCGCGAACCAGGTAGTCGCGGATCTCCTGTTTCGACCGCAGGCTCTTCTTCAGCGATTCCTTGACGGGCAGATCGAGGATCGCGCTCATCTGTGCAAGGACCTCGTCCGCAGCCTGGATGAAGTTCTCTTCCGTATGAGGAGGGGCGGCGGGCAATGCGTTTGGCCGGGGAATCGAGCTTGGGGGAGGCGTAGTCTGCTGTCCCGCCGCAGAAAGAACGAAGACGAGCATCACTACCGTGCCCAAGAATCGCTTCATGCACTGCCTCCCATGGCCCCGGTTACGCACGTTGGTTAGATGACAGAAGTAGGATAGCAGGTTTGCAGGGCCGGCATTGGGAATGACGAGATCCCGGTTCAGCGCTTCACCGGGCTGGGGACTTCCGCTGCGAGAATCTTCCGGACCTGCTTCCAGAAGTCGTCGATTTCGAACGGCTTCAGAACGACCGGGGACCCCGCCTTCCCGATGGTTTCGCTAAAGTCCCGATCGCGCGCGTTCCAAACCGTGAAGATAATCCGGTTCGAGAGCTCGGGCCGATTTCGCTCGATCCAACTGCACAGATCCGCAATCGACACCTCGCCGGGGGTCCTGATGTCGATTACGGCGGCATCGGCCGTTTCGCGTTTCAGCAGATTGATCGCTTCGCGGCCGTTCCTGGCGATTTTCACGGAGGCACCGTGAGCAACGAGAATCTCTTGCTCGAGATGGAGGACGGCTTCGTCGTCATCGACAAGCAGAATCTTGCCGCCCGAAATCCTTCGCGAATGGGACGCCTTCTTCGGAGCTGCTTCCTCCGAGAAAGGCAGCAGAGGAAGCGTAACGGAGAAAATCGCCCCGCCGTCGGGCGCGTTCTCGACGCGAATTTCGCCGCCATGCTCCTTGACGATGCCGTAGCAGATGCTGAGACCAAGCCCCGTACCCTTGCCCACAGCCTTGGTGGTGTAGAACGGGTCGAATACGCGATGGGGGTTCTGGACCCCGGGCCCGTTGTCGATGAAGTCGACGCGGAGCTTGTTTTCAACGACCGAGGTGCGCAGGCGGATTTCGCCCTTCCCTCCCTTTTCGGTCACCGCGTCAACGGCATTGTTCAGGATATTCAGGAACACCTGCTGAAGCTGGTGGAAATCCCCGCCGATCGACGGGAGGTGCGGGTCGAACTCGCGGTGAACGCGGATGCTGTTCAGCTTCATGTCGTACTCGCGAAGCGAGAGCGTGTCATCGAGGATCTGGTTGAGTTGAATCGGCGCGCGTTCCGGCTTGTGTTGCCGGGCAAAGCTGAGGAGATTCTGGACGATATGGTGGGTGCGCTGCGCCTGCTTGTAGAGTTTTTCGAGATAGTCGGAACTGCGAGCGTTTGCAGCCTCCTCAGACTTGAGGAGCTGGCTGTAGCCCAGGATCGCGGTGAGCGGGTTGTTCAGCTCGTGCGCGACGCCTGAAATGAGCTGTCCGACCGCCGCCATCTTTTCGCTTTGCAACAGCTGTTCCTGGGTGCGGCGCAGCGTTTCGTAGGCTTCGCGAGTCTCTTCAAGCAAGCGGGACTTGTCGATGGTGGTAGCGATTTGATTCCCGACGGCCGCGAGCAGGTTCAATTCAGCCGGGGCAAACTCCCTCATGTCACGGCAGCCGACCATCAAGGTGCCCGTGATCCGGTCCTTGGCCCAAAGAACGACGATCTGCGACGTCAGAATGCCTTCTTTTCGCTGCAGCTCGCGAAATTCCTCCGGGAGCGCCAGCGCGGATCCCGACAACAAGGTCGCGCGCGACTGGCGAACCTGCTGAAGCAGCGACGCCGAAATCCGAACCGGGCCGATGCGGCGGGCATACTCCGATCGATATCCGAAGCTTGCGGCACTCTTGAGCGCTCCGGTGGGCTCATCGAGAAAATACACGGTGGCGACGTCCGCCGCGAAGAGCTCCGCGACCTTGGCGAGCGAGCGGGTGAGCACGTCCTCGATCGCCGAAGACTCGCTCAGAAGCTCCGCGATGGTGTTGAGTACGAGCAATTCGCGGTTGCGGCGCCGAATTTCCATTTCGGCGTGTTTCCGTTCCGTGATATCGAGAACAAACCCCTGATACGCAACGATCGTGCCGGAATCGTCGCGGGTCACGAAACTCGATTCGTGGGCGGTTCGAATGTCGCCGTCCTTGCGCCGGAATAGAAATTCGAAGTCGGTGACTTCACCGTATTCGTGGAGCAGCCGCTTCAAGCGCTGGCGCTCCGCGGAATCGATGTAGATCCTCGAGGGAATGTCGACGCGAAGCAGTTCCTCGCGGCTGTCATAGCCAAGCATGTGCATGAACGCGTCGTTGAAGTCCAGAAAGCGCCCTTCGGGCGTCGAGATGAAGATGCCCTCCTGCACCTTTTCAAAGAGCGCGCGGAATTTGCTCTCCGCCTGGCGCCGTTCGGTGAAGTCCTTCAACACGTGGATCGTCCCGAGGCAACGTCCTTCGGAATCGTGAAAGTCCGAGTTGGTGACGAGGAAGTGTCCGCCAAAGGTCGGGTCCACCTGCTCCGGTTTGCCGGCGGCTCCCTCGCAATAGGGGCACGCCGTCCAGCGAACTTCGCTCTGCTTCAACAAATCGCGGAGCCACTGGCGTTCGATCAGGTCGGGGTCAACGCCAAGGTGCCACGCCAGCGAGCGATTCACGCGAAGGACGCGGCCGTCCGGGCCGTGGACCAAAATCAGGTCATCGATGGAGTTGAAGGTGTCGAGCCATTGCCGACGGGAAGTGGCTGCAGACTCGATCAGCGCGACGTTCTGCAGCGTTAAACCGATCAGATTGCCGACGTTCACCAGAAAATCGATTTCGTCGCTCTCGAACTTTCGCGGATCTGACGAGCCGACGCAAAGAAGCCCGAGGACCTTTTCTTTGCCGGGTATGCGCACGAGAACCGCAGCGGATAATTGTTCCTTGTTGAGCCACAGCAGCGGTTTCGCCTCTTCCAAAGCGGTGTAGGAAACGGACGATGCGCTTCTGTCGAAGGCCTCCTGCACCCACGGCTCCGTGCTCGCGGTTCTGGCATACTGCTTGACGAACGTGTCGCTGAAGCCCACGGAAGCGTGGAGCGAAAGCGATGGAGAGTTGCCGGCGGCATCCAGGAGAAAGGCAACTCCGTGCGTGGCGTTCAGGCTCGCCACAACCTGGCGCAGAATGCCCTCGAGTGTCTCGCGAACGCTGAGCGACCGCGTGGCATCCGCTGTAATCAGTGCCAGCCGCCGCAGTTTCTCGTTCAGGTCCTCCGTGCGGGCACGGCCCGCCTCAAGGACCAAAACCGCCATCGCGACGCCCATCGCAATTCCGAAGAGGTCCTGCAGCGACACCCGGAACACTTCGAATGCCTGGGCGTTCCAGTCAGGCCGGTCAAACCCATGAAGGCCGCGCATCAGGAGCGCACCCGCGAGAAGCTTCCAGCCAAATCCCCGATGTTGTCTCTGCGTACGCCACAGAATCAGTCCCGCAGCGATGAAAAGAGAGCACTCAATGAGCGATTCGGACCACCCTGCGATCTCCGACGATCGTTTCGCGAGCAGCGGCAGGACAATCGCAGCGATCAGGGCAAAGGGCCACAGGTACTTCAACCGCCGTCCCTGGCCGCAACATTCGAGAATAGCCACGAAAAAGACGGCGGCGGTAACCAGCGACATCGTCGAGCGGAACATCGGAACGTCGGGTCCGTTGTTCCACAGGTGTGAGATTCGGAGAGCGGCCACAAAAACGTAGAGGGTCCAAGCAGCCAGCCAGTATCGGAAGAAGCGGGCCCTAAAGCCGGGAGCCAGAAGCACATAGACGACCAGGAGCATGAACGCGGCTGAGCAATCGATGAATGCCGCCGCCAGGAGACCCGGGTTGGACACAAACGCCATCAGCGCCGATTTGAATTAACCAGTTACTACATAAAACAGAGAATTGAGGATTTCAGGGGACCAGTTTGTAAAGTAGCACGTGCTTGTAACTTAGGGCAACACGCCCCTCACGGGCCTGTGCCCTGCCTTATAATGCTGGTCTGGCGGAGCGAACCGTGGACAAAGAAAAAATTCTCGTAGTGGACGACGAAGAGGCCATCCGAGAGGTGGTTTCAACCCTCCTGGATTCCCAGGGCTATGAATCGACCGTCTGTTCGAACGGTAAGATCGCCCTGCAAACTTTTGGCAACGACACCTTCGATCTTGTCCTGAGCGACATCGTCATGCCCGAAATGGACGGGCTGAAGCTGCTCGGGGAGCTGCGAAACCAGGATCCGGACGTGCCCGTCATCATGGTGACGGCGATGCATGACATCTCGATTGCGCTCGAGGCGATCCGCTCGGGCGCGTACGACTATATCCTGAAGCCATTCGAGAAGGATCAGCTTCACCTGAGCGTCCGACGCGCCCTGGAGCACCGCCGTCTCGTGCTTGAGAACCGCACATACCAGAGCGATCTCGAACATCTGGTCGCGGAACGCACGCAGCAGCTTTCGATCGCTCTCCAGGACCTCGAGCAATCCTACGATTACACGCTCGAAGCTCTCGGCGGCGCGCTCGACGCGAAAGACGCAGAAACGGAAGGCCATTGCCAACGCGTCACCGCGTTCACGATCACAATCGCGCGCGCGATGGGCGTCGACAAAGGCCTGCTGCGGCACATTGCGCGCGGGGCGTTTCTCCACGACATCGGCAAAATGGGGATTCCCGATAGCATCCTCACCAAACCGGGGCCGCTGACACCCGAGGAACGCGAAATTATGCGCCGCCACTGCGAAATCGGCTACGCCGTGCTCGAGCGGATTCCCTTCTTGAAGGAAGCGGCCGAGATCGTTCTCTCGCACCAGGAGTGCTACGATGGCTCGGGATATCCGCGGAAACTGAAGGGCGAGCAGATCCCCATCGGAGCGAGAATTTTCGCGGTTGCGGACACGCTCGACGCCATGATTTCCGACCGTCCCTACCGCAAGGCGCTGCCGATCTCCGCGGCTCGCGAAGAGATTCAGCGATACTCGGGAAGACAGTTTGATCCGCGCGTGGTCCAGATCTTCCTCTCGCAACCCGACCGCGTGTGGCTCGAGCTTCACGAAAAAATCGGCGATCCGTTCCGTCTCACGCAACTCGAACGCGTCTAGCCAGCGCCGGTTCCCTGCTCGGCCCGCCTAGGGAAGCCTACCCACATCGTATCCCCCTGAGTTGGTGAGGTGATAGTCCAAGAAGACGGGGGGAAGCAAGCAGAGTTGGAGGGGCGAGCGGGGAGCCAGCTGCTCGATGATCTGCCAGGGGCTGAGATTTTCTTTGTGAGAGTTGGTCCGCACGAGATTGAAGTAGAGCTGGTAGGTGTGCGTTTTGGCGAGGAATTCGCCGCGGCTGGCGAAGGATTCCAGGTCAAAGAACTCGTCTTCTTCCAGCCGATGCACCGTTTCAACGTCGTTCTGGTAGGTGTGAGCGGCGGGCGGGATGCGCACGTGTTGGCTGTCGATGAGAGCGGAGGGGAAATCGCCTTTGAACTCGCCGCCGTTGTCGGTTTGCCAGACCAAGTCACGCAGCGAGACGCCATAGCGAGCCAGATGCTGCTGAATGCGTGAAGCGAAAACCGCGCTGGCGGAGGCACTGCGCTGCTGAGCGAACGACCAGAATAGCAGCCCGCTGCGAACTTCGCGGGCGGTGTACTGGATCAGGGGTAAGCCGAGACGCCGGGCCTGGGGCCAGTAGTGGGGAATATCGTCGAGATCCTTGGTATCGGCGGAGATTTGCTGGAACAGACTCCAGCGAGCTTTGATGGCGGCGAGATCCTGCTTACGCTGATATTTTCTGCGCCGTTTTTTCATCAGGCCGTGCTGGCGCCAGATGCGTTCCAGGGCCCGATGGCTGAGAGGCAGATCGAACTCGCGGATCAGACGGCGAGCGCCGAAGGTGGGCAAGGTCTGACGGAGTGCCACGACCTGACGTTCGATGTAGGCAGGGGTGCGGCGGGGTTGGCGGCGGGGCGCCCGCGATTGTTCGAGCAGTCCGGAGAGCCCCTGCTGTTGATAGCGGCGGAGCCACTTGCGCACCGTGGGCACGGTAGTGGCGAAGAGGCGTGCCGTCGGCTTGATGCCGCGATCCCGGGCGGACTCGACTAAGCGAAGGCGGTGGTTAAAAGCGCTTTTCATCTCACGCACGAGGTCGAAATAGCGAGCGGCGGCCATGCGCGGAGTCTACTCGCGCGCCGCCCGGCTCTCCCCCCAGCCGGGCGGCCATCTCCTCCCGCCTCTTTTCGCTGACGCATTTTAACTTCGCCAGGGGGATACGATGTGAGTAGGCTCTCCCACCTGCTCGGCCCGCCTTGCCTGACTCGGAAAACACAGGTAGTATGCGCAGACGGAGGATGGCGAATGGCACTGGTGCCGATTAAGACGGCCTCCACGACCGGCTACTGCGATTGCATCTGCGGTTGCTACGAACTGGCGAGTCAGCGCGACGAAGATACGGGAAAGGGATACTGCCCGCGCTGTGCCAAGGAACACCTGGAACTGAATCGCGGTATCGGTTTGCCGCAACTGCCACCCTCGAAGCTGCCGGATAGCGAAGGTCCTCCGCTCAAGCTGGACACTCCGGAGCCCGCGGACCCACCCGGACGCTTGCGATAGTCTTCCCGAAAAGATTGACACCGAAGCCTGTCCTTCGGACGTTGGTGTTGGCCGCCACATGCGGCTATAATCTCCGTCGGGCCCTCACAAACGACAACGGAGGAAGCATGAAACGAAGCGTCATGGCAGTGACTGGCTTGCTCCTGCTGCTGCTCGCCGGGTATTTCCCGGCTGCAGCTCAGGACGAAGCCATGGCCACGACGACCTTGAAGGTGGGCGACGTCGCGCCGGACTTCACTTTGCCGAGCGATCAATCGAAGCCGGTGAAGCTGAGCGACTACCGCGGAACTAAAACCGTGGTCCTTGCCTTCTACGTCCTGGCATTTACCGGCGGTTGAACGAAGGAACTTCAGGCCTATCAGGCTGATCTGGCCAAACTCGAAGCAAACGACACCGTCGTTCTCGGAATCAGCATCGACAGCCCTCCAGCCAACGCAGCATTCGCCAAGCAAATCGGCGTCACGTTCCCCCTCTTGAGCGACATGAACCGCAAGGTCCTCACCGCCTACGGGATTCTGAAGAAGTACCCGATGAACGGTGACGAGTATGAGTGGGCACGCCGCACGACATTCGTCGTGGATAAGGACGGAAAAATCCAGCACATCGAATTCGACAACAGTGCTGTGAATCCGAACAATGCCGTCGACGTCTGTCTGAAACTCCACGAGAAAGCCACGCCGTAAGCAGCGCTACTCGCCAGGAACCAAATGGGGCGGACCGCGTGTCCGCCCCCGCATTCCTAGCCACACAGTGAACAGGCACCGGGATCCTCGCGAGCGCCGCGCGTTTTGTGCTACGATGCGCTCAAAGTCGGTACTGGGATCACATCTCACTCAAGGAGAATCCAAATGCGTCCTCGCGCAACAATTCTGCCCGTTCTTGTCTTCGCACTTGCGTCTTGCGCAGTGGTGGCGCAAGCGCAGGCTCCGGCCGCTGCGCCGAAGCCAGGCCCCGAAATAAAGAAACTGGGAGTCATGGTGGGCAAATTCGCGAATGAAGGCGAAATGAAAGCGGGAGCAATGGGGCCGAACTCGCCGGTTCAAAAAGTAACAGGCACGGACGACTGCAGGTGGACCTCCGGCGGATTCGGCGTGCTCTGCAACTCCACAGTCGATATCGGCGGTATGAAGGGCACCGAAGTCGCCCTTGCATATTACGACCCAACCTCGAAAACGTACCACTACCACTCTGTGGACAGCGCGGGAGACATCGACGACTCGACTGGCACCGTCGAAGGCAATACCTGGACGTGGATCGGCCAGAGCATCGAGGGGGGCCACGCGATGCATAGCCGGTTCATCATGAAGGTGATTTCGAAGGACTCCTTCGAGTACACCGTGGAATCGGGCGACAGCGAGAGCTCGATGGTGCCCGTCATGAGCGGCAAGGAGACACGCGTGGTCGCGGCGGCCAAGCCCCCGATGTCGAAGCCCGCTTCGCAGTAATCTAGCGGGATACGTTGCGGCGGCTGAAAATCAATCCGAAGATACCGACGAACAAGCTCAAGGTAGGAAACAGCAGAATCAGAATGCCGTGGCGCAACGCCTTGCTGCCCTGCGCTCCGGACGCAGCGGCGTTCTGGTAGCACATCGCGCATCCCTGCGCAGCCGCATGCGGCGCACATACGGCGAACAAGACAAAGGCAACCGCCAGCGCGAGACTCGCTCGAAATACGAAGCGCTTCTTCATTCCGTCTCTCGTCACTGCGGCCGCATGTGAATCAGCCGGACGCTGTCTGGGAAGAACATGATCAGCATCATGCAGATGCAGAATACCATGGCGGGCACGAGCAGGAGGAACAGTCCGAGGTGCTCGAAGCGCAGGTGCATGAAGTACGAGACGATCAAAGCCGCCTTGATGAGCGACAGCCCCACCAGGATCGTCAACATGAGCGCGGGAGCAAGCCTCAGGTACGCGAGGAACACTTCCACTCCCGTCAGCGCCAGCAGCCACACCCATACGCTGACGAATAGCTTCGTCGTTCCCACATCGTGACTTTCAACGGTCGCAGCATGCGAAGTCATCGGCGCTCCTAGCCTTTCAGGCTGACCGACATGAGGTAAACCATCGGGAAAATGAACATCCAAACCAAGTCGACGAAGTGCCAGTAGAGACCGCTCACTTCCACGTGGTCGGCGTTGTATTTGCCCTTGCCGAAACCCCACGAGATGATCGCCAAATAGACGGCGCCGATCGTCACGTGAAGCATGTGCAGACCGGTGAGGCCGAAGAATGTTCCGCCGAAGAGCGGCACACCCCACGGATTGCTCCACGGCGTCACGCCCTCGTGAAACAGCGTCACCCACTCGGTCGCATGGATCCCGACGAACGCGAGGCCAAAGAAAATCGTCCAGTAGAGCATGCGGACGGCCTTCTTCGTATCGCCCTTGCGCGAGGCCGAAACGGCGAAGACCATCGTCAAACTGCTGCTGAGTAGGATGAGCGTCATCGCGGTGGATTTCGCGATGGCCGGCCAGATTTCAAACGGCCGCGGCCAATCCGGATTCGCGAGGCGCACGTAGGCGTAGCTGACGAGCAGCGCCGAAAAAGTCAGCGAGTCCGACACGATGAACAGCCACATCCCCAGCTTCTTCGAATTGATCGCGAAGGGAGATGCGCCGCCCGACCACGGCGACTCAACTATGCCCTCGAGTTCGGGTTCACTCACGTTTCACCGTCCCAAGATGAGAAGTAAGAACAAAAACACCCAAAGTCCATCCATAAAATGCCAGTACATCGAGACGACTTCCGTCGCCGTGCTGCGTGTGAGCCGGTGCGTCGGCCGGAAGAGAACCGAAACGAGCGCGATGACTCCGCCGGCCAGGTGGAGTCCATGCGCGACCGTGAATACATAAAGGAAGCTGCTGCTCGCATTCGTGGCCATGTAGACGCCCGCTTGCGCAAATTGGCGCCATGCGATGATCTGCCCCACCAGGAAGAAGAGCCCGAGAATCGTCGTGACGCCCCACCAGTGCCGAAAGCCTTCTTCGTCGGCGGCGCGAAACAGCTTGCGCGAACGCGCCAGCGTGACGCTGCTCGCGAGGAGAATGGCGGTGTTCAACCAGAGGACTCGCGGAAAGACCGGCAGCGGCACCCACCCGCTGTTCGGCATTCCCTTGCGCACGATGTAGGCGCTGACCAGCGCCATGAAAAACATCAGAATGCCGCCGAGCCCGACGGTCATTCCGGTAACGTACGTGCGCTGCGGCACGCCCGCTGCGCGGCCCGAAGGCTCGTTCCCTCCGCCGCCCTGGCCGTTCCCGCCGGACGAGCCTCCGCCCGTTCCACCGTGATCGCTGTGGATCAGTTCGACATCGGGCGTGGCAGTGGTTCCGGGCATGGTTCTATTTGTTTCGCTTTACCTCAGCGGGAGGGATGTTCTGCGGCGTGAAGTCGTCAACTGTATCCAGCCTGCTGAACTCATACGGGCCGCGATAGACGCTCGGGTAATGTCCGTCGAAGTTATCGAGCGGCGGCGGAGAGTCTGTGCTCCATTCGAGCGTGGTGGCGTTCCACGGATTCTTCGAGGCCTTCGCGCCGTGCTTCAAACTCCAGAAGAAGTTGAACAGGAAAAACAGTTGGGCCGCGCCGGTGACGAATGCAGCGATGGTCATGAAGTAATGGACATTTTGGAGCGGCTTCAGGAAATCGACCGCCGTGTAGTCCGCGTAGCGGCGAATCCCGCCGGCGATTCCGAGCCAGTGCATCGGCATGAAGATGAGGTACGCGCCGATAAACGTGAACCAGAAATGCAGTTTCGCGAGCGGTTCACTCATCATCCGCCCGAACATTTTCGGGAACCAGAAGTATGTCGCCGCGAAGATCCCGAAAATTGCAGCCACGCCCATCACCAAGTGGAAGTGAGCAACCACGTAGTAGGTGGCGTGCAGCCGGTTGTCGATGGCCGGTTGAGCCAGGAAGAGGCCTGAAAGCCCGCCGCTGACAAACAGCGAAACGAACCCGAGGGCAAACAGCATCGGACTCTTGAACTGAATCTTCCCGTTCCACAGTGTGCCGAGCCAGTTGAAGGTCTTGATCGCCGAAGGAACGCCGATGGACATCGTCAGCACGGAAAACGCAAAACCCGAATACGGGCTCATGCCGCTGACGAACATGTGGTGGCCCCAGACCATGAAGCCCAGGAAGCCAATCGCGCAGATGGCTCCCGCCATCGCGCGGTACCCGAATACCGGCTTGCGCGAGAACGTCGAGAGGACGTGGGAAGCCACGCCCATGCCCGGCAGAATCGCGATGTAGACCTCAGGGTGGCCGAAGAACCAGAACAGGTGCTGCCAGAGAAGGGGCGAGCCGCCGCTGTGCGGTTGCAATTGATCGTTGACCACCGTGCCCGCGGGGATGAAGAAGCTTGTGCCCGCCGAGCGGTCCAGCAGCAGTAGAACACCGCCGGCTAGCAGCACGCCGAATGCGAGCAAGCCGAGAATCGCGGTTACGAACCAACCCCATACCGTCAGGGGCATGCGGAACAAACTCATGCCCGGCGCTCTCATGTCAATTGTCGTGGCGATGAAGTTCAGCGCACCCAGCAACGAAGCCAGACAGAACAAAGCGATGCTGACGATCCACATCGTCTGGCCCCAGCCTTCACCCGGCCCGGTCACTTCGCCAAGCCCGCTCAGCGGCGCGTAACCCGTCCATCCACTGAGAGGCGCGCCGCCCGGAACGAAGAACGCGGCGATGATGGCGACGAACGCGAGAAACGTGACCCAGAACGACAGCATGTTCAGGTGCGGAAACGCCATGTCCGGCGCGCCGATTTGAATCGGCAAGAAGTAGTTGCCGAAGCCGCCCTGCGGCGCCGTGGTCAGCACGAAGAACACCATGATTGTCCCGTGCATCGTGAGCAGCGACGCGTACTGTTCCGGCGTCATGATTCCGCCCTGAATGAACGGAAGGTGCGCGTTCGGCCATGCCAGATGGAAACGCATCACCAGGGAAAGAATCATCCCGACGAACACCGCTGTCATCGCCAGCAGGATGTATTGAATGCCGATCACTTTGTGATCGGTGCTGAAGATGTACTTGCTGACAAAGCCCGTCGGCGCGTGGGGCACGACGTGGGCGTGCGAACTCATTCATGGCCTCCTGATTTCAGGGCTTGCGCTTCCAGACCCTGGGTTCGGCAAGATCGATTTCACTGGCCGGCCGCCGGCTGTTCCTGCTGCTTAAGGAAGTTCTGGTAATCGGATTCAGAGACCACATCCAGGAAGCTCCGCATCCGGTAATGCGCCAGTCCGCACAACTGCGTGCAGACAATCTCGTAGCGCCCAATCGTGTCGGCCGTGAAGTGCATGGGGATCATCAGGCCCGGAACAGCGTCCTGCTGAAGGCGAAGCTCGCGCACGTAGAAATTGTGGATCACGTCCTGCGAACGGATCAGCAACTCGACCTCGTGATTCACGGGCACGGTCAGCGTCGGCACCACGATATCGTCCTTGCCCGCAGGATCGTTGGGATCGAGTCCCAGCGGGTTGCCGGTCGACGCGCTGATCAGCTTCGGATCGAGCTTGCCGAATTTGCCGTCCGGCCCCGCATAGCGGAAGTTGAAAACGAACTGATTCTCGGTGACTTCCACCTGGATCGCGTTTGGCGCAGCCTCAGTGAACCGCATTTCGGCCCAAGCCTTGTAGCCGAGCAGGCCTAACCCAACGAAGAGGATGATCGTCGCCGAGGTCCAGATAACCTCCATCGCGTTGTTGCCGTGCGTGTAGGTGGCGCGCTGTCCTCGATCGCGGAAACGAAAGATGGCGTAAGCGAGGCCCATCTGCGAAAGGATGAACACCGTTCCCGTCACGTAGAGCGTGAGGTCGTACTGGTGATCGATCTCGTGTCCCACCGACGTGATGGCGGGAGGCGCAACCCACAGTCTTGCCACGAAAACGTACACCGTGACCACAACGAGTATGACGATCAGCAGTGACAGCAGACCCGCAGTTGCCGCGGATCCTCGATCGCGCTTACTGGATCGCATCGCTCTTGCTCCCCCGGCCCGATTTGCAAAAAGCGTTCGATTTGGACCGCTAAGAAACACGCATCATATATAAGCGCAGCCGAATTTCAAGAACGAAGATGAGGGGCTCGATGCGGGTTGAAACCAGAGACGGAGATCCCGAACCAATCAGGGGCGGTCGCCCCGGCTACTCATAGCGAAGGGAAACCATCGGATCCACGCGCGACGCGCGACGCGCCGGAATGTACGTCGCGAACCATGACACCCCGCTGAGCAACGCCGCGACGGAGACGAACACCACCGGATCCCACGTCTTCACGCCATAGATCATGCCCGCCATGAAGCGCGTGAGGCCGAGAGCAGCCGCAATGCCAATGACGACGCCAATTCCCGCCAGCCGCATCCCCTGCAACACGACCATCTTCCGCACACTCTGCGGGCTGGCGCCCAGCGCCATGCGGATGCCGATTTCCTGCGTCCGCTGCTGAACCGAGTACGCCATCAGCCCGTAGATGCCGATGGCAGCCAGAAGCAACGCGACGCCCGCAAAAATTGAGAGCAGAGTCGTATTGAAATCGCTTCGGGCGGTCGATTCCCCGACCACCTGCTCCATCGAGCGGATATGTGCGACGGGAAGCCCGCCCGTAGCGACGCGAAGCTCGCGCTGCAGGTCGGCGCTTAGGGAAAACGGCGCTACCTTGGTGCGGATGACCCACGAGATGGGCAGCACCCGCCCTTCCAGCTCGGTGATCCCGTCGACCACCTGCGGTTCGGGCACGAACATCATGGGGTCCGGCGGGCTATCGAGGCCGGCGTCGCGCGTGTCGCCGACGATTCCAATGATCTGCCGAGGCGGCTCTTCGAACACGGAACCCAAACCGTGGCCAATGTCGATGCGCGCTCCCAGGGCGTCTCCCTTCGGCCAAAACTTCTTGGCCATCGCCTCGTTGATTACCACGACCCGATCCGACCCCGCGTCGTCGCGTTCCGTGAACGTTCTCCCCCGCAGCAGCGGGATGCGGAACACTTGAAAGTACTGTGTGGAGACGTTGCGCCACTGGACGTCGCCGTTGAACGGCCCGTCCGTCGGAGGTTGCCCCTCAATCGTGAACGGCAGATCAATCCCGCCCGTGACCGGCAGGCAGCACGTGCTCGCGATCGCCTCCACGCCCGGCAATGCATCCACTCGCTGCTCCACTTCGCGGACCGTCTGCGCAACTCCGGCCGTCTTCTCGAACCGCGTGCCGGAGAACGACATCTGCATCGTCAGGACGTCGTGCGCGTTGAAGCCCGGCTTCACGGAGCGCAGCGTCGCGAACGTGCGAATCAAGAGCGCAGCTCCGACCAGCAGAATCAGCGCGAGCGCCATCTCCGTGACCACCAGAATGGAGCGCGCCTTGTTCTGTCGGAAGCTGCTTCCCGCCCGCGAGCTGCTTTCCTTCAACGTCACGGTCAGATCCGTGCGCGATCCGCTGAAGGCCGGTATCAGGCCGAACAGGATTCCCGTGAACAATGCGACAAACAACGTGAACGCAAGCACGCGCCAATCGAGCGTGACCGCCGCGCCGTGTTCGCCGATTCGCGGAATATCGACTGGGTTGATCGCCAGCAGCCCGCGCACGCCCGCATATCCCAGAATCAGTCCGAGAATGCCTCCCACAAGCGATAGCAGCACGCTTTCCGTGAGCAACTGATAGATGATGCGCCGCCGGCCCGCGCCCAGGGCTGAGCGAATCGCAATCTCGCGTTTGCGCAATGTCGCCCGGGCGAGCAGCAGGTTCGCCACGTTTGCGCACGCAATCAGCAGCACAAAACCAACAGCGCCCAGCAAAATCAGCAGCGCAGTGCGAACTCCCGAAACCACCGTGTCCCTCAAGGGAACCGCCGTGGCGCTTTCGTGCGGGTCCATCAGCGGACCCGGAAACTTCCGGCGAAATTCCTCCGCAGAAAGCTTCATCGCCGCCTGCGCTTGCTCGAGCGTGACGCCGGGGCGCATTCGCGCCGCACACAACAGATAATGTCCTTGATTGGTGCTATTCGGGTCGGCTTGCAGCGGCAGCCAAACGTCCGCCGGAGGATCCGTCTTGAACGTCGAGCCCAGCACGCCAATCACTTCGTAGGGGTCGCCCGTCAGCTCGATTGTTTTTCCTACGATCGCAGGGTCGCTGCCATATCGGCTGTGCCACAGCCCGTTGCTGATCACCACCACGTGCGGCCCGCTCGGGCGATCTTCCTCGGCGGTGTACGTGCGGCCAATCGCAACCGGCGCGCCAAACACATCGAAATAACTCGCCGACGCGTGAATTCCCTTCACCTGTTCAGGACGATCTCCCCCGGTCAGGTTGATCCCGGGGCCCTCGAAGTCATACGCCGCGACGGCCTGGAACACCTTCGTCTGCTCTTGCCAGACGACAAACTTCGGAATCGAAGTGGCCGGACCTTGGCCATTTGGGAACTGGCGCATCAGCGCAACGAGCCTCTCCGGCTCCGGGTACGAAAGCGGTTGCAGCAGCACCGCATTGACCACCGAGAAAATCGCGGTGTTCGCACCAATCCCCAGCGCGAGCGCCACAATCGCGGTTGCCGCAAATCCGGGGCTCCGCCATAGAACGCGTGCAGCGTGCTTCACGTCGCCAATCAGGTTTTCGAGAAAGTTCCCGTTCGACACGCCGCGGCACTCCTCGAGCCAATTCGGCATTTCTGCTTGCTACAAGAATCTATACGGCAGCGTGACGGAAAAGGTTCCCGGCAGGAGCCCCCTATTCCATTCCGTAGACAACGACGGAAGGCCGCTTTCGTGCGGGAGTATTGAGAAGAAGATATGCGGTCGAGTGGATTCGAACCACCACGGTATTGCTACCGCCAGCCCCTCAAGCTGGTGCGTCTGCCAATTCCGCCACGACCGCGTAGGAAACCATCGTAAACGGCAGCGATTTCATTTGTCAAATGGCTACCAACAGGCGCGAGGCAACTTCCCACACGACAAGTGCGCCGTGCTCGGCGACTACTTCGGCTGCGGCTTCGCCGGATTCTGCGCAGGCGGTTGTTGCGCCGGCTGCTTCGGAGCCTGTTGCTGCGGCTGCAGCGGGATTTGAATCGGAGGATTCGCAGGCTGCGTCGCCGACTTCGACGGTGCGGAAGCCGGCTGTTGCGTCTGCTCGAGAATCGAGCCGGTGCTGACCTGCTCGGTGGGGCCGCGCTTCACCGAGAGCGCGAGCGACGTCATCATGAAGACGATCGCGCACCAAGTAGTCGCGCGGGAGAGGAACGTCGCCGCGCCGCGCGGGCCGAAAGCCGTCTGGCTACCAGCACCGCCGAATGCGCCCGCCAGGTCAGCGGCGTTGCCGCTCTGCAGCATGATGACGATCACCAGCACAAAGCAAACCAGAACGTGCAGCGTCATCAGCACATACGACATGCGCCAGCCCACCCAAATCAAGCCGACCGCAATGGCCAGCGACAATCCCCATTTTGCCCAAGACGGCATCTCGATTCCTCACTTCAAAAATTCACGATCGCGGCCAACGACTGCGGATCCAGGCTCGCTCCGCCTACGAGCGCACCATCAATCTCCACCTGCGCCATCAACCCCCGTATGTTGTCGGGTTTGACGCTGCCGCCGTAGAGGATTCGCAGTGCGGACGCCCGTTCGGGCGTAAACCGCGCGGCCGCCAGCTCCCGGAGGTGATGATGCGCATCCGCTGCCATTTCCGGGGTGGCCGTGCGGCCGGTCCCAATCGCCCAAACCGGCTCGTAAGCTAGAAGGATACGCGAGAAGTCTTCGCCGGTCAACGCGGTCACGGCACCTTCAAACTGGCGTTTCAGGACCGCGTGCGTGTGATTGCCTTCGCGCTCGACAAGCGTCTCGCCGACGCAAACAATCGGCGTGAGTCCCGCCGCCAGCGCCGCCTTCGTCTTGCGATTCACGGATTCGTCCGCCTCGCAGAAGTATTGCCGGCGCTCCGAGTGGCCGATGATGACGGCGCGGCATCCCGCGTCAATGAGCATGCGAGTGGAGACCTCGCCTGTGAACGCACCTTCTTTTTCCCAATGGAGGTTCTGGGCGGCGATGGAAATCGCGCTGCCGCGCGCGCCTTCGATGGCCGCGTCAAGCGCCGTAAACGGCGGCGCGACGATGATTTCGCAGTGGTGCGCCCCCGCCACCAGCGGCTTGAACGCCTCGAAAAACGCGCGGGTCTCAACGCGCGTCTTGTACATCTTCCAGTTGCCTGCGATCACCGGTCTGCGCACTCTTGCCTCCCCTGGACAGCACAGAAAGTGTACCGATTGAGAATTTTCATGTTATTGAGCCGCAAGGAGTTGCGGCAATTCCCGTTTGCAAAGTGTACCGATTGAATTTCCGGCGTGCAAGGGGCCGTGGAGGGTGAGCCGCCCGCTCGGCTCGCCGCATAGCGGGCTGCTCGGCCGCTGCCAGGTTGTGTGTCCGTGACTTTGGTTGCGCATAAAAACGGTCCACGCTAGCACGAAAGGCGCCAGATGAGTAGGCACAAAATGACGGTAGTAGTCCTATAACCCGTAGAACCGCGCCCACAGCCGGGGTCCATCCGCCATTAGCAACTCTCGATTGCCCCTACTCACACCTCAACGCAACTATCGGATCCACCCGCATGGCCCGGCGCGCCGGGATCAGGCATGCAGCCAGCGCCACGGCAAACAAGAGAATCGGAACGCCGACGAATACAGTCAGGTCGCGCGGACTGATGCCGTACAGCAGTGATCCCATCAGCCGCGACATCGCCAGTGCCAGCGGGACTCCCAAGGCCACGCCCACCCCTGCCAGCACCGCCCCTCTGCGAAGAATTAGCGCCAGGATGGTGCCGCGTGAAGCGCCGAGTGCCACGCGGATGCCCATCTCGCGCATCCGCTGAGAGACCGAATACGCGACGATGCCGTAGATTCCGATTGCCGCCAGAGCGAGCGCAAACCCGGCAAAACCAGCGAGGAATGACGTCAGTAGCATCGGCTCCGACAGTGAATCGGCGACGACTTGCGGCATGGTCCGGATCTTCAATACGGGGATGTCAGGGTCGAGATCGTGTACTGCTCCACGGGCCAGGGCTGCGAGTTTGGCCGGATCGCCAGTAGCGCGCACGGTGAGCCACATATCGCTCCATGCCTTCTGCGGGTAGGGGGCATAGAAGCCGGGCATAGGCGGGTTCATCGGTTGTTGGTTCTTGATTGAACCCACGACGCCGATAATCGTGCGCCGGCTGCCGTCGTAGTCGTCCTTGAACCTGTGTCCGACCGGATCCTCATTGGGAAAGAACTGGCGGGCGAGAGCATCATTGATGATGGCCACGGGCTCGGATACGGCCGTATCGCGCTCGTCAAAGTCGCGACCGCGCAGCGAAGGGATTCCCGCAGCACGAAAATAGCCCGGAGTGACGGTGTTGTACTGCACGAGCGTATCGACCCAATCCGCTGGCTTTGGGCGGCCCTCAATCTCGAAAGACCCACCGGTCATGCCGCTCGTCATCGGAAGAGTGCCGACTGCCGCCGCCGCATCGACTCCCGGGGCTCTCTTCAGATTGGCAATCAAGTCCTCGTATAGCGCGCTGCTGCGTTGGGAAGTCGAATACTTCGCGCGCGGTGGGTCAAGATAGAAAGTCAGCACGTGCTCGATGCGAAGGCCGGTCTCCATGTGGAGGATTACCAACAGGTCCTTGAGGAGAAGCCCGGCGGCAATCAACAGCACCAAGGAGAGGGTCACTTCGCCAGCCACAAGATAAGAGAGGAGACGGCTTCGCGCCCGCGCGCCGCTCCAGGCATTGGCGTCGCCCTTGATGGCTGCATTCAGGTCGCTCCTCGAACCGTAAAGGGCCGGTGCCAAACCGAACACAACTCCCGCAAGCAATGAGATCGCCAGCGTGAAGACGAGGACAAGAGGATCAAGACGCAGTGTGGCGTCGAGCGCCATCTCCTCAGGAGCCACCGCGCGCAGAACTCCCATCAACCAGTTGGCGAACAGGAGTCCCAGGCCGCCGCCCGCCAAAGCCAAGAGAACGCTCTCCGTCAATACCTGACGCACGATGCGCCCGCGTGTCGCGCCGAGCGAAACGCGGATCGCAATCTCCTTTGCTCTTCCCGAAGCGCGCGCCAAGAGCAAGCCAGCTAGATTCACACACGTGAGCAAAAGAACGAAGGCCACGGCCGAAAAAAGCACGGTGACGGGCGCTCTCGCCTGCGCAGCGATGGCCTGGCGAATGGGCGCGACCACAACGCCCCAGCCCGTATTGGTCTCCGGGTAGTCCTGCTCGAGGCGGCGCGCGATGGTGGTCATGTCGGATTGCGCCCGTTCTATCGTGATTTCCGGCTTCATCCGCGCGAGGACGCCATACTGGTGCTGGTAGCGGCCATTCAAGGGACTCTCTTGAAGCGCGGTGAAAAACTCGCATGTCTCGATCCCGGGAAAGGCGAACGAGCTTGGCAGAACGCCGATGACTGTGAACGGCTGGCCGTTGAGCTCCAGCGTCCGCCCAAGAACATCCGTGCGGCCCCAAAAACGCCGCTGCCATGCCGCGTAGGTCAGCACTGCCACCCGAGGCGCGCCGGGCTTATCCTCCTCGGCCGTGAACCATCTGCCCACGACGGGGTGAATGCCGAGCACACGCAGGAAGCCTACCGTCGTCGCTCCGCCCACAATGCGCTGCGGCGCACCTTGTCCTGTCAATGTGTAAGCGCCCGTCCACGGCGTGATCGCCATCTCTTCGAAGACAGTGCTTTGGTCGCGCCAGTCGAGGAAATCGCGATAGCCCGTGCTGCTGTTCTTACCACTTATATGGCGCGCGTCCAGCCACACGATGCGGTTTGGCTGCGTAAAGGGGTATGGGTTCAACAAAAGGGCGTTGACCGCGCTGAAAATGGCTGTATTGGCGCCGATGCCGAGCGCGAGGATGAGGACGGCAACGGCGGTGAAACCTGGACTCTTGCGGAGCGTTCGGATGCCGTAGCGAACATCTTGCATGGCAGATTCTCTTCCGTGGCTCTGACCTACCGAGTGGCCTCACCGCTCGCAAACGCGGCTTTTCCGCGCAGCGGCAAGCACACACATAACGGCCGACCTACTCGGCTAACTTACACCTGCTACAAAAGTCCACCGTGATGTGGAGCACTGCCCTGCGTGATTTGCGAGCACCCACGTGGCCGAGGGAGTTCGCACGCCGCCGAACATCTCTCGGAAACCACACGAGCACAACGACTTGCCAGGGCTTGGGGGTGAGGGCTTCGACGCCGGGAAGGGTTTCGCCGGCCTTCCTCGCCTCTATCGAAACAGCGCGGCCAGCGCCTGGAAGAATTCGGCTGGCGTGGCGATTCGCAGCGACGTGCGCTCGGCGACTACCTTCGTGAAGTGTCTGGTGTTGTGCGTCAGGAGCCAGTCGGGCTTGCTGGCCATCGCAGACAACAGCACTGGCACGTCCGCCTCGTGCCGAATCAGATGGCGACTCAACCTAACGAGCCTGCTATCGGGGTAGGGCACAAGCTCCGGCTTGGTCAACGCGATCAGGCGGTGGTAATCCTCAATCAGCCGGCTGGCGTTCACGGACGGCAAGCGTTCCGCGTGCAGGAGCAGGTTCTCCTCCACCTCGTCGCGAACCACTTCCGCCAGCACCAACCTGCAGACCTTCGCCGCGCAAAGGGAGAGCGTGGCCTTGTCGAGACCCCACGGAGAAACAATCCCACTCGTCAGGACATTCGAGTCCAGGAACAGGCGGATTCTGCGCTGGCGGCTCACTTCTTGCGCGGATGCGTCTTGCCGTAGCGCCGGGCAT
Source organism: Candidatus Acidiferrum sp. (assembly GCA_035517015.1). Taxonomy (GTDB): domain Bacteria; phylum Acidobacteriota; class Terriglobia; order Acidiferrales; family UBA7541; genus Palsa-295. The sequence goes on along the minus strand of DATIZQ010000064.1, from coordinate 52,123 downwards.
AAACGCGATTGCGGGCTTCAGGGAGCGTCGCGAGGAGATCTTCCGGCGTCAGGCCGGCAGCCGTGATGCTCGCGCTCACCTGCGCGCAGAGCTCCTCAAAGCGCCGCTGTTCGGGCAAGAGGATGAGGCCATCCCCCAGGCGCAACACCGCAAAAGGTGCGCCAGTTCCCAGCCCGAGGTCCCGGCGAAATTGTTTCGGGACGGTGAGCTGGCCTTTTTCACCGATTTTGGTTGTGGCCAAGTACTTGAGAGCCGTGTCTCGTGTCGCCATCGTCTGTAGGAAAATCCTACCATGCAATTCGAGAGCAATCAAGCGGGGCTACCGAGGAGGCTGTTCCCCGTTTCGGCCGCTCAGGCCTTGGGGGTGAGGGCTTCGACGCCGGGAAGCTTTTCGCCGGCGAGGAATTCGAGGGAGGCGCCGCCGCCGGTGGAGATGTGCGAGATCTGCGAAGCCACACCGATTTTCTCGACAGCCGCGACAGAATCGCCGCCGCCGATGATGGAGGTGGCGCCCTTCGAGGTCGCCGCAGCGACGGCGCGCGCGATGGCGAGCGTGCCCTGCGAAAACTGGGGCCTTTCGAATTTTCCGAGCGGACCATTCCACACAATCATGCGCGCGCGGGCGATCTCCTTCTCGAATTCGGCGATCGTTTTCGGGCCGATGTCGAGGCCCATCCAGCCGTCGGGCGTCTTGTCCGCGTCCACGATCTTGGTGGCCGATGAATCAGGAGTTTCGGCGATGACGTGGTCGACGGGCAAGAGCAAGCGGAAATTGCGGGACTCGGCCTCGTGAAGCAGGTTGCGCGCGAGGTCAAGCTTGTCGTCCTCGACGAGCGACTTCCCGATCGGTTTGCCTTGCGCCTTGAGGAACGTGTAGGCCATCGCGCCGCCGATGAGCATTGCGTCGGCGAGTTTCATCAGGTTCTGCACGACTTCGATCTTGTCGGAGACTTTCGCGCCGCCGAGGACCGCGACAAACGGGCGATCGGGATTCGAGACTGCTTTGCCGAGATACGCGAGCTCCTTTTCCATCAGCAAGCCAGCCGCGGCCTGGCGCACGAATCTCGTGATGCCGACGACGGAGGCATGCGCGCGATGCGCCGAGCCGAAAGCGTCGCAGACGAAGAGCCCGTCGCAGAGAGCGGCGAGCTGCTGCGAGAACCCGGGATCGTTCGCCTCTTCCTCGGCGTGATAGCGGACGTTTTCGAGGAGCAGAACACCGCCGTTCCCAAGAGACTTGCTCTTCGCTTCCGCGTCCGCTCCGACGCAATCCGCGGCAAACTGCACGGGCTTGCCGAGCAACTCCTGCAGGCGCGCGGCGACCGGCTTCAGGCTGTACTTCGGATCGACCTTGCCTTTGGGGCGCCCGAGGTGGGACGCGAGGACGAGGCGCGCGCCATTGTCGATCGCCAGGCGCAGCGTGGGCAGCGTCTCGCGGATGCGCGTGTCATCGGCCACCTTGCCGCCTTCGAGCGGAACGTTAAAATCCACGCGAATGAACACGCGCCGGCCGGTCATTTTCAAATCGCGAATCGATAGTTTGTTCATGGCCGTTTCTTTATGTCGTATGGTGGTCGGCGAAGCGCCGGCTCACAGGGGCGGGCTCAACCCGCCCCTGGCTGGCGTCCTGCGCCTACGGGCGCTGCGCGAGTATCTTGATCAGGTCGCGGCAGCGGCAGGAATAGGCCCACTCGTTGTCGTACCAGGCAAGCACTTTGAGGCAATTCGAGCCGACGACGCGCGTGTACGGCGCGTCCACAATCGACGAGCGCGAATCGCCGCGGAAATCGACCGAGACTACCTCATCATCCGAGTAGCCAAGGATTCCCTTCATCGGGCCCTCGGCGGCGCGCTTGAAAGCGGCATTGACCGCTTCCGCCGTGACCGGCTTCTCGGTGATCACGGTCAAGTCGACGACGCTGACGTTGGGCGTCGGGACGCGCATGGCATATCCGTCGAGCTTGCCTTTGAGCTCCGGAATCACGAGGTGCAACGCCTTCGCGGCCCCGGTGGACGTCGGAATCATCGAAATCGCGGCCGCACGCGCGCGACGAAGGTCCTTGTGCGGCAGATCGAGGAGCTTCTGGTCGTTCGTGTACGAGTGAATCGTCGTCATCGTGCCGACCGTGATTCCGAAATTGTCCTGAAGCACTTTGGCGACGGGCGCGAGGCAATTGGTCGTGCAGGAGGCGTTCGAAATGACGTGGTGCTTCGAGGGGTCGTAGGCTTTGTCGTTGACGCCGAGAACCAGAGTCAGGTCCGGATCGGTGGCGGGAGCGGAAATGATGACCTTCTTCACCGGCCCGCGCAGATGCTTTTTCGCCTCCGGGCCCTTCGTGAACAGGCCCGTCGATTCGACGACAATGGAGGCGCCTACCGAAGCCCAATCGAGCTCCGCAGGATCCTTCACCTTGAACACCTTGAAGCTCTTGCCGTCGACCGAGATCGTGTCGTCCGTGTGCGTGACGTTGTTCGAGAGATTGCCGAGGATGGAATCGTGTTTCAACAAGTAGGCGAGCGTTTTTGCGTCGGTGATGTCGTTGACGGCGACAACCTCGATCGCCGGATCGCCGAGCGCCGCGCGGAAGATGTTCCGCCCGATTCGGCCGAAGCCGTTGATGCCGACCTTGACAGCCATGCGTCCTCCCTCTTGAGCGAGTGGGTTCAAACGTTCCTTTATATCGTGCAGTGAGTCAGCCGCGGGAGCCGTGACATCAGCCACCAGCGGCTGTGACGAGTGTCACAACCCGGTTCCAGGGTTATCTGCGCGAAGGACTTAGAGCGCTTTCGCCGAACCAAAAAATGCTAGGGCACCGAGGGGGAAAAGTCAATTCGCGCCGGTGGCGCCGGGATCGTTGAAGACTTTCACGCGGACGACTTTGTCGCCGACGAAGGTCACAAAGGTGGTCTTGGCGGGCGGGATGCCGTAGATCCAATCCTCGGTCTCCGTGCCGCTCGGGTCGCGCTCGCGAACCTTGTGGTCGGGGCGGCCGATCGCGGCAATCACCATCTCCTGATCCATGCCCACGGTGGCGCGATGGTCGCGGATCGCCTGCTGAATCTCCGGCGGCAGCGTGTCGAGCCAGTTGACCGCGGCCGAGTGCTTCGAAAAGTCCAGGAATACCGCAAGGTCGCGCTTCACGTCATCGGGGCTTAGGTCCGGCAGGGCGCGGCCGTAATCGAGGATGATGGTTGTGCCGTGGCCTTCGTCAGGATGGTCGCTGGTGGCGGGTGGTGGCACATCTCCCATGCTGATCTGCAAATGCTCGCGGAGGTGGAATTTCTTGCGTCCGCCGCCGTTGATCTGAACGGCGATCTCCCTGCTGCGAAATTCAATTTTCGTGATCTGAACGGTGTCTCCGGGATTCGCAATCGCGCCTTCCCGCCGGATTTCGTCCTGAAGATCCTTGACGTTGAGGGGCTTGCCGACCTGTATCTTATAGCCGGTTTTTTCGTGCGGGAGGGGCTGGAGCGCCTTCGCGAATTCGCCGTCCACGTAACGGATGATGCTGAGCTTGGACTGCTCGCCCATCTGGGTTGGTTCGCGCTTCGCCTGCGCCACCACCCACACGAAAACGTCCGCCGGTGAGACACTGCTCAGCGCGTGAATGTCCGGGTCGCCGGGACCAGGGGGGCGAAAATGAGGGAGATCGGGCAAATCCGCGCACAGAGTGAGCGCGGCGGCGAGCAAGAGAGTGGTCCGGAAGCACATCGCGTCGGCCTTACGCGCCTATTTTAGGGCTTTTGGGTGCGTGATGCCAACGCCATTCGCGACGCGCGGCTAGGAGCGTGTGCGGCCTGCCGCGGCGTTCGAGACCTTCGGCTCGGCCTGCTCGTTCTTCTGCTGAACGAGGAGAGGCTCGAAGCAGCGCCGGCAACGGGCTTCATACATCCCGCCGGCGCCGACCACGATCAACTCCTCGGAGGCCACGAGCCGTTGCGTGTGCACGGCGGGGTTCCCGCAGCGCGTGCAAATGGCGAGGAGCTTCGTGATTTCCTCTGCTACGGCTAGAAGGCGAGGCATCGGCTCGAACGGGCGGCCCATGAAGTCGGTGTCGAGGCCCGCCACGATCACGCGCTTGCCCAAGTCGGCGAGCTTCACGCAGGCGTCGACAACGGACTCGCCGAGAAACTGCGCTTCGTCGATGCCGACGACTTCGGTGCGCGGCGCAACTTTGTCGAGAATCTCACTGCCGGTGCGAACGAGTTCCGAGGCGATCTCGAGGCCGGAGTGGGAGACGATTCCGTTTTTCGAGTAGCGCTGGTCGATCGCGGGCTTGAAGATCTGGACACGCTGCTTGCCGATCTCAGCGCGGCGAAGTCGGCGAATCAGCTCCTCGCTCTTGCCGGAAAACATCGGCCCCACGACCACTTCGATCCATCCCATGTTGCCCTTGACGATGTCCACGCGTCCTTGCCTCCCGGGCCTAGGCTAGCACATTCGCGCCGTGAAAATTCAGCGGCAGTTGTTTTCGAGATAGACTCCGGTGCAAATGCGGGCGGCAACGTTAACCACTCGCCGGCCCGTTTGAATACACAGCGCGATTGAAAAATGGAGCGAACGCGTTAATCACCGCGACGCGAAACGCATCCTGCCGCGTGATCATATTCCTCGTCAGGACGCCCCACGCTCCCTGCGCGTCGCGAATGCCGCGGCCGCCGGCAAAAGCATCAATGGCCTCCGACAGCTCGACTCCATCGTCGACCGCGCGCTTCGCGAGAGGCTCAGGGACCAGCACAGCGCCCGATTGTCCGAAGCTGCCGCGATCGCCGCCGTCCGTGATGTAAGCCCAGTTCTCGAGGAATACCCAGCGCGCTCCACTGGTCCGCACCACGTCCAGCCCACCCTCGAGCCCGACGAAATATTCCCACGGCTCATTCTTTTCGCGGGCCATTCGGACGAGCGCCTCCGCGCGCTGGCGCGCCCCTTCCATTATCTCTTCGCGAGACAGCGGCGTGTGCCGCACGCCGCTCGGGACTTCAACGGCCGCGATATCGAACTGCGCGTTGTCATCGAGCGTGGGGCCGAAGACCGACAGCGCCTCCCAGACGGCGTTCAGCTTCGGGCGGCGCGTGCTGCCGACGGCAACGATGATTTTCTTCATGCGGACGCGATTCTAGCAGGAGTGGAGCCGCACGGAGCGCGTCAATCCTTCCAGAGCTGGTTCTGCTTTTCGCGGGAGAAGCGCGCGGAGAGGAATTTCTTGAGATCTTCGATGGACGAAAAAATCTGGTCGGAACACCCGAGCATCCAGCCGCTGACCTGATCGACAGGCTGCGTGGTGACGAGGTAAACTGGAATTCCCTTCCGGTGCGCGACGGTCAGCTCAGCGGAAGTGCCGCCGCTTTGCGTGCCTTCTCCATCCCAATAACAAATGACGTAGTCCGCCTTGTTTTCGATCAAATCGAGATCGAAAGCGATGATCTTGCGGATGACGCGGCGAAAGCGGTCGGGCTCGGACGTTTTCCACGAGCGAAATTGGGAGGCCTCTTCGTCCGTCAGGTTTTTCTTTTCATCTTCCGCCGGATCGTAGACGCGGTGGCCCAGCATATCGCGCAAAAAGGGCGTCAGCTTGCGGCGCCATAGGCGTCCGCCGTCCTGCGAGAATTCGATGGGACCGCAAAGATACGCGAGCATGGGTTGGGCGCGAAAACTCTAGCACGCCGTACAGTCCGGTGCCAGAACCTCTCGCGAGCCGGAACAACAAGCCCATCTCACCACGAGCCGCCAGGGCGTGAATGCTTTATTTTTTCTTCCGGTAGTTCGCGAACATCGCCATCATTCGGTCCCAAAAGGGTTGAAGCTGTTTCGGGTCGCGGATGCAGTTGTAAAACATGAGGCGAAAGTCCATGTTTCCGGGCGTGCCCCCGAAGGCGTGATAGTCGGCAGGGAGCGGCGGACCGCCGGGCGAGCCCGCCGGGGGAATCGTCGCCGGCAATTGGAAAGCGTACATGCCGCCTCCGGCGAACGATTCGTGCGGGTAGTTCAACAGCCAAAGACAATTGTGCCCGTCTTCGATCATGCTCGCGGAGACGATCGCCCAACGGCCGCCATCCGAAGGCGCAGGCTGCTGGCAGGTCCAAAATTCCGCGTCGGGCACGTAGATGGTCGGGTCGGAGAAGCCGTACTCGTCGAGCAGCACGTCTTTCACCCCGTGCTCGCGCACGAAGCGTTCTGCGTCCGGCAGGGCTTGGTTCCAATCGAGGTTCGAATCGTTCACCAGCGTGTAGCCCGGCCGGCCAAAACTCAGGCTGTTAAGGAACGGGAAGTAAAGCGGGTACGCGCGAATTGCGGTCGCAAGCGATGCGAGCGCGAGCAAAGCGGCGAGCCCTGCGGCCACTCGCGCGGCAGGCCAGCCGGCTTGCTTCAGCAGTTCGAGCACGCGCGGGAGTGGCGCCAGCGCCAGAATCATCAGAGCGATGGGAACTGTGAAATGCCGGATGCTCAGGTTCAACCGGCTCAGCAGGCACGCGCCAACGAACACGATCAGGAAAGTCCACAAAGCGCGCCAATGAAACGCCATCTGCTGCGGGATCACGGAATTCCCCGGAAGCCTGCGCTTCGCGACGAGCGCAACCGTCGCAGCCAGCAGCAACAGAGCGAGAAAAGCCAGCGTCGACTTCAGCACAAACAGAACCGGGAAATAGAACCACACGCCGTGAGGATGTGAGTGACCCAGAATGAAGGTTCCGCGACTCGACGTCACGAGAAACATCACGAAGCCGCGGAAGTAAAGCCACGGCGGTATCAGAAGGCGCCGCAGAACCAGCGAGGCAAAACCGCCGCCAAGCAATTGCAGCGAATCCGTCGGTTGATTCCACGACAGGATGAAATAAACCCCATACACGATGAGCGCCGCCCCCAGGATTCCCTTCCACAAATGGCGCCGCCGAACGCGCCTCCATTGTTGGAACTCGCCGCGGTCCGTCGGCTGACCCGGAAGCGGCAGCCAACGCAGGCTGAGCGCAAACGCGAGCGCGCCGAACAGCAAAAGGCCGGACGAAAATTTCGAGAGCAGCGCTGCGGCAAAGGCAACGGCGAAACGAATCATTGTTCCGCGGTTCGGCGTGCGCCACATGTCCGCAAGAGCCCAGATCGTGAGAACGCAGAAGAGGGTGACTGCAATGTCCGTAAGAATTAGGGGCCCGAACACGAGAAATGCCGGCGTGCTCGCATACGCAGCAAGAGAAAGAAGTCCGCCCCAGGCGTTGCCTAGCTTTGAGCCGAAGATGTAAAGAACCAAACCCAGCGCGAGCGTCAACAGAAGCATGGGCGCACGGCCCCACAGCAGCGTCGAGCGCGGATCGTTCCAGCGCATCGCGACCGAGTGCCCCCAGGACCATTCGCCCAGCATCCCTCGAAAGATACTTTCACTGAACGTCCAGGATAAATCGGAATAGTCGGCGTGCACTCCCCTCACAACGAGCGGCGCCGCCGCCAAAACCTTCGCGAGCGGCGGATGCTCCTCGTTCATCCGGAGATCGAGCTTCTGCAGATAACTCACTCCGGCGCCAAGGTGGGCCACTTCGTCGACGGTGATCGATTCGCGGATTGCTGCTCCACCCGCGAGAACAGCCATCAAGAGCAGAAGCAGAACGGCAAGTGCCGGCTGCGTTCGAGCGGCAGATGAAGGGGACGAGGGCATCGTTGACTTCCTTCTTGTCCGGTACGGCCCTGGTGGCGTACATCAGAAGGACGTGGTTTGGAGAGACTCGTTACGCAGAAGACTGGAGCGGGATAAGGGAATCGAACCCTCGCCTCGACCTTGGCAAGGTCGCGTACTACCACTATACGAATCCCGCGTGAAAAGACTTTTATATCATGCGGAGGACACGGCTACAAGGCCGCCGGATTGCGGGAGATTGGATAAAGTAGTCAGCCACCGCGCCCAAGTCACCGCTTGAAGAACAGCGGATCAGTCCACTTCCATAATGCGCGTCGCTTTGACCACGGGAGACTTCTTCTGGCGTTCAGCGAAGGCCTCGGCGCGCTCGCGGTCGATATAAACCCGCGCGAATTTCTCACCGTCGTGGTAGTAAACGGTCACCTGCCAGTGGCGGTGCTTGCGCCGGCGGTCACGATAGAGGCGGCTGGTCTTCTTGGACTTTGTCATTGTCGAGTTGGATGAGCCTCAGAATTTGACTACCTTAATCTCCGAAATATCGCAACTTTGCTCGACGGGCGCAAGTAGCAACTTAAGGGTTAACGCCTCCAGTACTATTCGCGAAAAACCTGAGCCCTCCCGCCGCTTGCCGCGTCTAATATTTGACGCTTGAGATCACGAAAACGGTCAATGACTGGAACTTTTGGGCCGTCCCAGGCGTATTAATGACGAGGGAACCAAAGGGGCCGGAGGGAGCCATGGTGATGACTTTAGAGCGTGAGCTGAGAATAGAGGATCTGCGGAATCACCCCGTCGAACGAGTCCAAATCCTCCGAAATTTGCTGTCCAGGGGAGCCAGAGTAACGCCCGACCCCAAGCGTGTGGGCTTTTACGAGCTCGAAGACGCCGGAACCGTATACTACATTCACGTTTCGCCTAGCACGGGCAAGATCCTGCTTCTGGCAACTTGGCCCAGTGAAGCCGCCCGCAGCACCGCAGACGAAGCTGCGTAAACAGCCACACGAACTCGGGTTTCAGGATGCGAGATCCGAGACCTTAAAGTTCAAATCGTCCAAAATTGATTTCTTGAGTTTGTAAACCGCGGGCCCGGCACTTGTTTGTCCGTAGACGAATTCGCCTACGGCTCCCGAGATCTTGAGGGTGAGCCTTGTCCCATTCTTTTCGGTAAGGTCCACCTGAACGGCGGGCTTCGCGAGTTTGGCGGCTATCTCCGCGGACGGGTGATCGATCACCTCGTCGGCCTTCGCGGACGTGAGCGGCGTGAAGATTCGCCATGTGGAGGCCGACTTACCCTTCACGTCGCTCGGCGAATCGATCGTCCAATCATAATCGCTTCCCTGCTTCCGGCTGACGTCCATCGTCGCATTGGCGTTGCGAATCTCGATGTGGTTCACGTCATTCTCCGTGACGTGGACCAGATTCTTGTCGCGAAGGTCGCTGAAATTCTGAGTGAGCTTCTTGTATAGGTCTTCGCTGATCGTGAAGACCATCGAACGCGAGGCGTCGCGGGCCAGATAAACGTCTCCCTGCTTTTTGCCGACCAGCAGCGTGCTCTTCTGTCCCTTGTCGTCCACGGTGCTCAGCGTGATTGCCGGATTCGAAAGACCATACTTCGAGAGGTTGTCGGCATTCTCGCTGACGATGGCCGTCAACTTTCCCGTCCCGACCGCGGTAAGAAGCGCAACCACGTTGCTGCCGTCGGCCGCCGCGCCGGCCGGTTTCGTGAACTCCCAGTTCTGGTCGTCGCCCTTTTGTTTCGCGGCGTCCAACTCGCCGGAGGGGTTCTTGAGTTCAAAGGAGGCAATCCGTCCGGCCTCGATATGCAGGACGCTGCGGTCCCGCAGATCGTCCAACGGCTTATCGGCGCTCGTATACAGCGACAAGGGAAGCAGCGCGACACTCTTGCCTCCGTCGATCACGCTGTACACGGAAACGCCGGTGAAATCCTTGTCGCCCATCAGAACCGTGTGCTTCGTGCCGTTCTTCAGCTGGAATTCGAGCGACACGTGCCCGGGCTGAAGGCCATACGCCTTCAGCCGGTCGGGAGAACCCGGCTCCGTTTGCGAGATGCGCGCATCCGCGAGGCCGTCGACGATGCCGCTAACGGACGATTGGTCGGCGCCGGTTTCGAGCGGTTGTGTGATGGTCCAGTCGCCGCCGTGATTGGCAAATTGGATCGGCGGCTGGTCCGTCTTGTCCGGATGGAAAATGGTGAGGGAGGTGATATCGGCGGCAGCCTGCATTGTGAAAGCGGGCTTTGACGAGTCTTCGGGCGCGGGCGGCTTCTTGCTGTTGCGCCATTCGACGTAATAAACCGCTCCTCCCAGAATGACCGCGCAGAGAAACACGATGAGAGTCGATTTCTTAATCATGATTGTGCGCTTCGTTTCCTAGCGGCGTTTCCACCAGATATAAATTCCCGAAAAAATAATGAGGCCCGGCAACACGAACAAGTCCAGCCACCAGAGTGCGCTCGACTGCCCCTGCGTCAGTGTCACCCGGCGATTCGTCACGGATTTCGGCCGGATCGAGATCAGGTTCTCGTCCTGCGCCAGCCAGTCGATCGTGTTGTAGAAAAGGTCGCCGTTGTGCTGCAACGTGATCCACTGGTTTGCGGCGAAATCGGAATCCCCGACTACCACCAGCCGGGCTTGCTTGCCGCCCTCCGTCCGCGAACCGGCCACTCCCAGCGAAAGGGGGCCCGCCGTGTCCGTCTTGGGATCGAACGTCACTTCCTTCACATCCAGGTTCGGAATCGTGAAGCTGCGCGCCGACGTTTTCAGCAGCTCGACGTCCTGGGGATCGGGCTTGCTCTTGTCCGCCACGGAAACCGTGCGCGCCAGCGGAAAGAACGTCATTCCCCCCTGGAGATTCTTCGTGATCGGGCTGTCACCGTATTCCACCACGAGTGGCACCGCCGGGCCCGTGCCAAACAGCCGGCCGACGCCGCTGGCGTCCACGACCACATTCGTCCCCACGTTGAGATTCCACGACTGAAAAATGTCTTCGAGCTTCGGATCCTGCTGCGATTTCTCGCTGATGGGATCCTCTTCGATCAGTACTTTCCCGCCGCCGTCGAGGTACTTGCTGACCATCGCCGTTTCCTGCGGGAAGAACGATTGCACCGGGCCGGCAACCACCAGCACGTCGCAATCGGACGGAACGCCGTTGCTCGTCACCAGGTTCACCGAATTCGTGTTGTAGCCTTCCTTTTTCAGGCCTTGATCAGCCACGTTGTAGCCCCGCGCCTGATCGTCGGAGAGCGACTTCTCGCCGTGGCCAGTGACGAAGCACACCATCTTCACCCTCGTGCTCGTCAGCTTCAGGATCGTGCTGGTGATGTCCTGCTCGGAAACGTCGCCGGACGCCGACGGCTCGATCGTCAGTTTCCGGTCGCCGGACTGCGCGATCACGTCGCCCATGTGCGTGGCGCCGAACTCCTTCGCCACTTCCGGCCTTTCCTGCGGATCGACATTCTCGAATTTGAGATGCGGGCTCAGGTTCTTGTACTCCGCCATCAAGTCGTTCAGGTTCTGGTTGGCGGTCTTGCCAAACCGCGCGATCGTGACGTCCTTCGTGAGGCCCTTCACGATTCTCCTGGTCTGGTCCGAGAGCGTGAAGAGCTTCTCGCTCGTCATGTCGAACCGCTTGTGGTATTCCTGCCCGAGATAGTTGACCACCACGAGAATCCCCACCACGGCAACCGTCAAAATCACGGTATTCGTCCCGAGCTGCGACGACCGCTTCGAAAAATAGCCGCGAATGTTCGGAAATCCCAGCACCGCAGAAGCCACCAGCAAAACCCCGCCCGCAATCAGCAGGATTTCGCTCATCCGCAGCAGCTCTCCCTGGATCGAATAGCGGATGTAGCCCGCGATCAGCAGCGCCGTGCCGATGCTCACCGCTATTTCGGCCCATTGCTGCCGCGTCCACTGCATTTGGAAAGGTGCCTTTTCGGTGGATTTGTTCATGGCCTACGCCCTCCGCCAACGCATCGAATCCACCGAGCGCACGGTAAGAAAAACGAACAGAAAGATGAAACTGAAGTAGTAGATCAAGCCCGACGTATCGATCACTCCGCGCGTGAAGTCCTGGTAGTGGCGGATCACGGAGAGATAGCTGAGCACCGAAGCGAGGGTACTTGAGCTGTTCGACCCGATGTCGAGAACCCAAACCAGCAGAAACGCAGCGAACGTCAGCACGGCGGCAATGATCTGATTTTCCGTCAGGGACGAGATGAACGTTCCCAGGGCTAGCAGCGCCCCGCCCAGCAGAATGATCCCGGCGTAGCCCGCCAGCAGCATGCGCCACGGCGGTGTCGGGTCGCTGCGGAGATACATGAACACCAGGTAGCCGGCGGTCGGCAGCAGCATGATCGCGAACAGGCTCAGCGAAGCGAAGAATTTACCGAGCACGATTTCGACTTCGGTCACCGGCGACGTCATCAGCAATTCCATCGTCCCGCGCTTGCGCTCCTCCGCGTAGACGCTCATCGTCAGCATCGGCGTGATGAACAGAACCAGCGTCGAGAGCAAGCCGAAGAACGCGCGCATCACCTCGGCCGGAACGTCCATGTCCGGCGGCATGCCGAAACGCATGCTTTGCATTTCCATGTTCATCGACTGCTGGATTACGGCGTTCAGGAAGAAATTGAAAAAGAATCCCGTGAGCGCCAGAAAGGCTCCGATCACGACGTACGCGATCGGCGAAACGAAATAATGCCCGAGCTCCTTGCGGTAAATGGCGTAAAGATTCCTCATCTTTCAGTGCGCTCCTTAATTGGCGGGCTGCGCTTGGGACGATTCGTCCGTGGTCAATTGGAGGAAAATATCCTCGAGGCTCACGCTCACGCCGCGAAGCTCAAAGAGCGGCCAGCCCTTCTCGATGATCCTGGCCGCCACTTGGCTCCGGATATCCTTGCCTTGCGCGGCCTCGACGCTGAGGATCACGTGCCCGTCGTTGCGCGTGGTCTCCACCTGGACGCGGCTCGCTCCGGGCACCTGCGCCAGGGTCTCGCGCAGCGCCGCTTCCGGCGCTTGCGCTTCCACGCGAATCCGCTGGCCTCCCTTGAGCTGGCTGGTCAGGTTCTGCGGCGTGTCGACCGCCGCGATCTTCCCCTTGTTGATGATCACCACCCGGTCGCACGTCATGCTGACTTCCGGCAGGATGTGCGTCGACAAAATGATGGTGTGCGTTCCCGCAAGCCCCTTGATGAGGTGCCGGACTTCGATGATCTGCTTCGGGTCGAGCCCAACCGTCGGCTCGTCGAGGATGATCACGTCGGGATCGTGCACCAGCGCCTGCGCGATTCCCACGCGCTGTTTGTAGCCGCGCGAGAGCCGCTTGATCAGCTCGAACCGCTTGTCGGCGAGGCTCGTCTTCTCCAGCGCGTCCGTGATGCGGTCGGCCCTCTTTTCCGCCGGGACGTTCTTGATGCGCGCCACGAAATCCAGATACGTCTCGACGCTCATGTCCGGATACACCGGCGGCGCCTCCGGCAGGTATCCGATCCGCCGCCGCACTTCGAGCGAGTCGTTGAAGACGTCGAAGCCCGCGACGCGCGCCGTCCCGGATGTCGCCGGCATGAAACCGGTGAGTATCCGCATCGTCGTGGTCTTCCCCGCGCCGTTCGGCCCGAGGAACCCCAGGATTTCGCCTTTGTTGACCGTGAAGGAAACGTGGTCGACTGCCGTGACGGAACCGTACGACTTCGTGAGGTCTTGTACTTCTATCAATGCACTCCTCCGTATGAGAGGGAACCAGCAGGACTGCCAGGCTCTGCCGAGTCGACATTTATACTAAAAATTCGTCGGAATTGAAAATCAGCGGCCCAAGCAGAAGCACGGAACGTCCAACGACGATACGATGCCAGGACCCGCCACTGGCGTTGCCACGCCGCGCCGAAGCGGATTCCGCGCATCCCGCGGCTGCGCAAAGGGGTTAGGCAACGGGCGCCACCCTCCCTGCATCCACATGGGCTGAAACTTGGTCCAGTTCTGCGCCGTCTGCCCTAACGTGGCCGAGTGTCCCGAATCAGGAGACCAGGGCGTGTTCTCGAACAGCGGTTTTTCGATGGGAGGCGAGCCGCCTGGCGCCGCGAGATGTGCGTTGACACTGCTCAGCGGTTTTGTTATTCAACTCGTTTCGGGGCTTGGCGCCAGGGTTCGCCAGGGGTGCTCCCTCTCTTCGGCCTGGGCGGGTCCACAACAGAAGCAATCCTAAGGTGATATGACGAACTCGAACGCGTATGCCCGCGTGAAGCGGCCTGTGCACCAGCCGGACCAGCCTCGTCTTCTTCGCAGGCAGTCTCTCTCCGCTTGCGCGGCCCTCCTCGCGCTTTGCCTCGTAACGGTGCTTCTCAATAGCTGCAGCAGCTCCGGCGGCGCGTCCATCACGATCGACATCACTCCCACTACCCAGTCCGTTGATCAAGGCCAGCAGATTACTTTCACGGCCGCCCTCGGGAACGATCTCTTCAATCAGGGAGTCACCTGGACGCTTACGGGCGCCAATTGCATCAATAACGGCCTCACGGGCACTTGCGGAACCCTCTCCAGTCTGAACTCGAACCCGGTCACCTACACGGCCCCGTCCGGGCTATCCAGCTCGTTGAGTGTCACGCTCACCGCGACGGCGGTGGCGAACACGAGCGTCACCAAGACCGCTACCATCACTGTCGAGCTCCCCATCACCTTCACCACCACCAGCCCCCTGCCCGGCGGATCAAACGGCACGCCGTACAGCCAGTCGATCATCGTTACGGGCGGTGTGTCGCCGTTGAAATTCTCTCTGGCGCCTGGCAGCGCCAGCCTTCCCGCGGGACTCAGTTTGAACCAATCGGGGAACATTACCGGAACGCCTTCGGGGCCCGTGCAGGGGCAGCCCAACCCCTCTGTCTTCACGGTTCAGGTCACCGACAACTCTACCCAGCCCGTCTCGAGCACGAATTCGTATTCGATCCTGATTTCGCCGGCACCCACCCTCTCGATCACCGCCGTCTCGCCGCTGCAATCAGGGTTCGTGAACGCCAATTACAGCACCGCGATCTCGACCACAGGCGGCGTCACGCCATTTCAGTGGAAGCTCCTGAGCGGCACGCTGCCTCCAGGCCTCGTCTTGAACCCCGGAACGGGACAAATCAACGGTGTGCCTACAAGCGCCGCAGGAAGTCCGTACACATTCACCGTCCAGGTCACCGATTCGACTCTCCCCACGTCGCAGACTCAATCGAAACAATTGTCGATTCCTATTCAACAGCCCCAGCCGATTTCGATTTCTCCGTCTTCGTTGCCCAGCGGCAAGACGGCCGCTCCGTACTCGACCGCCCTTTCCGCGAGCGGCGGCATTCCGCCCTACAACTGGAAGATCACGTCGGGCCAGCTTCCGTCCGGCCTTAGCTTCAATTCCGCCAATGGCGCAATTTCAGGCACTCCGGTTCTCGTCACGAACTCGGCCTTCACCGTGCAGGTAACGGATTCGGAAGTTGTGCCGCAATCGACCTCCGCTCCCTATTCGATTTCGGTCTCGGCGGGATCGAACAACAATTCCTTGTTCGCCGGGCAGTACACCTTTCTGTTCCGCGGCTTTGACGACGGCGGCTACGTGGCCGAGGAAGGTTCGCTCGTTGCCGACGGCACCGGCAAGATTACTGGCGGCGGCATCACCATGAATCGCGCACCCTCCGAGCTTACCGGCCCCATCACGCGAGCCACCGTCACTGGCTCCTATTCCATCGGGACGGACGGCCGCGGCACGATGGAACTTATCGCCACCAGCAGTCTGAACGTCACGCTGACCGTGGACTTCGACCTTGTGCTCGACTCGAATGGCAACGTTCACATCTTCGAGAATAATTCCACGACCACCAACACGGATGTTCTGCACACGCACGTCAGCGGAATCATGCGGCCTGTGTTGGGGACCTTCGGCGCCGGAAGCTTCAGCGGCAATTACGCCTTCGTCTTCACGGGAGCCAACCTGGCCGGTTCTCCCACCGCCCTTGGCGGCGTCATCTACGCGGATGGTATCGGGAACATCGCTCCCGGCACGGGCGACTACAACGAGGGAGGAACCTTTAGCTCGCAACTTCAGCTCTCCGGAGAGTTTCAGTTTGACTCGGGCACTCACGCCGTCGCCAATCTCACGTTCGAAGTGCCGGGCAAAACGGCTTACACGCTGACCTTTTCAATCGACTTCGTCTCGCCCAAGGACATCATCTTTGTCGGCACCGATACGCCCAGCACGACGAATCCCATTCCCCGGATGGCCGGTGAAATGATTCTGCAATCGCCGAATACCCCCTTCAACTCCTCGGCCCTGAGCAGTCCCAGCGTCGCCACCGGCACTGGCGCGAACGGAAGCAAAGCCAGCGTTTTCGCCGGACTCCTGACCCCGGTTCCGAATACCTTCAACATGAACCTGGCCTACGACGAGAACAATGGCGGCACCGTCGCGAGTTCCGCGCTGGCAGGCAGCTATCTGATCAGCGCCAATGGCCGCGTCACGTTTACGAACCTTGGTTCCCGCCTCGCCGCCGCCTACCTCATCGGCCCCGGAACAGGATTTACGATCGGCGGCGACGCCGCCGTCACCACCGGCCTCCTCGAACAGCAGGAAACGGGTGTGACGTTCGCCGACTCCTCCGTCCAGGACGGCTACAGCGTCGACACACCATCCTTGGGCGAAAACCAGGTCAACAACGTCATCGGACAGGTCTTTTCGAACGGCGGCGGCAGTTTGACCGGCACGCTCGACGAACTGACTCCGCCCGCGACGGCGAATCTCGCCGAGAGCCTCGTCGCCAACTACGCCAACATCGCTGCCACTGGGCGCGGAACCATCACCGCGAATCCGCTCGCAGGGTTTCCGACCAACCTCGCGTTCTATATAATCTCTCCGGGAAGCTTCCGCGCAATCTCGCTCGATCCGAGCGACCAGCACCCGGAGGTAGTCTTCTTTGATCACTAGGCGAGGCCTCGCGGGCGCTGCGTTTATCGCGGCAGCCTTGGCTCCCTCAGTCCTCGCTCAGTCGGTTCGCGCACAACCGCCGTTGTCCTCGCCGCCCGGCTCGAAAATCACCGTCATCAGCCCGCACGCCGGCTTCTTTGACGAGCCTTCGATCGCTGTCAATCCCCGGAATCCCAATCAGGTCGCCGCGGCGTTTCAGTCGCCCGCGCACGTCTCTTATTCCGAGGACGCCGGCGCGCACTGGCAGCTCGCGGATGGCGCCGCGCCCCGGAATTACTCCGTTTCGGGCGATGTCTCCATCACGTATGACGCCCGCGGCCACGCGATCCTCTGCTACATCGCCTTCGACAAGCTGGGGACCACGAATTATTGGGCGCATGGCGCGACGCGAAACGGCATTTTCGTGCGCCGCTCGCTGGACGGCGGCAAGACGTGGGAGTCGAAGGCCGCGCCCGTCGACGAGCAGCCTACGCGTTCCGGCATGCCTTTCGAGGACAAGCCTTACATCGTCGCGGACAACAATCGCGATTCCCCCTTTGCGGGCAATCTCTACGTCGGGTGGACAGAATTCAGCCTCTCGAAATCCATCATCCTCTTTTCCCGCTCCACCGACGGCGGCATCACGTGGTCGCACCCCTTCGAAATCAGCACCCACGAAGGCATACCGCGCGACGACAACGGAGCCGTCGAAGGCTTTGCAGGCGTTGCCGCGCCGGACGGAACCCTCTACACGATTTGGTCCGACGGCGGCTCGATCGTCATGGCCGTGTCGAAGGATGGCGGCCTCACGTTCACTCCCTCGCGCACGATCATCGAAACGCCCGCGTCCTATTTCAAGGTCGAGAATGTCGAGCGCTCCGACGGCTTCCCGCAGATCGGTATGGATCCTCGCACCGGCCGCCTCTACGTCACCTGGACCGATTATCGAAACGGGGACGTCGACGTCTTCTGCTCGGCCTCGCGCGACCTCGGAAACACGTGGGACGCCGCCGTGCGCGTCAATGACGACCCGCTGCACAACGGCGCGGATCAATTCTTTCAGTGGCTCGCGGTCGATCCCAAGGATGGCTCGGCAAACGTTGTCTTCTACGACCGGCGCAGCGATCCCGCCAACAAGAGCGTCATCATTGTTCTCGCCCGATCAACGGACGGCGGACAAACCTTTGCGAATTATGCCTGGACGGAAATTCCTTTCGATGCCGGGGACAAGTTCATCGGAGATTACACGGGAATCGCGGCGTTCGATGGGCGCGTCTACGGGGCCTGGTCGTACGGCGAAGCGGCTGCCCCTCCCCAGCCTCACCCGACCAAGCACGCGGGCCGCTCGAAAGCAGCCAATCCGCCGGCGTCGAGTCTCCCCTCGACCGTCCTGGACGTCGGCGTCGCCGACTTCCGATCCCCCCAATAGCCCTCGACCTGTCTGGTCGAGGCCCGCCTCCGCCCGGCTGTCATCCCGAACCCAGCCGCGTGTCTTTCGCGGATGGGAGTGAGGGATCTGCTTTTTGCCCCCGCCTTCCGTTCTGCATCGCAACCCTTTGGATTCCAAGGGTGCGCGTTTTCGCTTCTTGAGCCTCGCTCAGTATCTTCAAGAAAACATTGCGCGCTCGCGGCGTCCCCAGCAACGGCTTCCGGCGGTAACAACTACAGGTGATGAAGTGCAGGTGGTCGAGGCCGTAGCGCCGCTCCAGGGGATGTTTCATCCGGCGCATCCTCGCGCACCCTTCGCAAAATCGGCGAAGGGCTGCGGCACCCACCCGTTGGAGGGAGGCTCACGGTTCGGCACAGTGTGGTACTATCCGCTGCGCCCGAATGTCGAGAAATGAAATTCATCGAACCACTAAGGGCCGGCCTCCCGCCAAAGTTACTTTCTAGCCGAACGACTCTGCCAATACGTCTGTGCTTGGCCTTGAACTTTTGCATTTGGGCCTTTGCAGGGATTGACCTCGGGCGGCACGCCGTCCATTACCCTCCGAACTATGTTGTGTACGAAGGGGCATACCCGCAGTTGATTTTTAACTGGGGCCTAACTCCGCCCGGTAGAAGCCCTCAGAGTTACGTCGGGGGCCAAGTCGCATTTTTTGCTAATCTCATTCCTTGGGTGATGGTGAACGCGACATTCAATCTGGTGTTCCCCGTATCGCGGTTTTCGGGCCGATATCTCGGGACAACGATCTTCGGCTACCAGACCCTTACGTGGATGCTGGTCTCCTTTGCTCAGTGGTACTTAATCGGCTGGGCGATACAAAGGCTACGGAGCAGGTGGTCTCACTCGAACACCTACCCTTCGAGCAAATCCCCTGCGACGCCGGCTGATTGAAACCACGGATTCACAGCCCCAGGCGGCTGGAGGACCCTTCACTCGTTGCCCCTGGTTTCCGGTTTCCCCGTTTTTGTGGCAGTTGGCCGGGTGGCACGGACGGATTGTACTGCTCGCCTTACATTAAGGCGCGCCTTGAGCGGTTGTCTCGTAAAAAAATGCACGTCCGTTTTTCCAATCAATCGCGAACAACCAGATGCCTGTGCTAACGGCAGTATCGGGCTCCTCAACGACATAGAGTTCGAACCCACTCCTGCGAGCTTTTTGTATGTCAATGTTTCCGGTGAGGTCGGACGGCCACCAAGAGACTCTTGGAGCGGGCACGCGCTCGACCGCTCTTGGTAAAGCGCTGACGCTCGTTAGATTCTTTCGAAGACTTTGCGAATCGCTGGGGGCAAATTCAAAGCTACACCATTCCGTGGACGGAGACAGGTAATAAAGTTCATGAATACTACGAGAACTCTGCGGCAGATAGGTTGGTATCCATCCGCGAGTGATTTCCCCGCCTCTCTGTGCATCGGACAGGGAGGGATAGAAAGATTCATGGCGGTCGCCACAGGAGGTAACGAGTTGGATCAGGCCAATGCAGAGTGCCGGAAGAAGGAGTGCTCGGGCGGGTGGCCGGCCCTTTCTGGAATCGAAAAGCATTCGTTGACCCACGAGGAAGCCGATGATACCACCCTCAGATTAGCGCAGGAGTACTCTTCCTCGTTTAGTAGTTGAAGTTGGCGGCTGGAGGACCCTTCATTCGTTGCCCCTGGTTTCCGGTTTCCCGAACGGAGACACCCTCAATCCATCCACACCACACCATCCATTCAGCCACGCACGAAATCACTTGGGTGCCGCAACCCTTCGGGTTTCAAGGGTGCGCGTCTCCGCCTTACCGATCGAAGCCTTTTCCTTCGGTTTCAATCCCGGGCTCACCCCTTATCCTCGCCCTTCTCTTTCAGCCGCAGCGCCGCGGAATTGATGCAGAAGCGCAGCCCGGTCGGCTCCGGCCCGTCCTCGAACACGTGCCCCAGGTGCGCTTCGCACTTGCTGCACAGGACTTCCGTGCGCGCCATCCCGTGCGAAGTGTCCCGGTTCATTTCGACGTTCTCCGCTGCGATCGGCTGCCAATAGCTGGGCCATCCCGATCCCGAGTGGTACTTCGCTTCGGAGCTGAACAGCGGCTGCCCGCAACAAACGCAAACGTACGTGCCCTCCGCGTCCGTATCCTCGTACTCGCCGCTGAACGGCGGCTCCGTGCCCTTCTGCCGCGTCACGTAATACTGCTCGTCGGTCAGTTGAGACTTCCACTCGCGTTCGCTCTTCTTGATTTTCTCGCTCATGCCGGTAGCTTACACCACTCGCTTCCTCGCGCCACTGTCCCCTGCGGGGTACTAGGAGTCCTGAACCTTGACAAATCTTGTTTACTATGCTATAAAGGCGCTTCCCCAAAAATCATAATAATCGATTTGTGCGCCTTCCCGGAACTTCGAGTTCCGGGCGCGCAAGCGGGTCGCTGGATGTGTGCCCGAAGGAGCGAAGGGAGGGTGAAGCGTGAAGGGCAGCAGAGGCTTGAGTCAGCAGTGCAAGGTCCCTTCTGCCTCGCCGTCTCTGTGTCTCTGTGGCAAATCCGTCGGTGGGTTCTTCTTCACGGGTCGCAGGTCGCGGGTCGCTGGCTCACCCAGAGCCAAGGCGAAGGGTCGCGGCAGACGCTGGCCGCTGTGGCGGTTAATATACAGTTGCGCGATTAGAAATCCCTCTAACTCGTTGAAAACACAGGGTCGGCATGGAGTCTAATATACAGTTGCACGGGCTATCTGCCCCTGGCTTCGGGGCCGTTTCTGCTTCCGGTGGCTCCGCGCTTCCGTGCCCGGGCCCCATGCCGCCTGCCGCGAATACCGCCTTGTGGCCCCGGCAGAATCGGGAGTATAATCCCGCCCCTCGAAACAGGAGTGGGATGCGGCCCCCTGCCCCGCGTCCAACCGGCATGTCGGACCCAATCGAATTCGCGTCGCCCGGCGGGCGACAGAGCCGTCGCACCTATCTGCGGCGGCAGGTGCGGTCGCTCGCTTATATCGACTTGGGCGCCGACAACGGCGGCATCGTCCTGAACATGAGTGAAGGCGGGCTTGCCGTCCATAGCGCAGCGACCCTCGAAAACGAGCACCTCCCTGCCATTCGGTTCCAGTTGCCGCAGTCTCCGGGCTGGATCGAGGCCCGCGGGGAGATTGCGTGGACCAGCGAAACGAAGCGGCAAGCCGGGATCCAGTTCGTTGAGCTCTCCCCGTTCGCCCGCCGGCAGATCCGGCAGTGGATCGCTTCAAGCGAGCACGTAGGGGCGGCCCAGGAGGCTCGGCGGTGGACGCCTCTGCCGCGGACATCCGGCCTCAGCGTGGCGCCGCAGGAGAGGAAGCCGGTGTTCTCGAGCGGGGCGGTGGAGGTCAACATCGCCCGAGACACGTCGGATCCCGCGCCCCAGTCGCGCGCGCTGATTTCCTCGCTGCAGACCGTTAAACCCTCGCTCGCCGCCGCCAGCGCCTCGGCGCGGGCCGACCGTCTGGGCGGTGGACTGCGCCTCCGCTTCGACGAGGCGGAGCCGGCTGTGCCGCAAGGGGATTCGGCTTCCCATGGCTGGGCAGCGTTTCTATCCTTCCTCGGGATGCTTGCGGTCGTCTCCTTCATCGTTGGCTTGGCCGCCGGGCGCGGGGATTTCGCGCGCCTCGGCCATTTCTTCTCTAGGTCGGTCGCGCGAGCCGATGCGTCTTCCCCGATCGTGGCCACTGCCTCTGCCAGCCTGGCTGGAATCTCGCCAGCGGCTGCCGCCGAACCCCTGGCTCGAATCACAGTCACTTCGCGGTCCTACGTTCCCGTCATGACGCCCGGGCCCTTCGCCGCGTCGAGGGTGGACCGTCTTCAGGTGGGCCGCGTGGATCGCCGCGTCAATCCCAAGTATCCGCCGGATGCCCTGGCGCAACACCTTGAGGGAACCGTCCAGCTCCGCGTCACCATCGCCGCCACCGGAGTTGTGGAGGACGTCACCGTTCTGAGCGGGCCGCCGCTCCTGGTTTCATCCGCGACCAGCGCGATTCGCCAGTGGCGCTACCAGCCGACCCTGCTCGACGGCCGCCCCATCGAAATCGAGGAAGATGTCGCCTGCGTCTTCTGGCTCCCGCCGTCTGAGCCAACTCCTCGCAAGTAAGCTGCCCGAGCCCCTCGCACCGAATCTGCCCGTTGCGTCCGCGAAAAATGAACGAAAAGACGATAGACTAGGAGACGGAGGACCGATGCTTCGCGTGGGTCTGATCGGCTGGCGAGGGATGGTGGGCAGCGTCCTCATGCACAGGATGCGCGAGGAGAATGACTTCGCGCGCGTCGAGCCGGTCTTTTTCTCGACGTCGAACGCCGGCGGCGCCGCTCCGCAAGAGGCCGGCGACGCTGCCGTCCTCAAGGACGCGAAAGATGTGCGCGAACTGGCCGCTTGCGACGTCCTGATCAGTTGTCAGGGCGGTGAATACACGGCGGAAGTCTACGCGCCATTGCGCCAGAGCGGCTGGAATGGTTACTGGATCGACGCCGCTTCCACGCTGCGCATGAGCGACGACTCCGTGATCATCCTCGATCCGGTGAACAGGTCCCGCATCGAGGAAGGTCTCGCTCGCGGCCTGCGGGCATACATCGGTGGCAACTGCACCGTCAGCCTGATGCTCATGGCCGTCAGCTCGCTCTTCAAGAACGGCCTCGTCGAATGGATGACTTCGATGACGTATCAGGCCGCATCCGGCGCCGGCGCCGCGAAGATGCTCGAACTCGTGAAGCAGATGAGCTGCCTCACCGATCCGGTCCGCGCGACGCCCTCTGAAAACGCGCTCGAAGTCGACCGCATGGTGACCGCGGCGCAGCGTGCCGATTCACTGCCGCACGATGAGTTCGGCGTGCCTTTGGCGGGCAGCCTGATTCCCTGGGTCGACCGCGAAATGCCCGGCGGCCAGACCCGCGAGGAATGGAAAGGCATGGCCGAAACGAACAAGATTCTCGGCCTCGATCCCGCCGTGCCCGTCGACGGAATCTGCGTGCGCGTTGGAACGATGCGGTGCCACAGCCAGGCGCTGTGCATCAAACTCAAGAAGAACCTCCCACTCGACGAAATCGAGCAGATTCTCGCGCGCGGCAATCCCTGGGTCCGCGTGATCCCCAACAACAAGGAATCGACACTCCACTGCCTCACACCCACGGCCGTTTCCGGAACACTCCACATTCCCGTCGGCCGCCTGCACAAAATGACGCTTGGCCCGGAATTCCTCAGCGCGTTTACCGTCGGCGATCAGCTCCTGTGGGGCGCCGCCGAACCGCTTCGCCGCATGCTTTGCATCCTGCAGGATCATCTCTCGGAGTAAGCCGCACGAAGATCTCGCCATGAACGAAATATCTGCTTTCGACGCCGCCGCGCGAACGCGGCGTTGGAACTTCCTCTCGGCGGTTGTATTCTTCCGTCCATGCGTTCTCCGGACCGCTCGCCCACACCGGGGCTATTCCTCGGCTTGATCGTCACGCTCGCCGCCGTGGTGGCTTATTCGGTCTACATCACGCACCAGATTTCCGGCCTCAAGGCGCTGCAAACGAATCTGGCCGATCGCAACCGAAAGGATTCTCTACAGCTCTTGCGCGTGCAGAACGATCTCAATTCGCTGGGCCTCGGAATGCGCGACATGCTCGACAACGACGAGCCGTACCCGATCACCGCGTGGCGGGCGCAGTTCGAGCGGATTCACTCCGATCTCGACGACGCGCTCCGCCTCGAGGCCGAATTGGCGGTCGCGCGCCGGACACCCGAGCAAAGCCAGTACCTTGCCGCGAACCTCACGCAGTTCTGGGACGCCGTAGACCGCATGTTCGCCCTGGCAGGCAGCGGCAAAGAGGCCGAAGCGCGCGCCCAGATTCGTATCACGCTGCAAGCCCGGCAAGCGGCGCTGGGCACAGCCGTCGCGCGGCTTCTGGTGGAAAACAACGAGCGCGACGAACAGGCCAGCGCTCAGATTGCCCAGATCTACGACCGCGTCCAGAAGCAGGTGTATCTGTTCCTCACCGCCATTCTGATCGCGATTCTCTTTACAAGCCTGTACTTGATTCGCTCCAACCGGCGTCTCTTCGCGCAGCTCGCTTCCCTCTCGAATCAGCGCAGTGAGCTCGCGCAACAACTGATTGCGACGCAGGAATCGACATTGCGGCATATCTCGCGCGAGTTGCACGACGAGTTCGGACAGGTCCTGACGGCCGTGGGCTCGATGCTGGCGCGCGCTGAAAAACACGCGCCCGAAGGCTCGCCCCTGCGTTCCGAGTTGCGCGAAGTGAACGAAATCGCGCAGACGACGCTGGACAACATCCGCAGCCTTTCGCAGGCGCTGCATCCGGTGATGCTCGACGAGACGGGATTCGAGAGCACCCTCGACTGGTACATCCAGACCACCGAGAAGCAGACGGGGATCGATATCACCTACGAAAAGTCGGGCACTCCCTTCTTGGTGAACGGCAACTCGGGCATTCACATTTACCGTATCCTGCAGGAAGCGTTGAACAACGCCGCGCGCCATTCCGGATCGCGCCAGGCCTGGGTGCGGCTCCGTTTTTCGGACGATGCGTTGCAGCTGGAAGTCGAGGACCACGGAAGAGGATTGACCGCGCCGGCGGAAAAGCCGGGAATCGGGCTCGTGGCGATGCGCGAGCGCGCCGAGTTGCTCGGAGGAACGATCGAGTTCTCCAAACCCGCGCAAGGTGGAACGCTGGTCAAGCTCCGCGTTCCGCGAGAAAGGCCGGACGCGCATGCCGCCTAAGATCTCCGTGCTGCTCGTCGACGATCATCACCTGGTCCGCCGCGGCTTCCGGCACATGCTCGAGGACGAACCCGACATTGCGGTGGTCGGCGAAGCGGGCGACGGCGATGAGGCCGTGCGGCTTGCAAAGCAGCTCCGCCCGCAGGTGGTCCTGATGGACTGTGCGCTGCCCGGCACCAGCGGATTGATCGCGACGAAGAAAATTCTCGAGGATTCGCCGAAGACCGCCGTCCTGATGCTGAGCATGCACTCGGAGGATACCCTGGTGCGGCAGGCGCTCGACGCAGGCGCTGCCGGCTACATCCTGAAAAACGCCGTCGATCTCGAACTCGCCACGGCGGTCCGGAAAGTCGCGGTGGGCGAAAAGGTTCTGGCGCCGCAGCTTTCGCGCCAAGCGGCGCTGAAGGGCGAGCGCCAGGCCGCGCTGACCGCGCGCGAGCTCGAAATCCTGCAGCTCATCGTCGACGGCAAATCGAACAAGGAGATCGCGGACCATCTCGATTTGAGCGTCAACACTGTCTCGGTTCATCGCGCGAACATCATGGACGCCCTTGGAATTCACAAGACCGCCGAACTGGTGGTCTATGCAATTCGCAACGGACTGGTGAATATTTCGTGAATCGGCGGTCGTTTCTCCAGGGACTTGCGGGCGGTTTGCTCGCGCTTCCCCGCTTCACTTCGCTCGCTGCG
The DNA here is from genome assembly GCA_035517015.1 of Candidatus Acidiferrum sp. Lineage (GTDB taxonomy): Bacteria > Acidobacteriota > Terriglobia > Acidiferrales > UBA7541 > Palsa-295. The sequence continues at coordinate 26,708 of DATIZQ010000064.1, read as the reverse complement.
TCGACTCAGGAATCGGCGAACCAGGGATTTCGCCTCGTTGAGGTCGCCTCCCGCTCGGGAATTCAGTTTCGTCACAATAGCGGCGCCTACGGCGGAAAGCTGCTGCCGGAGACGCTCGGCTCGGGCTGCGCCTTCCTCGACTACGACGGCGATGGATGGCAGGACGTGCTCCTCATTAACGGCATGGACTGGCCCGGCCACAAGACCGCGCGGTCGACGATGCGTTTGTACCGCAACAATCGCGACGGCACGTTTACGGACGTCACGCGGCGCGCGGGACTGGACGTCGAGATGTACGGCATGGGCGTGACCGTCGGCGACTACAACAACGATGGCTTTCCCGACGTCCTCGTGACGTGCGTCGGGCAAAACCGGCTGTTCAAGAATAGCGGCAAGGGACACTTCACGGACGTGACCGAAGCCTCGGGCCTCGGCCGTCGCGAGGCCTTCAGCACCTCCGCCTTGTGGTTCGACTACAACAACGACGGCCTGCTCGATCTGTTCGTCTGCAACTACGTGAAGTGGTCTGCGGAGCACGACGTCTTCTGCAGCCTCGACGGAAAGCACAAATCGTATTGCACGCCGGAAGCGTATCGCGGCCAGACGTGCTGGCTGTTCCGCAACCGCGGCAACGGCACGTTCGAGGATGTGACGGCCACGAGTGGAATCTTCGACAGCAGCTCGAAATCGCTCGGCGTGGCTATGCTCGACTACGACCGCGACGGCTGGATCGATCTCTTCGTCGCCAACGACACGCAGCCGAACAAGCTCTACCGAAATCGAGGCGACGGGACATTCAAGGATGTCGCGGTGGAAGCGGGTATCGCGTTCAGCACGGAAGGCAAAGCCCGCGCGGGAATGGGCGTCGACACGGCGGACTTCGACGGTTCGGGGGCCCAGGGCATCGCCATAACAAATTTCGACAACGAAATGGTCGGGCTCTACCGGCTGCTCCGCAGCGGAGCCTATCAGGATGTGGCGACGCAGGCTGGAATCGGCCAGGCATCGATGAACACCCTCGGATTTGGGTGCGTCTTCGTCGACGCAAATCTCGACGGCCTGCTGGATCTCGTCGTGGCGAATGGTCACATCGACGAGACCGTGCGAAACATTCGCGGGAACGTGGGATATGCGCAGCCGCCTCAACTGTTCCTGAATTCGGGAGGGGATCGTTTTCACGACATCGCTTCGGAGGCCGGTCCCGGCTTTGACCAACCAAGAGTGGGCCGCGGTCTCTGCTACGGCGACTTCGATCGCGACGGAGATCTCGACCTTCTGATGACTACGAACAACGGAGCGGCCTGCCTCTTCCGCAACGATCAGCTATCGGGGAACAAGAGCGTCCGTTTTCGCCTCGTGGGCACGAAATCGAATCGTGACGCAATCGGCGCCACGGTCCGCATCGTGGATTCCAACGGGACGCCGCAGTCCCGCATGGTCAAGACGGGATCAAGCTATCTCTCGCAATCGGAGCTGCCCGTCACATTCGGTTTGGGCAAGCAGGACCAGATCGCCCGCGTGGAGGTCGAGTGGCCGAGCGGAAGAAAGGAAGAATACAAGAACCTCGGCGCCGGGCGCACGTACGAGTGCGTCGAAGCGAAGAGCATCACGCCGGAGCCGGGCTTCTAGACGAGCTTCCGCACTCGCATACCAATTTCATGCTATTTTCTTGGCGTCGTTCCGGTCTACAATTCGCGTCGAAGGGAGAACCAAACGATGCACCGCCTCCAAAGCATTCTCTTTCTGATTCTGGTGTTCTGTATTGCTGCGACTGCGAATTCGTTTTCGGCTGCCTCCGGCGCCTCTCCGGCGGGCAAAGAAACCATCCTCAAGGCGGCTGACATCACGCCCAAGATCTTCCCCGAACGAGTCTTCTATCAGGGTAAGACGGCGCCCACCGAGCTCCGCAACACGGGCGGCATCCGCTTCGCTGATGGCGCCACTTTCCTGGCGGGCCTGGTCGACAATTCCGGCTACTCCACCGCTGTGAAAGAAAAATACCAGGCCTATTTGCTTTCGGAAGTTCCGCTGCAGTTCGGTGATCAGGAAGTGAAGGCTGGCGCTTACGGCGCGGGGTTTGTCTCCGGATTCTTCGTCGTCACCGACCTGGGCGCGCACGACCTTTTCCGCGTTCCCGCGCAGCACGACGCGGCAATGAAGCGCCCCATCCCGCTCCAGGTAGTAGCCGGTCCGACGGCAGGAACCTATCGCCTCTACCATGGCCGCGATTACGTGGAGTTCCACCGAGGCGAGTAATACTTTTACAGTATTGCCATGTTTTCGCGATGCGCCTAGAGTGCGCTCACAAAGGTCAACCTCAACGACGCCTCGCAGGCGCGCTGAGGCCCCCAAACCCGAAAAGTGGCATCCCAAACAGAAACTCCCAGGCTGGTTGACGAGAGCCGACCTGGGAGTTTGCTGTCCTGCCCAGCCGGCCGTATGATTCCCCCCGAGAGGAACGCTATGCGAAACAATACCGTCTTGAAAGTGGCCGCGCTTTTCATCTTCGCGGCTGGACTTCTGGGAGCTGCCGCCAAAGAGCCCGCGAAAACCTCCGTGAAGGGCTTCGTCCTTGATTCCGCGTGCGCATTCGTGAAGAACATCACCAAGCCGGTAAGCAAGGAATGCGCGATTTCGTGCGCGAAATCGGGCTCGCCGCTTGTCGTCCTGGGCGACGATGGCGTGATTTATTGGCCCATTTCCGACGCGATGCCGGCCGTCGGACAGAACGAGAAGCTGCTTCCCTTTGCCGCGGAGAGAGTCACGGTGACCGGCAGAGTGTTCGTGCGCGGAGGCTCGCACGCCATCGTAATCGACAAGATCGAGCCCGCCGTCGCAACAAAATAGCCGCCGCGATTCCCCGGCTCGACGCGCCCGTAGTATTTTCACGTTATTGCGAACGCGCTCATCCCCGCCTAAATTTCGCCCCCGAATCGCTGCGCTGATTGGGGAAGGGTCTAATATCTGTCTGCAACGAAACGAATGCTCTCGGTGCGACCGGGGCGGAGGCGGCGGCCATCTTGAATAGCGCAGCGTCGGCCGCGGAACTGCGGCGCCAGCTCGGCCTCGGCTCGGCCGCGGCGGCCGTGGCCGGCGAAGTGATCGGCATCGGAATTTTTCTGACGCCGGCCGGAATGGCAAAGTCGCTGGGGTCACCGTTCTGGCTCCTGACCGTCTGGCTGCTCGTGGGAGCGATGACGATTTGCGGCGCGTTGTGCTACGGAGAATTGGCGGGAAGATTTCCGCGCGCGGGCGGCAGCTACGTGTATCTCGAAGAGGCCTTCGGCTCCCGGCTCGCGTTTCTCTACGGATGGATGTCCCTCCTCGTGCTCGACCCGGGCGTGACGGCTGCACTGGCCGTTGGCGGTGGCGCCTACGCCGCGTACATCTTTCATTGGTCTCCGGCCGCGATCAAACTCGCTGCCGTGTCGTCGATCTTGATTCTGTGCGCTCTCAACATTTTCAGTACGCTGCTCGGCGCCGGCGTCCTGCGATGGATCACGTGGCTCAAGCTCGGCGTGCTTGGGCTGGTTGCAATCTGGCCGATCGCGTTTCGCCTCGGCTCGCGCGCGAATTTCATCCCTTTCTTTGCCCAGCGCCCGGGAGCCTTGCCGTTGACGGCTGCGTTCGGCGCGGCGCTGGTTTCCGCGGGCTACTCGTTCGGGGGCTGGTGGGACGTGAGCAAAATTCAGGGCGAGGTGCGCGATCCGGAACGCACGCTGCCGCGCGCACTGATTCTGGGCGTCCTCGCCGTCACGGCCGCGTTCATTCTCATCAGCATGGTGTTCCTCTACGTGGTTCCGCTCTCGCGAGTCACTTCCGGAGAAACATTCGTGGCCCAAGCGGGAGAAGCGCTGTTCGGGCCGGCGGGCGGAATCGTGCTCTCGGCAATTGTGGTGCTGTGCGTCCTCGGCAGTCTGGCGGCGATGATCATCGCCTCGCCCCGCGTCTATTTCGCGATGGCGCAGGACCGGCTTTTTTTCCACGCGATCGCGCGCCCCCATCCACGATTCGGTACGCCGGCGGGCGCAATCGCCATTCTCGGGATTCTGGCGTCGGTTCTGGTGCTCGCCAGAAATTTCGAGCAGATCGTCGCCTACTTCTTTTTCGTGGCGATCGTGTTTCTGGGCCTCACCGTCGCGGGATTGTTCGTGGTGCGGCAGCGCGATTCCGGAGCCGGTCCGGCGGTGAAGACTCCCGGCTATCCGGTGACGCCCGTCGTGTTCCTCGCGATGATGATCCTGCTGCTGGTTGCGCTGGCTGTGCGCAACCCGCGCGAGGCCGCTGTCGGATGCGCCGTCGTTCTGGCCGGCGTGCCGGTTTATAGTGTTGTGCGTCATAAAATGAAGAAGTAGAAAGGTGGAATCGTTATGCCGCAAAAAGAAGACGAGAAGCACGAGCCTGAAGGGACAAGCCCCAACGCCTCGCCGTCGAAAACCAAGATCCGCATCACGGAGGATCACGAAGCGGCCGGCGACACCGCTGCGGCCTACGATTTCTGGCGGGCGGGCTCCGGGCGGCGGCAGGTTCCCGGGATCATCAAGTGCTTCGGCGCGCGGCCCGATTTCCTGCGCCAGGTGGTCGAGTTCTCGAACACCGTGCACTTCTCGCAGGGCCATCTCGAGCGGCGCCACAAGGAGATGCTGGCGAGCTACGTCTCGTTCCTGAACCGGTGCCCGTATTGACTGGACAGCCACGCCTACTTCCTGCGTGTTCAGGGAGCCACCGACAAATGCGTTGCCGCGATTCTCGAGGGCAAGCTCGATGAAGCGGGGCTGACGCCCGCCGAGCGCGCGCTGCTCGACTACGCCGAGCTGATCACGAAGGCCGCGGCGCAATCGACTGCCGCGGACGTCCAAAAGCTGCGCGATGCGGGCTGGAGCGAGAATCAGATCGCGGAAGCGGTTTACGTCATCGCTATGTTCGCGTTTTTCAATCGCGTCGCGGACGCTTTCGGCGTGCCATCGCAAAACTACCTGATCAACGGACGCATGACTCCGTAACCCGCGAGCCCCACACTGTTCGCACGCCATTCTCGTGCTCAGGTGGCCACGCGGCGCGGGATGTACAGCAGCAGCCCCAGCATCACGAGGCACGACGCCACCGGCACCAGCAGTCCGGCCCGCAGGCTGCCCTCGCGCGTCGAAAGGAATCCGACAAGCCACGGAGACACCGCCCCGCCCATTCCCGCAAGCGCGAACATGACATTTCCGATTCGCCGCGCGCGCTCGCCGAAGTGCTTGGCCATCCAGGTGACAAGCACGGGATAGATTCCCGCCAAACCCACTCCCGCCAGCGCCACGCACGAAGCCACGCCCCGGAACGTCGACACCCGCAACAAACCAACGCATCCCGCCATGCCGATCAGCAGGCCTGAAGTAACCAGCAGCTTTTCTCGCCGGCGAAGCGGAATCATAGGCACGACGGCGCGGCCTGCCATCAACCCGCCCCAGAAAAACATCGGCGCGAGCGCCCAGAGATTTCCCGTCGCCGACATTCTTTTCGCCAGCGCCGCCGCCCATCCGCCCACGGAGTTCTCCACACCAACGTACAGAAAGAACAGCGCGCCCAGCGCGATCACACCGATTCCCCCGGGCGACGGCTCAACCTGGGACTCGTCCGCGAGCGCTTGTGCCCGCGACCGCGGCTCAAGATCGGTCGCCAAGAGAATCAATGCCGCGACCAACGCCAGTCCCGCGACGCCAAAGAGAAAAACCGGAATCGCGTGGTTATTCTGCGCGAGCACGACGAGCGGCGAGCACGCGATGGCGCCGATGCCCCACGTAAGATTCAAAATGCTCAGTGCGGCCACGCGTCCGGATTCGGTGACCTCCGCTACCCATAGATTCGAACTCGGCAGGACCAACCCGAGGCCGAAACCGTAGAGCGCCGTCGACAGCAGGCAGATCGTCTGGTTGTTGGAATTGAGGCCAGCGATCCCGAGCGAAATCACGGCAAACCCCGCGACCAGCGCGGCGCGGTATCCCCATTTTGGAATCAGCAGGCTCACGGAAGCGACGCCCGCCATCGAAGTGCCGAATTGGAACGCGAAGAAGAGGCCCGCGCGCGCGTCGCTCAGGGACCAGCGGCCGATCAGCACCGGCAGGATCGGGCCGAGGAGTGTGGTCACGATGCCGGCGACCACGAAGGCGGCGAAGATGGCCACGGCCGCCGCGCGCTTTTGCGAGATTTCCTCCGCGGGAGGCGAGATCGAGGCCATGGGCCAGGAGTCTATCAGGTCTGCCTTTGCCCGGCGATGCGTGGCCGGTAGGCCGTGCAACCGTATATTAGACATGGCATCGGCCCTGTGTTTTCAACAAGTTAGCTCGATTTCTAATCGCGGAACTGTATATTAGAAATTCGCGACCCTTCGCCTTGGCTCCGGGTGAACCCGCAGTCCGTGGCCAGCGACCCGTGAAGAAAAATCCACCGGCGGATTCGCCACAGAGGCGCAGAGACACAGAGACGGGGAGACCGGAAACGCCCGACACCGCTGACCATAACCTGTTCCGCCCTTCACCTCCATCCTCCCTTTCCCGTCGCATGCGTCTTCGTGCAGACGCACGTCTAGCGTCCGTGCGCCGGGCGCGCCGGTTTCACCGAGCGCGCACACGAATGCGCACAAATCGATTATTCTGATTGTCAACGGTAAATTGCTTATAATACAGTTAACACTGAAAGTCAAGACGAATTTGAGCGGCCGGAAGTGATTGAGCCTGCCGGACTTAATGGTGAGGGAGGCAGGACCGGCGGCGCTACGTTCAAAACATGGCCGCGATTGACACGGTGCCCCGCCGGTCATAATCTAGCTCCATGGAAGTGCGATTCAAACCTGACCTCGAAGCAAAGTTGACACGGCTTGCCGCCGAGCAAGGACGGGACCGAGAGGCCATCGTCGTTGAGGCGGTAGAGCGCATGGTCAGCTACGACGAATGGTTCGCCGGCGAGGTTGATAAAGGCATCGCCGCCGTGGATCGCGGCGAGATGGTCGATCACGAGGACATCAAGAAGCTCATCGATCGCCGCTACCCCGGCTGATGCTCGTCCGCTGGACCGATTCCGCGGCGGGCGACCTTACTCAAATCTGCGACTACATTGAACAACACAACAGCGCTACGATAGCGCGGCGCGTAGCTCTGTCGATCCACGAGCGTATCGGCACGCTGGCGACTTTTCCGGAAGCAGGAAGAATTGGCCGCCGACACGGTACACGCGAACTTGTTCTCACCGGCCTCCCTTATCTTGCGGTTTACCGCGTCCGCGGGAGTGCCGTCGAAATCCTCCGAATTCTTCATGGCGCGCAGAAATCGCCGTGAGATCGGGGGCCGAGATTTGAAAACGTGGAACCGCGGCGCTGCGTTCAAAACCTGAGCAGCAGGATGCCACCGTGAAAATCCTGTCGCGAGCCGGTACCCTAAAAGGCAAAAGAGCCGGCAAGATGCCGGCGCTACAACATCCGCCCCGAGAGGCGCGGGGCGATTAAGAGGACAACCAAGTCCCAATTCTGCTCCGGCACTCGACGTCAACGGAGCAATTTCGGAATGCCGCGCTGAAGCGCGGCGCTGCATTCAAACCTCAACCGCGCGGGCGGGGGAGGCACAGGGCGGCGGCGCCGACGAGGGCGGACTCCGAACCGTATTTGGCTTCGACGATGGGAATCTCGCGCCAGCGCGGGTTGATGGCCCAAGTCTCCAGGGCATCGCGAATCTGCGCGAGGCGCGACATCATCAGGCGGCCGACGCCGCCGCCGAACACGATCACATCGGGTTCGAGCAGGTCGATGATATTGCCGAGCCAGATTCCGACGCGCTCGGCGGCTTCGTTCAGAACCTCGATCGCAAATTTGTCGCCGCGCGCGGCGGCCCTGGCGACGATTTCGCTCGTCACCGCCTCGATCTTGCCGTCCGCGAGCGCGAGCGTCCGCGATTCCTTCGCACCGCCCTCGAGCAGGCGCTGCTGCGCGCGCCGGCCGATCGCCGTGCCCGAGGCGTAGGCCTCAATGCATCCGCGTTTGCCGCAACCGCAGACCGGCCCGTGAAAATCGATGGTCATGTGGCCGCCTTCGGCGGCGGCTCCGGTGCGGCCGGAGTAAATCCGTCCATTCATCACGATGCCGGTGCCGATGCCGGTCCCGAGCGTCACGTAGAAGACGCTTCGGTAACCGGCGCCCGCTCCCCACACTGCCTCGGCGAGCGCGGCCACATTCGCGTCGTTGCCGATGCGCACGGGCAGGCCGTAGCGCTTCGCGATTTCGCGCGCGAGAGGAAAATCGCGCCAGCACGGAATATTCGCGGCGCCAAGAAGCACGCCGTTTGCGGCATCGACCCAGCCTGGAACGCTGATGCCGATCGCTCGCGCGGCCTTCGCACGGCGATTGCGCAGGAACGCATCGATTGCGCCGGTGACCGCCTGCAACCCGTCGTTCGCGGTGCGGCGCGCCACCATTCGCCCGCGCGAACGAGCCACGATTTCGCCCGCCGCGTTGACGAGCCCGACCGCGACTTTCGTGCCGCCGATGTCGACGCCCAAAACCAAGTTCTTCGAGGATTTGCGACGCATATGTTTGCGGCCCTCGCGCTACGGAGTGCGGCCGGCTCCCGGCGCAACAGCGGCCGGCTCCCGGCGCAACAGCGGCCGGCCCCGCGGCGCGCTTCAATTCGCGCCACATCTGCCAGGCGGAGACGATGGCGACGAGCACGAGCATCGTTCCGTCCGTCCAGCGTTCGAGAAGCAGCTTGCCGACTCCGAACAGCGCGCCGTAGATCATGACGCAGCCAAGCACCCAACACCACAGGTTGCGCGCGAGATCGCGCGTTTGCGGAACATCCGGCGCCAGGGCGGCGACGCGCGTCCAGCCGGTGATTTGCGGGCGCACCTTGCGATAGAAAGAAACGAGCACGGTGTCGGGCTCGGGCTGCGTGAGCGCGGTGGCGATCACCCACGCGATCGTCGTCAGCAGCGTCGTGGCGAGCGTCGATTTCGCGAATATGACGCTGGCCGAGCCTGTGAACGGCTCAGGGCGATGCAGCAGGAATTGCCAGAGCGCGCTCCATTGGATCGCCAGCGTCGAAAGAAGGGCAGCGATCATCGCGGTGATTTCGCTCCACGCGTTGATGCGCCACCAGTACCAGCGTAGCAGGTAGACGCTGCCCGTCCCCGCGCCCACCTGCAGGACCACTTGCCATCCCGAGCGAATCGACGCGAGCTGTCCGGAAACGTAGCACGTGACGATCACCAGCAGAACGGTGACGATTTGCGAGACGCGAACGTAGTGGCGTTCGGCGGCGCCGCGTTTCACAAATCGGCGATAGAAATCCGTGACGATGTAGGAGCTGCCCCAATTGAGCTGCGTCGCGATGGTCGACATGAACGCCGCGAGGAATCCCGCCAGGATGACGCCGCGCAGCGCGTGCGGCACGTGATCGTTGACGACCATCATGTAGCTCGTTTCGGGATGCGCCAGCCCCGGATACAGAACGATGGCCGCGAGCGCCGTCAGAATCCACGGCCACGGGCGCAGCGCGTAGTGCGCGATATTGAACCACAGCACCGAGAGCAGGCCCTGCCGCTCGTCGCGCGCGCTGAAGATTCGTTGCGCGATGTAGCCGCCGCCGCCGGGTTCCGCGCCGGGGTACCAGAACGCCCACCACTGCACGCCGAGGTAGACGGCGAACGTGATGACGGGCAGCGTCCACAGCATCTCTGTAGTGAAGCCGCGCGAAAAATCCGGGAAGAACGCGGTGGGATCGGAGCCGCCGTTCAGGGCGCGCATCGCGGCAATCTTCGACAGCATCGCGCTCATTCCGCCCGCGGCAATCACGGCGTAATACGCGATGCCGATGACGATCGACATCTTCAGCACGAATTGAAAGAGGTCGGTCCACAGCACGCCCGAAAGGCCGCCGAGCGTGACGTAAATCCCGGTGAACGGAATCAGGAAGAAAATGCAGACCACCAGCGCCTGGCCGTCAGGGCCGGAGAATGTCGGGCCGAAAATGCGCGCGAGGAAATTCGAGAAGCTGACGAGCGTCGGCCAACCGCGCATCGTCGGGCCCATGGTCGTCGAGACGATGCCGATCATCGCCTTCGTGACCCAGCCGAGAATCACGCAGTTCATCAGCAGGCCGAGATAAATGGCGCGAAAGCCGCGGAGGAACGCAGCGGGCTTACCGGCGTAGCGCATCTCCGCGAACTGGACATCGGTCATCAGGCCGGAGCGGCGCCAGAGGCGCGCGAAGAGAAAAACCGTCATCATGCCCGACGGCAAAAACGCCCACCACAGCCAGTTCCCCGCGATGCCCTGCGTGTAGACGAGGCCCGCCACGAGCAGCGGCGTGTCGGCGGCGAAGGTGGTCGCCACCATCGACGTGCCGGCCAGCCACCACGAAGCGGTGCGGCCGGAGACGAAATAATCCTCGGTGCTCTTCGCGGCGCTGCGGCGGAAATACAGCCCGAGCAGCAACGTGATCGCGAGATAGCCGAGAATCGCGGCCCAGTCGAGGAATGTGAACGTCATCGCGGGTCGAATTTATGGCACACATCGTCGGGGCGAGGCAAAGCAAAATCGTCCATCTTGTTCCGCGGCGCGAACTCGTACTATGCTCGCGGGCTTGCGATTGTTGCGGCCACACTGCGCCTCGGAAAGGGACCCATGCGAATTGCCTTGATTTTCCTGCTTGCCTCGATTTTCGGCGCGAAGGCCGCAGCACAATCCCCGCAGCAGGAGCCGATCAACGTGATGCCGATGCCCGCGAACGTGCAGGTTGGTTCCGGCGGGCTCGCGATCGACGGCGCGTTTTCGGTCGAGCTGGAGGGAGCGAAGGACGCGCGCCTGGATCGAGGCGCCGCGAGATTCATCGCGAACATTTCGCGCGAAACCGGAATTCCGTTGAGCGCGGCAGTTGCAGTCCACCGCGGCGGAGAGGCGAGGCTGAGCCGCGACGTGCAGAAGATGGTGAAGAAGGAGTCGCGCGAGACCGGAACTGCGATTCGCGCCGACATCGTTCCCGTCGGGATAGCCACGCTGACCGTCTACATTCAGCAGGCCGCGAAGCCCGTGCCGGAACTCGGCGAGGACGAGGGCTACACGCTTGACGTGACTCCGTCGCGCGCCACTCTGACCGCGACAAACACGCTGGGCGCGCTGCATGGACTCGAGACGTTTCTCCAGCTCGTGCAGTCGACGCCCGCCGGATTCGCCGCGCCGGCAGTTCACATCGAAGACAAGCCGCGGTTCCCGTGGCGTGGGCTGATGATCGACGTGAGCCGCCACTTCATCCCCATCGACGTGATCAAGCGGAACGTCGACGCCATGGCCGCGGTAAAGCTGAACGTGCTGCACCTGCATTTATCGGACGATCAGGGTTTCCGCGTCGAGAGCAAGGAATTTCCCAAGCTGCAGGAGATGGGCTCCGACGGCAACTATTTCACGCAAGCCGAAATTCGCGATCTGGTCGAGTACGCCGCGGACCGCGGGATCCGCATCGTGCCGGAATTCGACATGCCGGGGCACGCCACTTCGTGGTTCACCGGCTACCCCGAGCTGTCGAGTGGCCCCGGCCCGTACTCGATCGCGCGCACGTGGGGCGTCTTCGATGCGGCGATGGATCCGACGCGCGAGGAAACCTACAAATTCCTCGAACGATTCATCGGCGAGATGTCCGAACTGTTTCCCGACCGTTTCTTCCACATGGGCGGCGATGAAGTAAACGGCAAGCAGTGGGACGCGAATCCGAAGATTCAAGCGTTCATGCGCGCGCACGGATTCAAGAACAATGAGGCGCTGCAGCAATACTTCACCGACCGCGTCCAGAAGATCGTGGCCCGGCGCCGCAAGCTCACAGTCGGCTGGGACGAAATCCTGGTGCCGGGAATGTCGAAGGACATTGTGATTCAATCGTGGCGCGGACAGGCGTCGCTGGCGGAAGCGGCGAAGCAGGGCTATCGCGGACTTCTATCGAGCGGTTACTACCTCGACTCCATGGCGCCAGCCGCGCAGTATTACGCCGTCGAACCGACGTCAGGCGACGCCGCGAGCCTGAGCGGCGACGAGAAATCCAGAATCCTGGGCGGCGAGGCGTGCGCGTGGGCGGAGTTCCTGACGCCCGAGAATATCGACTCGCGTCTTTGGCCGCGCACCGCCGCCATCGCGGAACGCTTCTGGTCTCCGGCAGAAACCCAGGACGCTGAGGGGATGTACCGCCGGCTGGCAAGCGTGAGCTGGCGGCTGGAATGGCTCCGAGTCACGCACAAATCGAGCTACGTCGCGATGCTGGGCCGCATGGCGGGCACGGACGACGTCGCCGCGCTGCGCGTCCTGGGAGATGCGGTGCGGCCGGTCGATCTCGGCACTCGTCAGCGAACGGCAAGAGCCGCCGGAGTCCCGGCGACGAGCACGATGCCGCTGAACCGATTGGTGGACGCAGCTCCGCCCGAGAGCGAAGCCGCGAATGACTTCACTCGCGCCGTGAATGCGCTGGCGGCGGCCAATTTCAAGGATGCGGCGCTCGAAGCGCAGATTCGCTTGCAGCTCACGAGCTGGCGCGACAACGACGCGCTGCTGCAGCCGATTCTCGCGCGTTCCGCGCTGCTGAACGAACTCGCGCCCGTGTCGCAAGCGCTTGGGTCGCTGGGCGCGGCGGGACTTCAGGCGCTCGATTATCTCGACAAGGGCGAGAAGGCGCCCGACGCGTGGAAGACGGAGGCGCTTGGGATGATCGACCAGGCCAAGAAGCCGCAGGCGGATCTCTTCATTGTGGTGGCACCGGCGGTCGAAATGCTGGTCAACGCGAGTATCGGCGCGGCGCCACCCGCGGCGCAAGCTCCCGCGAAACCGTGACGCGCAACCTCTGATTCAATCCGACGTCAGCGGAGTCCCAGCCGAAGAATTCCGAGCGGATTCACACGCGCGCCGTTCACCAGCAAACTCCAATGCAGGTGCGGACCTGTCGCGCGCCCCGTCATGCCGACGAGGCCCAAAATCGTGCCCGCGTTTACTTCGTCGCCCTCGGCCACGGCGATCGACTTCATGTGTCCGTAAAACGTGTACACGCCGAGGCCGTGATCGAGAATCACGGTGTTCCCCGAGAAGAAAAGATTCTGCGCGAGCGCGACGCGGCCACGCTGCGCGGCATGAATCGGCGTGCCTGCGGGAGCGGGAATGTCGAGGCCCGTGTGCGGCGATTCCTGCTTACCGTTCAGCACGCGCCGCTTGCCGAAATTGTGTCCCGTCCGGTTGCCATAGAGCGGCATGCGGAAGTTTCCGGCCCAGAGCCGCTCGGGGGTGACGCCGGCGAAAATCGCGTGAACGCGCTCGCCTTCTGTGTCTGCACGCGCGCGGTCTTCGGGACTTAGTTCGACGAATCCGGGCGCGACCTTCAAGCTCTCGACCGCGAAATGGCCGAGCTTGACGTCGACCGGGACGGTGCACGTGGCCGGATCACCGGCCGCAGACTGCCCGGAGATGCTGAGTTCGTATTTCCCGGGCGCGCGCTCGAGATCGATGCCGAGCAACGCGTAGTGCGCGTGCTCGCCGGCGGCCCACAGCGGAAGCGGATGACCGGCCCAGTCGCCTTTGATTTCGCCGATTGGCGCGGCGCTGGTCACGGTCAGCTCGAGCAGCCCACCTTGCGCCGGTGTCGACGACGTTAGCCGTAACGCGATGCCGTTGCCGCAGTCGTGCACGGCCGCTGCCGTCGCGCGTTTTGTCTTCGCGCCCTGTTTCTTGGTCGTCTGCGCGTAGGCGCCCGGCAGAAGAGAAACGGCCAGGAGCACCGCCGCGGCGACAATCGAAATTCGTTGAAGAGAATTCCTGCGAAGGCTCAAGCCCATGAAATGTACAGCTCCCTTGTCGACTATACGACAGGAGCTACGGCTCGGACGCCTGAGGAATTCGCGCGCGGTTTCTTGGGAAGCACTGCGAGAGAAGCCAACTCTACTTCACCAATTCCTGCAGCTTATTTTCGATCTGCTCATGCAAGTCCGGCGGCGCGCCGTACAAGACCTTGGCAGTCTTGCCGTTGGCGTCAAACAGGAACATCGTTGGCACGGAAGTGATATCTCCAAACGCCTGTGCGGTTGGGGCGTCTGTGATCGCCCAATGCAAATCGTGACTCAGAGTCCCTACCGTGGAGCGTATCTGGTCGTCCGGGGATTCAACGGCGAGCGCGACGATCGCAATCTTGTCGCCATATCTCTCCTTTAGTTCTCCCAGCCATGCGAGGGTCGATCGGCACGGCGGACACCAGGTGGCCCAGAATTCCACCAACACGACGCGCCCGGAGAGTTGCGCCGCCGCGAGTGGTTGTCCCGCGAGGTCCGTGACGCGGAAGCTCGGCAACTCCGCGATTTCTTTGGCCGCGCCGCTCGCTCCGGCGTGCTCACGGCTGACGACGTCCTTCTTTCCCGCCAGAATCAGGTCGATCATGCGCGTCAGATCGGCTGTGAACTTCGCTTGATTCTCGGCGTCGCGCCAGGGAGCATAACGGCCGGTGCCTTCCACTTCCCCGAAGTAGCCGAAGTCGCGAGGAACGGCAACCAGCACGTCGTCAACGAAAACCGCCGGATAGCCCTTCACACCGTAGCGCTCTGCCAGTTCCGAAGCCCCGAAATTCTCGCTGACGAAAGTCACTTGCCCGGGATATTTCGCCGCCACTTCCTGGACCAGCAAACTTGCTGGGTCGGAGATGTTTCAAGTGTAGGGCCAACGCACCAGCGTGATGGTGACGGCTTTTCCTGCAGTCGGCGCCTCAAAAGGAGCGGCAGGCGATTGTGCGGCAGAATATGCGGGCAGCACCTGGTCGAGAATGACCTTCGCGCTTCTCCATTCGTCGGCGCTTGGGGCTGAACCGTCCGCATGGTGGACGTAGGATTCGGCGCGTTCGACAAAGAGTTGAGCAATGGAATCGTCGGTGGATGATGCCGCGAGTTTTTTCCCGGCCGCGTCCAGAGCCGGTCGCAGCCCGGCTTGTCCGGTTGCATCGAGCGGCTTGGCCGTTAGCATCCCATAGTTCCGCACCGCCTCGAGATACTCGTATAACGCTCCCGCGTAGAACTTCCTCGCATCCAGTTCCTGCGCCAGCTTGAGCGCGGAATTCAGGGCGATGAAGCGGGAATGCAAATCGATGGATTGAGGCGGCCTAAATGCCGCGTCGGTCTTATCCTGCAGCCTCTTCAATTCCGGCAGGATCGAGCGGAAATGCGATGCGTCCTTGGTGCGGTGCACATCGAGGGTTGCGGCAAATTTCGCAAAGTCAGCTTCCCCTTCCGCTTGACCAATGTAGAAGAGACCGTCCGCAGGACCCGTGGCTGTGGCAAAGCCACGGCCTCCGTCAAGCAGCGGAATCGTTCTGCCTTGCGATGTCTCCGACAGCGCCTGGATCGCCGCTGGCGAATGGCTCCAATCGCGGTGGCTCGCCTGCTGGTCGAGGGCGGAGAGCGCGAGGCTGGCCTTGCCCCAGCGCGACTCAAACGCGGGCATGCCGTTCTTCACGACACTTGCGTTGTCGGAAGCAACGCGCAATCCCAGGAACAACGACTCCGCGATTCCCAGCTTTTCCAGGCTCAGGTACAGCCGCCCCGCAGCAAGAGCGTTTGTCGCAGCGTCGAGCGTCTCCCGCGTATTTGACGCCAAGCCGGCGAAATTCTTGTCCGATATCGGACGATCGTTCAACGCCTTTTGCAAGCGCTCAATCTCTGCCTTGACCTGTGGCGCGCCCTCCTGGCCCAGGGCTGGGAGAACCACGGCCAGCACCAGGACCGACACGCGGGCGATCAACGACATTCTGGAAAGGAGTCTCATACGTGCGCTTGCGACGATAGACGCACGAGTGCGGGTAACGTTAGCGGCGCGGAATGCGGAGAACTCCCTCGCAACTCATGGTCATCAAGCCTTGTTTTCGGTTATGGTAAGGCCGGCAGTGGGGCGGAGCGCGGAATGACCGAGAACACAGAGATGATCCTGCGGAAGACGCCTCTGTTCGCGAATCTTACGGAGGCAGAAATAGCCGCGTTGGCCGCGCGAGTCAGCAACCGGCGCCTTGAAAGAGGCGCACTGTTGTTTAGCGAGGGCGACTCATGCGCCGGGCTGTTTCTCGTAGCCTCGGGCAAGATTCGGATCTTCAAGTTGTCGGCATCCGGGCGCGAACAAGTCTTGGCCGTGGAAGGACCCGGGAGTTCTTTCGCCGAGATCCCGGTCTTCGATGGGGGCAATTATCCCGCTTCGGCATCCGCTCTAGAGGACACGAGGGTGCTCTTTATATCCCGCAAAGATTTTCAGAATTTCTGCCGCGAGCACCCGGAGGTCGCGCTCAAAGTGCTTGCAGTGGTTGGCTCACGACTCCGGCGTCTCGTCGCGATAATCGAGGACTTGTCGTTCACTACTGTGAGGCAGCGATTGATCGCCCTCATCCTGCGGCTGGCACAGGCGGGTGGAACGCCTTCAAAAGAGGGAGTCCGGTTGGAGTTGACGAAGACTCATCAGGACCTGGCGGCGGAATTGGGTACCGTACGAGAGCTCGTGTCCCGCAACCTGAGCCGGCTTCAAGCCGAAGGCTTCCTGGAAGTAGACGGCCGCAAAATCACGGTCAAGGATCTCGCCGGCCTGACGCGCGAACAAACCTCTCCTGAGTAACTCCTTCCCTGTCAATCTCTTCCGGCGGCGTAGTGACTTTGGTCACTGCCCCTCGTGCGCCCTCCCTCCACAATGCGGACCGTTGCGGAGGTGGTCATGAGCTTCACCAGCGAAACGAAGGTAAAGGATATTGCGCTTTCAAATCCCGCGGCGACGCGGGTTCTCGAAGACGCTGCACTCGACTATTGCTGCGGCGGCGACAAGCCGCTCCATGAAGCATGCCTGCATGCAGATGTATCGCCTGAAGACATCCTGAAGCGGCTGCGTGAGAACAGCAAACAAGTGAGCTCCGAGGAAGCGAATTGGACGGGGGCGCCGCTGAGCGACCTGACCCGGCATATCCGGGAAAGACATCATCGGTACGTTCGCGATGCGATTCCTCGCCTTCGAACGTTGCTCGAGAAGGTGAAGGAAAAGCATGGAGAAACGCACGCCGAAATAGCGGACATCCAGGAACTCTTCGCCAAAGTCAGCCAAGAAATGATCGTGCACATGCAGAAAGAGGAACAGATTCTGTTTCCGTACATCGAGGCGATGGAGCGGGCCGCCAACGGGAACGGTTCGTTGGAGCCGCCCTTCTTTCAGACCGTGCGAAATCCGATTCACTCCATGATGAAGGAGCACGATTCCGCCGGAGATTTGGTGAAGCAAATTCGTAGGGCGAGTTCGGAGTACGCGGCTCCGGCAGATGCGTGCCCGAGCTACACCGCGTTGTATGAGGACTTGCGGCAATTCGAGGCTGATCTCCACCAACATGTGCATCTGGAAAACAACATCTTGTTTCCGCGTGCCGTGGAGATGGAACCCGCAGCTGCGTAAGAGAGGTGCCATGCCGATTTCACTCGAAGCACCGGTGGTAGCCGACCGAACCCAAGGCCATTCCTCGCTCTCCCCTGCGGAGATAATGGAAAATGCCCGTGCGCGTGAGGCCTCTCTTTCGCGTCTTCTCATGGCTTTCATCAGTTCCGGGCTCGTCTTCATGCTGCTTCCGGGCACGTTCCTCGGAGTGTGGAACCTCCTCCAGATCAGCGGACGCGAGAGCGTGGGCTCTATTTCGCCTGCATGGTTGCAAGCCCACGGCCACGCGCAGGTGTTTGGCTGGATCGGCAGCTTCATCTTCGGCATCGGTTTCTATTCGATTCCGAAGCTCCGTGGCGCGACGAAGCCGGCTTTCGGGGCCGCCTGGGCGTGTTGGGCAATGTGGACAATTGGCGTGGCGGTGCGCTGGACCGCGAACGTGTATGGGTGGCAGTGGCGTCTACTGCTTCCGCTCTCAGGCGTTCTCGAACTCGCAGCGTTCCTGATTTTCTTCCGGGCCGTTTCGCGGCACCGCCCTGAAGATTCCGGCAAGAACCGGCTGGACCCGTGGATTTGGGTTGTTGTGAGCGCCAGCGCGGGATTGATGCTCGTGCTTGTCGCGAACCTGGCGGCGAGTGTTTATCTGGCGTTGCGAGGCGCGAGCCCGGCCTTGCCGCACGTCCTCGACCAGCGCTATCTGGTGCTGGTCGCATGGGGATTCCTGGTGCCGTTCGTCTGGGGATTCAGCGCCAAGTGGATGCCGGTGTTCCTCGGTCTCAAGGCCGTTCGACCGAGACTGCTCCTGAGCGCGGTCATCGTGAACCTCGCGGGCGTCGGTTTGACGTTGGCGGGATGGGGATCGGGGGCGACGGTGCTCTTTGTTGCAAGTTCGGCGATGGCGATTGCAGCGCTGCGAATGTTTGAGCCGGCGCGCCAGGAGCCGAAAACGCGCGGCATCCACCGCAGCTTTCCATTCTTTGTTCGCATGGCTTATGGCTGGCTGCTGGCAGCGGCGCTTCTTGGCGTCGGCGCAGCGCTCTGGGATTCATCCGGAGGAATTTGGGGCGCCTCGCGGCACGCGCTGACAGTCGGATTCGTCGCTGTCATGGTGCTGTGCGTAGGCCAGCGCATTCTGCCCGCGTTCGCGGGGATGCGGTTGTTATGGAGTACTCGCCTCATGTTCGCGGGCCTCGCGCTCCTCACGAGCGGTTGCACTCTTCGAGTTTGCAGTGAGGTGCTCGCATACCAGGGATATGCCAATTGGGCGTGGGGTGTGCTGCCGGTCTCGGCAGTGCTCGAATTGGCGGGGATCACGGCATTTGCGATAAACATTTTCGGAACGTTCATTCTTGAGCCAAGCCACGTACAGAAACAACCCTTGGTCGTGGGGATAAACTAGGTACGTTCGCACGGTTTGTTGAGAAGGAGGAGTGAGTCGTGAGCGATAGTCCGAAACAACCAGCCAGTTCTGCCGCCCTTCGTTCGCCGGGCCCACTGGAAAGTCCAATCCTTTCGTTTGACCTGAATGCTGAGCTCGAACGATTGCGTAACGAAAATGCGTGGCAGGGTGGAAGGAACTCGAAAACACTGCTGAAGCATTCGGATTTCCGGGTGGTGCTGACGGTCCTGAAATCCAATGCGCGTCTTCACGAACACAAAGCCGCGGGTAGGATTTCTGTCCAGGCTATCGCGGGCCACATCCGAATGCACGTACAAGATAGGATGATTGATCTGCCTGCAGGGCACATGCTGGCGTTGGAGCGCGCGCTTCCGCATGACGTGGAAGCTCTGGAGGACAGCGCTTTTCTGCTGACTATCGCTTGGCCGGAGGACGCCCCGAGAACGTGAGTGTCGTCTCTCGCGACTGTAAGGCCCGAAAATTGGGGGTCCTGGCCGTCTTGTGTGGCGCGCTTGCAGGCAACTTTACCCAGCGAGGTTCACAATGAAGCCACTCTCTTTGCGTGTTCTGCAGTTATTCAGGGAAATAAGGAAGGATCGACTGGACCTCCATGTACTATTCGAGGCCGCAGGTAACGAACCAGACAGACGTCGGGGCGTGCTCGATGCCGTTGACGAATTGACCCGCGCGGGCATGCTGGAGGGGTGCGGTGGTGACTTCTATGCGCTGACGGAAAGAGGCAAGGCGACAATCTCTCAGTCTTGATGAGCGCACAATGCCTGGCTGCCCGCTGATGAAAGCTGATCTGCAGGATGAGCTAGGGACGAAAGGTGGAGGTGGCCAACAGATGATGTCGCAGCAGGCACCGAGCAAGCGTGAAATGCCCGTCGCGGAGGTCGTCCGCTTGGTAGACCTTGTGAGCTACCAGGAAGGAGCCGTTGTCAGCCGCACGCTGGTCAACCGCACGACGGGAACAGTCACCCTTTTCGCCTTCGATGACGGCCAGGGCTTAAGTGAGCACACAGCGCCATTCGACGCACTGGCCTTCGTGCTGGAGGGCGAGGCGGAAATTGCGATTTCTGGCAAGCCGCTACGGACGGCCGCAGGCGAAGCGGTTCTCATGCCCGCAAATCAACCTCACGCGCTGAAGGCCCTTAGTAGATTCAAGATGTTGCTGACGATGATCCGCTCTTGAACGACCCTGGATCGACGTTGCTGAAATCCAATAGAGTAATGGCGCGCGGAACTTCAAACCTGAGGAGAACATCATGAACGAGTCGGGAAGACGTTCATTGCTCGTCTCGAATGGCTGGCTTCAGGCAATTGTGATCGTGTTCTTGTGCGGGTTTCTTATTCTCGGAATGCTCGCGTACCGGACGTACACCGACGAGCCCCCCATTCCTTCGCAGGTTGTTGATCCCAACGGGCAAGTCCTCTTTACGGGAGCTGATGTGATTGCCGGCCAGGGAGTGTTTCTCCGCAACGGGCTCATGGAGTATGGCTCGATCTTCGGACATGGCGCCTACCTCGGCCCGGACTTCACGGCGGACTATCTTCATCGCGCGGCTCTGATCGCGATTGATGATTATGGCGGCGCATCTTCGGAAGCCGCCAAGCAACAAACGATCACCGACTTCAAGACGAATCGCTACAACGGCAGCACAGGCTTGCTCGCATATTCAGCTGCGCAGGCGGACGCGTTCGAAAAGCTGACTAGCTATTACGCCGATTTCTTCGGAACTCCAACCACGAAGTACGGATTGCGGCCGTCGGCCATCACCGACCCGCAACAGATCAAACAACTGACAGCCTTCTTCAGTTGGTCGGCCTGGGCCGGTTCGACCTTGCGCCCGAATCTCACTTACTCGTACACGAACAATTGGCCTCCCGAACCGCTGGTTGGAAATCATGCCACTGCCGACGCAATCGTCTGGAGCGTCCTCTCGCTGATCGCTCTATTGGGCGGCATCGGTTTCCTGCTCGCGGCGTTTGGGCGGTGGAATTTCCTGGGCTGGCACGGCCGGGAGGACCAGCGCGTTTCCTTCCGTCCGCCTGACGAAGTCGCCCTGACGCCTGCGCAGCGGTCATGCGCCTGGTTCTTCCTGGTCATGGCGCTGTTGTTCGTCCTGCAAGCGGTCTTGGGAGGCGCCACGCAGCACTATCGCGCAGAGATTGCGAACTTTTTCGGTTTCGACCTTGCCCGCATCCTGCCGTTCAACATTGCGCGCACTTGGCACCTTCAGCTCGCCATTTTCTGGGTCGCCACCTCGTTTCTCGCCGCTGGCATTTTCCTGGCGCCCATGATTACGGGACGTGAACCGCGCCGGCAGAACTGGCTCTCCTACGCGCTTCTGGGCGCGCTTGCGATCGTCGTTTTCGGCAGCCTGGCTGGCGAGTACGCAGGCATTCGCGGTTGGATTCAGCACGGGTGGTCCTGGTTCGGAGCCCAGGGATTCGAATATCTTGATCTTGGCCGCTTCTGGCAAATCCTCCTGACGGTCGGCTTGGTCTTCTGGGTGATCATCCTGTTTCGCGGGCTTCGGGGCCGCCTGGGCTCGGAACACGTGGGGAACATGCCGTGGCTGTTCTTTTTCTCGGCGCTTTCGATCCCTGCGTTCTATGCCGTCGGTTTGCTGGCGCGGCCGAACCAACCCTTCACGACGACGGACTTTTGGCGCTTCTGGGTCGTCCATTTGTGGGTCGAAGATTTCCTCGAACTGTTCACCACCATCATGGTCGCCTACATTTTCGTTCTGCTTGGCGTCGTGCATGAACGCGTGGCTCTTAAGGTGGTCTATCTCGACATCCTGCTGTATTCCGCCGGCGGCGTGGTCGGGACGATGCATCACGTCTACTTCTCCGGCGAACCCTCGATTCATATGGCGCTCGGGGCGTTCTTTTCGGCGGCTGAAGTGATCCCACTGACCTTCCTCACCCTCGAAGCCTGGAGTTTCCTCCAGCTCGGAGCGCAGCAGGGTTCGAACCCTCGCACGCCATTTCCTCATTTCTGGGCGGTGATGTTTCTCGCGGCGGTCGGCTTTTGGAATTTTCTGGGCGCAGGAGTCTTCGGCTTCTTGATCAATCTTCCCATCGTGTCTTATTACGAGATTGGCACCGCGCTGACGCCGAACCACGGACACGCCGCGATGATGGGAGTCTATGGGATGCTGGCCGTGGGGCTCGCCCTCTTTTCCTTGCGATACATGATTCCGGAAAAGCTCTGGAGCGACCGAGCGGCCAAGATCAGCTTCTGGTCTCTGAACATTGGACTCGCGTGGATGGTATTCGCCACCTTGTTCCCGTTGGGCATCTTGCAGCTCTATCACTCGGTCAGCGTCGGATATTTCGACGCGCGGTCGCTGAAGTTTCTCTCGAACCATACGAACGCTCTGCTCGAGTGGCTGCGCCTTCCGGGAGACACACTTTTCATTCTGGGAGGTACCCTGCCCGTCCTCTACCTCTCCTGGCTCGGCGTGTGTCGAATGAAGCCTCGAACTACCCTTGAAGAGCCGCGGGACGTGTTGTTTACTGAGATCGTGGAATCGAAGAGATCCGGTGCATGATTCCCGGCGTTCATCTTGAGGTGGTGCTCGCCGCCGGCTACGTGATCTTTCTCGCTGGGGTGGCGTTTGTCCTCGAGCTCCTGGCGCGCCATTCTCACAAGCGCTCGGAGCGCTACCGAAACTCCGGCTTCGTTTACTTCCACAAAACCGATCTGTGGGAATGTCCCGAGGGAAGCCAGTTGACGCGGGCCGACGTGGACTACCAGCGTCGCATTGTCTACTATCGCGCGCCGGCCGACGCTTGCAACGTCTGCTGTGTGAAAAAGAACTGCACCGATTCCGATGACGGGCGCCAATTGGAGAAGCGGCTGGACTCGTGGTTGGAGTCGGAACTCCGCCGATTCCACCGGGGGCTCTCCCTGGCGCTGCTCGTTCTGGCGACGATTATTCTCATCGCAGAGGCGGCTCGCCACACGGCGCCTCGTGACCTGCTTATCGTCTTTTGCCTATTGCTTCCTGTGGGCTTTGCGGAGACGAAGCTTTTTGCTTCGTTTCTGGCGCGCCAGCACGACACCTGATCCCAATGTTTGATTGACTCGATCGCAAGCCGAATGCGGAGTTGTTCGCCAAAGACTCGGTCTTCACTTGGAGCGAACCTGGAATGCGTCCACGGCTTGCCACGCGGGGGCGCCCGAGACGGAAAACCGGTACGTGCTGCCGCTCAGGACTCCGCTTTCAAGCACAAATTTCACATAGTGGTAGTTCGGGAATCCTGGGTCCTGATAGAGGTCGGGAGGAGTTCGGTCCACCGGATAGGGCTTGGCTCCTCCGCCGCCGGAAACAAGATAGACCACGCCGTCTTGGAGGAACCGCTCGTAATTGTGGATGTGGCCCGCGATCACGACGAATCGCACTTTGCTCGACGCCGCCGCTGTGCGCAGGTACTCCGCCAGGGCAATCTCGTTGGGCCGTGGATTGTGGTTCACCTCGAACCTGGTCTGAATGTCGGCCACCGGCGGGTGATGCATGGTAATCAGCACAAACTGAACTTCGGCGGGCAAGGAAGCGACCTGGCTCTCCAGCCAGTGGCGCTGTTCGCTGCCGGGGAGCAGCGAATCGTTGCTGTCGAGCGCGATCACGCAGATTCTTTTTCCCAGCAGCACGGAGTACCAGCGGAGACCCTTCAGCTTCGGAAATGCCGCCCACCAGTTCGCCAGGCACTGCGGCGCCTCACAATCCGCGAACTCGTGGTTCCCGAGCGCTGGAAAAACTCGCAAGTGTGCGTCGCGCCACGCCTGGGTTTCGTCCCTGTAAACCACGTAATCGTCCTGATCTCCTCCATGCCAGGGCACGTCGCCATTGAGGAGAATCGCATCGGGCATTTCTTCAGCAATCCGTTTCGCCAGCGCCTGTCGGGCGGTGGGATTGGTAGCGGTCGTGTTCGATGGATCGGTGAACCGCATGTCGCCATAAGCAATGACCGTCAGGGGTTCGCGCAGGTCCGCCTGAGAGATCGTGAACGTCGGCGCCGGCGGAGCGTCGGTGCCGGGTGCGCGGACATGCGGATTCCGTGGCCACAGCGGTCCGGCTATCGCGCACGCAAGAAACGAAGCAGCCACGGCCAGCGCGACGCCTATGTGCTTCGAGCCGGAACGAGAGCTTTCTTCGATAGTCATGTGATCCCGATTATCGCACCGCATTTTAGAACTTCAACCGCAGCATGAACTGGATCTGACGCGGCAAGCCGGTGCCGGTGTTCGGCGACGCGTCGTTGTCATTGTTGTTGTTGAAGTTCACGGTCGTATTAATTGTGCCGAAACCCGGCGGCGTGTCCAGGAACCCCGTTGCGGACGCCGCTGAATCATAAATCAGAGAGAGAGAGTTCGGGTCGCCAAGCTGAATATGGTTGAAGATGTTGAAAACTTGCACTGCGAATTCAAGGGTGAACCGCTCCGAGATCCGTGTTTCTTTCTGGAGTGCGAGGTCGATTTGCCACGAGGGCAGAGCTCGAATCACGCCGTTCCCCTCGTTGCCAAATCGAGTGAAATTGCCGTTTGCATCGACGGGCGGGGCTTGGAAAGCGGCGGCGTTGATCAGGGGCACGCCGTTGCGACCGCCTCCTGGCAGCGTCAATGGTTCTCCAGGAACAAGATCAGGCCGCTGGTTGGTCTGGTCGTTGCCGTCCGGAAGCAAGTAATAGTCGGCGAATCCGGCGAACGGTCCGCTCGCGATCGTGTTGGTGTTCAGATCCATATTGACCGTGAGCGGATGGCCCGTGTGATACATGCCGAGGCTGCTCACCGACCATCCCCCCAGAATCTTGCCCAAGGGCCCTGAGTCGTTCAAATATCTGGCGCCGGATCCGAAGGGAAGCTGATAGACCGCATCGGCGACGAAATTGTGGCGGATATCGAAGACGCTGGGTCCTTTGTCGCAAGCCAGACAATTGATGTTTTCCGGCCCGTTGGACTCGCCACCCCCAACCGACCCGTCGTTGATGGAATGAGAGAACGTGTAGCGGGACAGGAAGGAAAAGCCGCTGCTGAAATGCCGCTCAAGAGAAAGGCCGAGCGCATGGTATGTGCTCGACCCGATATCGCTCTTGTAGTCCACCGAACCATACGGGTCGGTTGTCGGAGTTCCGGCGGGTGACCCCGGAGGTGGTGGGAAGTACTGGTCCAAAGGCCGCACACAATCCGTGACCTGCGAAGGATCCGTGCTGTTGGGCGTCACGGGGATGGAACAGAGATTCACGGCGCCGCGCGAAAACAGCCGCACACCGTGGCTTCCGAGATACGAAGCCGAAAAAACGAAGTCACCCGGAATTGCTTGCTCGACTGTCAGCCCCCAATCCTCAGCATACAGATTCCGGCGCCCTTCCCGCTGCAAACCGCGAGGATGATTCGCCGACTGGGAGATTGGAAGACCAGAGAGATCCGGGATTTCCTGCGCGTAGGCGACGTTCATCGGGATTGCCTGGTTCACGGTGACGCGATACGTGTCGCTCTCAAGACCCGCATTCTCGTCGTCGTTCTGGGCTGCGCCGTGATAAATGCCAAACCCGGCTCGAATTACGGTCTTACCATTCATCGCGGCGGGGGCCCAGGCAATGCCCAAGCGTGGGTCCACATCTCGGTAGTCCGGATTCGTGAGATACGGGTTTGTCGGGCAAGGCGGCGTATTGATGGGCGCGGGAAACGGCGTGTTGGAAGAGCCCGTTCCGAGGCAGGCTCCGTGAAACGTGTTGAAATCGAACACGGTCGTCCGATTGGTGGCTTCGGTCGGAACGCCATAATACTCGTAGCGCAGCCCGGCAGTAATCGTGAGGGTAGGAGTCATCTTCCACTCGTCCTGGAAGTAGGGCATGAAGAAATTGCGGCGCAGACCGTGGCAGCACCATGGAGCATTGAACTGTATTTCCGAAAGAGTCCCCGATATCAGGCTCTGGTCGTCGCCGAAATTGAGGTTGTTGTCTGCGGTCTGGCCCTGATTTAGCCGGACCCTGCGATACTCCATTCCCATTTTGAAAGTATTCCGGCCATGAGTCCAAGTCGCGTTGTCAACGACTCCGAAAGTGGTCCCCACTTCGATGTCGGCGGACTCGTTCGGAATCCCGGAGAAGAAATCCGTGTTTACGGCAAACGGCAGCGTGCTTCCGTGGGGATTGTGAAAGGGCGAGCGGTTGATATAGCCCTTTGTTTCGTTGAAGAAACTGGAGGTGAAAGCGTGCTCGAGCGCGACGAGGTAGTTCGCAGGATGATTGAACACCTGATCGCTGTCGAGGCCGGTCGCACTGACGTTGATCTGGGCGGATGAAAGGCTGATATCGCGCTGCGCGCGGGCATAGAAAGTTGTCTTGTCGCTGAATTTGTGGTCAAGGCGAGCCAGCCAGGAGTCTTCGTTCACCTTGGTTTGGATCGGATGCGTGAACGATTCCACGTCCGTGGATGGATCGTTCGCATCGAACGTCAGCCCGCAATTCGCCGTCGCGACCGAGCAGTTGACGAACGCGCTGTCCGGATAGACAACCTTCGGCGTACAGCCTCCGACCGCCCCCAGCGACGAGTGCCACGGAAATCCTTGCAGCACCCCGCACATCGCTGCCGACGGGCCTTGACCATTCCGTCCGTTGACCAGGACGTCCTGGATCAGGCTCGGGCTTGCGTTGGAAAGAAGCAGTGGTGAGCCGCCCAGGACTTGAACCTGGAACCCGCTGTTCGATTCTCGGGAAGCTAAATGTAGCTGCTAATAGACATCCCGGACAGGTGGGGCATTCTCTCAGCCCACCGCGGGAGGTTGAAGATGACGAATCCAGTCTATGAGCAGATACAGGCAAGGAAGGTGAAGGCCAGGCTGCGCATGCTGCAGCATGCGCAGC
>DATIZQ010000063.1:0-42419 GCA_035517015.1 Candidatus Acidiferrum sp. | reverse complement strand
CTTGACCGTGCGCACCGTGATGTTCAGCTTCGACGCGATTTCCTTGTTCGCGCGGTTGCACAGGACCGAGTGCAGGATTTCTTTTTGCCGCGGGCTCAAGGACGCCGGACCCGCTACCGCTCGCCCTTCCTCAAGCAGGTCCTTGGCTCTCGTCACAAGCTTGCCGACGAACTCACGCTCGGCGGGAACCAGAACCACGAAGTCGTTGGGGTCGTGCCCCCGCACCAGGCATTGCATCGCGAGCAGCCCGGCGACTCGGTCGAGGCTGCACTCGCCGTCGCTGAAGGCTCCGGCGCGGAATTGTGCTACACCTGTAGTCTTCTCGCAGAAAACAAAGAAGTTCGACTGCTCTGCCTCTCTTTTCTTCTCTTGGGGAACGACCTTCGAAAAAACGCGGACTTTCTTCACTGTAAGCCTCGTGTCTGCTTGCCCAGGACTGCATTCGGCGAAGCTCTTGGTTTTGGCTGCCGGTGTCTTTTGAATCGACGGGTATGTGACGTCTCTGGAAAACCGCTACGCGCCCCCTCCAGACAGCCACAGCCCCTGATCCCAAGAACACAACGCTCCCTGAGGACTGGGAGAGCGTCGAAACTGTGGCGAACCCGGCAGGTGCCGTGCCAAAGTCCGCCATTCCCGCAAGATACTGACCTTGGACAAGATACGCGGCTCACGACATACCGCATTCAGTTGATTCAAGGTAGAAAATTCCTGCATGGAGAAAAATTTCCCAGTGGAAATTCTCGAAATGGACTCAGTATTCCGCGGGTTCGGCTTCTCGCGCCCTTGGCGCACCCGCCGGCATCGAATACTATGACTCCCAATTCTTTCTTCGATCGCGCATCCTCAAGTTCAACGGGGGAAAATGGAGGGGCGGCACAGGGTCGTTATCATCGGCGGCGGGTTTGGCGGCCTCAGCTTGGCACGCTCGCTGAAAAGCGCGCCCGTCGATATCGTGCTGCTCGACCGTCTGAACTACCATCTTTTTCAGCCCCTGCTCTATCAGGTTGCGACCGGGTCGCTCTCGCCCGCGAACATCGCCTCGCCCCTGCGTCAGATACTCCAGAAACAGGAGAACGTCGCTGTGCTGCTCGGCGAGGCCACCGGCATCGACACGGCCGGCCGCCGTGTGCTTCTGCGGGACGGCGACATCCCTTACGACACGCTTGTCGTCGCCACCGGCGCGAGCCACCAGTATTTCGGCCACGATCAGTGGGAAAAGTTCGCGCCCGGATTGAAAACGGTGGACGACGCGACGGAAATGCGCAGCCGCATTTTGCTCGCCTTCGAAGCGGCTGAGCGCGAATCCGATCCCGAGAAACGCAAGGCGTGGATGACGTTCGTCATCGTGGGCGGCGGTCCGACGGGAGTCGAACTGGCCGGTGCGCTCGGCGAAATCGCCAACGACACTCTTCGCCACAACTTCCGCGACATCGATCCCTCCACCGCTCGCATCATTCTTGTCGAGGGCACAGACCGCATTCTTCCGACCTATCCTCCGCATCTCTCCGAGGCTGCGCGCAAGATGGTGGAGCATCTCGGAGTCATCGTCCGCACGAGCGCGTTCGTGGTGGACGTTCAGGCGGAGTCGGTCACCATCCGCGAGGGAGACCGCTCGGATTGCGTCTCGACGCGAACAATTCTGTGGGCTGCTGGCGTTCTCGCTTCGCCGCTCGGTCGTATCGTGGCTAAGGAAACGGGCGCCACAGTCGACAAAGCCGGGCGCGTGGTCGTCCAGCCGGATGTCACCGTTCCCGGCCATCCCGAAATCTTCGTCATCGGCGATCTCGCAGATTTCAGCCATCAGGGAGGCAAGCCGCTGCCCGGCGTTGCACAACCGGCGATCCAGGAAGGACGCTATGTTGCGGAAGTGATCGAGCGGAGGCTAAAGGGGCAATCGACGGAGCCGTTTCGCTACGTCGACAAGGGAAATCTTGCCGTCATCGGCCGCGGCGCCGCGGTGGCCGATCTGAACCGCCTGCAGCTTAAGGGATGGCCCGCCTGGCTGATCTGGGTTTTCGTTCACTTGGCGAACATCGTGCAGTTTCAGAATCGCCTGCTGGTGATGCTGCAGTGGGGCTGGCTGTACATCACATACGACCGGTCGGCGCGACTGATCACTAGGAAAGATCCGCCGGCGCTCGATTCCTAACATGAATCCCAACGCGCGATTAGCGGCCGGGATCCATCCGGGCCATCTGCACAGCGGTGCCCGGCCCAAGGGCATACGTGACTCGGAGGAGTCGCGCGCCGTCGCGGGCGATGAACATAACGGTGTTTGCGTTCTCGACAAACCGCGGGAAGGCGACCCAGTCGTAGGCGCTGCTCTCATGACCGTCGACATTCACCAAATCCCGATCGCCCTTCGCTCCGAGAACCTCATAGAAATAATGATGCGCGTCCGCGTCAAAGACGAAGTCCGTAAGAGCCTTGGCATCGTACTCCGGTCCGGTTTGCCCGTCGATGATCACAGACCGCAACGCGCGCAACGTGTTGCCCGACTTGTATTGGTTTCCGCCGCTGACGGTTTCGTACGCAAGATGTTTCGCATCGTGGCTCATCGCGATCCAGTCCACGTCGCTGGGGCCGCGCTTCCCGGCGGGAATGGTTCGTCCGGGTTGGTTGTCGCGCACTTCTACGAAGTCGTCGCCGTGTTTCGCGATGTAGGCGAAGTGCTGAGAATCTTCGGAGAATGCCACGCGGCTGAGAATTTCGTCGAATCCCGGGCCGGCGTCGTCCCCCACGAACACGGCGACATCGCCTTTATCGCGCCGAGCGGCATACACCAGCTTTCCTTCCGGATTGAACTGAGGAGTCGAGATTCCGTGGAAATCCGTCGTGAGTTCGCGCACGCCGCCGGTCATCACTTCGGCCGAACCGGCCAGTGCCGACCACGCCCCCACCATGCCTCGGCCCTCGTGCGTCCCGACAGATTGGCCGTCGAGAATCATGGTGCCGATCGTTTTCTGCTTCTTGAATCCGGCCTTGGCGTCCGTCCCTCCGTAGGCGTAATGCTGCCCGTCGTGACTGAATGTGATTCGGCTGATCACTTCGAAGTCAGGCCCGGGCGTACCGTCCACGGCATACCCCCAGCTGTTCTTGGTGGCCGCGGCCACAAAAAAGTGGCTGCCGTCCCTGCTGAATCCCCAGCTCGAGAACCAGACGGAATTGGCGTCGGGGCCCAGCTCCTTTCCATCCACGACCGCAATCCATTTCTTGTTGCGTTTTGCCAGATAGGCCAGACGCTTGCCGTCGCGGCTATATTGTGGATACGAAATGTCCTCGTATTCGTCTCCCATCTCGGTACCGTCCACAACCAAGCGGCACTTTCTCTTCTCGCGGCAGGCACAGTATGCGATCGAATCTCCCTTGGGCTGGAAATCGACGGCAGTCGTATGCGCATACTCCGGCGAATGTTCCTGGCCGTCCAGAACGAAAGTCCATGCCGACCCGCGCTTTGCGAAGAATCCGAAATGCTTTTCATCGGCATTAAAGCTGAGGTAGTCCGCGTCGTCGTACACGCCGCCCTGCTGCTTGCCGTCCAGCCTGACGGTGCGCTTGCCGCTGAGGCTTTCCACCCAGGCGAGGTGCGAGACCCCGACAAGTTCGCGTTTCAATTCACTTCCGGGGGATAGTTCTGCGATCACCTCTTCGTGGAACTTGCTTGCCTCGGGCGTTTGCGCAAGCGCCTTTCGCGCGACGGGACCGAGCGCTCCCGCGGCGCCCAACAGGAGGGCGCAAACGGAAAGGCCAAGAAATTCGACTGACCAACTGCAATCTCGTATGTGCATGGTGAGCCTCTGCGCAGAAAGCGCAAAATCGTGATTCACTTGTCCGGGTAGATGCCCTGGATGGAGCTATCGTAGGCCTGCGTGCTCCTCAGGTCAATTTTCGATGCCAGGCCGTCGGCTGCGAACTTCCACTGCGATTCTGCCTGCCAGGGTGGGGGCTTCGTTTTCCGTTTCCGCGCCCGGTGGCGCATATTAACATTGGGATATAGGTGTGCTTGTGAAGAGCCGTGAAAAACTGATTTTGGTTGTGCTAGGGCTATTGCTCCTGGCATCGCTCGCGGCGTCGTTGCTGACGCGAGGTTGGGCGAACTATCGCGAACGCCTGCGCGCCTTGCGGAGCGCCTCCGCGCGGGCCGCCGCGATCGTGGACACGCGCGAACTGGACACGGCGCAGCAATTGTCACAGCTCGCGGTGACGCACAGGGAGTCCGACTACGCGCAGCAGGCTCTGCAGCTTGCCGACCACTCGGTGGACATGGCGTTCGAGATGGCCCTGCGCGACGCGACGGAAAATCCGCCGCCTCTGACGCCACAAACGCGCGCACTTGCCGCGCGCATCGCGACGGCGGAAGCCACGCTGAACGCCGACCAGGACCGGCTGGCGCAACTCCAGGCGAAATTGTCGAAGGCACGCGCGAGCGACAAGGACGACATCCAGGAGCAGATCGATCTCACGCAGGCGCAGACATCGCTCGACCAGGACGAACTCACCGATGCACACGAGGACCTGATTCGCGCAGGCGGCGACAAGCAGGCCATCATTCAGAAACAGCTCGATCAGCACGAGGCTTCGGAGATGCATGGTGGGAAGACGAACGTCTCGGGAATGATGGCGAACGCCGCGTCGTCGCCGGAGGCCACGACGTCAAGCAGCATCGTTGCGGAAACGCGCGCGTTCTTTTCGCTGCGCAACAAGGAAGCCCTCCTGGAGCAGGCCCAGGCGAACGCCGAGTCGCGCCAGGCAGCGCTTTCGAGCGAACACGAAGCGCTCGAAAAGCAGATGGGTGAGGAAAAGTCGGAGAGGCGAATTCTCCGGCGGCGAAACGCGATAGCCTCGGCAGCTCCAAATCAGGCGTCGGCTCCCAAGGGCGCGCCGCAGCAGCTCGCAACGAGCACAGGCCCGGCCGCGGCGCCTGCCGCGGGCGGAAATGGGCCATCGCCAGCCGAGTCTTCGTTGGTGCTCCTCCAGCATCTGACGGCCGAGCAGAAGGACTTGAGCGGGCTCGATAAGGCGATTGAGGACGAGCAGGCGCTCGCCGCGAATTACGGAAACTGGATCACGTTCGTCAACCTGCGCGAGAAGGCGTTTCTGCACGGAATCCTCGCTTCGATTTTCTGGATTCTCCTGATTGCCACCGGTGTGCTCATTGCGAACTACTCTGTGCAACGGTTCTTCGCGGATGTGACGCCGGAACGGCGCGAACTGCATACGATGCGAACGGTGGCGCTGGTCGTAATTCAGGCGCTTGGCGTCGCGCTGATTTTGCTCGTTGTTTTCGGCATACCGAATAATTTTGCGACGTTCGTGGCGCTCGCAACAGCAGGCGTGACCGTGGCGATGAAGGATTTCATCGTCGGATTCGTCGGCTGGTTCGTGCTGATGGGCAAGGACGGAATCCGCCCGGGTGATTGGGTGGAAATCAACGGCGTGGGCGGGGAGGTCCTCGACGTGGGGCTCTTCCGCACGGTGCTGCTGGAGACAGGGAACTGGTCCGACGCCGCGCATCCGACGGGACGCAAGGTGGCGTTCGTCAACAGTTTCGCGATTGAAGGCCATTATTTCAACTTTTCAACCTCGGGCCAGTGGTCGTGGGACGAGATTCAGATTCAGGTGCCGTCGGGCCTCGACCCATACGCGACTGCCGAGGCGATCCGGAAGCTGGCCGCCGAAGAAACGGCGCCAGGCGCAAGACAAGCGGAAGAAGAGTGGACGCGCGTGGTTCCCACCTACGCCAAACGCAAGTTCTCGGCAGCGCCTTCGATGAGCGTCGAGCCGTCGGGTTCCGGAGTCAGCATCACGGCTCGCTATATCACTCGCGTGCGAGACCGCCACGAGGTGCGCGCCCGCCTATACCGCGCGATTGTGGAGATGCTGCACAAGCGTGAATCGCACGAAAGCGCGCCGCCCCTGCCGGCGGGCGCCGACCCCCAATAAGGCCACTGCCGGTTCTACGGCGGAAATCAGAGGAGCGAGAAAATGTGGAAGGCGGTGAATCCGAGCGTAATGCCGATCGCCGATCCCACGATGACGTCACTCAGGAAGTGCATTCCAAGGATGATGCGCGAGCTGGCGATCAGGAACGCCACCGTCAGCAAGTAAGCGATGAGTTCGGGATAGAACAGGCCCACCGAAAGGGCGACGGCAAACGCGGAAATCGAATGGCCGGACGGAAACGAATACTTGTCCGGCGGAAGAATCGAGGACCAGCAGTGGGGCTCGATCTCGCACGGACGCTGCCGCCGGCTCACCTTCTTGAGGGCGCGGAAAATGAGAATCCCGGTGATCGAGGCGGCCGCCGCGGCGCCAATGGCGTAGAAGCGGTGATTCCCGCCGAACAAAAACAGAATGACTCCGAGCACGTACCACAGCCAGCCGTCGCCGCCGCGCGTCGCCACAATCATCAGAATGCGAAACCAACGCGGCGCCCGCCAGCGGTGCACGCGACGCATCAAGCGGTGATCGTTCGATTGAATCTGGTTCCAGACTGCTTTCCCGACGGTCATACCCATTCTCCCATGGCCATTTGCGGCGTTTGTGGCACAGGACGAGGAACGGAAACCCAACGGGGACGCTTGCGAGATTTCGGTTGATCAAGAACTTCGGCCGCCCAGCGGCGGCTGAAAAGCCGTTCATCACAATAGTTGAACCACGTGATTGCCGGAATGAGCAAGGCCAGCGGAGCGAGCAGCGCGGTCCACGATTTTTCGCGCATCATTTCGCCCGCGACACAAAGAACGTCGCGCGTGAGCTTCTTGAAGCTGCCGGACTCGCCGGAAACGCGGCCAATGCCGTTGCGAAGCCCGGCAAAGAATTCTTCTTTGTCGCGCGCGCCGGGCACTTCGGTGAAGGCGGTTCCTACGGAGTGCATTGCATGCGCATCGCTTCCGCCGACCGCGATCTTGCCCCACTGCCTCGCGAGGCTCGCCGCGCGCGCGTTCGTCTCCTCGAGCATGTGGCTGTTGCGCGTTTCCACGGCGGGGAAATATTCCTGGAACCAAGCGAAATCCTCGCGGTCACGCCGCCCGGTGAGGCTCGAGAAAACGTGGTTGACGCTGAAGAAAAGCCTGCGCTCGCTGAGATACATCAGCAGCGCGACCAGGTCGTTCCGCCGCTGCTGGAGCTGCACATGTTGGCGCTCATGGAAGTCGTAGACGCCGATGTGGACTTCCGTACCGCTGGGCATCCGGCATGTCAGCTCCTCGCTGAGGAAAAAACCGCGACGGCCGCGCAGCTTCTCGGCGCCGTCGATCGAATCGTGATCGGTCAGCGTGAACAAATTCATGCCGCGGCGCTCCAGAAGCGAGTACACTTCGTCCGGGTCGTTGTAGCTCTCGCGGCAGAATTTGCGCACAAAAGGAGTAGTGCACTGGCCAGAGAAGTAGCTGTGGACATGCAAGTCGCATTTCACAACTACAAATGTACGAGTTCAATGTTACAGCCACATAACATTCCGGCTAAATTTATGAAAACACAGCCGTTTAACTCTTACGGCACAGACACAGACTTTTAACATTCCCGTAGTGGGATACGGCAGGCACAGTGCCAGAATCTGCCCACATGCAACGACTGGAGTTTTGCTTTTTCGACGCCGGCGGGGGGCACAGGGCGGCCGCTACCGCACTCGAAATGGCCATCCGGGCGCAGCAACGGCCCTGGGACGTCCGTCTCACGAACTTGCAGGATCTGCTCGATAACCTGGACATTCTAAAGAAGTACGCCGGGATCCGGATTCAGGACTTCTACAACTGGATGCTGCGCAGCGGCTGGACGCTAGGCAGCGAACAACTGATGAAGGTGCTTCAGGGCGCGATCCACGTCTATCACGGACGCACCGTCCGCATGCTCGAAGAGCACTGGAAGGAAACGCAGCCCGATATTCTCGTGTCTTTCGTGCCGCACTTTAACCGCGCGTTGGGCGAAAGCTTTCGCCGGGTATTTCCGGAACGTCCATTCGTAACGGTACTCACGGACATCGCGGATTACCCTCCTCATTTCTGGATCGAGCGGCAGACGCAGCATTTCGTTTGCGGATCCGATCGGGCGATTGCGCAGGCGAGATCCTTGGGCCATCCCGACGATCGAATCTTCCACGCGTCGGGAATGATTTTGCACCCGCGGTTTTATGAGCCTCCAGTCGAGAATCGCTTTCGCGAGCGCGAGCGGCTGGGATTGCGCGCCGATCTTGCGACGGGGCTGGTGCTGTTCGGCGGGCACGGCTCGCAAGCCATGCTGGAAATCGCGGAGCGGCTGGACGCGTCTCCGCTCCAACTGCAATTGATTCTGATTTGCGGCAAGAACGAAAAGCTGGCGGCGGCGTTGAGAGCGCAGAAGCCGCGGCTGCCGCGATTCGTCGAAGGATTCACGACGAAGGTCAACTACTACATGCAGCTTGCGGACTTCTTCATCGGCAAGCCCGGACCGGGAAGCGTGAGCGAGGCGCTGGCGATGCGCCTGCCGGTGATCGTCGAATGCAATTCATGGACGCTGCCGCAGGAGCGCTACAACTGCGAGTGGGTGCTCGAAAAGGAAGTCGGCGTCGTGCTGAAGAATTTCAAGGAGATCGCGGCCGCAGTCGCGCAGCTAATCGAGCCCTCGATTCTGGCGCGGTATCGTGCAAACGCCAGCGCGCTCGACAATCGCGCCGTCTTCGAAATCCCTGAGATGCTCGAGAAGATTCTTGAGCAGTCTCGCCGCAGCGCATCGACCGCTCACGCGGAAGCGCTTTACTCCCCGGCAGACTGATCGAATTCCCTCCTTTCCTGCCAAGACCGGAGAGTCACGACCGAAATCCGGTCCGCCGACTCGACGCTACCGCCCCGCTTATGGCAACATGACACGAGGAGCGGGACAGGCTCCCAGGGGTTTCGTGAATGGCTAAAGCAACTTTTGCGGCGGGATGTTTTTGGGGAGTTGAGGAAGCCTTTCGGCAAGTGAGGGGCGTCACTTCGACGACGGTCGGTTATACGGGCGGAACGATGAAGAATCCGTCGTACAAGGACGTTTGCACCGGCACGACGGGTCATGCCGAAGCAGTCGAAGTGGATTTCGACCCGAAGCAGGTCTCGTACGAGCAACTGCTCAGCGTTTTCTGGCAGAGCCACGATCCGACGACGCTGAACCGCCAGGGCCCGGACGTGGGGACGCAATACCGCTCGGCAATTTTCTTCCACGACGCGGATCAGGAAGCTGCGGCACGCGGATCGAAGGCGGCGCTGGAGAGGTCCGGGGTGTTCAAGCGCCCGATCGTCACCGAGATCAAGCCTGCGACGGAGTTTTATCGCGCCGAGGATTACCACCAGCAGTACTTCGAGAAACGCGGCATCAAATCCTGCCACATCTAGGCGCCTGGTCTCTAGCTCGGATACGCACGGAAGGCGATGACGGCGTTGAGTCCGCCGAAAGCGAAGGAGTTCGAGAGGGCGGCCTCGACTCGCTGCACGCGCGCCTGGTTGGGGATGTAGTCAAGGTCGCATTCGGGATCGGCGACGGTGAAGTTTGCCGTCGGAGGCAACACGCCTTTCTGGAGCGAGAGAATCGTGGCGACGGCTTCGATCGCTCCGGCAGCTCCGAGCGCGTGCCCGTGCATCGACTTGGTCGAGCTGACCGCGAGCTTGTCCGCGTGCCCTCCGAAAACGGCGCGAATGGCGCGCGTCTCGACGGGGTCATTTCCCGGCGTGCCAGTGCCGTGGGCGTTGATGTAACCCACTTGCTCAGGCGCAAGACCTGCGATACGCAGGGCATCCCGCATGGCGCGCGAAGGGCCTTCGACGGTCGGCTGCGTCAGATGATGCGCGTCCGACGACATCCCGAAGCCGCAAATCTCCGCATAGATTTTCGCGCCGCGCGCTTTCGCCGCGTCGAGCGGCTCGAGGATCATCATGGCGCCGCCTTCACCCAGAATCATTCCGCGACGGTCCTTGCTGAATGGGCGGCACGTGTCGGGCGAGATGACGCGCATGGCTTCCCAGGCCTTCAGCATCCCGATGGTGAACATCGCTTCGCTGCCACCCGTAACGGCGAGCTCCGCTTCGCCGTCGCGCACGAGGCGAAACGCCTGGCCGATGGCGTGGTTCGCCGATGAACATGCCGTGGAAACGGTGTAGGTGGGACCGCTGAGACGCAAATCCATCGAGATGTGGCTCGCGCCCGCATTGGACATCGTCTTCGGAATCGTCAGTGGATGGACGCGCCCGCGATCGGTGACGTAGAGATCTTCGAAGCCGACTTCGATGGCTGCCTGGCCTCCGACCGCGGAACCGCACACCACCGCGCACCGCTCGCGCAACTCCTGCGACGGCTCCAGGCCCGAATCGCGCATGGCGTCGCGCGCCGCAACAACCGAAAACTGCGCGAAGCGGTCGATATAGTCTTCCTTGCCGGGTTCGAAATGCTTTTTCGGGTCGAAGCCGCGCACTTGCGCCGCATTCTGGAAGCGCAGGACGAGCTTGTGAAAGTCGACGCCTTCGATGGGACCGATGGCCGACCGGCCCTCACGCAAGGAATTCCACACGTCGTCAAGAGTCAAGCCGAGGGGACAGAGGATTCCCATTCCGGTGACGACAACGCGGCGGGGCGCCATGTCAGCTTCGTTCCAGTTTTTCGCGCCAGAGATTATCGGGTGAGATCATCCGCGAGAAGAGCATCAGGTTGCCGGTGACGTCGAGCCCACGGACGTGTCCGGCGGCGCGGCAGCGATCAGCTTCTTGACGCCTACTACGATATCGTTGACCGTGCGAATCGAGCGCACGTCGTCATCAGGGATCGAAATCTTGAACGCGTTCTCGAGTTCGAAGAGCAGTGTGAAAACATCGAGCGAATCGATGCCGAGGTCCTGCAACTTTGTCTCCAGCGTGATTTTTTCGGCCGGGATCCGCTTCACGGACGCCAGCGTGGCAATCACCTTGTCCGCCACAGGATCAGACATCGCTCCTCCGCAATGCTTTTTTCAGTTTGGCAGCGGTTGAAACTCGCTGCTGCTCGAACCCTGCCGCCGCTGATACCCAAACCGTAGCCCAACAGGCACGAGAAATCAAATCCTACCGAACGCGTCTGATTTTAACTTGCCACGTTTCGTTTTCGGCGGTCTGCCTCACGAGTTTTGCACGAAGCACAAGGCATCTACCGCGACGCAGGCGGTGCCGCGGCCGGTGCACTCGTATCGAAGACCGCTTTTGCGGCGGGCGGCAGCCTCTCGATGTTGCTCATGAACGTCACGATCTGCCAGATCTGATTCTCGCTCAGAGTCTGGTTCCACGCGGGCATGCCGCTCCACCGAATCCCGTGCTGCGCGACGTAGAAATTCTGATTGTCGGGCATGTCCGGCGGATCCTTGAAGAACCGCGGCACCGGCGGATTGAATGAGCGCGCAAACTGGCTGTCGGGATTCGAGGGCGTCCCGTGGCAGCCGGCGCAGTGGTTGAGATACAGCTGCGCGCCCGCGACCAGATTCTGCTCCGTAGCCGCTACCGGATTCTTCACATCAGGCGCGCGATGCTCGATGCCGGCATCGACCGCGCTCATGGCGAGCCTCCGCTCGAGATCGGAAGCGGCGTTATCCGCCTCGAAATTGATCCGGCCAGTCTTCGCGCACCAGAGCGCTCCGAGGACTAGGACCAGAAGGGTAAGCACAACTCCCAGCAGAAAATTCCGCATTGGATTCGATCCTCTCCCGTTTGGGCTGGCGCCGGACTATTTGAATTCAACGATACGATTATACGTCTTCGAACGAATTGTGGACGCCCGTCATTGTCCTGTCATGGGCGTCCTGTTCCAGAGGCTGAGTCAAGTTCCTTTCGGGCCTGCCGAAGAAGAGCCGAGTTCTTTGCCAGTTCGTCCTCGAGGATATTCGCCTGCTCGGCTGCGCGGCTCCAGTTTCCTGCTTCGGCGGCCTCCGTGAGCCCGGGAAGCTCGAGATGCGCGTACGTATAGCGCGCGCCGTAGAGCGAATGCTTCCACCACGGACGCCCCGGAATGCCCTGCGGATTGCACCAATTGCGTTCAACGCCCATCAGCAAACCGTTGATCCGCGAGACCACGGCTGAATCGAGATGGCCGGCCGCGATCGCGCGCGCGACGCTCTGATTGAGGTTGCTGCCTTCGGTTTCAAACTCCGCGATGCCACGGCGCAGAGGATCGAGCGAAATCTTGCCGCTCAAGTGAGTCGAATCGTCCAGGTCATTGAGGAAGTCGCGGATGCTTGCGCCGTACGATGCGAAATCATAGGGGAGAATTTGCGCGTTCGCGAGCCGCAGCGCCAGCACGCCCCAGAGCTGCGTCATGAGCGCGTGATAGTGGTAACCGGGATCGCCAAAGTGGTTCATCCAATAAGAATCGTCGTACACCGAGTGATAGACGCCGTACGGGCCCGTGAACGTGAGGCCGACGGTCGGAATCCCGAGAAAATTCAGAAACACGGTGTGATCGGAGCCGCTGCCGATGCGTGTATCGGGAAGCTCGGAGTCGCGGGGCGGCGACGCCTTCCGAAGTTCCGTCTCGCGCGAGACTCTCCACTCATCGTAAAGAGTCTTGCCCGAAGGAGCGGGGAGCGTCCGGCTTACGTCAACGATCAAAGGCGCCAGCGAGCCGACGGCTTCACCCTGAAAATCCCTTCCGGAGGTGGCTTCGTCGACGTTCAAGTATGCCACTGCTTTTCGCTTGAGCTCGTCGGCGTACTGCTCGCCCCATTCCGTCGAGCCCGTCAGCGCGTATTCCTCGCCGTCCCAGCTGCAGATGACGAGCGTCCGCTTCGGACGGATTCCCTGGCGGAGCAACTCGCCAAGATTGCGTGTGAGTTCGAGCATGGAGGCAGTGCCGCTGGATGGATCGACGCCGCCAAATACCCACGCGTCGCGATGATTGCCGAGGACTACCCACTCGTCCGGATATTCGCTGCCCCGAATGCGTGCTTCTGTGACGAAGTACGGCTGGACGCTCGTGTCCATGTCAACCTTCAGGTGAACGCGAACATTCTTTCCGCCGAGACGGTACTTGAGCGGCAGCCCGCCTTGCCACGATTGCGGCGCAACTGGCCCGTCGAGGTGTTCGAGAAGCGGCTTCGCGTCGCGCCACGAAAGCGGCACGCCGACAATCTTCGGCAGCGAGACAGCGTCTTCGGGAGCAATGCGCTTTGCTCCCGGCACCGAGGCATATCCCGGAGTCAGCGGATCGCCCGGCTCGAGAAAATCGTACGTGATGGCTCCGCGCTGGATATGGCTCTCCGGGCCCCACGGGCCGTTGGGATAGACGTTGCCTTGCTTGTAGCCGTCTTCGGCGGGATCGGAGTAGATCAGGATGGCGGCGGCGCCAAGCCGCTGTGCGGTCAGAGCTTTGAACCCGCGATAACTGTACGGATTCGAGTAGCGAACCAGGGCGATTTTTCCGCGCACGTCGATCCCATGTTTGCTCAGGTACGCGTAATCACCGGGATTGCCGCTGTGCGCGTAGACAACCGGAGCCGTAACTTCCCCGGATGCCGAATAGCCAAGATATGCGCCGTCCACGTTCGGATTCTTCGTGTCGGCGTCGACGTCGTAGGCGTCTTCACGAAGGCTCGCTCGGAAGTGCTTTGGATGAATCATTTCGAGCGAGATCTCGCGCGGCCGCGAATTCAGAACGTCGTACTCGTGAATGGTGACGTCTTCGAGTCCCTGCTGATGCCATTGGTCGGCGACCCAACGGGCCAATTCGTTGTTGCGTTGCGAGCCGGCGGGATGAGGTTCGGCGGTCAGATAGCGGTGAAAATCTCGGATCTGGTCCGTGGACGTTAGCGAGCGATACCGTTGTTCAACGGAGCTTTCTTGCTCCGCGTCGTGCCGAGTAAAGCCGGGCATGAACGACGGCGGAGCGCCAGTAAAAGCGGCGCCAGCCAACAGGAACGAAACGAGGAACAAAGGAAGATAACGGCGAACGTCAGGCGCGGGCAGGAGAGCCTCCCGTACTTGCAAGATGTGCCTTTTCGAAATCGGCGATCGAGTGGTCGAGAGCGGAAGCGAGCATTTGAATCATCCCGGAAGTAATCGTGAACGGCGGCGCGAGAAGAATGTGATCGCCGCGGTCACCATCAAAGCAGCCTTGGATCGGATACGTCATAACTCCGGATTCAAGCGCATCGTCGGCGATCCGTGAAGCGATGCGCGCGTCCGCGGGGAAGGGTTCGCGCGTTTTGGAGTCGCGGACGAGTTCGATCCCCCAGAGTAAGCCGATGCCGCGAATATCCCCGACGACGGAGAATCTCTTCAGTGGCTTGAGCGCGGCGGACAGTTCCTTGCCGGCGGGCTCGACCCGCGCGAAGAGCTTCTCGCGTTCGATGTAATCGAGCACGGCATTTCCTGCGGCTGTCGACACAGGATGCGAGTTGTACGTGAAGCCGTGGAGAAAGGAACCCGAGCCGTGTGAGATCGATTCCACTACCTGACCTGAAACGATGACGGCGCCGAGAGGAGCATAACCGCTCGCCACTCCTTTGCCGACGAGAATCATGTCCGGCACAACGCCCCAGTGTTCCACGGCGAAGGCTTTGCCGGTGCGTCCCATGCCGGTCATGATCTCGTCTGCGATCAAAAGAATTTCCTGGCGGTGGCAAATTTCGGCGATGCGCTGGAGATACCCGTCGGGCGGGACGACCGCACCCAGCGTGGCGCCGGACACAGGCTCGACAATGAACGCCGCGACGTCATCCGAGCCATCGCGTGCGAGCAGCCGCTCGAGATCGTCGGCGCAATCGACGTTGCATTCGGGGTACCGAAGATCGAAAGGGCATCGATAACAGAAGCAGGCAGCGGCATGGCCCCATTCGGAGAGCAAAGGAGCGAATGGCTCGCGGCGCCGAACGTTGCCCGAAACGGAAAGCGCGCCAAGCGTCGAGCCATGATAGCTCTGGCGGCGCGCGATGACTCGCGTGCGTTTCTTGTTTCCGCGTTCCAGCCAGTATTGCCGCGCGAGCTTGAGGGCGGTTTCGGTGGCCTCTGATCCGCCTGATGTGAAATAGACGCGCCCGTTGAGGCGCATTCGATGGGGTGCGAGCGCGAGGATGCGCTGCGCGAGCTTCTCGGCAGGGGCGTTGTGGAGCTGCGACGAGTGGACGTAGGCCAGGCGTGCTGCCTGGTCGGCCATGGCGCGCGCCACCGTTTCGACGCCGTGGCCAATGGTCACGACGGCTGCTCCGCCGGAAGCGTCCAGATAGCGCCGCCCCTCCGCTGTGTAGACAAAACAGCCTTCCGCGCGCGTAGCCTGCGGGTATGATTTCAGGAAATTGCGCGGGAAAACGGCTTCGTTGTTCATGGTGCGCCGGGCGATGCGTTTGCAATCTTGGAGAGACTATTCACAAAGCCTCCAATTTGCAAGGCGCACGCGAGCGCAATTGCGAAGGAATGAACGTTGCGCGCCGGTCCCATGGATTCGGGACGCGAGCCGGCAGCTCGGCTACGGCACTTTGAGTTTTGACAGGTCCACGGTCGGCGCCGGGAACTTCATGCGCAAGTCTTCCAGCGTCTCGGCAACGATGTGCGAGATGGCGAGATTGCGAAACCACTTCTTGTTGGAGGGTATGATGAACCACGGCGCGTGCTTGGAATTGCACTTTGTAAGCGCATCTTCGTAGGCGCCGACGTATTCGTCCCAGAATTTTCGCTCGTGAAAATCCGCTTCGGAAATCTTCCATTGCCGGTCGGGATCATCGATGCGCTGCAGGAGCCGCCGCCTCTGCTCGTCCTTGCTGATGTGCAGAAAGAATTTCAGAATCTTCACGCCGTTCTTCGCGAGCATCGATTCGAAGTCGTTGATTTGCTCGTACCGCTTGGACCACACCTCTTTCGGCACGAGTTTGTGAACCCGCACCACGAGCACATCCTCATAGTGCGAGCGATTGAAGATCCCGATCTCGCCGCGACAAGGGACCGCCTTGTGAATACGCCACAGAAAATCGTGTGCGGCCTCTTCGCTCGTCGGAACCTTAAAAGGCGTCACCTGGCAGCCCTCCGGATTCACTCCGGACATGACGTGGCGCACCGTGCCGTCTTTGCCGGCGGCGTCCAGACCCTGCAGAACCACCAATAGCGCATGCTTTCTTTCGGCATAGAGCAGATATTGGAGCTTGTCGAGCCGCTCCACGGCCTTTTCCAGGTTCGCCTTGGCCTTATGGCCCTTTTGCCAGCCCAGCGTTTCGTCCGGGTCGTACTTGGAGAGCTTCACCTTCTTGCCGGGCTCGAGAATGAGGTCCTTTGTGAACTTATCGGTCATAAGAACCCTTTTTTCCGGCACGGATGCCGGAATGCGCCGAGACAGGATAACTCGCTGCACGGGCGAGGGCTAGAAGCAGCCTGGCGTCCCTTTCGACCCCGAGTCACATCCTAGTCACACATTTGTTATGGTACATTCAAAGTCGCAAAGTATCATATGAGGTTTGGTGCGGGCTCTTCAGATGGTCACCTCAACTCCTGACATTTCAGCGGCCGACGCGACATCCGAGAAGGTGCTCGGAACGAAGCGCCCCTATCCCGGCGCCCTCATCGTCGTGGAGGGAATCGACGGGTCGGGGAAGAGCACGCAGCTGTACCTGCTAAAGCGGTGGCTCGAAATCGGTGGGTACCGGATTCATTTTACGGAGTGGAACTCGTCGCCCCTCGTAAAGTCCGCAACCCGCCGGGGAAAGCAGCGGCGCCTTCTCACGCCGGTCACTTTCTCGCTCTTGCACGCCGCGGATTTTGCGGATCGCTGCGAGCGGCAGATCCTGCCCCTTCTTCACGGCGGCTACCTGGTCCTGGCCGACC
The DNA here is from genome assembly GCA_035517015.1 of Candidatus Acidiferrum sp. GTDB lineage: Bacteria > Acidobacteriota > Terriglobia > Acidiferrales > UBA7541 > Palsa-295. The sequence goes on along the minus strand of DATIZQ010000063.1, from coordinate 25,644 downwards.
GCTACATCTACACTGCGTTTGCTCGCGATGCGGCGCGCGGTTGCGCTCCCAAGTGGCTGCGCAACTTGTATAGCTTCGCTCCCATTCCGGACATTACGTTCTACTTCCGCGCGCCTCTTGATGTCGCCGTGACTCGAATTGTTGCGGGACGCCCCAAGCTGAAATACTACGAGGCCGGGATGGACCTGGGAATCTCGCTGGACCGCGCCGAGAGCTTTCGCATCTTCCAAGAGCGCATTCTGGGCAATTACGACCAGATGATCGAGACGGACCGGTTCGTGCTGATGGACGGCACGGTTCGCGTGAACAAACTGCAGAAACTGATGCGCCAGATCGTCGGCGAACGCATCGACCTGGTGCAGTTCGCGCCCAAGAAGAAGTGAAATGAAACGAAGCAACAAGACCTCTGCGAACGACGGCCGCAACGGGCGGCCCTCCAAGGCTTCCCGCAAGGGGCCGAATGGACGCGTCGAAGCGCCTTCGCGCTTCTACGGGCTTCCGCTTCCGGGCGTGAAACTCGAAGAGCTCGGTGGTTCGCTGATCGTTTTGGAAGGGAGCGACGGCTCCGGGAGGTCCACTCAGATCTCGTTGCTGACCGAGTGGCTCGAATCCGAAGGCTTTGCCGTGCAGACGATGGGCCTGCGGCGTTCGTTCCTGGTCGGCGAGGACATCGACGCGCTCCTCGAAGAGAATGCCGTCACGCGAATGACGCTCGCCCTGATGTACAGCACCGACTTTTTCGACCAGCTCGAGCGCCGGATTCTTCCGGCGTTGCGGTCGGGGCTCGTCGTGCTGGCCGACCGCTACATCTTCACGCTGATCGCGCGAGCCGCGGTGCGGGGCATCAGCCGGGACTATCTTCACGGGATTTACGAAATGGCGCTTCGTCCCGACCTCACCTTCTGGTTAAATGTCCGCCCGGAAGTGGCTTTCGATCGGGAGTTCAAGAAGGCTCATTCGATCAGCTACTGGGAATCGGGCCGGGATATGTCGCTCTCGAATGATTTGTTCCAATCGTTCATTCGGTATCAATCGATGATCAAGCGCGAATTCGAATACTTGTCGAACCGGCACGGCTTCGTTGAAGTGGACGGCGAAGGAAGCGTCTCCGAGGTCAACCGGGAACTGCGCAAGAAAATTGCGGCGCAGTTAGGCATTCGGAGCACGCAATACCATCCTTCGCACGCCTTGTCACAACTCTGGCGCTAAGTGGCCGCACCAGTCCAACTGGCAGCGATCGACGCTGGGTCCAACGCGATTCGTCTCGTGATCGCGCGGGCTACCTCTCCCAGCCAGATTCAGATTCTCGATAACGAACGCGCCGCGGTGCGCTTGGGGCATAACGCGTTCACGCGGCGGCTGCTGGACGAAGAAACCATGAGCCGCGCCGCGCGTGCTTTTCGATATTTCCGCGATCGCATGGATCACTACAACGTGGGCGCGTATCGCGCTGTGGCAACCGCTGCGGCCCGTGAAGTGCGGAACCATCGCGAGCTGCTCGAGCGAATCCGCAGGAAGTCCGGGATCGAAGCGGAGGTGATCGGCAGCGAAGAAGAAGCGCGCCTCGTGTGCTCCGCCGTGCATTGGGCGCTCGGGGATCGCATCCGCCCGCGCCTGATTTTCGATCTCGGCGGCGGCAGCCTCGAGCTGAATTTCTTTCAGCGCGGCGTTCTCGAGCACCGCATCGCGCTCCCCCTGGGCACGATCCGCCTGATGGAAACGTATCGAATCGAGGGCGTGATCGACGAGGACAAGACTTCCCAACTTCGGCATCACATTCTCTCGCTATTGAGCAGCGCGATGCCTTCGCCTCCCCGGCTCGGACGCGCGGTTGCGGTGGCGTGCGGCGGAAACGCGGAGGCTCTTGTTCGCATCGCCCCGGGCCCGAACTTCGGGCGCATCCCCGCGATCAACGTCCGATTGCTTCGTGACCAAACCTGGCGATTGCTCAACCTCGACGTTCCCGGCAGAATGCGGGTTTTTCGTGTCCGGCAAGACCGGGCCGAGGTGCTCGGCATTGCCGCGATCATCATCCGGGCGCTTGCGAAATGGCTCGACTTGCGGACGATGCTGGTTCCGGGCGTCGGCGTTCGCGAAGGCATTCTGCTTGACCTCGTCGCCGCACAGTATTCTGCGGGCGCAAGCTCGGAAGAGGAGAGAGGGCGCGCGAACGAGTTGCTGGCGAACGTGCGCTGGTTTGGGCGGAAGGTCGACTACAATTCGCAACACGCCGAACAGGTCGCTCGCCTTGCCCTGTCGCTCTTCGACCAATTGCGGCCGCTGCACGAGATGGGAGCCGACCTGCGGCTGGTCCTCGAAGTTGGCGCACTGCTCCACGACATCGGGCACTTCGTCAATCGGAAATCTCATCACCGGCACGGCGAATATCTGATTCGCAACGGAGAAATTCCCGGCTTGCGCGGCTGGCGGCGTGACATGGCGGCCGCGCTCGTGCGCTATCATAATTGCAAGTCGGAGCCGCAGCTTGAGCACGCGTCCTATGCCGCGCTCGATGGCCCGCGGCGCCGGCAGGTCCGCATTCTTGGCTCGCTGCTGCGAATTGCGGAAAAACTCGAATCGGAACACGCGCAGCGCGTTCAGGGAGCGGACGTACAAATTGCGGGACATCGCGCCGTCTTCCTGATTCGCGCGGCCGACGGCACGCGCTTGGACATCGCCGGCCTCGAGAGAAAGTCCGACCTCTTCCAGAAGGAGTTTCACCTGAAGGCGGAGTTTCGGCGCGCCCAAAGAAAGGAAAAGGTCGCGTAAGCCATGATTCTCTACCTCGTGCGCCACGGAATCGCCGTGGACCGCACGGATCCCAAATGCCCTCCCGAAGCCGAACGGCCGCTGACGGCGAAGGGAGTCCAGAAATCACGATCCGCGGCGCTTGGCTTGAAAGAGATGGGCGTGAAGCCCGACGTTCTGATCACGAGCCCTTACGTGCGAGCCGCGCAGACGGCCGAGATTTTCGCCGAGGCCCTCGGATTCCCCACCTCAAAGATCCGCGTGAGCGATGCCCTGAAACCTGCCGCAAACCCCGCCGACACCCTGAAGGAAATCGTGCACCTGAAGGGCAGGGAAGTGATGTGCTTTGGCCATGCGCCTCACTTGGATCAGCTGATTTCGCAGCTTGTTGGAGCGCGCGGCGTCTTTACGGAGTTGAAGAAGGCGGGAGCCGCGTCTTTGGAAACCACGTCGACGCACGGCGTATGGCGGCTGCGGTGGCTTCTGGCGCCGAAGGCTCTGCGTCAGCTCGCGTAACGCGCGGCGCGCGGTTCGGGAAGCGAAGCGGGAACCAGCGCGTGGCCCCACTGAAAGCCGGCGCGCCATTCGAGCCAGGGCGAATCCTTCGCGGAAGTCATTTCTCGAAACTCAGCCAGGCGGGTCTTCCGCACGGCGCCGATTCTTTCGAGCGCCTCCGAAACCTTGGCAGCGGGAAGCTTGGGCGCCTCCTTCTTGATGTCGGCGCGCAGAACATCCAGGTCGTGAATGTCTCCCAGCAGGTCCTGCATCTGTTTCATGTCGCTGGCCCACACTTCATAGCGCTGCGGCAGGAAATTTTCGACGATATACCGAAAGCGCTTGATCCCGATGCGCGTCCGGTGCCAGGCAACGCTGCTGGGATTTTTGCGCGCCTCCTGGTAAAGCGCGACGGCTTGGTTCAACGCCTGGAGTGCTTGGCGTTGAAAGACGACGCTCTCGAGCGGGAAAAAACGTGCCTTTTCCGGCAGCTTTCGGGATAGCTTGCGCCAGGCCTTGCGGTCGAACTGCTCGAGCGCCTGTTCGGCGCCCGACCCGCATTGTGTCTCCCGCCGGGAGAGCAGCCTCAGCATGTGTTTCCGCACCGGATCCCCTCGGGGACTCAGTTTTTTCACCCAGTCCTGCTCTATTTGAGCGTCGCGGAGACTCCCCAGCGCGTGAAACAGCTTCTTGCTCGCCCGTTTGAGCTTGCGCCAGCCGGGGTCGGGATTCACCTCTCGCAGCGTATCCGCCATCGTCCGGCACCGCCGCACGGCGACGCGCACGTCGTGCACCGTGTCCGGATCCCACTCCGGACGCAGCCGCCCCGCTTCCTCAAGGGCCTTGTTCATCCAAAATTCCAGGCCCGCCGCTTTGGCAGCAATGCCTCTAGGTAGCGAAATCGCAATCGACATGGGAAACTAACCGGCCCCCTAGGCAGGAGACCTCATCCTATCTCGGAGGAGCGAAATTTGCCAGTCCGCCTGCCCGCTCCCGATTGACTTGCCTAGGCCTGCACCTTAAGATGGCCCGCAAGTATTCGGTCCCTCCGAATGATCGGCAAAACGCTCGGTCGCTACCGCATCACGGAAAAAATTGGTGAGGGAGGGATGGGTGTGGTCTATCGCGCTCGGGACGTGCGATTGGAGCGCGATGTCGCCCTGAAAGTCCTGCCCGCAGGCCTGCTCGCCGATGAGGGAGCTCGGAAGCGCTTTCGAAAAGAGGCGCTTGCACTTTCGAAGCTCAATCATCCCAACGTAGCGACCGTCCACGACTTCGACCGCGACGATGGTGTCGACTTTCTCACCATGGAATTCGTCGCGGGGGAATCTCTCGCGCACCGGATTCAATCAGGGCCCTTACCGGAAAAGGAAATCGTTTCTCTGGGGGCGCAGATTGCCTCGGCCTTGGATGAAGCGCACGAAAACCACATCGTCCATCGCGATCTGAAGCCCGGCAACATCATGATCACTCCGAAAGGTCAGGCGAAGCTTCTCGACTTCGGCTTGGCCACACTGTTGCTGCCCGCCGGGAACATGACAATCGCGGACACACTGAGTCGGACGGCAGCAGCTTCTGTTTCCGGGACTTTGCCGTACATTTCACCCGAGCAGTTGCAAGGCGAAGGCGCAGACGCGCGAAGCGATTTTTTCGCGCTCGGCGCCGTGCTCTATGAGATGGCTACCGGGCAGCGGCCATTCCGCGAAGAAACCGTGACGCGGCTGACGGACGCGATCCTGCACCAAACACCGGTGGCGCCTCGGGCCATGAACCCTCGGATCTCGCCGGAGTTGGAACAGGTAATCTTGAAGTGCCTGGAGAAACAGCCGGAGCACCGCTATCAGTCCGCGAAGGACCTCTTGGCGGACCTCCGGCGTCTCGCCGTCCAGACTTCATCTAAAGTTCCCTCCGAGCCGGAGACAAACCGTCGCCGCAAGGCCGTCGTGATTGGGGCGTTTGGCGTCGCGGCGATTGTGCTGATTGCGCTCGCGCTGCGCTTCGGGGGGCTCCGCCAGCGCTTGTTCGGACCTGCCGCTCCGGCCCAGATTCATTCTCTTGCCGTTCTGCCGCTTGAGAATTTCTCGCACGACCCTGACCAGGATTATTTCGCCGACGGCATGACCGAGGCGTTGATAACGGATCTTTCGAAGATCAGCGCATTGCGCGTGATCTCCAGGACGTCCGTGATGCAATACAAAGGGACGCGGAAGCCCCTCCCTCAAATCGCAAAGGAACTGCAAGTGGACGCCGTAATCGAGGGCTCGGTGGAGCGCGCCGGCGATCGGGTTCGCATCACGGCCCAGCTGATCCGGGCTGCGAACGACCAGCACATTTGGGCGGACAGTTACGACCGTGACTTGCAGGACGTCCTCGCCCTGCAGGACGAGGTCGCCCGTAAGATCGCCGGTCAGGTTCAAGTGGAGTTGACTCCTCAAGAGCAGAAGCAACTCGCAAGTGGCGGTTCCACGAATTCGGAGGCTTATCAGCTTTATTTGCAAGGGCGATTTCACTGGTACAAGGGAGACGAGGCCAGCCTTCAGAAGAGCATCGATTACTACCAACAGGCCTTGGCGAAAGATCGGAAATACGCACTGGCATATGCCGGGCTCGCTGATTCGTATGCGGGGTTTTCCGACTGGTATCTGCCCCCGAAGCAAGTGATGCCGAAGGCCAAAGCCGCCGCAGCCAGAGCCCTCGAACTCGATGAATCTCTCGCGGCCGCCCACAACACTCTTTGCTCGATCAAAACCATCTACGATTGGGACTGGACCGGAGCAGAGAAGGAATGCCGGCGAGCGCTCGAGCTGAATCCGAATTTCGCGGATGCGCACGACAACTACGCGATGTTTCTGGCCGATGTCGGCCGCTGGAAGGAGATGGAGGAAGAACTTCAGCGCGCCGAGCAGCTCGATCCGCTGTCGTTTCGCATCTACTCCGATGCCTCACAGGATTTTTGGTTGGAGCGTCGGTATGATCAGGCCGCCGCACAGGCGCAGAAATCAATCGAGCTCGAGCCCAGCGCCTTCATGTCCCACTCGAGCCTGGCTTTTGCGTACGCCGAGATGAATCGCCTGCCCGAGGCGGTTGCCGAAGCGCAGAAAGGCGCAGAGTTGAGCGACAGCCCGCTTGCGAAAGGTTTCCTGGGTTATGCGTACGCGGTCGCCGGACGGACCCAGGACGCGCGGAACACGGTCAGGCAACTCGAAGCCGACTTCAGAAACCACTTCGTTTGTCCCTACGAGATCGGAACGATTCACCTGTGGCTGGGCGAGAAGGACGAGGCTTTTCGCTGGTTCGAGAGGGCTTACGAAGAAAGATCCATTTGCATGTCCCTGTTGAAATTTGACCCGAGGCTCGACTCGGTCCGTTCTGACCCTCGGTACGCAAGCCTCGTCCGCCGCGTCGGATTCCCGGAGTAGTCCGCCCCTAGCATTTACACCCCATTCATCTGGCTTTAACTCGGCGCCCGTATCAAATGAGCGAGTGAGTGTGCCTCCCAAGGGCCACACTCGCTCCATCTCGGTTTTGAGTCATCTTCCGGCCCATGTTTTTGAACGCACGACGAATCACAATCCGCTTCCTCCTGCTCGTGATTCCGGCTCTCGCGTCCGGCCTCGTCTCTGGCGCGCTTGCCGACGACTCTGGAACCTGCGCTCGGCCCGCGGCCGCCAGCGCAGTTTTCAACCCTTCCGAGGTCCGAAGCGAAAACGGGGTGCTGCGGGTCGACCTGACGTACCGGAACTCCGTCGATTCCAAGGGCCGGATGCGTTATTGCTACGTTGACGGAGAAGGCCGTGAAGCCCCGACTCTGCGCGTCCATCCGGGCGATCAGGTGATTCTCACCTTGAAGAATGATGTCGCTCTGCCGTCCGCGCCAATGGAGATGGCCGGTCATGTCAGCGCCGCCTCGCCGATGTCCAGCGAATGTGGCGGCGGCGCGATGATGCGTTCGGCCACAAATCTTCACTTCCACGGTCTGATGATTCCGCCCACGTGTCATCAGGACGACGTCCTTGCGACTCTCATCGATCCTTCGAGCCCGCCGTTCGAGTACAAGTTCAAAATTCCGGAAGATCAGCCCCCGGGGTTGTACTGGTACCACCCTCACGTGCACGGATTCACGAAGGAGCAGGTTCTTGGCGGCGCGTCCGGCGCTCTCATTGTCGAGGGAATCGAAAACGCGGTCCCGCAGCTTGCAGGTCTCCCGGATCGGGTCTTCGTGGTCCGCGACGAGAACCTCGCAAATCCCAACGCCATGCCGACGGGAAGCGCCGCCTCAGTTCCGCCTGCGGTGTTGGATCGTGATGGCGACGCCGTGAATACGGGTACCGGCACCGGGACGCCGGCCAAGGATCTATCGATCAATTTTGTCCCCGTCCCTTATCCCGACTACCCGCCCGCGATCATTCGCATGAAGCCCAAGGAGCGGCAGCTCTGGCGCGTGCTCAACGCTTCCGCAATCACCTACTTGAATCTGCAGGTCGTCTTCAACGGTGTGGCGCAGCCGGTGGGCGTTGTGGGTTTGGACGGCTCTCCAATCCCCGAGAACGGTCTGCGTGGTCAGCAGATTCTCTGGCTCACTCACCTCGGAGTGCCGCCCGGCGGGCGAGTCGAGTTCGTCGTGAACGGCCCGCCTCTACGCGTGAAGGCAGAATTGGTGACGCGAAGCGTCAACACGGGACCAATTGGAGAGAACGATCCCGCACGCCCGTTGGCCACAATCGTGGCTTCACGCGATGCAGCGGAGCCGACGCCCCTGCCAGCAAGCACTGGTTCCGCCCCAGTGCAGACCGAAGCATGGCTCGGCAATGTCAAACCCGTTCGTGTTCGGCGGCTCTATTTCTCCGAAAAGCCGCAGGATCCCGGCAATCCCGCCGGCCCAGCCGATTTCTATCTCACCGTTGAAGGCCAGCAACCGAAGCTCTTTGACCCGAGCTCGTCCACTCCGAACATTGTGGTGCGCCAGGGAGACGTCGAAGACTGGATCATCGAGAACCGAAGCCGGGAAGTGCATGCATTTCACATCCATCAGGTTCGCTTCTTGCTGCTCGAGTGGTACGGCATCCCGGTGAACGAGCCGTACTTGCGAGACACGATCAACGTGCCATTCTGGGATGGCGTAACCACGAAGTACCCGGAAGTCAAAGTGCGTGTTGATTTTCGCGACCCGAACTCCGTGGGCACGTTCGTCTATCACTGTCACATTCTGGAGCATGAAGACGGCGGAATGATGGGAACGATTCGCGTCGAATCCCCCGCGAATACCTCGCCGAAAAAGGGCAGCCATCCTTAGCGGAGTTTTTTAACAGCTTTGTCATCAGGCAATAACACGCGCCGCGTATCCACATCAGGCGGGCGTCTGATCCCGAGGGCCTCTAAGACAGTGGCTTCGACGGTTCGCTGCCATCTTGCGTGAGGACGAATCGAGATTGGACCAGACACTTCTCTCTAAGGAGACTTCATGATCCGGAAGAATCTTCGGTGGATGGCGGCCGTTCTGCTCGCCGTCAATCTGGCCGTCGTAACTCCCAACAGTCTGATGGCGCAACCTCCCAATAATAATGCCAGGAACGCGGAAAGCTTTCCCACCACGACCCCGATCAAGCATGTTGTCGTGATCTTCCAGGAGAACGTGTCATTCGATCACTACTTCGGGACGTATCCGAACTCAGACGCCATTGCAGGCGAGCCGCAGTTCCATGCGAGGAAAGACACCCCTGCTGTAAACGGGCTCACCGCCGGCCTGTTGGCCGCGAATCCCAACCAGCCCTATCCGCCGATCCGGCTCGACCGCAGTGAGAATTACACCTGCGACCAGAATCACGACTACACCCCGGAACAGCAGGCCTTCGATAGCGGGCTCATGGACAAGTTCCCAGAGTTCACGGCCACTCCCTGCTCCGCAAAGACCTATCCGAACCTTGCGCCCCTCGGCCCTGGCATTGTCATGGGGTACTACGACGGTGCCACCGTCACCGCCTTGTGGAATTACGCGCAGCATTTTTCGCTCGACGACAATTTCTTCGGTACCACCTTCGGACCCTCCACTCCGGGCGCCCTGAACGTCACCTCTGGGTTCACTGGCGACGCGGACCTCGGCCACTCGATCGACGATGGCTCAGGAGACCTTGAAAACGACGTTGTTGACGGCAGCGTCATCGGAGACGCCGACCCCTATTACGACGACTGCGGATCGCCCGACCAGACGTCCCTGACTGGGAAGAACATCGGCGATCTCCTCAATCAGCGCAACGTTAGCTGGGGATGGTTCCAGGGCGGATTCACGCCGTCCGCAATCGTCGCCGGCAAGGCCCAGTGCAGCACCACCACGAATCGCCTCGACGGCACGCCCGAGACGGCCTACAGCGCTCACCACAATCCCTTCGAGTATTACGCCTCGACCGCGAACATTCACCACACCCCTCCGGCCAGCCTCAGCGAAATCGGCCACGCTGGTCCGGCCAACCATCTGTACGATCTGAGCTACTTCTGGAAGGCGCTGGCGAATGGCCAGCTGCCGGCCGTGACTTACTTGAAGGCAAACCGTGCGCAGGACGGACATCCGAACAATTCTTCACCCCTCGACGAGCAACAGTTCGTCGTCACGGTCCTTAATGCCCTGCAGGCTTCTCCCGTGTGGGACAGCACGGCTGTGTTCATCACGTGGGATGATTCGGACGGATGGTACGACCATGTTATGGGACCGATCGTCAACCAGTCCGTATCGAAGGCCGACGGTCTGACCGGCGTCGGTGCGTGCGGCACGGGTGCGAACTCCCTGGGCGGCATGCAGGCACGCTGCGGGTACGGGCCTCGCATTCCATGTCTGGTCATTTCTCCTTACGCGAAGGACAACTTCGTCGATGGCACGCTCACCGATTTCAGCTCCATCGTCCGGTTCATCGAAGACAATTGGGATTTGGACCGAATCGGACCCGGCTCGTTCGATCAGATCGCGGGACCGCTCACCAATATGTTCGACTTTACGAACAAAAGGTCTGACCGGCTCTTTCTCGATCCGTTGACCGGCGAGGTCTTGGCAAGCTTCAAGCACTAGAAATCCTCGTAGTCCCTCACTCCTGTACGCCCCCTGGCTCGCCCCGAATCCCTCGGGGCGGGCCAGCCCCGTTTTTGGCCTCCTTAGGCCGCGGCCCGGATGTATTCTTGAAGCCTCGCAACCGTCTTGCTTCGGCCTTTGGAGATCGGCCTTGCCGCGAAGACCGCACAGCGTCGAAATGACGCAGGTTTCCGAATGGGACAGCGGAAAAATCCTGCGCAAGGAAGACTACCTCGCTGCCGAGGAGCCGCTCGAAGTTCGCGTCGGGGACCAGCCGCTCAGCGTCACCATGCGAACGCCGGGAGACGATTTCGAGTTGGCTTCTGGATTCCTGTTCACCGAAGGATTTGTGCAGCGGCGCGACCAGATTCTGTCGCTCGAGAGCAATCAGGACACCGAAGAGCCGAGCCGCGGCAACGTCATGCGGGTCGAAATCGCGCCGGAATGCGCCGTCGATTCCGAAAAAATGCGCCGCCATTTCTTCGTGGCGTCAAGCTGCGGCATCTGCGGCAAAGCTTCGATCGATTCGGTCCGAGCGCGAACCCTCCAGCCGCCGAACCCTCGTTTCCGCATCGAGCCCGAAATACTTCTCCTCCTGCCCGACCTGCTCCGCGCGTCGCAGGCTGTCTTTGGACGCACTGGAGGGCTTCACGCGGCCGCGCTCGTCGATGCAAGAGGAAAGCTGCTCGTCGTGCGCGAGGATATTGGGCGCCACAACGCGGTCGACAAAGTCATCGGCTGGGCGCTGCGCGAGGACCGTCTCCCGCTCTCTGACTCACTCCTTCTCGTCAGTGGAAGAGGCGGCTTCGAAATCGTGCAGAAGGCCATTGTCGCCGGCCTTCCGGTCGTCGCCTCTGTTTCTGCTCCCTCGAGTCTGGCGGTCAAATTGGCGCGAGAGCTGCGCCTCACGTTGGTTGGCTTCCTGCGCGGGCGGCGCTTCGTGATCTACGCGGGCGAAGAACGCGTTACCGAAGCCTGAACCGTCTTCTTCGCGATGGTGGCGTCGCGAATCATTTCACGGAAGGCGTCGAACAAATCCCGGTCCAGCCAGCCGCGTCTTGCTTCTTCGGTCATGATTCCGAGCGCCGTATTCGAGTCATCGGCTTTGCGGTAAGGACGATCCGTCGTCAGCGCGTCGTAGACATCCGCAAGCTGCATGATGCGCGCCGTCAGCGGAATATCGCTGCCGCGCAGGTGATCCGGATACCCCGAGCCGTCGCTCCGCTCGTGGTGGTGCCGGATAATCGGCAGAACGAGCCGGAATGTCTTGAGCGGCTCGCAAATATGTTCGCCCACCACCGGATGCTGCCGCATCACTTGCGTTTCTTCCTGCGATAGCGGACCCGGCTTCAGCAGGATCGAATCCGGGACCGCCACCTTCCCGACGTCGTGGACGATTCCGGCGCGCCGCAGGGCCTTGATCTCTGCTTCGGAGATTCCCAGTCTTTCGCCGAGCTGCGCGGACATGCTCGAGAGCCGGTCGCAGTGCCCGCGCGTGTAAGGGTCGCGCGCCTCGATGCTCAGCGCCAGGCTGATCAGAACGGATTCCGCATTTTCGAGTTCGTCCGTGTACTGCTTCAGCCGGATCAGTGAGCGCGTGCGCGCTAGCAGTTCGTTAAAGTCGATCGGCTTGCTCAGAAAATCGTCGGCGCCCGCGTTGATTCCCTTGATGCGATCCTCGGTGTCGGAAAGGCCGGTGATCAGCACCACCGGCGTCAGGCGCGTTTCCGGAGTCGCCTTGATTCGCCGGCAGACCTCGAGCCCGCTGATTCCGGGCATCAGCACATCGAGCAGGATCAGGTCCGGCCGGAACGAGGCGCACTCGGCCAGCGCGGTGGCGCCGTCCGACGCGATGCGCACTTCGAATTCGTGGCGTCGCAGCAGCGTTTCGAGCGCCGTTCGCGAAGCCGACTCGTCGTCAACCAGAAGGATTTTCGAGGGCATTCACGCCTCTCCAAACGCCCCAAGCAATCCGCGATCGGGTGCTTTCATTGTTTACCTCAGCGAGTCTCCCTGTAAAGCCTCGCTTCGGTCAAATCTGTGGGTTCCTCCACGGGTGGTGAGAACACCTCCGCGGGATTGTCCATTCCGAAAGGCGACAGATCGACCGGGGTGTACCGCCTGTCCGGCAGCGTGAGGTGAATCTCCCGGATGTTGTCGAAGTTGTTCAGAACGGCCTGGCCCATGGCATGCAACGTGTGCTGGAGCGAGTGGCTTTCGTGCTCGATGAACGTTTCGAGCAGCGTTTGCCGAACGCCGTGCCAGACTGGCCCGAATTCAATCTCCGAGCCTTCATACAGCCACGTCGCCCGAATCGTAGTGGAAAGGATACGGTCGTGGTCGTCCTTCAGGGTCGTATAAGGGTCGCGCAGGAATTTCTCGAACGCGGACCTCGTCGTCTTCAGCGCCATCAGGCCGTCGATCCCGGCGCGAATCTGTGTCTCTTCTCGCGTGCCGTCCAGCCGCGCGGTTCGTTTTTCTGTCCCCGCTCGCGTGAACGCCGAAGCGTGCGGTTTTCCTCCGTGTGATACGCGCGCCCACACAGTTTCGGCCGCCTCGATTCGCACACGCGACACCTGCGGGTTGTACGTGAGGAAATGGTCGATCAGGTGAAGGCAGAACTCCTCGACGGCCTCCACCGGATACTGCCGCGCGAGCACGTAGACCGTGTTCTTCATCGTATCGGCCGGTAGGATTTTGCGGTTGTCGCCTTTCGCGTGCGCGTCCTCGAAGTCGCCTTCGAAGCGGATTCCAAAAGTGACTTCCTTCACGTCGTCGCGGCCCTGTTGCCTCACCACACGCAGCAACCGGACGGATGAATCGCCGTAGCTGTTTTCACCGAGCACGATCGGCATGAGTCGGCCTCAGTAGGGAAGTTTGTCCGGTTTTGCAGCCCACGCGCGAAACGCCTCGAGAGCCTCCTCGCGCATCCGGGAAGCCATCGGAATCTTGCGCTCGCCGTGCGGACGTGCGATCTCCGCGTAGATCAGGGAATCATCGAATCCCGCGGCCGAAGCGTCGGCAGCCACGGCTCCGAAATAGACGCGCGCCAACCGCGCCCAGTAGATCGCGCCGAGACACATCGGACACGGTTCGCAGCTCGTGTAGATCTCGCAATCCTTCAGCTCGAAGCTCCCGAGCTTCTTGCACGCTTCGCGGATCGCAACCATTTCGGCATGGGCGGTGGGATCGCCGGTCAACGTCACGCGGTTCGTCCCCTCCGCGATGATTTGCCTGTCCTTGACAATCACGGCGCCAAACGGGCCGCCGCGCCCCGATTTCACGTTGTCGATCGCGAGCTCGATCGCGCGAGCCATGAACTTGTCAGACATCGAATGCGCAGTTGGGCGCGCAGGAACCGCCGGTCGTAAGGCTCACCGCGGGTCCTTGTCGCGTCGTAAATCGCTGCGATTGTAGCGCAGCGTAGCCCCCTCGGTGGCGGAACCTTCTTCAGGGCAGGTCCAGATCGAGCCGGTACAAGTCAGATTCGCCCCTGGTCAGATATGCGATAACGTCTCCATTCGGATCGAAACGCACGAAAGCGCAACGGTGGTATCCAGCGTGCAACAGGTTTGCAAAATCGAAGAGCAACTCCGATCTCTGCGCTCCAACCGCAAATCGGAACACAGGTTCCGCATCTCCGAGGATATCCTGGTAATAGAAGTATTTTGAGTCCCGCGACCATTCGCCCGGATTCAGCAGCGTCCCCTGCGCAATCTCCTTCCAGCTTTGCGTCCGCGAATCAAACATTTTCAGCCGAGTCGGTCGTCCGGGACTGATTTCGAGACTCGTTACTGCCGCCAGGAACCTTCCGTCGGGCGACCATCTCGGATGAACCAGCCCCTCGGACCCCGCGATCTTCTTGATCTGCGAAGTCCGCAAATCGAGCGAGTAAATAGCTCCTCCTGTTGCCGCCAACGCTCCTTCATCAGGATGTTTCGCGAAAGCGATGGATTGTCCCTCCGGCGACCAGGAGAGCTCATTCAGGCCGGTTCTAAGCGACACTTCAGTGGGCGTCCCGCCCTCCGCAGGCACGAGGAAAAACGTCCCGAACTCGGCTCCTCGGGTCCTATGGAACAGAATTTGCCGGCCATCCGGACTCCACAGGACCTGGTCGATCGGCTCCAAACCAGAGACCAACGCCTCGCGCCTGCTCCCATCGGTCCGGCTTCGCCAGAGCGTTCCGCCGATTGGAAAGGCCAACCAGAGCCCGTCGGGCGAAAGGGAATCACTGACCAGCGGCGCATCGGGAAGCACCGGCTCAACTCGGCGCGATCGCCGGTCGTAACGGACCAACTCGCGCTTCTCGGTGCCACCCCACACAAACACTGCGCGATCGCCGTTTGGAACCGCGTATCCGTAGCTGGGAGGCCCGAACGTCAACTGGATCGGTTTGGGACCTGCGGAAAACCAGGAATGGCTGCTCTCACGAATCGCCCAGATACTGGTGATTCCGTCGCGAACGGAACCAAAGAAGAAGTAGCGGCCGTCGGCTGACCAACGGCCGCAGCATTCTGTCCCCGGAAAGGACAGGTCGCGAAGGACCCGATGCAGATTCTTCCCGTCGCTGGATACTTCCCAGATGGAAGATTCGTTTCCGCCTCCGTCGAAGAGCGTGAATCGCAATCGCCGTCCATCCTTGGACCACCGCAGGTCTTCCGAGCGGCCAGGCAGGGTGACCAGCTTCTATACCTGGCTTCCGTCGCGTTCGCACGAATAGATTCCGTCCGGCCTTGTGAAGGTAATTCTCCTTCCGTCCGGGGCGAATGTGGCGTCGTCCGCGATGATGTTGCCAACGCGCCGTGACGGTCCTCCGACTACCGGCGTGATCGACAAGGGCAGGTCCGGCGTCCGGGCGGAAAATGCGAACGAGAGAAACTCGGAACGGTCTGGCGAGATGTCGACAATTCGAGTGTTCTGGGACGGCTCGGCAAAAGGCTGCACCTCCCCGCCGGATGCGGCAATCTGCATCAGGTTCCAGTGGCCGCCGGCGCGATCGAGAAAGAAGAACCGCGCCCCATCGGTCGTCAGCCGGCCCCAGGGATCGAGATGCCCGTCGTGCGAGATCTGGACCACATTCAAGACCTTCGGCGCGGGCTCGGGAAGCAACCGGCCGACCACGACTGTGGCGATGATCAGACTTGCAGAAACCGCTACAACCACGCCCGTCCAGAGTCGCGAGAACCGCGCGCCTGCCTCGGTCTTTTCGAGGTTTGCCGGAGACGAAGAAGCGGCCCCGGTCGGCAAGGTCCCCTCGTCCTCGATGACCGTCGTCGGCGCAATGAATCGGTATCCCCGGCGTCCCACGGTCGCGATGAACCGGGGGTTCTCGGCGTCGTCGGACAGCGCCTGGCGCAGCTTGTTGATCGACGTGTTCAGGCTCGGGTCGAAGTCGACAAATGTGTCCGCCGGCCACAGCCGCTGGCGGAACTCCTCCCGCGCTACAACGTCGCCCGGGCGCTCAAGCAGGATTGTGAGCACCTCGAACGGGCGGTCCTGGAGCTTGACCTTCGAGCCCTCCCGCCTCAGTTCGCGTGCCCCGAGGCTCACCTCGTAGAGACCAAAGCGAATGATTCGAGCGTGTCTCGCAGGGCTGGGCATCGACGTACCAGTGCGGGGATTCTGGCATAAGACAGGGCGCATCGCTCTTGACCCCTATCTAGGTAATCCATTGATGTAACCTTCTGCAAAGACAGCCAGTTAGCTGGTTATTCAAAAAGAATACACGGATTTTTGACCGTCGATTGACGCCTGCCACCCTCTTCGCGTACTTGCCTACACAATTGAGCACTCAGTTGTCGAACTGCCGCGCCCGAGTGCCGGGGAGTGTCCGTGATTCTTCGACAGATCCGAAACCCGCAGACGCCAATTCCGGAGGCTGCTTAGTGGCATCCCGCAACACCCGTGAACAAGGTCGGGCGGAAGGTCAGGGTGCGCAATGGCGCGCCAGCGTGGCACCCGACGATTTTGAGGCCCTTCTCGAGGCGGCCGAGCGTGCTTCGAAGTCCTCGGACCACGGTGAGCAGCATCGAGTCGCAGAGAGAAAATCATGAGGCTTGCGAACCGGAAAGTTTACCGGCTTGAGGACCCAGTAGGGAGGAAAACATGGTTACCATTTCGCGGATCCAGAGCTGTCGCGCTCGTTGGTTTCTAACTTCGCTGCCAATCGTCCTGTTCGTCGCGGCATGCCTTTGTGCGCCCAGGGCGCTCGCAGACTCAACCACTTCGTATACGGGCACGTTGTCGAGCCCGGAGGACTACGCCACAGAGACCTTGACGCTCACAGCTTCGTCAACCGTGGTTCTCCAGACCTGGAGTTTCGGCGGCGGGACCAATGGCAGCGGAACAGCGATATCCGCGGGCGGCTTCGATCCTCTGCTCGCAATCTTCTCAGGCACAGGTTCCGGAGCCGAGATCCTCACGGACAGTTTGGGCGATGCCATCGCCACTGCCGACACGTTCACGAATTTCAGCTCCTTCATGGGTTGCCCTCCCGCTGGTCAGGTCGACATCGGCGGCGATGTTTGCGGCGACATCACGATGTCGCTCACTCTCGACCCGGGAACCTACACTTTTCTGCTTTCCGATGCCAATTACATCCCTGTCGCGGTTGACGAGGGCGCGGGCGGCGAACTCGGCGATGGCTTTTTCGATTTGACGGGCGGCGCCTTTCAAACCTGCAACGTGGTCGGCAGCACCACTACGTGCGCCGACGACACCGCCAATTGGGCCTTCGATGTTACGACGTCCGGTGGCGGAGGAGGGACCGCTCCGGCGCCCGAGCCCGCCACACTCATCTTGCTCGGGATGGGATTGTTGAGCGTTGGTGCTGACCCCAAGCTTCGCGACAAGCTGCGCAGACTGTAGCGCGCGTCGATTTCAAGACGTTGAACCACCAATCTCAGGCTGAAGAGGAGAACCACGATGCAATTTGCGAAACGGCTGTTGATGGGAGTCGGCGCGGTCGCGCTGACGGCAATGCTCCTGAGTGTCGCCGCGCCGAAGGCGGTTCATGCCACCGTCGCGGCCCTTGTGCAGGTCGTGAACACAACCGCGAATCCAGCCGTTACGCTGGACGCGGAAACCTCGACCCGCCTTCCGTACCAGAGCCACCAGACATTCAACACATTGGGCGGCGGCTACGAGCTATTCTCGATCAATTTCGCGGACGTACCCACGGGCTACCGCCTGGTGATTCAGAACGTGAACTCTTCTTTCAATGAGGATCCGACAGGCGGCTTGACCGATTCAGATCTCGTGCCCAACGGATACATTACGACCGCCTTCGAGAACAAACCCTTTCCCTCTTTCGCGGGTTCGGTCTCTGGTGGCACTCTCAGCACGCCTTCCGCCCTCATCAACGCTTCGATCACGCGCTACGTTGGTCCCGGTGATACTCCAATCGTGAACCTCTCCGGCGTCTTTTATTCCTCGGACAAAATCGGAGTCACGTTAACCGGCTATCTGGAGAACTGTGCTGTGACCGGTTGCCCGGCGCCTGTCCATTAGCTGCGAACAACACAGATCCGGTTCGGTTTAGTACATACTCAGGAGGATCAACCATGACCAAGCGGAAAGCAGCAAGCAAGAAGCTCAAGAGGAACAAATCGTTGGGTAAGGTGAAATCCCTGCGCATCCCAGGCAGTATCAAGCTCAACCCGCAACCGCTCCCTCCATGAACGCTGCGGAGACTGAGGGAATACCGCTGCATCCCTGATGGAGTTTCTCCACAGACCGGGAGGCGGTGCCGCAGAAGTTCGCTGCATAGCCTCCCGTTGCAGTTTACTCGACGGCCCTGCCTGCCGCCGTCAAACCCGCGTCGGACGAAGCGGCCACATGGAAGGAGCGTTCCATCCGTCGCCAGAAATAGAGCAGCGTGATTCCGATCAGAATCAGCGCGAGGCAAAGGCCGCTCCAGAGTCCCGCCGCCCCAAGCCCGACGTGAAAGCACAGGTACGCGCCGAGCGGAAGCCCGAGAACCCAGTAGTACACGAGGTGGCAGACCATCGGAGTGCGCGTCTCGCCCGCTCCTCGCAGCGCGCCGGTTGCCACCGTCTGCAGGCCGTCGAAGAGCTGGAAGAACGCGCTGACAAACAGCAACTGGCTCGCGGCGCGAATCACCTCCGGGTCCGGCGTATAGATTCGCGCGACGTAGCTCGGCACCAGCCACAGCACCAGCGCCATGCAGGTCATGAAACCCGCGCCGAGCGCCATGGCGGTCCAACCCGCGCGGCTCGCGCCCTCCGCATCCCGCCGCCCCAGCGCGTGCCCCACGCGTACCGCCGCGGCGCCGCCGATTCCCAGCGGGACCATGTACGTGAAGCTCACCGTGTTCATCGCGATTTGATGGCTGGCCAGCGGAATCGCTCCCAGCCTGCCGATCAAAGTCGCGGCCGCCGCGAATACGCCGACTTCGATGCCCAACTGGGTCGCGGCGGGAAAGCCCAGGCTCAGCAGCTTCCACACGCGCGCAAAATGCGGACGGCGCGACGCGTTGCGCAATCCCGTCTTGTAGCGAACGTCGTGGTACACGGCATAGACCATCAGCACCGCCGCCATGTACGTGCGCGCCACGCACGTTGACCATCCCGAGCCCACCGTCCCCATCGCCTTGAATCCCCAGTGGCCGTAGATCAACACCCAATTCCCCACGAAGTTCACGACGTTCGCCGAAACCAGCGAAAACATCACCGGTTTTGCCAGGTTCACTCCCTGCAGGTAGCGCCGGAAGACGAAATAGAGCAGTAGCGGCAGCGTGCTCCAATTCAGCGCGCGCAGGTACGGCGCGGCCTGGCTCATCACCGATGGCGCGATGTTGAACGACCGGACGATCGGCTCCCACAGCCACACGATTCCCATCAGGATCGGCGCCATGCCGAGGCTGATATAGACGCCGTTCACCAGCGAACGGTGCGCGTCCGCGATGTCGCCGGCGCCGTACGACTGCGAAACCAGCGTGTCCAGCCCCAGCATCAAGCCCGTGCCGAAGATCGCCACCACGTAATAAAGGATGCTGCCCAGGCTCACCGCCCCGATCGCGACGGCGCTCTCCGCCTGCCGCCCCACCATCATCGTGTCCACGATGCTCATCGTCATCCAGCCGAGCTCCGCCATGACGATCGGAATCGCCAGCCGGAGCATCGGCCGCACTTCGTCGGCCATATAGTGTGAGAAGAGCCGTTTCAGCATGAGCGTGAGCCTTGCGTGCTCGGGAGAGTCTATCGGGAATTGCCACCCCGCGAAATCGTAATCGGAAGGTGAGCGCACCAAGGGCAAAGGAAACAAAGGAGGAGATGCTCGAAGCTAGGGTGCGTTGGAGCGGCGGCCTACTACGTTCTCAACAGAGCTTTCGGATTCTTCCGTGCGATTGCGAGCAACTTCAGGTCCGCTCCCTGAGGGCGCCGCGTCCCTTGCTCCCAACTCCGAATCGTGTTCGGGCTTACGTTCAAGAATCGCGCGAAGAGCACTTGGCTCGCGTTCAGCGAGCGGCGAATGGCGCGAATATCTCGTGGCCGCAGCGCCCGCGGAGGAGCCGGAAGCTCGCTGACTCGCAAATCCGTACCTCCACCCTGTTCGAACGCCAGCGCATCCTCAAGGGACTCACGGAGCTCGTCGAAGACCTTCATTTTGACTTTCTTGCCCATCGTCTCTCCCCCTATTCCTTGATCTGCTCGGCCAGTTGTCGGAGGAACGAGCGCTGTGCTGGATTAAGATCCTCCTGTTCGTCTTTGTCGAACAAGAACAGCAAGTGAATGTGGCCTTTGCGCTCGAGATACAAGTACATGTACCGAAAGCCGCCGCGCTTTCCCTTTCCGCGTTCTGGATTCGCTACGCGAGCCTTCCGAATCCCTCCGAGACCCTTCACAATATCTCCGCGGACCGGGTTTTCCACGAGGGCGCTTTGAATCGCAGTCAGGACCGAGTCCTCGGCGTCTCTCGCAAGCTTCTGAAGCCGCCGCGTGAACGCCCTCGACTCAATGAATATCACACTGAGGTATATACCACTACGTGGTATGGAGCGTCAAGGCCTTTGGGCCCCGCTCCCTTTGCCCTTACCCTGGTTCTAGGACTACTACTCGAATTTTGAACCTACCTATTTTTCGCGACTCGTGCTACCGTGGCCCGTTTTTATGTTCGATAAAATTGACATCACGGCGATGGGACGTAGCTTGGCAAGGGCCGGAGCCCCGGCGCTCCGGGACTCCTCCGCTCCTTTCCCGCCCCTCGCCCCCGCCCCTCGTCCCTGCTTTTCCCTGGCCGCCGAAGCACGAAGTGCGAAGGCGGCTAATCGCCAAATTCGAATATTAGAACACCCCGTAAGTCATAGAAAACAAACAACGGCACCCCGCTCTAATCGCCAAAAAACGCGAAACGCACCGCGGTCACGCGTCCTCTCTAGCCACTTGCCACCTCGCCACTGCAGTTTCAATCGGTACACCTTGCAAACGAAAAGCGCCGTAACACACACAAAACAAAGGACAAACGAATTGTCAATCGGTACACTTTTTCGATCTGCGGCCTCGGTATCCTCCGTCGTCGAGCGGCGAATTCTGTTCGATACACGAGTGGAAACAGAATCACCCGTAACTCCAAGAAAACAAAGGGTCGCGGCCCGTTCTAATCGATACAACTTCGGACCCTTCGCGTGCCGCTTTCGTTCCGCGCAACTTCCTTCGCCCGGTGGGAATATACTTCTGAAACCCGGCCGATCACTTTGAGTGTTTGTGGAGGAGACCATGGCAAAGAGACAGGCTCGGGTGGAGCTGAAGGGCAGCGCGCGGCGGCCGTTCCCAGGCGGGCAGGATGCGGGGCCCGCCGATCCGAATGAACAGATTGAAGTGACGGTGTACCTGCGGCGCGGCTCGAAGGCGAACGCGTTCCCGTCTATCGAACAGATGGGCGCGCGGCCACCGCGCAAGAGAAAGTACCTGAGCCGCGAAGAGTTCGCGCGAACGCACGGAGCGCGCGCGGACGACATCGAAAAGATTCGCGCCTTTGCCGCGGCACATGGCCTGAAGGTGGTCAGCGAGGATTCCGGCGCGCGCTGCGTGAAGGTGAGCGGAACCGTGGAGGCGTTCAACGAAGCGTTCGGAGCGAATCTGCGCTGCTACGAACATCCGCAGGGCAGGTTCCGCTGCCGCACCGGCAACCTCACGATTCCGGCCGACCTCGACGGCGTCGTCGAAAGCGTGCTCGGTCTCGACAATCGCCCGCAAGCCAAAGCGCACTTCCGGCTGCGCAAGAAAAAGCCGGGCGTTCACGCGCAGGCGGCGTCCGCTTCTTACTCGCCGCTCCAGGTAGCGCAGGCCTACGGATTCCCTTCAGGTGCAAACGGCGCGGGCCAGTGCATCGCGATTATCGAGCTGGGCGGCGGCTACAGCGCGCCGGACCTGAAATCGTTTTTCAGTGGCCTCGGAATTTCTGCGCCCGCGGTCACGGCAGTGTCCGTTGACGGCGCGGCGAACTCGCCTACCGGCGATCCGAGCGGACCCGATGGCGAGGTCGAACTCGATATCGAAGTGGCGGGCTCGATTGCGCCCGGCGCGCAGATTGCGGTCTACTTCGCGCCGAATACGGACCAGGGATTCATCGACGCGGTCACGACGGCTGCGCACGACGCAACGCGGAAGCCGTCGATCATTTCGATCAGTTGGGGTGGACCCGAGAATTCCTGGACGGCGCAATCGCGAGACTCGCTCAACTCCGCGTGCCAGGATGCCGCGACGATGGGCGTGACGGTGCTGTGCGCGTCCGGCGACGATGGCGCGTCGGATGGAGATTCGAGCGGCGCGCCGACCGTGGATTTTCCCGCGGCGAGCCCTTACGTGATCGGATGCGGCGGGACAAAGCTCGCGATTTCAGGAACGAGCATCGGCAGCGAGCAGGCGTGGAACGAACTGTCGGCGGGTGAGGGAGCGACGGGCGGCGGCGTTAGCCAGGTATTCGCGCTGCCGACCCACCAGCAGACCGCGAAGGTTCCGAAGGCTCCGAATGGTTTCGCCGGGCGCGGTGTGCCGGACGTGGCGGGCAACGCGGACCCGGAGTCAGGCTACAACGTTTTCGTCGACGGCCAGGCGACCGTGATTGGCGGCACGAGCGCAGTCGCTCCGCTGTGGGCGGGATTGCTGGCGCGCATCAATCAATCGCTCGCGGCAAATGTGGGATTCGTGAATCCGCTGCTCTACTCAGCGAAAGAGGAGGCGACGTTTCACGACGTCGCGTCGGGAAACAATGGAAATTACTCGGCGGGCCCTGGCTGGGACGCCTGCACGGGGCTGGGAAGCCCGAACGGCGCGGCGCTGCTGACAGCACTTAGCGGAAAATAGAAAACAGAAAAGAGAAAAGGGGAAAGGCAAAGAGCAGTTAGAAAACGGAAAACAGAAAGGAGGGAGGCGATTCGCTATTTCGGCTTGTAGATGCGAATGATGTCGTCCTTCACTTCGACGACGCTGCCGGGATATTCGCGCGCGGCGTGCGCGCGCAGATCGTCGACGGAAGGATAATCGCGGTTGCTGCCGTCGAAATAGCGCGCGTCGTCGATCAACAGGACGTGCTCGTGCACGGGGTGATGATAGATGCATTCGAGTTCCTGGCGGATGGGCGCGTCGATGGCGCCCCAGTGGGCGTCGAGCCAGAAAAGCGCCGGCTCGGCGATATTCGGGATGATCGCCGGGAGGACTTTGCCGCTGTCGCCCTGGTAAAGGTGAATGCCGGGCCACGCGGCGAACTTGCGCGTCGCGCGTGCCGCGAGCCAGGTGTCGAGCTCGATCGAATATATTTCGCGGAAGCGGTCCTTCTGCGCGTTGATCATGTGGCCCAGGTTCGTTCCCGTTTCCACCATCACCTGCAAACCAAAACGCTGCCCAAATTCCGCAAGAGTGCGCTGCTTCACGATGTGCGGCACCTTCGGGCCGGGCGAACCGCGCAACCGCCACCACACGTACTCGCTGCGCTGCGCAACCCGCTTGTAGGGCTCGAAGAAAATGCTGTCGCGAAAACCCTTGTCCGTGATTTCGCGCGTCTCGTCGATGTTTTTCCGCTTGAACATGCGTGCCGATGATAGCAGCCGCGCAAAAGTTTGTGGCCGAAATGTGGGAGGCAGGCGACAGAGAGTTTCCAACCGCATCGGGCGCGCAATTTGGTATAACGTGTGCGGTTTTCGGAGGGGCATAGATGCAATTTCAACGGCGTAATACGAGCGCGCGGTTTGCAGGGATTCTTTGCGGCATCGGAATTCTTCTCGTGATGGCTTCGGTCGTGGTAGCGCAGCAGTTCGACCCGCAACTGTATCAAGGGATGCGCTGGCGGTGCATTGGGCCGTTCCGCGCGGGGCGAACCGTGGCGGCAACGGGCGTGCCGGGGAAACAGAATCTCTTTTACATGGCGCAGGTGAACGCCGGCGTGTGGAGGAGCACGGACTACGGGCTGACGTGGAAGCCGATCTTCGACAAGGAGCCGACGCAGTCGGTGGGCTCGATCGCCGTGGCGCCGTCGAATCCGGACATTGTTTACGTGGGCAGCGGCGAGGGATTGCAGCGGCCCGACCTCTCGGTAGGCGACGGGATTTACAAATCGACGGACGCGGGAAAGACGTGGACGCATCTGGGGCTGCGCGACGGGCAGCAGATCCCGAGGTTGCTGGTCGACCCGCACGATTCGAACCGCGTTTTCGCCGCGGTTCTGGGGCACCCGTACGGGGCGAACGAAGAGCGCGGCGTGTTTCGCTCGACCGATGGCGGCGAGACGTGGAAGAAGGTCTTGTACAAGGACGAAAACACGGGCGCGATGGATCTGGCGTTCGATCCGAAGGATTCGCAGATCATTTATGCCGACATGTGGTCGGCGCGGCAGGTGCCGTGGGAGGGCTCGATCGAAGGTCACGAGGGCGGGCTCTTCAAATCGACGGACGGCGGCGATACGTGGAAGCCGTTGATGAAGGGATTGCCGACGAACGAGCAAGGGCTCGGGCGAATCGGCATCGGCGTGGCGCCGAGCGACGGCAACCGGATTTATGCGATGGTCGACGCGCCGCTGCTTGGCGGCGTCTATCGGTCGGACGACGCGGGCGAAAGCTGGGAGCGCGTGAACGACGAGCGGCGCGTGTGGGGACGCGGCGACGATTTTGCGTGGGTTACGGTGGCGCCGGACAACAAAGACGAAATCTACGTTTGCAACACGTCGCTGTACCGCTCGATGGACGCCGGCAAGAGCTTTACCGCGATCAAGGGCGCGCCGGGCGGTGACGACTATCACTCGGTGTGGGTCAATCCGGAGAATCCCCAGATCATTTTCCTCGGCGTGGATCAGGGCGCGACGATCAGCGTGAACGGCGGCGAGACGTGGAGCTCGTGGTACAACCAGCCGACGGCGCAGTTCTTCCACGTGATCACGGACAACCAGTTTCCGTATTGGGTGTACGGCGGGCAGCAGGAGAGCGGGTCGGCGGGCACCGCGAGCCGAAGCGATTGGGGCGAAATCACGTTTCGCGATTGGCATCCCGTGGGGGTGGAGGAGTACGGCTACGTGGCGCCCGATCCGCTGCACCCGAATTACATTTTCGGCGGTAAGGTCACGCGCTTCGACATGATCACGAGCGAGACGCGGGACGTCTCACCGATGGTTCTGCGGACGGGGCAATACCGGTTCGTGCGGACGGAGCCGCTGATTTTTTCGCAGGCGGACAAGCGCAGTCTATATCTTGGAGGGAATGTCGTCTTCAAGACGACGAACGGTGGAGAGAGCTGGGAGATCATCAGCCCCGATCTTTCGCGGCCGGAGATGGTCATGCCGGCGAATCTGGGGACGCTGGCAAAGGGAGCTGGGTCGGAGGGCAGGCACCGAGGCGAGGTGTATTCGCTGGCGCCGTCGCCGATTGACGCCAACGTGCTGTGGGCGGGAACCGACGACGGGTTGATTTGGGTGACGCGCGACGGCGGGAAGAACTGGTCGAACGTGACTCCGAAGGAAGTGACGCCGTGGAGCAAGGTGGCGCAGCTCGATGCGTCGCACTTTGATGTTGGGACCGTGTATGCGGCGGTGAGCCGGTTCCGCGTGGATGATCTGAAGCCGTACATCTACGCCACACACGACGGCGGAAAAACGTGGCGGCAGATCGTCAACGGCCTGCCCGAGAACGCGCCTGTGGATACGGTTCGCCAAGACCCGGTGCGGCGGGGATTGCTGTTCGCCGGAACGGAGCGCGGTGTATGGGTTTCGTTCAACGACGGCGAAACGTGGCAATCGCTGCAACTGAATCTGCCGGCGACGTCGGTGCGCGACCTGGTGATTCATGGAGATGATGTGGTAGTGGGGACGCACGGGCGATCGTTCTGGATTCTCGACGA
>DATIZQ010000062.1:0-5877 GCA_035517015.1 Candidatus Acidiferrum sp. | reverse complement strand
GGCGGCCTGCAGGAAAAACAGGTTCACCCAGCGCGGGTACATGGCTACGGAGAAGATCGCGTGTGAGGTCTTCTCCGACGGGCCAAATCCGACGACGAGAGCGTTGTAGTTGTCATAAACGAGCTGCGTCGCGCCGGGCAGCCGGGCGCGCATTTTCGCCAGACACGCGCGGGCCAGAGCGGCGATCTCGGGTGTGTACTTGTCGATGAAGATGTCGAGCTGGGCTTGGGGTGAGGCGCTCGTCTTCTTTGTCTTCGGTGCAGGCATGCAGACAGTGTGCCTGAGTACCGCACTCGTGACAAGGCGGATCGCGGTGACTAATCCACCTTGGTCATCACGTGCAGGGTCAGTTTCTCGGCTCCGCGCAGGATCGTGATCGTGGATTGTGCGCCGGGTTGGGTCTCGGCCAGCCAGCGGTGCAGGTGATCGATGCCGGCGACGGGATGGCCGGCGAATTCGATGATGATGTCGCCGCGAAGCATGCCGGCTGCGGAGGCGGGGCTGGAGGGCTGCACCTCTTCCACGCGCAGGCCGCTCTCGACGAGCAGGTTGTGGAAGCGCACTACGCGGCGCGGGAGCGGAACGTCCTGGGCGGCGATGCCGATGTGGCCGCGGCGGATGAACCCGTCACGAATGAGCCTGGCGGCTACGAATTTGGCGGTGTTGATGGCGGTGGCGAAGCAGATGCCTTGCGCGCCGCGAATCACGGCGGTGTTGACGCCGATCACCTCGCCGCGCGACGTGACCAGCGGTCCGCCCGAGTTCCCGGGATTGAGCGCCGCATCGGTCTGGATCACGTTGTCGATGAGGCGGCCGGATTGCGCGCGCAGCGAGCGGCCCAGGGCGCTGACAACTCCCGAGGTGACGGTGCACTGGAACCCGAGCGGATTGCCGATGGCGACGACGAGCTGGCCGGGACGGATCTGCTGCGAGTCGCCCAGGACCGCGGGCACGAGATTCGGCGCGTCGATGCGGATGACGGCGAGGTCGGTGTCGGGATCGTCGCCGACGAGTGAAGCGTGGCAGCGGCGGCCGTCCGCCAGCGTGACATCGATGTGCACAGCGCCGTGAACGACGTGGCTGTTGGTGAGGATGAAACCATCCGGCGTAAAGAGGAAACCTGAGCCCGAGCCGCCCGATTCGCGGCCGCGGAAACGGAAGTGCGTTTCGATATTCACGACCGAGGGACTGACTCTTTCGGCGGCGCCGATGACGGCGCGGGAGTACGAATCGAGAAGCTCGTCGTCCGTGGGGAGGTCCTTGGGCAATGGAGTGGATTCGGGCGGGGGACTGTTTAAAGACAGGAATTCCAGAGTACCGGGCATAGTTTAGTGATGAGACGAATGCGGCGGGGGATTCACGGACGCCAGGCGGGCGTGGCTTCCTCGAACTGGTTGTCGGTCAACTGGCGGACATCGCTGCCGTCGGGTCGCATGACGTACAGGTCACCGTAAGGCTGCGGGCCCCACTCGTCGAGCATGGCCTCATCCTTGAAGCCTCGGCGGGAGCTGCTGAACACGATCCAGTTTCCGTCGGGCGACCAGATGGGATGGGCATCGTTGCCATGGCTGTTGGTCAGCTTGCGCACCTCGGAGCCGTCCAAGCGCATGGTGTAGATTTCGTAATCGCCATCGCGGAAGCTGCAGAACGCGATGCGATCGCCGCGCGGCGACCACATGGGAAACGTGTCGTACTCGTTGGTGAGGGTCGCGACTTTGCCGTCGTCGAGAGTCATGATGCGCAGGCCCTGCTGTCCTTCGCCCATCACGCGGTAGACCAACCGTTTGCCGTCCGGCGACCAGCTCGCGAACCCGCTGCTGGCTTTCCCGTCAGTCAGCATGCGCTGGCCGGAGCCATCCGGCCGGATCCACACGAGTTGTCCAGCCACCACCGGCCGATCAAAAAAGCCGCCGACTCCAAATACAATGGATTTCCCATCCGGCGACCACGTCGGGAACGCAACCACTTTCTTGCCGCCCTCGAAAATCGTGCGGACGTTCGACCCGTCGCCATTCATAATGACGAGCTTGCTTAGGTAGCCGGGAGTCAGCGCCAGTTGGTCGCCTCGAGGAGAGTACGAGAGCATTTGCCCCCTGGTGGAGAGGAGCTCGAACCCCGGATCGAGCCCAAAGGCCGGCGCGGGAGCGAGATCGCGCGCCAGGCTCTTGTGATAAACGATGGTCTTGCCGTCCGGCGACCAGGAGGGGTAACGCAGTCGGGCGGATGCTTCGCTTCGGCCGCCGGTGAACCAGAGCCCCTGTTTTTCCCCGAAGTTCATGACATAGGCGATGTCGCCTTCGACAAACCGCGGCGACACTTTGACGCCGGGACCCTTCGTATGGGTCTCGATGGCGCCTGTGTCCACATCGATCGAAACGATCTGTGAGGTTCCGCTCTCTGTAAATCTGGTGGGGTAAACGTCGCGGGGAGTCGCTTGGTAGCAGACGATGCGCTTCCCGTCGCGCGACCATTGCGGGCTGCCGGCGTATCCACCAAGCTCGGTCAAGCGTCGAAGCCCGCTGCCGTCCGGTTTGACAACATAGATGGCCGTCGATTGCAGCAATTCCCAAGAGGGCGTGGCCCGGCCGGCCTTGGTATCGCGGTCGGAACTGAAGGCGATCCATTTGCCGTCCGGTGACCAGCTCGGACGGAAATTGCCGCTCGCGTTCTTCGTCAGATTCGTGTACTTGTGCCCGGCGAGATCCAGAAGCCAGATGTTCGCGGTGCCGCCGCTGCGTGTCGAGACGAACGCCAGGGTGCGGCCGTCAGGCGAGAGAGCCGCCTGATCGTCATAACTGGGCCCATCGGTGAGGCGCTCCATCCCAGTGCCGTCGGGATGCACTCGGTAGACGTCAGCCGAGCCGTCGCGCTCGGACGTGAAGATCACCCACTTGCCGTCCGCTGAAAACGACGCATTGTAGTCGAGGCTTGTTGCCGGCAGCAGGGGGCGTTCATTTTTTCCATCGGCGTCGGCGAGGAATAAACCGATATGCGTGGGAGCGAGGCGGCTGAAGACGATGCGCGGGCGATCGGCGGCTAAGACCAGCAGCGTTGTGGAGATTAGCAGCGCGGCAGCGAGGAAGGCTCTGCGCAGGTTGGGTCCGTGACGGTGCATATGAACCTCTTCCATGAAAGGGTGATGATAACGCAGAGCAGCTGCGGGCTGGGGCGGGGACAGGCTGCACTGTCCACGACAGCGGTCAGGTTGTTTGAGGTGCGTCGGACGGGGACAGTGGAGCCAGTCCCCACGCGCTCGGAACTAATGGATCGTCTGACAGGATGCTTAGAAAACGACCAGAACGTTGTGGCAGGATAGCGGTGTGACAGAGAAGGATGCGCCCTTTGAAATCCGGAATCACATTCGCCAGATTCTTATGCGATTACACGTGGAGGGTCCGAGGGGGATATTGCGACTTTTCTGTGCACCGTGGAGGTCGAGGAAATGGGCTTAGTCGACGAGAGAAACCAGCCTCTGCGCGGAGCAGGCAAGCGAGTCGGGGCTGCCTTGTCCCTGAAGAGACTATCGCAACATCTCACTTGAGGTGTTATCGTCCGACAAAAGCCTTCGGAGCTGTGGGTCGGGGTGCCCGCGAGTGGAGATACAATTCCTGCATGCGAACCTTTGCTTTGTTCGTTTTTGCGAATCTAGCTGCGGCGCAGCAGTTGCCGGTAGTCACAACCGTCGACCATCAGCCGCTGGCCGCGCAGGTGTCCCGGTTGCTCGAGGCGCTGCAGTTTCTGGGCGAGCCGCTGCCCGCCGACGAGACAGCGGAACTGAAGAAGCCCACCACGGCGGTTGCGGAAATTCAGAAGATTCTGGACCGGCACTGCCTGGTTGGAGTGGAGATCAATCCGGAGAGCCGCGTAAAGGTGCAAGAGGGGCCGGCGAAGGCTGAGCTGATCGAGCAAGGTTGGCGCACGTTTCTGGTGAAAGTAATCAACCAGGCGGGAATTACGCCGGTGCTGGCGGCCGAGAGTCCGAATGCAGGAATGTTGGCGGGCAGCGAGGAGTGGAACGTCTCGCGGCGCTGGCTCGATATTCGCATGTTCGATAAGCAGCCCATGCGGCCGCGGCTCTCGGGCCTGGAAGTGGAGTACCGCATCCTGCAACTCTACTCGCGCGATGCCGGGAAGCGCGAGGCGCGCCTGGAATTCAACGTCGGGCAAGGGACGCAGGACCTCGGGTTCCGCAGCCAGGTGGATCTTCTTTTCACGGCAAAGGCGGCGACGAAAGTCACGCTGCGCGTCTTCGATTCCGATGATCGCCCGACCACAGCGTCGTTTGTAGTGCGCGATGGCGAAAAGCGCGTGTACCCTTCGCAGGCGAAACGGCTGGCGCCTGATCTCGCGTTTCAGCCGCAGGTCTATCGAGCAAACGGAGATTCGCTGTCCCTGCCGCCCGGCGACTACACGGTGGAGTACACGCGCGGGCCGGAGTATCGAAAAAAGATGCAGCGCATTCATGTGGGCGAGCAGCCCATGGAACTTGCGTTCCGTTTGGAGCGCTGGATCGATCCGGCGAAAGCAGGCTGGTACTCGGGCGATCATCACATTCATGCGGCGGGCTGCGCGCACTACGAGAAGCCCACGGAGGGCGTGTATCCGGCAGACATGATGCGCTATATCCTGGGCGAGGACCTGAAGGTGGGGAGCGTGCTGAGCTGGGGTCCCGGCTGGTATTTCCAGAAAACGTTCTTCGAGGGCAAGGACAATTCGCTTTCGACGAAAGAGAACCTGATGCGCTACGACGTGGAGGTTTCGGGATTTCCGTCGAGCCACACCGGCCACATCGTACTTCTGGGACTCACGGAACAGGATTACCCGGGCACCAAACGCATTGAAGACTGGCCGAGCTGGGGGATTCCGATTTTTCGCTGGGCCAAGAAGCAGAACGCCGTGGCCGGGTTCGCGCACTCGGGCTGGGGACTGGCTCTGAAGCAGGAGAAGCTCCCCACTGATGAAATTCCGCCGTTCGACGGCATCGGCGCCAACGAATTCATCGTGGGCGTGACGCAGAACCTGGTGGATTTCATCTCCACTGTGGACACGCCCTACGCCTACGAGCTGAACATCTGGTATCACACGCTGAATGTCGGTTATCGCACGCGCATCAGCGGCGAAACCGATTTCCCCTGCATCTATGGCGAGCGCGTGGGGCTGGGCCGCAGTTACGTGCGGCAGCGCGAGAAGCACGATTACCGCGATTGGGCGGATGGCATTCGCGAGGGCCGTAATTATGTTTCCGACGGCATGAGCCACCTGCTGGATTTCCGCGTGAACGGGACCGAGATGGGTGCGGGCGCGAGCGAGGTCGCGCTGGCTGCACCGGCGAAGGTGCACGTTACGGCGAATGTTGCGGCATTGCTCGATGAAGCGGCCGACGAGAGCATTCGCAAGCTTCCTTACGACGAAAAGCCTTACTGGAATCTCGAGCGGGCGCGCATCGGCAACTCGCGCAAAGTGCCGCTGGAACTGATTGTGAATGGCGAGGCGGTTGCGCGGCAGGAAATCGAAGCCGACGGAGTGGAGCGGCCGGTGGCGTTCGATTACAAGATCGCCCGCAGCAGTTGGGTGGCGCTGCGCATCCTGCCGTCCTCGCATACAAATCCGATCTTCGTGCTGGTGGATGGGAAACCGGTGCGCGCATCGCGCAAGAGCGCCGAGTGGTGCCTCAAAGCGGTGGACCAGTGCTGGTCGCAGAAGGGCCCGCAAATTCGCCTGGAAGAACGCGGCGAGGCTGAGCGGATGTACGATGCGGCGCGGGAGGCTTACCGGCAGCGGTTGAACGAAACGGCCGCTTCGAACTAATGCAGCGGACGGTTGTGCTGACGCCGGGCATGCCGGAAGTATGCCGGTTGGGGCTGGCCACGCGCGGCA